>JANSYM010000004.1 GCA_024742355.1 Hyphomonadaceae bacterium | reverse complement strand
CTCGCCCTGGCTGAGGCGGACCTCCACCTCACGCAGCTTTGCAATGATCTCTTCAGGCTTGGCTCTCTTGCCCATGGTTCAACTCCATTTCAGAGCCGATCCTAACTCAAACTATGGGCCAGTTTTTCTGAGGCAGACCAATGCGCCGCACAGGCAAATGCACGCTTTGATGAGTTCATCATGAAGAACGCCGACTTACTCGATCGGAACGTGCTGTCACCTTGGTATTCCAAGGAACGCCTCGGATCTGCATTGGCGAGACGACAGTTTCTCCTGCCGCAAGTGAAGGTATCTTAGAAATGTTGAATATCTTGCCCTACTCTTCTGATCGCCTTCCAGACATATTGCGCATCACGGAACAGGCTTGGGAGCCGGTGTTCCCTCTCCTCCGCGAAGACATTCCAAGATATGTTTACGACTCATTCTACCCGGACGGCTGGCTGGAGCGTCAGCTTGCCGATGTTGAAGCGCTATTCAAAGACGATGAAACATCCAAGTGGGTGGCGGAGTATGAAGGAAAAATCGCCGGATATCTCGGACTTCGTCAGCACCCGGAAGACTCGATGGGAGAAATCCACATCATTGCTGTGGATCCGGGGTTCCAACGTTGCGGTGTCGGAAAGGGTCTTATCGATTTCGCGTTCGACTGGATGGTCGAAAGAGGATTCCAGATGGCATTCGTTGAGACAGGGGATGATCGCGGTCACGCACCCGCCCGAGCAAGTTATGAAAGCGCGGGGTTTGAACGCTACCCGGTCGCGAGATACTTCAAGGAACTGTAAGCTCCGAATGACGAGCGTGTCACGCCTGTAAAGGCGGCTTTCGTTTGTTGAAAGCGGTCGAAAAAAAATCTTCCGCGTTCAAACAGTGGCTTGACCCTACAGTTCCGTGAGGGCGCATAAGCCACGTCATCACGAAACAGGAGGCTGTGATGACACGCCTGAAAACATACAAAGTCAAAGACGTCGCGCTGATCGCCGGCGTTTCCGTACGCACACTACATTACTACGACGAAATCGGCCTGTTGGTGCCGAGCGGACGTAGCGGCGCGGGCTATCGACTATACGACGAAAACGATCTGCTGCGCTTGCAGCAAATCCTGATCGGACGCTCCCTTGGTCTGGCGCTCGAAGAAATTCGTCTGTCCCTCGACGATGAAGATTTCGACTATGCGCAATCCCTTCGCCAGCAACGAGCCCAGCTGGTTGAGCGGCTGGGTCAAACTCATAAAATGATTAATGCCGTCGACTCCGCATTGACCAACCTCGGTGAAGAAGAGCGGGAGCTCGATCTGACGGTGATTTTTGACGGCTTCGACCCCGTGGAGTTTGAAAGCGAAGTCGCTCAGCGCTGGGGCGAAACAAATGCGTATGCTGAAAGCGCGCGCCGGACCAAAAACTACTCGGATGCTGACTGGGCACTCATTAAGTCAGAGCTTGATCAAATCTGGGATGATGCAGCCCAGGCAATGCGACAGGAAACACCACCGGATTCTTATGTCGCGCTCGACATTATCGAGAGGCATCGCAAGCACATTTGCAGATGGTTCTATGACTTATCGCCCGAACTCCATGTTCAACTTGCCAGCCTATGGGAGGCCGATGAGCGATTTCGATCCTACATTGACAAGCATGGTGATGGTCTGACCGCCTGGTTGGTATCTTCCGTTCGTGCCGCGGGTGACGCGATCTAACTCCCTCGCGATCAATGTCTCAATTGATTGCGGACAAAGCTGCCGCCCGCCTCTCTTCCCAGGATGTGGGCGGCAGCAACTCATTGTATCGCTGATTCAAGGTTCGATAATTCCCCAATATGGGAAAATGCCGAATGCGAATTCACTGGGGACCAGCAACACCTCTGACACCACCTGTTATTTCTTTTTTTGCACCTTCTCATTATATTGTCACACAGCACGCCAATTTTGGGAGCGCGATTTGAAGAAATCAACGCAACAAAAGAACCCTTTTCCGACGGTCGAGCCGGACACAAATGATGGGCGCAGATTGCGCAGCGGTCGAAGCCGCAGACGCATCATTGAAGCAATGTTCGAGCTTCTCCGAGAAGGGAACATGACCCCGAGCGCTGTCACGGTCGCTGAGCGCGCCAATGTCGGCATGCGGACTGTGTTTCGTCATTTTGAAGACATGGACAGTATCTATGATGAAATGACGCAAGAAGTCGCCAAAGCAATCACGCCAATGCTTGTCGCGCCTTATGAAGAGACGTCCTGGCATGGGCGTTTGTTCGAGTGTTTGGACAGACGCGCAGAGCTTTATGAGACGGTGTTTCCAATGAAAATGTGCATCACTTTGCGGCGGTTCCAATCTGACTTTCTTCGGCAACAGCATGATCGCGACATCGTGTACTTGCGCTCGGCGCTGAAAACCATTCTGCCTCCGGAAATCACATCCAATCGGGAACTGTTTGGTGCGATGGAAGCGGCGCTGGATTTCTCCACTTGGCGGCAGCTAAGACAAGATCAGAAACGCTCTGTCGAGAGCGCGAAGAAATCGATCCGACTGGTTCTGGAAGCGCTTGTCGCCAGCATCGATGCGGATTGAGACCACACGGTTCGACTATGCAGGCGAGGATCTATTAGTTACTGAACACTCGGCCATCTTCCTTGAAAATTAGATAAGCTCATCACGGTCCGCATAAGCCCGCAGCCTTTCGACATCAGGGATTTCAATCTTGCGATAGGCTCGAACGATCAGTGACTTTTCTTCTAGCACCGTAAGGTGGCGGTTGACCGCTTGCCGCCCAAACCCGCATAGGCTGGCGAGATCGGCTTGGCTGCACGTCAGGCAGTAGCGCCCCTTGCGTAATTTTGGTGGCAGCATCTGCACGATCAGTTTCGCGACTTTCTCGTCGTCTGAGCTTAGATGAAACGTCCAGACCCAGCGCAAAATACCCTGCACCATTCGCCCAGTATCCAAGAATGCATTGTGGTAGATTTGCGGCCAGGCTTCCGCGATTTCCAAGAGCGCCGACTTTGGAAACGCGATATACTCGGTGCCTGCGGACGCCCAGTGATCTTTTTCTACCTTCAAAGGTGAAAACACGAGCACCCAACCGAACCACTGCCCTTCTCCGGTTCGCGCCAGTTGCAATTCCCGGCCATCCTTCGACTCGCCGCGAAGGAAGCCATAGCCCGTGCGCACATAGCGGGCAAAGGACGTGGACTCTCCCGCACGAATAACCACTGATGGAGAATCATAGCGCTCGAAAATCGCGGTATCTGCGAGTGTTTCCACCAGTGTTTCAGGCATGCCCTCAAAAACAGGCGAACTTGCGATCGCACGGCGCGCTTCTGAGACAAGGGTCCTTTGATCCACGTTGCTCTCTATAATTTTTAGAATGTCGCCTCAGCGACAGTCTCTTTTCCGAAACCATGTTTGAAACCCAGAATAACTAATGGCGTGCAATATGCCAGTAATTTCTCGGGAGGAAAATATGGATCGCCTAAACGTAAGAGCTCTATCGCTCAGCGTCGCAGCATTGGCACTAACGGCAAATCTAGGGGCACACGCTCAAACTGCAGACAATGATGCAGAGGATGAAGCAGACACACGCCGCCTCGGCGCGGTTACCGTCACAGCGCAAAAGCGGGAAGAGAATGTTCAAGACGTTCCGATTTCGATTACCGCGCTGACGGGTGAGGACCTCGAAGTACGCGGCATTACCGACATGACGGACATCGCGCAGTCGGTTCCAAATTTCGATCTGCCGACATCAAACACCGCCCGCAATGTGTCAGTGCGAATTCGTGGGATTGGCTCAACCGGCACCAATCCGGGAATCGAGTCGAGCGTTGGATTGTTTCTGGACGGCATTTATCAGCCGACGGGCGCTATGGCGTTTGGAGAGCTCGGCGATATTCAGTCGGTCGAAATCCTGCGTGGCCCGCAGGGCACGCTATATGGTCGCAACACGCCAGTTGGCGCACTGAATGTCACAACTCGAAAGCCGAGTTATGAGACCGAATCCTTGCTTCGCCTCGGCGCCGGCGATTATGATCAGACCTGGATCAACGGTTTCGTTGGCGGAACACTCGCGGAGGACAAGCTCGCCGGTCGTGTCACGGCATATTACCGCGAGCGCGGCGGCTTCGAAGACAATACGTTTACCGGCAGCGACATCAATGACAGCCGCCAGATGGGCATTCGCGGACGGCTCCTTTTTGAGCCGAGCGACAATCTGGAGGTCAATTTGATCGCGCATTATAGCGAGATCGACAAAGCTTGCTGCGTTGCCGAGCAAATTGACCCAACCGGCCCTTTCGGAATCGCCACGCCGGGCTTCCTCGCTGCCCAGGCTGCCGCTGGATTCCCGTTCAACAATGCGAGCGATAGTGATCACGTGGTCAATGCTGATGACGCTCCGAACGACCAAACGGAATCCAAGGGCCTGTCGGCGCAAATCGATTGGGACATGCCCAACGGGCTGACACTCACTTCGATCACGGGGTATCAAGAATGGCTGAACGACGTTTTCATCGCCTCTGATTCACTCGCCAATCCGGTCCTGGACATTGACCAGATCCAGGAAAACAAGGTGTCCAGCCAGGAGTTTCGTATCACCTCGCCTGTCGGTGAGAAATTCGAGTATCTGGGCGGGCTATTCCTCTACAATCAAAAGACAACGTTCGATCAGTTCGCTGTCGCTCAGGTCGGTGCAAACCGGGTCTTCGCCGTCCCCAATCCTGCGCTACCATGTTTGCCCCCAGTCGGTTGCGGCTTTAACGTAGGCGACAATTTCACTTCGAACTTCGAGCAAGAAACCAACTCTGTTGCCATCTATGGAAATGCAACGCTTCACCTCACAGACCGTTGGGATGTGACAGGCGGCCTCAGATGGAGCCAGGATGAAAAGGATGTCGAAGTTATCCACTTTAACGATCCAACAAACGCATTTGCGGGCAATTTCCTTGTCTTTCCGCCGGTAAATCCACCGGATCAAACGCGCAAAGAAGACAGCGTCACCTGGTCTGCGAACACACGCTATAAGGTCACGGATGACGTGATGTTGTTCGCGACAGCGTCGACGGGTTTTAAATCTGGCGGCTTCAATTCTCGGCGTCTGCCCGCCGGGTCAGCATTGGAGTTCGATAATGAAGACTCAATCACATATGAAGGCGGCATCAAATCAACATTTGCCGACGGCCGTGTCCTGATTAACGCGACCGCTTATCACACGACGATCGAAGATTTTCAGGAGGCAACACTCGCGCCAACTGGTTCGGGTTTCATTGTCGGGAATGCGGGCGAGCAAGAAGTTAAAGGGATCGAAGCCGATTTCGCTTTCTTGCCGACAGATGCCCTGACGATTAACGGGTCGCTGGCTTACCTGGATTCTCAGTACACAGACTTTCCGAATGCGCAATGCGGACTTGGCGAAACACCGACGGATTTCGGCGCAACACCTAGCCCCAATGACGATACGTGTAGCAGGAATGGTCAAACACCCGCTTTTGCCCCTGAATGGCAATACACATTAGGCGGGCAATGGCTGCACCCCATCTCTGAAAACCTCAACTTGAAACTTCGTGCCGACTATAATTGGCGCGCAGACCAGAATCTCATTCGCGTCACGCAGGACTCGCCGGGCGACCAGGACGCTTATGGCCTCCTCGATCTTCGAGCTGGCATCCAAAGTCAGTCCGGGAATTGGGAGCTGGAAGTCTTCGGCAAGAACGTCACGGACGAGGCATACTTCATCCAGGCGGCAAGACAGCCGCTGGGCGCGCTGATTTCAGCAGGTGGATTTGCTGGCGCCGGTGGCGTTGTCGGATGGTATGGGCCACCAGCGACTTATGGCGTTCAGCTGACGATCCGTCCCGGAAACTAACTCCGTGTGGCCTGTTTGGCCGCTCTTCCTAACTGCCGGAGTTGCACTTGTTGGAACTCCGGCACTTTTCTCCAGAGCATATCGTGACGTCTCAAACAATCGCCGTTCAACGCCCCTGGCAGTCCATTCAGGCCGCGCTTGGGATCCAGCAGCCCGTCTTCGACCAAGGCCTGTTCGGGGCGCAACTTGAGCGCCAGGCCGCCGAAATTCCGGGCGCGGAGGCACTCAAATACCTTGAGAGAGAATTCACATTCTCGACCTTCAACGCCGAAGCCAGTCGTCTTGCCAACGCGTTGGATGAGCTGGTTGAACCGGGCGATGTTGTCGGTCTGCATATGCCCAACATTCCACAATTCTGTTTTGCGCTTGCTGCCGTTTGCAAGCTCGGAGGAATTGTCACCGGGGTGTCTCCCCTGTTGACCAGCACAGAAATCGCCCACCAGATTTCCGATGCCCGCATCAAAGTCTTGATTTCGCTCACGGACCTGGCGCCAAGCCTGACCGGCATTCAGAAGGTGCCGGAATGTCTCACGGATATCGTGTTCACCGGACCACTCGACTACGTAGATGGTACCGTCATCGAAGCACCCGAAATCATCGGGGTTAATACACGGACGTATCGTGATCTGGTCAGCGATCACAGCCCGGTATTTCACCAGCGAATTGTAGACCCGGCCCAGACATTCGTCATCCAATATACTGGCGGCACAACTGGCCCTCCAAAAGGCGCTGAAATCAGCCATTATGGCATCAATGCCGGCATTCAGATGTTCAACGCGTCTGCTCCGCCACCGGTTCCGGGCAAGGAGGTTTTCGGGTCCGCCTTCCCCCTCTTCCATATCGCAGGCCTGACCTTGATCCTGACCTGCGTGCAATCTGGCGCAACGTGTTTCCTGTTCCCGAATGCCCGCGATACGGACGCGATCTGCGCGGCGTTCAAGAAAACACCCCCAACCCGCCTATTCGCTGTACCTGCGCTTTATGAAATGCTGCTCGCAAATCCCGCGTTCCGAGACCTCAATTTCGAAAATCTGCTTTTGGCAATTTCGGGTGCGGCGCCGCTCTCCAGCACGACGTTCGCAGCGCTGGAGTCCGTTCTGGGCGCAGGCAAGATCTCTGAAGCCTACGGAATGACTGAGACCGGCGGCACAACGTCCAACAATCCACCGACGCGGGCCAAGCCTGGATCTGTGGGCATGCCCATGCCGGGCTCTTCCGTGCTGATCATGGATGCCGAAACTGGCGAAGGGCCTTTGCCAAGCGGCGAGGTTGGTGAGCTGTGGGTGAGCGGGCCTCACATCATGAAAGGGTATCTGGGACGTCCTGATGCAACAGCAGACGCATTGAAATCCTTCGTAGGCGAAACCTGGATGCGCACCGGTGATGTCGGATACATGGACGACGAGGGCTACATCTATATCAGCGATCGCGCCAAGGACATGCTGATTGTCGGCGGCTACAAGGTCTTTTCTGTCGAGGTTGAAGACAAGCTCTGCAAACTCCCAGAGGTCAGGTCATGCGCGATTGTCGGCGCACCAGATCCGCGACGACCGGGCAATGATATTGTGAACCTGTTTGTCGAGGCGAGCGAACAGGGCGCAGCGCGCGGCGGCGATGCCCTGATGGCGAAAATCCTGACCTTCTGCCAGGAAAACATGGCCGCCTACAAAATCCCGAAAGCGATCCATTTCGTCGACACGATCCCGCTCACAGCCGTGGGGAAGATCGACAAGAAACAGTTGAGGAGCAAGCTATGATGCAAGCTATCAAGACCCGCGCGCTCAGTCGCGGCAAACTGAATTTTGCGGCGGGCGCCATAATGCTCTCAATGCTGGCGGGCTGCTCCCTCTCCGAGCGAGAAGACCCGCAAGTTGAGACATCCACACCGCCGGCTGCCGCATCAAGCACAGACACAATTGCGCCAAACAGGCCGATCGCCTGGCAACAAGGCCCGGCAACCGCGCCTGCCCCGCCTTCCGAGCGTCCACCAAATATTGTCTTCATCCTGATTGATGATCTCGGCATCAATGATCTCTCGACATTTGGAGGCGGCGTGGCGGGGGGACGCGCGCCGACGCCGAATATTGACCGGCTGGCCGCGCAAGGCGCGATATTCTCGCAGGCCTATGCCGGTCAAGGCACCTGTGCGCCATCTCGCGCAATGCTGATGACGGGTAGGTATCCTACGCGGACAGGATTTGAATATACACCCACGCGCCGTGGTTTCAGCCCGATGGTCGCAAGGCTGGGCAATGAAATGGACAACAATCTGCCCGAATATTTGTATGACGAGGCCGCTGCGGCCACGCGCCCAGATTACAATGCACAAGGACTCCCGGCGAGCGAGGTCACGATCGCAGAAGTCCTGAAGCAAGTCGATTACCATACGGTCCATATCGGGAAATGGCACCTCGGGTCCGTCGGTGAATTTCATCCCACGGCGCAAGGCTTTGACGAAAGTCTGCTCATGGAAAACCTGCTATTCTTGCCGGAAGACGACCCCAATGTCGTCAACGCAAAACTCGACTTCGATCCGATCGACAAGACGCTCTGGGCGATCTCGAAGTTCGCCACGTCATACAATGGTGGTGAGCTTTTTGAGCCGGGTGGTTATCTGACCGATTACTGGACCGATGAAAGCCTGAAGGTCATCGAAGCAAACAAGAACCGTCCATTCTTCCTCTTCCTCGCTCATTGGGGCGTGCACACACCGCTGCAGGCGACCAAGGCTGATTATGAAGCGGTCGGCGATATCGAGCCGCATCGGCTTCGCGTCTATGCTGCCATGCTGCGCGCGATCGATCGCAGCGTTGGTCGCGTCATGGACAAGCTGGAACAGGAGGGCCTCTCTGACAACACGATCATCATCCTCTCTAGCGACAATGGCGGTGCCGGCTATCTGGGGCTTCCGGAGGTCAACGAGCCCTATCGCGGCTGGAAGATCACCTTGTTTGAAGGCGGGATTCGGGTGCCCGTCTTTATAAAATGGCCCCAACGCATCACTGCTGGAACAGTTGTCGATACGCCGGTGGCTCACATCGATCTGATGCCGACCATGGCGGCCGGCGCGGGCGCGCCACTGCCAGAAGATGTCATAATCGATGGACACAACCTGATGCCTTTGGCGGATGGGACGGGCGAGATCAGCCGAGAAAACGACGCCATTTTCTGGAATGCTGGGCACTATAAAGTCGTTCGCGCCGGTGATTGGAAACTGCAGGTCAATGACCAGATCGATTATGACTGGCTCTTCAATCTCGCCGAAGACCCAACCGAGCAAGTCAATCTCGCAGAGGCCCGCCCCGATAAGCTGGCAGAGCTCAGAGCCATCCTTGATGCTCACCACGCCAATCGTGTGCCGCCCCTCTATGCATCCGTGTCAGAGAGCCCGATCATGATCGACAAGACCTTGGCAGAGCGATTCGAGGACGGCGACGAATATATTTACTGGCCCAACTAATCCTCTGACAGGAGTTCCATGATGCTCAAATTCAAGACCGGCTGGGCCGCCTTTCTCGCGCTGTTCTTTCTCGCGTTCTCCACTTGGTATGGCGGGAATGGTAAGCCAATCACGCCCGAGGAAGGCGAACAGCTCATCCAGGAACTTCGCGCCTTTCATGGCAGTTCCGGCTCCGCGCGGCGCGGTTTCGTCGACAATCTCGCGGAGATGATCCCGCGCGATGATGGCAAGGAATTCTATGCGGTAAACCTGGAGAATCTAAAGGAGGGCGAGGCGGCGCGTATCTCTGGCGAGACTTATGGCAGCATCGTCATGCCCCAGCTCTTTAAGCGCGCGGGCCATCCGGTATTTGATAGCGAGCGGGTCGGCCTGATGCTCGGCGAGTATGGCAATGAAGTGGATCGCGTCATCGTGGTGCGTTATCGATCACTGCGGGACTTGATCAACATGAGCATGGCCCCAGCAATGAAAGAAGGCCGCGTCTACAAGTATGGGGCTTTGGATCATACGGAAGTGTTTATCACGCGCCCTACAATCACATTCGTACATGTCCGGATCACACTGGCATTGCTGCTCTTGCTGATCGGATGGCTGGGCTGGCGCGGCTTGGATTGGGTTTCCGGGCGGTCGCAAAAGTCGCCGGACTGATCGGTGAGAAACGTTCTCGATCAGTCGCCCATCTGGTCTAGCAGCATCTTCATCCACGGTAGATCTTTCGACCAATCCTGCAGCACTGTTTCAATGTTGAGCTGACCGGCCAGTCCCGCAGCACGGTGTTGGGCAGCGGCCTGCCACTCTTCCGAGCCCGACATTTTCATCATGGCTACGCGCTCAGGATAGACCGCAATCGCAACTTCATCCCAGAGCTCTTCAACCTGCCCAAGCGCCAGGAATGTTGCGTCTGCAGCAAAGAAAAATCGGCCGCCGAATTTTGGCAGTATATCTGCCACTAACTCACTATAAAGTGCGTACGCTTCTCGCCCGGTAAGGTCTGTTTCGCGGCCGTCTTGATACTCTGCCTTGTCCTTGAACTTGAGCAGATTGACCATGAAGATCGGGCCGTCCGGACCTTTTTCCATCATCTTGCGAATGTGGTTTGGGTCGGTTGGCGCAACTTCGTTGATCACTTCCATGATGGGTCCCTGTTCTTTGAGAGCTGTAAAATTTCACCGCCGACTGAACCGTCGAATTAGGACTTCAACGCTGACAAATGAGCAAGCACCGTTTCGCCATACAATTCTGGAATGTCCTCCAATAAGAAGTGGCTACCACCTTCTAGAATGATCGGGTCATACGCCTGGGCACCTGGAATGAAAGGATGCACAGACTTATGCCCATTCGGCGCCACAATATCCTTATCCGAATAGAGACACAGAAACGGTTTCTCGAACGATTTCATCTTCTCCAATGCCCGCCAATTGTCCTCAAGCATCGGATTGTCGTTCTGCGTCGGCAGCATCAGCGCGAACTTGCGATTACCGACTACGTAAGACGGATCCGGGCACGGTGCCGCAAAGCCGGCTTTGACAGAGTCCGTCATGTCGGACAGCACGATCGCAGCGACTTGTTCCCAGTGTGGCCACTCTTCGGTTTGCCGCACCATTTCCTGAAATGGTCGCAGGACTTCGGTCCCGGGGCGGATCATTTCCTTGATCTCTTTTCCAGGTTCCCAGGTCGGGAAACCGGTATTGGAATAGATCACGCTGGCGACGTGTTCCTGATTGTTCGCAACCACGCGCAGGCCGACAATCCCGCCCCAGTCGTGCAGAATGAAATGCGCATTTGTCAGCCCAAGCCCATCGATCAACCCCGCCTTGAGCCAGGCTTCGTGCCGCGCGATTGTATAGTCATCCAATGAGGCTGGCTTGTCAGACCGCCCCATGCCGATCATGTCGACGGCAATGGCGCGGTAACCCGCTTCAGCCAAAACAGGAATGAGCGACCGCCACATGTAGGACCAGGTCGGATTGCCGTGGATCATCACTACCGGCTGCCCATCGCGCGGTCCTTCATCGACATAGTGCATCCGCAGGGACCCGCCTTCCTGGTCAGGAACGTCAACATAGTTGGGTGCGAACGGATACCCCTCCAGATCATGAAAACGCTCCTCGGGAGTTCTCAGCACTTTCATATCAAACTTGCTCCATCGAATTTCCTTGTACACCAACTCTTGTAATGGCATATAACATGCCATTACAAGGCGAAAAATTGCGGGAGTCGAAAAGAATGATGCAGGTATTGAAAACGCTCTTTCCAAAGCACATCACCAATAGGTTTCCGGGGCAGAAGATCGCGCTTTACGTGTTCATCCCGCTCACGCTGATGCTCATTTTCCGCAGCTGTGTACATCTCGCCGCCCCGGACGGCGGCGCGCAGAGTATCGCGACCATTCCCCTGGACAGTTTTTCAGACGCCGCCGCCGCGAACGTCATCGCCATATTCGGCCAATGGGGCTTATCCCAGCTCTTGCTCGCGGGATTATTCCTACTCGTGCTGGTTCGCTACAGGTCGCTGATTCCACTTTTTTATCTTGTCTTCGTTTTGGAGTGGAGCGGTCGCATGGCCGTGGCACACTTCAAGCCCACAGTGACGCTCGAGACCTCGCCCGGCGCCGCTTCCAGTTTGCCTTTCCTCGCAATCGCACTGGTAATGCTCGTCCTCAGCCTCATTCCCGCGAAACAGAAGAACGGAGAGACAATATGAATAAGCTCGCACCGTCGCTAGAAGAGCTTATGCAAAAAGCCACGCCTGATAGCGGGCGACAGCTCTCGGGCGGACGTGGCTTGTTCATGGAAGTCGTGAACACTCAAACTCAGCAGGTCTGGGGCACCAAATCGACGATCCCGATTGAAGACTGGGAAAAGCTTGCCCCCGAGGCGCCTTTTGTCAAAGCATCCATGGGATTAGTAAGTCCGGATGCAACCGCATTTCGGCACTCGCCCAGCGCACAGGGTGCTCCGCTAGAAGAAAAAACCATTTCCGGGCATCAGTTTCTTCAAATCGCGATAGCCGGAAAACCAAAGCCCCGATCTCAACCCGATGCAGCCATGGAAATCATGATCACCAAAGCGCATACGGTTGGCTTTCAAAGGGGACGCTCTGTGACCATCATGACGATTGGCGACGAGTGCTTTGTTGAACTTATCGGCACGGCTGAGAATGATCACAAGCTGGTCTTGCCTCGCGGCGGCGCGTTATCACAGGTCACTCTCGACCAGCCTTGGGTCGTCGAACTGCCGTCACCCACGCGCTGCTTCATCTGGAACTGGGGCAAGAACCCTCGCAGCTTCCAGGGTCCCGTAGTACTTCCCCACACTTAGGATTATCATGACTGATCAATATACACTCTACGGAATGGCGGCCTCGCTCTACACGGGCAAAGTGCGCGCTTACATGCGCCGCAATCACGTTCCGTTCCGCGAAGTGAAGGCTGGCGGAGAGCACTTCAACACCGTGGTGGCAAAAGCGGTCGGCCGCTGGATCGTTCCGGTCATCGAAACACCCAATGGCGATTATGTTCAGGACGGCACCGACATTCTCGACCATTTTGAAAGCCAAGGCTTCTCGCAATCGTCTATCTATCCCGATGATCCAAAGCTGCGGGTGCTTGCACATCTTTTCGAGCTATTTGGCGGCGAAGGCATCCTGCGCGCGGCGATGCATTATCGATGGAATTTCGACGAGACCAATCTCAAATTCCTGCGCATGGCTTTCGAGGACGTCCTGCCTGACGGTCTGACAACAGAAGAGCGCGAACCGGTCTTCCTGCACGCGAGTGGGCGCATGCGAAAGGCAGCGGTGGCGTTCGGCGTGACGCCCGACACTTTTGAGACAATTGAAGCGAGTTACGTTGAGCTTCTCTCGCTCTTCAATGCTCACCTGGAAGAACGCCCTTATCTATTTGGCGGCGCCCCCACGCTTGGCGATTATGGCCTGTTTAGTCCTCTCTACGCGCACTTGGCGCGGGACCCCAAACCTTTGCACCTTATGCAAACGACGGCACCGCGTGTGTTCCGCTGGACGGAACGCATGAACATGCCCGAAAGGGTTCACGATGAAGCGGCGTTGAAGGCGGGCCAGGGCCTCTACACCTTCGAAGCCATTCCGGACACACTCAAGGCATTGATGCGGTTTATCGCGGAAGATTACCTGCCCGAAATCACCGCCCATATCGAGTTCGCGAATGAGTGGCTGGCGGAGCAAGACGCACCGCAACTTAAGCCTGGCGCACTCGGGCGTGGGATTGGCATGGCGACTTTTGACTGGCGCGGGCACACCATTCGTACGGCCGTGATGCCCTATCGGTTCTACCTCTTGCAACGTCTCACGGACGCCTTCGAAGCACTGGACGCGTCAGATAAGGCCGAGATCGAGGCTCTGTTCGAGGAAACGAATCTCGCTCCTATTCTTCGCTTGAAAACGAGCCGGCGCGTGATCCGCGAAAATCATTTGGAAGGCTGGGCCTAACGGGTCAGTTCAAACGCCGCCAAAGTGTTCGCGCCCCGATCATCACGCCCGTGATTGCGGCCAGCATCAGAAGCAGGCCCAGGACAACCCACCCCCAATAATATTGCCAAAGCTTGCCGACGACATTGCGCCCAATCGCCCGTTCGACTTGATAGCCTTCAGGCAGCTCGAGGATGCCGACCTCGTTCGCATAGACGCGATACGCGTGCATCAGGTCCGCCAGCAGTTCCGGGCGCTCGGGCGCCAGGTCCATCGTCTCACCCGGGTCTTCGACAATATCAAACACGCGCCAGATGCCATCGCCGTGCGGAGCGATGTTTCGGACGAGCTTGTATTGCCCTTTATACAGCGCGGCCTGGCCTGACGTTTCGAAACCGACCGCATCGGTGTCTGCATAGACCTGCTCGGCTCCACCGGACAGAACTGGCTGGAGCGTACGCCCCGTCATTGGACTGGCATCCGGATGATCGTGTTCGGCACCCACCAAGTCGAGCAAGGTGGGCGCGATGTCGGTCATCACTGACAGACTATCAATGGTCATACCGGCTTCAATGCCCGGTCCGGCCATCAGCATCGGCACACGCAATCCCCCTTCGGCGGCGTGGAACTTGAACAAGTGCGACGGCCCGGCATTGGCGCTGGCACCGCCTGGCCCCAGAGCGACATAGCTGCCCTTTTCGCCGAGCGTTTCATAGTCGCGCGAATAGCCCTGCATCTCGAACCAAAACTGCCCGCTACCACCCCAGGGGTCACCAGCTTCTGGTCCATTGTCGGATGTCACGACGAAGATCGTGTTCTCATACTCGCCAATGGATTTGACATAATCGATCAAGCCCCCGAGCTCAGAGTCCATCGCTTCGAGCGCGCCGGCATTTACCGCCATGCTCTTAGCGGCGAAACGCTGCTCTTCCGGACTGAGGTGTTGCCATCGCGGGATGGTTTCGGGCTGCGGAGCAAGCGGCGCGCCTTCGCGGATTAGCCCTAAGTCCTGCGCACGCTGCCAACGTTGCTCGCGGATCGCGTTCCAGCCTGCCGCGTAGGTCTCGACATATTTCTCGGTATATTCGCGAGGCGCTTGAACCGGGATATGGACGGCCAAGAAAGCAACATAAGCGAAGAACGGTTCGGCTGAATCTGCATCCTGTTCCAGATAGGCCTGCATCTGGTCAGCGATGAAGGTGGAGGAGTAGAAGTCTTCCGGTAATTCCGCCTTCTCGCGCCCTTCGAACCAAGGCGCATCGCGGTAGTACGGCATGTAGGGTTTGTTTTCCCAATGATCCGCCCCCGACGCATCGAGAATGAAAGAGCGGTCGAACCCATGATCGATCGGCAACTGCCCCTCGCCATGCCCGAGATGCCACTTGCCAGTCATGTATGTGCGGTAGCCAGCGCGTTTTAGCTTGGTGGCGACGGTTTCTACGCCAGGTTCCAGGGCCATCGTATAGCCTGGCTGGTCGCGATGTTCCGGTGGCAGGACTTCGCGAATGGTGCCGAGCCCGGCGAGGTGGTTGTCCATGCCCGTTAGGAGCATGGCCCGCGACGGCGCGCAGAAAGGTGTCGCACGATGCTGGCGGAACAGTGTGCCGCGCGCGGCCAGCTCATCAATGTTTGGCGTATGCGCCTCGCCGCCAAAGGCGCCAAAATCCATCAAGGCGGCATCGTCCACGAGCACCACGACGATGTTCGGCCGTGTCTGCGCCTGAGCCGCCAAACCGGCAAAGGCGAGGCAGGCCGCGAGGCACCACCGCATCATGAGATCGTCTCGCCGCTTTCATCCTCGAGCAGAACTTGCATCATCTTCACGGCGGTCTCGGTTGCGCTGTTTTGATTCTGGCCGGTAACGATGCGGCCATCAACGACAACCGTGTTGGCGAACAGATCGCGGAACTTTGACTCTGCCTCGAACACCACCCCAGCTGCGCGCAGATCACGCTCCGGGTGCATTGGCGTGTGCGTGATACCGAGCTCCGTGATCTGTTTGTCAGTCACCGCAGATATACGGCGCCCTTCCACGATCAACTGGCCATTCTCATCGTAAGCTTGCAAGAACCCCAGAGGGCCATGACAGACGCCTCCGACGACCGCATCGTTCGAATAGGCGATAGCCACTTTCTCACCGAGCTCCGCGGACTGGCCAAAATCGTAAGCTGCCCCCCAACCACCGGCGAGAAACACTATATCGTAGTCTGTCGTGTCCACCTGATCGATCTGATAGGAACGCGTCACTTTAGATTGGAACAGTGGGTCTTTCAGATAACGTTTGTCCGCAGTCGACGCGATTGGCCATTTTAAGGATTGCGGCTCAATCGGGATTTGGCCACCTCGAATGCTGGCAATGTCGACGTCCATCCCGGAGTCGACGAACGCGTAATAAGGCGCCGTCATCTCCGAGGCGAAAACGCCCGTCGCCTTCCCGCTCTCACCCAGTGTGTCCTGACTCGTGGTGACGATCAGCGCACGTTTTCCCGACAGGTCCATGGCTGGAACGTCATAGTGCGGGTGCAATCCCAGACCGGTCAGCAAATGCGGCAGGACCAGGCGGCCAATCACCAGCAGAAGAACCAGACCAATCGCGCCGTATTTCAAGATTTTCATCAACATGTTTCGCTCCTGAATCCCATTCGCCGTTACTCGCCCGATTGGGCGATCTGGATTTCTTCCCAGGTCACGGATTTACTCCCGTCCGCGTCGAGCCGGGAAAAGGCGCGTCCGTAGGCTCTAAATCGACGAATTTGCTTGGCGCGCCCGAGATTGCTTTCAGCATTTGCATTGATGAACGCTTTGAACTCGTCTCGATCCAGTGCGCCATCTCCATCCGCGTCCGCAGCCTCGAAATTTGCCTCCGCAACGACGACACGGTCGTCATTTTCCTGAGCCGATACGGTGCCAGAGAGTGCGAGAACGTATCCCAGGGCGACCGCCATGAGTGATGATTTGAACAGTTTCATGCGCTTACTCTTTTGCTAAATTGAGACGAGAAGGCCGCGGCTCGGCGACACCTGGTTGTCGAGCATTGCTTTCCAGATATCGGACGCAGCTTCAGCGCCGGCGACCGACTCGATGTTCATTTTGTCTGAGATTTTCTTGGCAATCTCAGCGCCCGCGGCGCTTCCCTTGTCCCACAGGACGCCAGGCCCCCATTCCGCATCACGCTTGGCGATTTGCCCAGGCGCGAAGAAGAATGTTGGCTTTGCGCCCGGCAGATCTTTCGCGCGCCCTCTGTTTTCCCAATGGGTCGCGCCAACCATGCAACTTTCGACCATATTGTCACCGAGCAGATTGTGCAGCGTCTCGGTCAGTTTCGCATTGCCGGACATATCGACATAAGCCGTTCGTTGGGACGTATCGATATCGCTCTCGTTTCCATAGACGAACGCCTGGTCGCAACAATTCAGAGATTCGACGAAAGGCAGGTTTCCGGCAGACGTCATGCCAATAACACGCTTCACTCCCTCCTGCTTGAGCAGCTCCGAAAGCCCGAAACCTGTTTTCGAAGACACTGACCCAATGATGACCTGGTCAGCCCCGAAATAGTCATTGTCGACAAGATAATCATACAGAACGAACGAGGTCACAAACAGCGGAAATAGGAGGCAGCGTTCGGCCTCCATCTGCTGGAGAAATTCAGGATCCGCTTGCGTCCGGCGATACTGATTGTACAGCGCGGGGAGTTCGACGCGGTGCGGCGTGACATCCATGAAGCCGCCAGACTTCACGTTTCCAGGCGTGAGGATAATCTCACTCGCCATTGGGAAGAAGCCGTAGAGACGTTCGCCAACAGCAATCTCGTCCGAACCCGACTCGATGACTTCGCCGATGCCCCAAACCGGCACTTTGCCCCATGGGTCTTCTGCAGGATAGTATTTCCAGTATCCGATCATGTCGCCGCTGACGGCGTAAGAGACGTTGTTTGAGGTCAGACCGAATTTCTCAAGTTTGACGCGAATCTGATTGTCAGCGAGCGATTGTGCTGACGCCTCGACAATTTTGGTCTCGCGGTAATTCTTTCGATTGACCCATATCTCTGTGACTGTTGCCATAGTATCTTCCTGATTAAATCTGTGCTCGCCTCAGTGATCACCGCGTATGTCGATCAAGAGCTTCCCGTGATTTCTGCCGTCGAAGAGCATCTCGTACGCGTCTGGGAAGGTTTCGAGGCCTTCCAGAACGTGCTCTCGGAATTTCAAACTTCCGCTCGCGTATCCTTGCGCCAGAGTTTCAAACGCCTCTGGCACGCGATGCATATAATCGCGCATCGTAAAGCCCTGCATTTTCAGGCTGTGCGTGACCACACGCATATAGCCCGCTGGGCCCCGGGCAGCAGCAAAGTCGCCATATTGCGAGATGCTGCCACAGACGACGATGCGCCCGCGATAATTCATCCGATCAAGCACAGCATCAAGGATCTCACCGCCGACATTGTCGAAGTATAAGTCGATCCCGGCTGGTACCGCTGCATCGAGGGCCGCGCCGATACTCCCTGCTTTGTAGTCAATGGCTGCATCAAGACCGAGTTCGTCCGTCAGATAGGCACACTTGATCGGTCCGCCAGCAATACCGACCACCCGAGCCCCAGCCTGCTTCGCAAGTTGTGCTGCAATACCGCCAACCGCCCCCGAGGCTGCCGAGACGACAACCGTGTCGCTTTCTTGCGGCTGACCAATATCCATCATGCCGAAATAGGCGGTGTACCCAGTCATACCGAGCCCAGACAGGAAGAGCTGCGGCGGAACCTGACCAACATCGATTTTCCGCACGGCCTTTTCAGCAAAGATCGCCTCTGTTTGCAGGCCGAGAAATCCGGTGACCCAATCTCCAACTTTAAAACGCTCGGATCGAGTTTCGACCACCTCCCCCACCCCAAAGGCGCGCATCACTTCGCCCGGCTTCACCGGCGGCATATAGCTCGGCTTGTCAGTGATCCATCCGGACATGCCGGGGTCAACAGACACCCAATCGATTCGAACTTTAATTTGGTTTTCGTCCAGAGCCGGCAGCGCGTCACCGGAAAAGGACCAAAAGTCCCGGGCCGCTCGCCCAGCTGGATAGTCAATGAGACGAACCTGTTTGACCATTTCAGCGACTCCGAGACCAATTGAGCATGCCAATTGTTTTGGCATTTCGCTTGCCATTACATAAGAAACAAGATTATGACAAGACATCTTTTGAGAGACTGGGAGGAATTCTCGCCATGTTGAAACTGCACTTCGCACCAAACTCTCGCGCCGGACGAATTGTCTGGCTGCTTGAAGAACTGGAACTGCCCTATGAGCTCAATCGCATGGACTTTCATCCCAAAGATCTGAAGTCGGACGCCCACCGCGCGCGACACCCTTTGGGTCGCGTGCCGGTTTTGGATGATGGCGACGTTTCGATCTTCGAGTCCGGGGCAATCGTGGAGTACGTGCTTGAACGCCACAAGAATGGCGGCTTGAAGCCAGCCGTCAATTCGCCAAGCTATCCAGATTACCTGCAATGGTTTCACTATTGCGAAGGGATGGTGATGCCGCCGATTAACATCATCGTCGTCAACACGCTGCTTCTGCCTCCGGATCGGCAGGATCAGAACGCGCTTGCACAAGCCAAACGTCTGCTCTCAAAAGCATTGGCGCCGATCGACGCGGCCCTGGAAGGCAAGGACTATCTGATTGGTGACTTTTCAGCAGCAGATATCATGCTCGGACACGCTTGCTTCATGAGCAATCGCGTCGGCGCGGTGAGCGATGAGATGCCGAACCTAAAAGCGTACATAGGCAGGATCGAACAACGCCCAGCCTTCCGATACGCAATCAACCTGTGACCACTGGCAGACGGCTGATGCACAACGTGAGTGAAGTTATGGTGCTGGAGACGGGTTCACATTAGACTGACAGCACCGCCACGCAGTCCGACACAGACAACGTACCACTGGAAAATATTCTGGATCGTATGAACCAAATAGAGAGTCTTACGGACACGCAACGATCCGCCATTCTCAACGACAATGCCGCACGCTTCTTGGGTCTGGATGACAAAACGCGCCGCCTACATCGAGAGTAGCGTTGTGGAAAAAAGCAGAACGGGCAATCCTGCCGCACGCGCACAACTTTGATCGTCTACAAGGCGAGCAAAAGGAGCCGTAAGCAGAACGTCTGCTTTCTCTGTCAAAGCGGATGAGTGACGCACTCGCAAATCGCGTGTTTTACGAATTGCAAATTGCAAACCCTGTTTGCAATTTGCGGTTCTGTCAGCGTGAATGCTCTTTAATGCATTGTTTTGCATATATTTTATTCCTGTCGCCGCATCTTGCAACGCTGAAGGCCCAAGCAGGAGGCTTTCATGGCGACCCTTTGTATTGCGATTGAAAACGACAATGTCTTGACCCGGTTTCACCGGGCGATGAACCGCGCTGGCTCAGTGTCGAGCGATATGATCCGGGTCAAAACGCTCATTCAGGAAAACTCGATCATCAAGGTCGTGCGCACCGAGTGCCCCTGGGCAATCGCTGTGCTTCAATCCTTGGCGGCAGAGGAGGTTTGAGATGACCACTCTGCTCCAGACCTTCATTCGTTTGGTGGCCCTTGCTGTCTTCTGCATCCTGGCTGCTTGCTCGAATTCCTTTGAACGCCCGCGAAACCTCATAAGCGTCGACGCGTCTCCTTATCAGGCCCAGCGCCAGTCCATGTCGGACTCTGCTGAAAATCGGTCTTTCGACGCCGCTTCATCGCAAAATCTCGGGCGTTGCCGGGATGTGGATCTGGCGCTCGCCAGCACTGCATTCGATTTCGGGCTTGGGACAACATTCGAAGAGCCACCGCTTCTGTCCCCAGGCGACCTCGTTCGATTGTCAATCGTTCGCGGAGACGGTTTCGAGGGTGATTTCGTCATCGCGCCCACTGGCTTTCTGCGCCTGCCATACGTTGGGGATATCCCCGCGGCCGGGAAGACCAAAGCGCAACTAGAAGATTCAGTCGCCCGGCTATTAGTCGGCGGTGAATATTTCCGCTCTGGTTTCGTCCAGGTTTCAATAAGCGTCCTACATTGGGCACCAATTCAAGTCTCTGTTTCTGGTGCGGTGTTCCAGTCGGGCGACGTTTTATTGAATGAGAAAACTGCCGAGAATGATCCGGAAATCAGGCTTGATGCTGCCGGTGATTTTTCCTTCCAGCGGCGTTTGAGCGCTGCCCTCTCCGCCGCCGCTGGTGTCAGGCCAGACGCTGACATTCGTAACGTCGTGTTGATCAGACACGGGCGCCGCCGCATGTTCGACATGACCGGTGCTCTGGATGGAGGACCGATCGAGGATCCCCTCCTGGTGGCGGGTGACCGAATCCATGTCCCGTCGAGAGGGTGTTTTCAGTTGGCGTTGGCTCGGCCCTCGCGAATTACACCACCGGGCGTGCGTGTTTTCATGTCAAACCTCACGCGTCCTGCGCTCTCAAATGCGAATTCCGCGATCGGCAATTATGCAACGCAGCTCCCCTACGGCACGCGCTTTTTACAGGGCCTCGTCTCGGCCAATTGCGTTGGCGGCATCCAGGCCACCAATGCGCGTCGTTGGGGGGTCCTGATTTCACGCAACCCCGTGACCGGTGAAAGCGAGGTGGTTGCCCGTTCGATCGAAGAATTGGTGCGGCGCGCGGATCGCGATGATTTCAATCCCGTTTTGCTGCCGAATGATGCGATCGCCTGTTACGACTCACACGTCACCAATGTTCGCGATGTCATCGCCATGGTGAGTGAAGCGGCGGCACCCGTCCTCAACGCCGCTGTGCTCGGAGGTGTTGTTCGATGACGCGCGCGTGGTCTTTCTTAAAGGGTGGCCCCGCGCAAGGGCGTTTCCTGCGTTACGGCATCGTCCTGATGTCTGGCTGGATCGCGATCGCCATTCTGGCCGCGGCGTTCCTGGTCCTAACGCCAAAATCCTATAGTTCCGGCTTCACGCTCATCCTGCCCGGTGCGGGATCTGGCGCATCAGTGAATCTCGACTCGCTCGGCCAAGCGACCAGCAATACAAGCTCGCCCTTTGGCAGTCACAGTCTTAGTCCGACTGAAAATTACAAGAAACTGCTGCAATCCTATCGGTTGCGCGGCAAGGTCGCAGAAATCGTGGGTCAGCCTATGGATGAAATCGCCGCGCCACGCATAAAACTCGCGAACCAGACCAAGCTCATGTATGCCTCGGTTACAGCGGGTTCGCCGGATGCGGCCAAACGATTAGCGGATGCCTGGTTGACCGCGTTTGAAGGCGAGCTCGCTGCCTTGCGCAACGAAGAACAAACTTTGCGCGAAATGGCCTATCGCGACACGCTCACGGGGTTCGAAACTGCGGTACGCGATACGCAATCGAAGATCATCGCGTTTCAGAGCAAGTATAATCTGATCTCCGTCGAACAATTTCGAGACCTTGTCGGTCAAACAGAAACGCTGCGGATTGAGCTGGAGCGCGCGCAGGCCGAACTGGAAGTCGCACAAAGCGAAGTGAGGCGTTTGTCGGGCATACTCGGTGTTTCTGCTGACCAAGCCGTCGACATTCTCGCCTTGCTCTCAGATGAGACCTTTCAAACCATTCTTGAGTCGCAAGCGAATGCGATGGCGGCACGCTCAGAACTTGAAGACATGTACGGCCCCAATCACCCCGAGGTGCAGACATCGGACAAAGTAATGTCGGGCCTCGCCAGCGGCTTGAATGCCAGGGGTCGTATGTTGATCGGATTAGAATCATTTTCGACACTGGATCGCGGCTATTATGCGTCAACCGGAGAACGCTCAGACCTAATTGCAGGCTTGGTCGAGGCCGCGGTCAATCTAGCCGGACTGAAGAAGCGACGAGACGCGACGCGTGTGCAACTACAAAGCACTCAGGCAAGAGTGGACCAGTTGGCAGTCCCGGCCACCGAGTTGGACGGGCTGATGCGCGACCACCAAGTGGCGGAAACTGTTTTCGCATCCGCGCTCGCCCGCATCGACACCAATCGCACAGACGTGTTCGCCTCCTACCCGCTCACCCAGACGGTTGAGAGCCCAGCTTTACCCGAGTCTCCGGCATCCCCGTCCAAGAAATTCATCGCGCTCGGCACCGTTGCCGGGATGCTCTTCTACGCAATCGGATTGGCTCTGTTATGGATCAGACTGTCAATTATTCGCGCGCTCCTGAAGACCATATAATCGGCCTCGCGCTGGCTGCGACCTGGTTCGTTTATCTGGTCGGGGGTCTGTATGTGCTGGGTCCGGTCCTCGGCGTTGCGCTGGCGGGCCTGTTATTTGGCCGGTCTTACCTGTCCGGAAGCGCGGTGCAAACGCGGTCCGTTCCGGCGATTCCGAGCAGTGTCTGGGTCTGGATTGTCGGCATGCTGGTCATGTTGGTGGCACTTGAAATGGGTCACATCAATCAAGACCTCGGATTGGGCCAGACCATCAAATCGAATATTGGTTGGGCCAAGGGCTGGGCGTTGCTCGCACTGTTTCCGCTCGCTGGCGCGTGCCTACACATCCGGCTGGAGACGTTGATCCGCGCCTCGGGCTGGGTCGCACTAGGCACCTTGCTGCTCACACCAGCCTTTCTCATCGCTCCCATGATCGGCCTCCCGGAAGTTCTATTCGTCTCACCGCTCAGGCTGGTCGGTGGGCCGGGGCCGGAGTTCTTTGCGGTCCAGCTCTACTCTTTCGAACCGATGGATGGCACAACACGCTTGCGCTATTTCACGCCCTGGTCGCCGGCTGCAGGAATGATCGGGAACATGTACCTGATCTTCGCATTATCGGACAAAAGGAAAGCCTGGAAATGGCTGGGGATCGTCTCGGCTCTGGCAATGATTTTGACTTCAAAGTCGCGTTTGGCCATTGCTGCCGCGCTGTTTATCTGGCCCATCGTGATTGCCGCCGGTGAAGCAAAACGGCCGACTATGTGGTTTCTTGCGACGATTGGCCTGCTGACCTTAACGCCCGTCGCGCAAACCATCATCGACTGGATCGATGGCTCGCTAAATTCGATCAAGTCTATGCGCGCAGATTCCACCCGAGTGCGGGAAATACTCGGCGAGATTGCGCTGGACCGCTGGCGGAATGAAGCACCAATCTGGGGACACGGCGTAGTCGAACGCGGCCCGCATGCGGTAGAGTTCATGCCGATTGGCAGTCATCATACCTGGTATGGCTTGTTGTTTGTCAAAGGCGCGGTTGGCGCGATCGCGCTCGCCGTGCCGCTGGTCTGGAGCCTGATCGAATTTGCGCTGCTGGCGATGACCCGCTCCCGCGCCGCCCGAATTGCGTTCGGAATGGTGCTCCTCATGACCTTCTACTCCATAGGCGAGAATCTGGAGATCCTCGCATACCTATTGTGGCCGGGATTGATTGTCATGGGGATCGCCGCGCGCGAATTGCAATCGCTTCAGACGAACGCGGAGATAAAATAATGCCCTCACCCAGTTTCTTCATTATCGGAGCGGCAAAGTCTGGAACAACCGCGCTCTATTCGTGGTTACAAACACATCCCGATGTCTTCCTTCCGCAGATCAAAGAACCCAATTTCTTTGCGCTTTCTGAGCGGCAAAATTTCTCCGTCGGCAACGAGATGGATGTGAATTACCGTAGTCAATTCGCGCTGACATTTGACGCCTACCAGGCCCTTTACGCCGGGGCTGGCTCTGGCCAGATTTGCGGCGACGCATCGCCGTCTTATCTCTATTTCACTGATACCGCGGAAAAGCTGAAGACATTCAATCCCTCGGCCAAGATTATTGCTTTGTTTCGTGCACCAGTCGATCGCATAGAGAGTCAGTTTCGCCATAATCGACGCGATGGATACGAGCCTTGCGACACGCTCCAACAAGCCCTTTCGCGAGAACCAAGCCGCATTGAAGCGGGCTGGTGGTGGGGGTTTCATTACAACCAGGCGAGCCGATATGCGGACCAATGGCGTGCTTATCAGCAGGTCTTCCCAAACACGCAGCTTCTGGCACTGAAATATGAAGACCTGTCGTCCGACCCAGAACGCACTTGGGTGCGCGTGTTGGAGTTCTTGGACCTGCCCGTGGTGCCTGCACCGGACTTTGAGCCGCGAGTTAACGACACGTCACGATTGCGCTCTGTTCCTGCATCAGGGCGTGTTGAACGTTTCATACGGCATCCGTCTAAACTCAAAAGCGCGCTGCGAGCGGCCATGCCTGCGACCGTCCGACGGACACTGATGAGCTCGATCCGGTCTATGAATAGGTCGCGGATCGCCCCAGTTGCTCCAACACTCAAGCGCGACCTGTTGAATTCATTCGAAGCTGACATTCAAGACTTGTCGCAACTCACCGGATTAGATCTCGAAAGTTGGCTGCCGCCCAAAAATTGAGTCCGCTTAAAGACCACGCTGCCGCAGAAAGACGGACCACCGCTCGATCATCTCATTGAACTCTTTAGCGACACCTTTTTGAGCGTTACGCCCGCGTTGGTTGAGGTCTTTTGCGTTCGCCGCCCGCCGAATGGCCGAAACGATGCTTTGTACGTCGCCAGGCGCATGGGCGAACCCATTTTCGTCGAGCTGGTCGCTCAATCCATCGACTTCGGCGGCGACAATGGGCCGCCCCGACGCACGCGCTTCTGTCCCCACCAATCCGAATGCTTCCCAACGTGAGGGAATTGCCACGATATCAACTTTATTGAGAAACGCGCTGGGCGACGAGAACGCCTCCATGATTTCTACATTTGGAAGACCGGCTGCTAAATTTCGTAATTGAGCTTCGTCTGGCCCTGAACCCGCGAGCTTTACCTCTGCGACCTCAGGCGGAATGTGCGCCATTGCTTCTATGAGGAGGTCGAACCCTTTCTGCTTATGAAAACGCCCAAACGCCCCGATCTTGAGCGGCCCGCGATCACGTAAGCGGGGCTTAAGCTCCAACAACTCGCTGCAGCAACGCGATTGTGGAATGGCCACCACTTTTGCGGGTCGCGCAAGCCTGTGTTGCAAAATCCAAGCGCGTTGCGCCTCAGAAACAGCAACCACCGTGTCGACCAATCCATAGGCAAACCTCAGCATCTGCCTAAACCGCCTTTTGGGGCGCACTTCGCTTACTTCGTAACCCTGCGTGTAAGAGTGTTCGATCAGGATGATACGCGAGAATCCACCACGAAGGCGCAAGTCGAGCAACCATCCAAGTTTCTTCCAGTTTGCGGTGAAGTGGATGACCGCAACATCCTGAGGCGTCGTTGCCCGAATGACGCCATCTCTAATATCGACAACGCCGTGGGCTGCGATCTTAGCCAAATCAGGATGCTCAAAATTCTTCAACGCGCGTGTGACCCCGCCCATAGCAAGGTCATCGAGAATATGGATGATCCGGTTTGGCGTTTTCATTCGACAGTCCTCAAATCAATGCCTGCAATGGGCGGTTCAGAGCTGTCGGCAGGAATCTTAATACGGAGGCTGCGATCAGGCTTGTCATCGTCTTCGCCGGTTCTTCGACGATGATGCGTGGGCACAAAGACAATGCATCCTTCATCAATGACCAGGCCATCGCGCCTTCTCCCATTCGAACGCAGCGCCGCGCCAAATAACGCAATTGATAAGCTTCGGCATGTGGCGACCATTTCTTCGCAAAAGCGCGATCGAGACGGCGTACGCGATCGCGCACCCGCGACCACGTCGCAAATTGTTTGACAACATTGGCGGACAGGCCGTCGCCATTAACTCGATACCGCGTGAATGTCCCTTTGATCCCCTCAAACCGCCAGCGCGTCGTCAGAGCGATCCGGCACCAGCACTCGATGTCTTCAGACTGACGGAAAGACTCGTCGAAATAGTCGAGCTCCTCGCGATCACCGTTAAGGAAGCTGATATCGTTGAACACCGCTTTTCGAACAATCGGAGCTGAGCCATTGCCAACCGGATTGCGAAGAAAAATGTCCCGCGGTTTGACGTTGCGGAGTCTTGGGCGCTGAACCGTGCGAAGAAACCGCCCGTCATCATCAATCATTCGCGACGCGGCATAACTGACGCCGACATCTGGAGAACGTCGTAAGTGAGCGATGTGCTGTTCGAGTTTGTCGATCTCCCAAAGATCATCGGAGTCGAGGAGACCAATGTATTGCCCTCGCGCGTTTCGAATACCGGTGTTTCGCGCGCCTGCGAGACCACGGTTGGATTGCGAAATGATCCGGATGCGCGGATCATCATAGCGGCGGCACAGCTCGATAGAGTCATCGGTACCCGAATCGTCGATGATCAGCAGCTCAAAGTCAGCGAATGTCTGCGCCAATATAGATTCAACAGCTGACTGGACGTATTTCTCGGTATTGTAGACGGGCATTACGACCGAAACGGTTGGTGTGCTCATTTTGCGACAAGCTCCTTAAATTTGCGATGAGGTAGGAAAGAAATCAGAGTGCCAAGAACTGTCAGCGCCGTGCGTCTTGGCTGCCGCAGCAAAAGGCCGGGATTGTATCGAACTGCCAGGCCCAAATAACGCAGCGCTTCTGCCGGGCGCGCCATACGCAACGCGCGGCGCGCGAGCTGTCGATGGAGAGGGCCATATGCCAGGCGCGCGGCTCTCGGCGCTCTCGCCGGAAACGCACTATGAGCGGCATCGACCATTCGCAACCAGCCAAGACGCATTCTTTCCAGGTCCGCGGACTGACTGGCATCAGATGAGCGATAAAAGAACCACTCTTCATCTAGTCCCATGATCTTCCAGTCAGTCCCGAGCGCTACGCGGAGGAGCCAATCTTGGTCTTCCGCAAAAGCAAGGTCAGGATTGAACCCGCCGGTCTCCTCAAACAGAGCCTTACGGCAGACAATGTTCGACGTGCTGCATACCGCGTTCTCGGCAAATAAATCTGCGGCGCTCAGTACTGCTCTGTGCGGCGTGAGCGTCCCCTGTTGCAGAGTGACGGCGTCGAGAAATCGGGTTCGGCTGAATACCACCCCGGCTTGAGGCTTCTCGGCCAGCGAAAGGAGCATTCCCTCAAGGCGTTGCGGTGCCCATAAATCATCGGCGTCCAGAAAAGCCAGCACGTCTGCACGGGCCAATCCGGCACCGTGATTACGCGCTAAAGACGGACCACGATTGCAGCGCTGGATAACCGATATTCGCAAATCATTTCCCGCTGCAGCTATCGCCATCTGCGCGGTTTCATCCGGAGAACCATCATCCACGATGATGAGTTCCCAGTTCTGAAGTGTTTGTGATTGCACGCTGCGGATCGACGCTGCGATCGTGTCCATCGCTTTGTAAGCCGGCATGATCACGGTGACATCAGGATTTCGGATCATGGGTTCACTCCAAGATTGGTCGATGGGCTCAACTGTCGCTCACTGAGAGCGATAACTGTGGCTATCAGGGCGAAGATGGAGGCCGCAGCAACGGACAGAGCGGACACGATGAAAAGGCCATGCGACGCAAACAGAGCAAACGGGATGAGAACGAACGTCGAGAGACCAAACGAGATTTGAAAATCCTGGCCGGATTGACCCCGCGCCCGCGCCTTCATCCGGACGGTGTCGATGAACAAACGCGCGGGACCGCCCAGGCAGAGAATTGCGACCAGCGGCGCGGCCGAAGCCCACGTTGGCCCGAACACAATCGGCACGTAAATCAGCGCGAGCGCCGCCTGCATGCAGTACATCGCACCAAAAGGCAGACCGAGATGCAGGATGGACTTACGAAACGCACCAACCTGATCTCGCGCTGCGCAAAGATGCGGGTACACCGCGTTGCTGAAAGCCCGGTTGAGCGCCGTCGACACGCCTAAACCGGCATTGAAGGCAAAATAGTACAACCCCAGAGCCTCAACGCCGAGCGTCAAAGAGATGATCACCTTGTCGAGTTGATCGCGGCACGCCCGCATCAGTTCGGAGCCGAGAACAGGAAGTGAAAATTTGAGTATACTGGTCGTATCGGAATACCCGCCGGCGCGATTCCGTGTCCACGCTCGGGTACGCAGCATACCGATCAACCAGATTGGCGTTGTCAAAATTTTTGGCAGGACGATAGCCCAGGCGCCAAACCCTGCGATCGCCAATGCTGCTGTCAGTACATGGTCCGCCGCAACTTGCGCGGTCATGATTGCAGCGAGCGCCTTCATTCGCTCATCACGTTGCAGGCAATAGGCATGCATGACGCCGCACGGCATCATCAGGAACACAAGTCCAAGCGACGCAACCATTAGCCCCGCGTCGCGACCTGGCAGCAAAGTTTCCACCACGACGCCGGCCCCGACTTGCACCACAAACAAGCCCAGGCAGACGATCCACATCAGTCTGTGTGCCGTATTGGCCACGCGATCAAAGCCGCGAGAAGTCGCACGGATTACTGCTGCCCCGATCCCGTTTTCTGTAAACACGCGTGTGATCTCGAAAACTGTGAGCGCAATCGCAGCCACACCGAACGCAGTTGCGTCGAGCTGTCGTGCTAGAACAATCGCGGCAAATACGCGCCCAACGCGACTTACTAATTCAGCGCCGGTCATCGTCATCACGGCGAATGGTTCCATGTCCGTGGCCGTAGACGCGATGCGCCGCGGCGCCGTAGATTTCGTCGTCAAACCAACCACCAAGGATCGCCTGCGCGTCACCGCGCAAAACGCGGTCGAGAACTTTCAATTAAAAAAGGTGGTGGAGACATACGAATCTGAGATCGACCGGTCCGACTTTTGCGGGATTATCGGCAAATCTCTGGTTATGCAGGGTGTATTCAAATCCATCGAAGCCGCCGCGCCGTCAAAGGCCAGCGTGTTCATCACTGGGGAAACCGGCACGGGTAAGGAACTGATCGCGCGCGCAGTGCATGATCTCAGCCCGCGCCGCAAAGCTAAGTTTGTCGCCATCAATTGCGGCGCGATCCCACGCGATCTGATCGAGAGTGAGCTTTTTGGTCACGTGAAAGGTGCTTTCACCGGCGCTACAGCCGACCGCGCCGGTGCAGCGGAAATGGCAGAAAGCGGAACGCTCTTTCTCGACGAACTTGGTGAGATGCCAATCGAGCTTCAGCCGAAGCTGCTCCGGTTCTTGCAACTCGGTGAATATCAACGGGTTGGTGATAGCAAGGTTCGCAAATCAAACATTCGCATCGTCGCCGCCACCAATCGCGATCCGTTGCAAGCCGTGCGCGACGGCACCCTGCGCGAAGACCTCTATTACAGGCTGCATGTTATCCCCGTCGCGCTCCCGGCCCTACGTGAACGCAGCGCCGATATCCTGCTCCTGGCAGAGAGCTTCCTGGCGCGATACGCCAGCGAAGAAGGGAAAACATTCAGCGGTTTCGCCCGCGATGCCGAAGAATGGCTCATCTCTCATTCCTGGCCTGGCAATGTCCGGGAGCTAGAGAACCTCATTCGGCAGATTGCCGTGCTGAAGGATGGCGGAGAGATCGGGGGCAGCGATATGCCAGTGTCGACAGCGTCACCACAATCATCGCCGACTCCATCCGAACCAACGGCCTCAACAAACGTGTTTACCGCCGAGGTCTCTGAGCCCGATTACGGCCTGGAACCACTCTGGATGACCGAAAAGAAAGCCATCGAACGCGCTATCGCGCTCTGCCGTGGCAACATCGTCGCCGCGGCAAAGCAGTTGCAGATCAATCCATCGACGATCTATCGCAAGAAGGCCTCCTGGAACAATTGATTGCGCGAGTTGCCTAACTCATCCTAGTCCACTGGATGCTGGAGTCGGGTTCTCATTAGACTGACAGCACCGGCCAGAGGCTGGTCGCAAGAAGAGTTGGCCGACCGGGCCGGGCTGCACCGGACTTACATCTCTGCGGTGGAACGTGCGGTACGCAATCCGACATTGACGGTGATTGCGCGGATCGCGAAGGCGCTGAAAGTGTCGATGGCAGAGCTGTTTAATTAGCGACGGACGCGATCAACGTCGATCGGGACATTCGATAATTCCCCAATATGGGAAATTTTCAGAAGAAAGATTCAACACTAACTGAAGGCACTCAGCACACCAATTACCCCGCGCGGTCAAACCAAATCCGGATGGAGTTTGGCGTCGGCACCACCATCTATAAATACCACGGACCCGCAGAGACTCTCGCTTGCACGAGACATCATGAAGCGCATGAGATTCGCAACTTCTTCAGCGCTCACCTCTCGGCCGTGCCACGGCGATACTGATGCGAAACTCCGATATGTTTCGCCCATTTCCGGATCCTGGTAAGCCGCCTCTGTCATTGGTGTGAGCGTCACGCCTGGCGCGATGGCATTCATTCGGACGCCTTTGCGCGCGAGCGCCTCAATATTCCGGCGCATCCAAAGCACCAAGGCGCGCTTTGACCCGGCATACGCGGTGTGCGCGTCTTGGGCATCAGCGTGGTCCAGTGCGCGCGGCTCGTCCTCGTTCAGGCAAACTTTGATCATAGGATCATCCGAGACGATCATTCTCGCAGAATTTGACGCGACCAAAAGAACCGTACCTCGCTTGCGTCCGATCAGGTCTTGAAGCCCCAACACCATTTCAGTCGTGCCAAAGAAATTGACCGCGACGATTGTAGAGAGTGGACGGAAGTGCAACGGAAGACCGGCGCACGGAACAAAGCCATCAAGACCGTCCGGAGCCCAATCCATGATCGCCCGCACGGCCTTGATCCGTCCAGCTGGGGTGGCCAAATCTGCGATTGCATCTGCGCGGTGAAGGTCGATCGACAAAACGTCATGACCATCTGTTTTAAGTTGTGTGCAGAGTTCAGCGCCAATGCCTGACGCCCCTCCGGTGATTGCATATTTTGCCACTTTAAAGTCCGCCTTTGCGCGCTAGCTCGCAGTCAAAGGCGGCATAGCCTGCGGTGCGCCCTGCTCCTCGGTAACGTGCTGAACAACCTCCAGGTAATTTCGAAATATCCGCACTTCTTCATAAGCGCCGCGCGCTTTCAGCGTCTCGTGCAGTTCTTTCAGATGGTAGCAGGGTACATTCGCGAGGAGATGGTGCTCAACATGGAAATTGACATAGTTCGGGGCTATGGTCAGTCGTTCCAAAAGGTTGCCATATGTGGTTCGCGTATTTTCGCGAACATCCGTGCTCAATGCGTCAGGCACCGCCGCGTGTTCCGCGACTTGGCGAATGCGAATAAATGCCATGTATACTGTCAGATTGGCGCCGATCCATAGCAGATAGAGCCAGGCGTGCAGCGTGACATGTAGAATCAGGATCATCGCGATCTGGGTGAGCCACATGCTGATATACGGGTGTGCCGCCTTCCGCGTTTCCGCATCTTTGCTGAATATCCGCAACGTTGCTTTCCAAATTTCCTTGTGCCGACGAAACCCGGTTTGACCGCTTAGGTCTCGAAACATCTTTCGTCGAAAGCTCTCCTTTTTGACTGGATAAGCCTCGAAATTGCCGCGATCGGGATCGGTCACCGTCCCTGCGAGGCGATGATGTTCTCCGTGGCCGCGCGCGTACCCTCCAAGTTCTTCATATACGGGTTTTGCTGCCAACCACTGCCCTACAAACCGGTTGGTTGCTCTGCTCGCAAACATCGTATTGTGCCCGCATTCATGCATCAGCCCGCCAATGCCGTGCTGTCGACCAGCGATCAATATCATGGCGATGATGATCGTGACGGGGTTGGTCCAAAAATAAGCGAGCGCAAATGCAACGGCGACGATCAACCAGTTCCCGGCAACGATCCCTATCGCTTTCAGATCGCTGGTTTTCGTAAATCGTTTGAACTCTTCTGGACTAATATACTCGCGCGCAATCACTGCCTGCCCTTTCGAAATCCAACTTAGGAATTGATATTACTGTTTTCTTTGTCTGTATCGTTTTATGTAATATGTGTCGCGGCACTTAGCAACCAGGGCAAAGCAAAACCTTGCAATCTTGTTTGGATGTTTTCAGGCTCTCGAATGCGGCGCTCAACTGATCGAACTTAACGCGTTGCGTTATCATCGGCGCCGGGTTCAACGCGCCCGTCTCCAGCATGTGCAGCGTATGCTCGAAATCACTCCGCAAATACGCAACGGCGAATTTCAGCGTGATCTCTTTCATCGTACCCAGAAATGGCCTGAAATGGTCTTTGCGGTCACAGACCCCGAGAGACACTATTTCCGAATGTGGTGGCGCCATGGCGAAACAGCTATCGATCACCCCGGGAGCTCCGACACATTCAAATATGCAGGCAGGCGCGCCGCCCGTTTCAGCAAGAACTCTGCGCGCGATCTCCTTTGGGTGTAAGCTGCCATCCAGCAGTAGACTCGCGCCAAATCGCTCAGCCATTTGGGCGCGCTGTTTCGACAGTTCCGTCACCACAATGTTACGCGCACCAGATAGTCTCAACCACTGAATCAGAGCGATGCCGACAGGTCCCGCGCCGACGATCAAAACATCATCGCCTGGCGCGAAACGCGACATGTTGAGCCCGTGCAAGGCGACGGCGAGCGGCTCAACGAGGGCGCCGAACTCCCAATCCACGCCACGCGGAATTCGGACCGTTTCACGCGCCCCGACGCGCACGAATTCAGCGTACGCGCCCTGCACGCCTTGACCCACGCCCGTTTTTTGAACCGACAAACAGAAAAAGGGATTTCCAGACAGGCAATAATTGCAAGTGCCACAACCAATCATTGGAAGCGACACAGCTGCATCGCCGATTTGCCAGTCCGCCTTCAAATCACTGCCAATGTCGACAACCTCACCACTGAACTCGTGGCCAAAAATCGTTCCCGGTGGCGGCTCCATCAGCCCGCCCTGGCTGGCGTGCAAGTCAGTTCCGCAAATGCCGCACTGTCGCACGGCCAGGATGAGCTCATTCGGACCGCACGCTGGTTCAGCCACGGCCTCAATCGATAAGGGTGATCCAACCTTGTCAAAAACCGCCGCGCGCATAGGTTCCTCCGCCTCGTCGTTCTGGCTTCAAGAATTATTGCGATGCGCGTCCACCGCATGAGCCGCTGCGGTCAAACAATTTTCGATCCGAGTTCGCCACGCATCGAGATCCTGGTCATCCGCGCTCTTCTGTCCTGCAACGTAGCGCGCATAAACGCCGTGCATGATCGCCGCAGATTTCCAGAAGTTGAAACCGACATAATAGTTTAAATTGCTCAAATCGCGCCCCGTGCGCGTGGCATAGCGAGCCGCTAACGTTCGTCTGTTCGGCATCCCTACTGCACGAGTGGCCGCATCGTCGACAATCACAACCGGTTCGTCCACGGCGGGCCATGGATTAAGCGCATAAGCCAAGTCAGCGAGCGGATCACCCAAAGTCGAGATTTCCCAGTCCAGGACAGCGACCACGGACTGCTCCGCGCCGATCAGGCAATTGTGCAACCCAAAGTCCCCATGCACGATCCGCGCATCTCCTTGTTCTGGAATGTTCGCCATAAAATAGGCTTGCAAATCATGCGCGCGCGGATCGTCAAATTGCGCGGGCTCGGCGCTCGCGGTCCACGACCGATACCAAGTCCTCACCTGGCGCGCGATGTATTCGGTTTTCTTTCCAAGTCCACCCAGTCCGATTTTACCGGGATCCAGCGAATGCAACTCCGCCAAAGTATCAATGAAAGAATAGGCCAATGCCTCGCGCCGGTCCGCTGGGATCCATTCTTCGGTGTCCGATATGGAATAGAGCGGCCGCCCTTCAACGAACTCCATGACGTAAAAGTGTACGCCGATAATGTCTAAATCGTCACAGAAAGCGAGCGCCTTTGGGACGGGAACATTGGATTCGCCAAGCGCTGAGATAAGCGCCCATTCGCGCGACATATCGTGCGCCTTGGGCAGCAGCTTTCCCATTGGTGGACGGCGGATGACCACTTGCTCACCGTTCGCGCTCTGCAAATGGTAGGTCAGGTTTGAATGCCCGCCTGCCAGACGTTTCCATTGCAATGGCAGGACGAGCTGCGGGACGTGTTTAGCAATCCAGCGCTCCACACGTTCAATATCGAAACCCTCTGCTGTTTCAACCATCATCATATGACGCCCTGACTATTCGATACGGATTTGTTCATGATCATTTTTCTCTGTCGCGCATCAAGCGCCGGTCCATTGTGGGTCGCGCTTCTCCATCCACGCTGACACGCCCTCCTTATTGTCCGGGTGACGCGACATCTCGACCAATAGACGCTCGCTATCCATGACCGCGCTCGCAACACTACGGTGCCAATCCATGTAGATTTGGCGCTTGGTTTCTCGCAATGCCCCTGGCGACACGGTTCTGGCGAGCATACGCGCATAGTCATTGACCGCTTGCATGAGCGCATCTGCCGGGACCAGTTGATTTGAGAATCCTTGTTGGTGGGCCTCGTCACTCGTGAATACACGGCTGGACAACATCACATCATTCGTGAACGTCGTGCCGACGAGCCGCGGCAATACCCATGAGAGCCCGTACTCTGCAGGAAAATTGAACCGGCCATGCGCGGTTGTGAATTTTGCCCCGGGCACAACAAACCTGAGGTCGCAGAACGCGGCCAGGACCAGGCCGATCCCGGCAGCAGCGCCATTCACCGCCGCGATGACCGGTTTCGACAAGCCGAAATGATAAGCAAACGTCGCATCAAACGCGGCATCGGTGCCATAACCCGGCTTGGAGATATCCTCTTCAATCCCAGCACTATACTCACCGCTATCGGCAATCACCTCTAGGCCACTCAGGTCCGCGCCAACGCAAAAAGCTTTGCCCTCAGGCGCTCCTGTGACGACAATTGTTCTGACACTGGGGTCTTGTTCCGCCAAAGACAAACAGTGGCGATATTCTGTGTGCATCACGCCGGTCCAAGCGTTGCGCCTGTGCGGGCGAGCCAGCGTGATCGTCGCAATCGTGTCGTCGACGGTGTAGCGCGTTTCTTTGAGATCCATACCTTGCTCCCGATCCTACCATTCAGTTGGACGTCCCTTTTCGTCTATCAGCGCAGGCCGAAGTCAAATGTTCCACCATTTGAATAGGTCCGCAGAATCCGGCGCGCTGAATTCATCACGTGAACTTCGTCTGGACCATCATAGATCCGTGCGGCTCTGGCGTGCCGATACATAAGCTCCAGCGGTGTATCTTCCGTCACGCCCATGGCGCCGTGCACCTGGATCGCACGATCAATTGCATTGTGCAGCATTTTCGCGCCATAGACCTTGATCAATCCGATCTCGATCCGCGCCTCATCACCTTGATCGATTTTTTGCGCGGCGTGCAAAGTCAACAAACGCGAAGACTGGATCTCGGTTGCGGTATCAAAAATGAACTTTTGAATCTGCTGGTGCTCGCCGAGCGCGCTACCAAATGCGACCCGCGAATTGGCGCGCTGACACATCAGGTCAAATGCTCTTTGAGCCTGCCCCAGCCATCGCATGCAGTGAAAGATCCTGCCTGGACCGAGGCGATCTTGGGCAATCTTAAATCCCTGTCCTCTTGGGCCAAGCAAATTGCTCGCGGGTACGCGAACATCGTCATACGCGACTTCATAATGGGCATCATGTTTACCCATGACCTTCACATCTCTAACGATATTGTATCCCGGCGTGTCGGTCGGAACCAGGATCATTGAAAATGCGGAATGGTCCGGCGTGTCATTATCTTCGGTACGCACCATTGCGGTCGTGTAAGCAGCCTCGCCCGCATGCGTCGAAAACCATTTTCGGCCATTGATCACCCATTCATCACCGACGAGTTCTGCTCTGGTTTGCAGCTGCCTCGGGTCAGAACTCGCAACTTCCGGCTCGGTCATACCAAAACTGGGAAAAACCTCGCCGCTGACCAGAGGTGTAAGGTAGTTCTCGCGCCATTCCGCGCTGGCATAGCGATGCAACATGATTGAATCTTGGAGCGAGTGCGTCCCAAGAGCCAAGGGCGCAATCTCGGACCGCCCAATCACTTCATTCACAAAAACATAGTCCATGAACGGCATGCCGCCGCCGCCAATTTCCTCCGGATGCCCTAATGCCCACAGCCCATTGTCTTTCGCTGTCTGCATAAGCCGGCTGACGATCTCCTTGTCCCAGGTGCCGGCATGCCCATCGAGCAATTGATCTTCGACCGGGTAGACCTCCTGCTCGACGAAATCGAGAACTTTTTGACGGATCGGGGCGACGTGGTCGGGAATGGATAGGTTTAGCATTTAGTCGTTTCTTTTCACTGCAGCTTTAGTGCGTTGAGCACCGGATAGAATTTGGGTCATTAGGCGCAGGCGCGCGCAAATCCGGTAATGTTTCTGAGAGTTGCCTGGTACACATCTGGAATGACGTTCGGCGAAATGCAGTCGCCGCCGTGGCAAGTTCCGAGTACGGTGTGGCAAACCGAGCTGACGTCGGCTTTCAGTAATCGTCGATGAAAACCGATCCCTTCGTCGCGCAGTGGATCGAGCTCATTCACCGAAATGAAATGCGGCGGCAACCCTTTCAGGTCCGCTTCAGAACTCGCAAACGGCCAAGCTATAGGGTTGGTCAGATTCTCGCGTTGCGGATCATAGGTCTTTGCGAGCGCGCCCATCATGGAAAGCTGGACCGTATAACCGTCATTCTCGATCATGGACGGAAGATCGCCAGGCGGGTTCGCGTATTGTCCGGAGATATAAGGACACATCGCGAAGACACCGGATATCTCCTCACTCCACCCTTCTGATTTTGCTTTGATCGCAACTGCGATGGAGAGGTTTCCGCCGCCAGATTCACCGGACGTGATGATGTTCGAGATCTGTAGCTTTTGCCGATTTTGATAGGCCCAGCGAAGGGCAGTCGCGCAGTCGTTCAATCCTGCAGGAAATGGGTGGTTTCCCAATTCGCCTGCGCCATTTCTGAACTCGACGCCAATGACTATAGCACCGCGAACCGCAAGCTCATCCCGCCAGCGGGCGTAATTCACATTTGCGGCTTTCAAAAAAACCATGCCGCCGCCATGGAAGTGCAGGATACACGGCAACGTCCCGGATCGATTTTTGGGACGATGAATAAATAACTGTATCTCATTTCCATCTGGCCCGGCGATGATTTGTTGCTCGCGCTCTACCGCGAGGGGTGTGAGGCCCTCGTGGAGCACATCGGACATCATCGCATACTGGCGCTCCATCTCGGCGAAGAAGGCCAAACAGTCCTCATGGCTGGATGATGCAGACACCGGTGCCGGTTCCCCGCGTTGGTGCAATCCGAACGCGCGCAACGCCTCTACGAGCCGTGGATCACTGCGCGGATCTGTTCCAATGTCTAAAGCTGGATCACCTAGCCGCCCCGGCAGCTCCATCATGCGGTCTCCCTCCCTCATTATTCGCACTCCTCCCAAGCAGTTCTGAATTTGAAGCCTCATTCGAAGAGGCATGTTCACGAACCTCATGAATTACAATATTACTCGAATTGACTTGCTTGGCAATATCCGTAATATTCAAACTCGCTGAGGTCCGGCGCGTCTAACTCTAAGCGCACCATCGTTAGCTAAAAAAGAAATCTGGCAACCTGACCCAGACGCCAGAGAAAACTCGACACCTGGGAGGAAAGCGTGTCCGAACAAATGAAAACGGCAAAAAAACCATACTACTTCAAACTAGGACTAATGCTTAGCGTTGGAGTGTTATCCCTCGTATCGACGGGAACGGCTCTCGCTCAAACTGGCGACGGGGAAGATAGCGCCCGAACACTGGGCACAATCACGGTGACGGCAACAAAACGAGAAGCAACGCTTCAAGACGTCCCTGTCGCGGTCTCAGTCGTTGGCGAGGCCGAAATCGAAAAAGCCGAGATCCAGGATCTCGGTGACCTGCAATCTATCGTTCCTTCGCTTCGTGTCGGGCAATTGCAATCATCAGCCAACACCAACTTCATCATTCGCGGTTTCGGCAACGGCGCGAATAATGTCGGTATCGAACCTTCGGTCGGTGTGTTCATCGATGGTGTCTATCGCTCTCGGTCTGCGGCTCAAATCGCCGACCTCCCTAATCTGCAACGTGTTGAGGTCCTGCGTGGACCGCAGTCGACTCTGTTCGGTAAAAATGCATCAGCGGGTGTTATCTCAATCGTCACGCGTGCACCGCAATTTGAAAGCGGCGGCTCCGTGTCAGCCAGCCTGGGCAATTACAATGCTGTGCGGGTCAAAGGCGATATTACTGGCCCGCTATCGGACTCCGTAGCCTTTAGTGTTTCGGGTAATCTCAACCAGCGCGACGGCTACGCCGACGACTTGGCCACTGGCAATGATGTCAACCAGCGAGACAGATGGGGCGTCCGCGGACAGTTGCTGTTCACCCCGAATGAAGATCTCAATTTCAGAGTGATCGGAGATTTCGATCAGATTGACGAGATCTGCTGTGTGGCAGGGAATTTGATCAACGGTCCGACGGGAGCTGTGATCGGATTGCTTGGCGGTCAACTCGATCCCGAAAATCCATTCTCGTACGACGTCTACAACAATTTCGACTCGACCAATGAGATCGAAAATTCAGGTGTTTCGCTACAAGCGGACTACGAAATGGACTTTGCGACTCTGACAAGCATCACCGCTTTTAGAAACACATCCTCGCAAACCAATCAGGATTCCGATTTCACCAGCGCTCACCTGGTACAGCTCAATTTCAACGATACGGACATCGATACATTCACGCAGGAATTCCGACTGACATCAAATAATACTGATGGTCCGATCGACTGGATGCTTGGAGGGTTCTACTTCGACGAGTCCGTCGCAACGGAAACAGAATTTGAGTACGGACCAGCGTTTCGCGGTTACGCTGACATCCTGACGGCGGGCGCCCTCGATGCCGTTGAAGCGATCGTCGGAGGTCCAACAGCGGTCGGAACGCTTTTTGGGCAAGCCGGACAAGGCCCCGCTGAATCGTTTGGCCAGGACAACACTGCGATCTCGGTATTCGGTACGGTTGATTTTCATGCGACGGATCGCCTGACCGCAACTGTTGGTGTTAATTACACCAAAGACGAAAAAGACGCGTATTTCCGATCCGTGAACACAGACACGTTCTCCGCCCTTGATCTCGTGGCGCTGGGCGTCGCAGCCGGCGTGCCTGCCACTGTTGCAAATGATCCAACTGCGAACCCTTTCCTCGCATTGGCGCCTTTGCAGTTTCTACCGCCGTTCCTCAACTTCCCAAATGCTGTCGAGGATGGGCACTCCGAAGACAGTGAGACGACCTACACTTTACGGCTGGCATACGATATTTCCGACAATTTCAACGTTTATGGATCGTACGCCACGGGCTTTAAGGCGACTTCGTGGAATCTATCTAGAGACAGCCGCCCGTCGTCAGACATATTTATTCCAGGATCGTCGGCCAGCATTCCGCCACCGCCATCCTCTCCAATTCGCGACGCTGGTCTGGCCGTAAACAATCTGACGACTGGAACCAGACTCGCTGGTCCTGAAGAGTCCGAAGTATTCGAGATTGGGCTCAAGGCAAGCTTTGACAGGGTCGCTTTTAACGTCACACTTTTCGATCAAACGATCGAGGGGTTCCAATCCAACGTCTTTACCGGAACCGGCTTTGCGCTGGCCAACGCGGGCGAGCAGTCAGCACAAGGACTGGAAGTCGACTTCACCTGGGCTATCACGGATTCGTTTACACTCTCTGGAGCGGGCACGTTTCTTGATCCGGTCTATGATAGTTTCGTCAATTCTGCTGCCGGCGACATTTCAGGGGCAACACCGTCGGGCATCCCGGAAACGAGTACTTCGCTCGCGGGGACTTATGAGACGACTCTGTCGAACGATTGGGATTTCTTTGCTCGCGCCGATTGGCAGTATGAATCAGATACCGAGTTCTTCGACGACCCGGTCAATCTCGCGCTGATTGCTCCAGGCGGATATTCACGCGGGATCGACGTCGTGAACGGATCTCTCGGCATTGTCACGCCATCTGGTCTTGGCCTGAGCATTTGGGGACGAAACGTCTTTGACGACCAGTCCATTACAACTGCCTTCCCATCGGTCGCTCAAGCCGGCTCCATTTCTGGATACCCCAGTCAACCCAGAACCTATGGGGTCACTGTCAGAAAGGTCTTCTAGGTCGTCAGGTTGCCGCTCCACGCCGCGGCATGGAGCGGTGTTTCTGGGGAGTATGTCTCCTCCACTTCCGGCGGCACGAGATATCGTGTCGCCGTTTTTTTCTGCTCAGCATGCTCTAAAGGAAGCTTGAACCAAAATGGGCACCACAGATAAGCGTCCGAAATTGGAGTATGATCTGACGGATATCGCGAATCACACCACGGCTGCATCGGAAATGAAAGCTAAGGATCTGATACTCAACCTATTGCGGACGAGCCCGTCGAGTCGCTGGCCCGTCGGCATTCTCATAGACGTAGCTGACCTATTTGAAATCAGTGCAAATTCCGTTCGCGTAACGCTATCGCGATTGAGAGCTGACGAGCTAATCGAACAAGATCTTAGAGGTCACTACCGATTGAACTGGAAGTATGATCCCGTACGCGACTGGATCGACAGTTGGTCAAAAGGTGAAAATCGGACCACGGACTGGAACAATCACTGGCTGAGCATCGTTCCGTCCAAACACCTGTCTGCAAAAACCATCCGTGCGCTTGATAGGGCCTGCACGCGCTTGGGGTTCAGAACGTTCCGAGACGGGATCTGGCTACGGCCGGATAATCTCGCAATGCCAATTGTAAAAATGACTGAATTACTTGAGGCCATGAGCGACACCTCAGACATCATAATTTCCAGACTGACAGACGCTTATATCGATGGCGAGGCTCAATCCTTCGCCGACTTGTGGAACCGAAGAGATCTCGAGGAGATGTACAGAAGAGAGACAAATCTCCTAAAGAGCGCCATGAAAGACTTGGACACGGTCGATGAGAATATCGCGCTCAGGGATTCGTTTCTGATTGGTGGAGATGCCATTCGCCGCCTCGCCCTGGACCCTCTCCTTCCACCCGAACTAATCGATGTTGAAGCACGATCGGAGTATACGGGCTGCGCGCGAGATTTTGTCAAAAAATATAACGAGCGTTGGCAGGATCGATTTGGTTCAGACACAATGGATATGATGATCAGCTGATCTCACCAGATTGTCAGGGAGTTGTCAGCGGAAAGTGAGCCTTAACCGCCCTGCTCTACGCTTGGCGCATGCCCAAGAACCCATTTCGTTATTTCAAAACATCACGTGAGATCATCCACCTTGCGGTGATGATGTATGTTCGGTTTCCGCTTTCGTTGCGCAATGTCGAAGACCTGTTGCATGAGCGTGGGATCGACACCTGCCACGAAAGTGTGAGGCTTTGGGTCGATAGGTTCGATCCTATCTTCGCTGGAAAGATCCGAACCAAGCGAGCTTCATACATGCGCCAACAAACTCAATGGCAATGGCACTTGGATGAGGTCTTCGCGAAGATCAATGGCGTCCAGCACTACCTCTGGCGCGCCGTCGATCATGAAGGTGAAGTGCTTGAAAGCTACGTCACCAAAACTCGGGATAAGCAGGCTGCACTTACCTTTTTGAAGAAAGCGATGAAACGATACGGCGCCCCGAGAAAAGTCATCACGGACCGACTTCGCTCTTATGGCGCCGCCATGAAAGACATAGGAAACTGCGACCGCCAGGAGGTCGGTCGTCATCTCAATAACAGAGCAGAGAACAGCCACTTACCGTTCCGACGAAGAGAGCGGGCGATGTCGAGATTCAGGCGAATGTCGAACCTACAGAAATTCGCCTCAACCCACGCCTCATTCCACAATCACTTCAATTTAGACCGCCACATCAATCATCGTTCCACCTTCAGATCCATGAGAAACGCCGCCCTCTCCGAATGGCGCCAACTTTTGGCTGGATAAGAACCCCTACTCCGCGCGATGCTGGAGACCGGTTCGCATTAGACTGACAGCACCCTGGTCAGCACTTCGTCGCCAATATGGTGGCCAAACCGGTCATTCAATTTCTTGAAGTGGTCGAGATCGAACAGGATGACCGCCGCGGCATGCCGGGTTCGGCTCATTCGCTTCAGTTCGACATCGAGCGAGGCGGAAAAGGAGCGCCTGTTCATCAGCCCGGTGAGCGGATCGAGCGATGCCAGTGAACGGATTGCTTTGTGGCTTTTAAGTTTCCTGTGCTCGCGGATGCCCGCGACGATGGACAACGGGACCGTGATGATGACTGCCAGGCTGGCGGTCAGTGTTACGAAATAGTCGGTGATCCATTGCGGGTTGGTCTGCACCACCACCGTTCCGGCGACTATTGCAAGGCAAATTGCGGCAAGCGCCATCACCAGTGGGAAAGCAAAGGCGTCGGCGACGCCGCCAAACTCATCCTTGCCGAATTTGATGCCGTCAATCTCAATCGGCGAATGGCCAGAATCGAACGCTTCGCGACGCTCTGCTTCTCTGCGCTCGTATTGGCAGGGTTCGTCTTCGGGGTTCGGTGTCGAGGGTAATAGAGTCATGCCGGCGCGCTCCAGCGGTCGACCTCATAGGACTTCAGCCATGCATGCGTCTGCTCTGCGCTCATCGGGCGCGCAAAATGAAAGCCCTGAACCTCGTCGGCCCCTGAGCGACGAGCGAAAAGGATGGCGGACGGGGTCTCGACGCCCTCTGCGACCACCGTCATGCCGAGCATGCTAGCCAATTTTGCGCTGGTTTCGACCGTTAGCCGTGAGAAGTCGTCCGTCTCGCTGGCCATCATGAAGCGCCCATCAATCTTTAACTCAGTGAAGGGGAAAGTGCGCAATTGTTCGATACTAGTCGCACCTGTGCCGAAATCATCAATGCTGAGATCAAATCCATACAGCCGCATCAGGGAGAGCACTTCGAGCGACGCTGCGGTGCATTCGAGCAGGTGGTTTTCAGTGATTTCAAAGGTGACCGATTTTGGGTCAAGGCCCGCGCGAACGACAGCCGCCAGGAGGCGATCCGGCAGACCGGAATCCTGAACCGCTAGTGGGGTCAGGTTGAACGAAAGCTTCAACGACCTGTACGGCGATTCCCAACCATCGATCTGTTCCGCCGCTTGCGCGATCATGGCGCACAGGAAATCAATGCTGAGGCCAAACTTCTCAATCGCGTCGAGATAGTTCATCGGTGCTGGCCCGGCTTCATTCTCGATGTGCCGTGCCAGGACTTCAAACCCGGTTACTGAACGGGTTTTCAGATTCACCTTGGGCTGGAAATACGGGATCAGATCTCGATTCTCGATAGCCTGGATAACCTGCGCGCGAGACAAGAGACGTTGGTTCTCGCCCTGCCCGTTATCGCGGTGGTTGTGAATCAAATCATTCAACTCATCGATATCCAGCGGCTTACCCAACGCACCGAGAATGTCGATGCCGAGCAGTTTCGCCATGTTCTCGACCGAGCGGCGCAAATTCGACGCTTCGCTCGAAATGATGATCACGCTGCCTCGATAGCCGAGCCGAGCGAGCTCCCGTACGACATCGACGCCCGTCATGTTGGGCATTTGCAAATCCACAGCGATCAGGTCGACGTCGCTTGCTGTGTTTGCCAGTGCTTCCAGCCCTTCGACACCGTCATTTGCCGTTTCAACAATGGCAACACCGCTCGCTCTCAGGCCTTCTGAGATGACAATCTGGAAAAGAGGGTCATCATCGATGACAAGTGCACGCTCGAACGGCATCCGAGCTGATGGTGAATCCGGCTCAATCCGGGAAGGTGTGGTTACTGATATCATTTGACCAACCTCGGTTCTTTTTCGGCAACTGGACCAACACCGGCCGGCACAGGAATGTCGGAGAGATGGTAGTCGGTGCGCAGCACCAGGTTCGGCCCATCTTGAAGTTCGAACGTATCGGCAATGATGACCGTGTATTCCGAGCGATCGGCGATTGGCTTTCGGCCGTCGATCAGCAGCTTACCGTTCGGCAGATAGATCGTGCCGACAAGCCGGCGGGCATTGTCACTGCGAATATAGTGGTCTGCTTGCTGCACGCCGGATACCAGGCGGTCACTTCTGCGCGCTCTTTTCCGTTTGCGTCTGGAGGTCGTTTCGACCGGCGCCGACTCGAACGGGCTCGAAAATAAAAGCAATCCCGTCAGAATACCCGTTTTCGGGGCCGATACCGCAATATTTGAATCATAGTCAAACTCAAGTTTTGCCTCCGGTCCCGACAGATAGAATCCAACATTCTCGCCCTTCAGCGTTCCATTGTTGGAAACGTGCAATGGACCGCCTGTCAGAATGTACTCTCCTGGCTTCAAGGTCGCCTTGCCGCCATCAACAACAATGCCGCCGCAATACACCCCGGGCCCCAGCACTTTCGATTTCTTGATGACGGTATTCGTGAAATCGCAGGCGCCCACTGTGGGTTTCAGACGCATGGCCAGAGGATCACTCACGGGCATACAGTCCTCCGTCATTGAACTGCGCAGGTCTTCATCCAGATTGTTTCCGGACACAGCGCCGCCCTTGTATCCACCGGCCACACAGATGAGGTCGGCAGAGACTTCTGCCGTACTGTCGATCCACATGGACGATTCGCTGGTGGAGTTGGAATAAATGGCGCAGGAATCGGCGGTAATTCGCGAGCGACTTCTCAGGCGTAACGTACTCATGGCTTCAGGCGACAGCCCGATCATGCAGATATTGCCGCCGCGCCCAGACAGTCGCGCCGTCGCAGTGGCGCTGAGGTCTTCCATTCCAGAAAGCATCTCAGGGAAATTTGTGACCGGCTTGGCCGCGAGCGTCACCGTGACCTCTCGTGCCTGGAGGTCCACCTGTGCGTTAAACTTGGTGAGCGCCCACTCTGACGTCTCTGCATAGTAACGGGCGACTTCTTTAGGGCGTTCGGCGTCTTCGGCCGTTACGGCAAGTTCGTGCACCGCCGCGAGCGCGGCGCCGTCGGCGAGGTCCTGCAAGGACGCTTTCTGATTGGAAACGGACATGAGATCGAGCCCGCCGCCCACAAGCGCGAGCAGCGCAACCAGCATCACGGCACCTGGTGCGGCAACATTTGCTCGCACGTTTTTGAAGATTCTGCCGATCTCCTTCATATTCGCCCCGATACACTCCCGCGAATCCTTCGCGCTGCAGCCTCCTGGCCTCAATTACAGGTTGAATACTAGCAGAGAGTGGTCAGCAAACACGAAACTCAATCGATTGAATTTAATAGAAATTCTGAAATGCAACTTCCGCGATAATTGACCAAACTGTGAGACTTTGTTGCCATCAGAATTGGGCGGACAGCGCATGTCTCGGAACCGGGTAAAGGTCCATAACTCCATTGGATTCAGGCTTTCTGCGATCATCGCAGGAATCATTTTCCTGTCCGTCGCTGTATTGTCTGTTGTGAATGCGCAGCAAAGTCTCAACCGCGAATCCGAAAACCATCGCGAGCTCGTTCGAGGCGCTGCCTCGGCCTATGCCGCAAGTGTTGCGGATGCGGTGGCCGCGCAAAACCGTACCGAGACTCTGTCATCTCTCAGAGGTGCGCGCGACATTCCAAACGTCACGCAAGTGGATGTCACTCTAAGTAATGGAGAAGTATTCGCGGAGCTCGGCTCCGGCGCCTGGCTGATTACTGACGGCGATGAGCAGCAATCACTTTGGCGCACCGACTACATGCGCGTTGAGCTGCAAATTGTAAAAGGCGGTGCTGAAGTCGGTGTGCTGGGCATGTTGGTGGACATCGCGCCGCTTCGAACAGAAATCTTGCACAATCTAGCAGTCACACTCGCATCGGCATTTATTGTAAGCTTGCTGGGAATCCTGATCGCCCAGATGTTCGTGTCACGCGTCACGGCGCCGATCCGCGCCCTCACAGCAGCGATGACGGAGTTTCGCGCAGGTGAAGACAATAGCGCGTCCGACCTCAAAACCCGAAAAGATGAAACCGGCGTCCTCACGCAATCCTTCCAGGACATGGTCGAACGCATTGCCGAACGTGACCAGCAAATCGCCTACCATGTCGAAACCCTGGAAGACACGGTCGAAGAGCGCACTTTCGACCTGCGCGTCGCCAAGGAAGAAGCTGAAGCGGCGAACGCTGCGAAGTCTGACTTTCTCGCGACCATGAGTCACGAAATTCGGACGCCGATGAATGGCATGATGGTCATGGCGGAAATGCTCGGCGCAGCCGACCTGACCCCGCGCCATCGCCGTTATGCCGAAATCATTCACCGCTCGGGCAGCAGCTTGCTCACCATCATCAATGACATTCTCGATCTCTCCAAGATCGAAGCGGGACAACTCGATCTCGAGTGCATTCCTGTGTCGCCGGAAAACCTGGTCGCAGATGTCGTCAGCCTGTTCTGGGAGCGCGCGCGGGGCAAATCACTGGAGCTCGCGACTTATGTTTCGCCGCGCGTTCCAAACCAAATCCTCGCTGACCCGACAAGGCTCAATCAGATCATCTCCAACCTGGTCAATAATGCCCTCAAGTTCACAGAGAACGGCGGCGTGCTCATTCGTATCGACGCCGAGACGTCCAACGTCGATGGGTGCCAGATGATATTCGAGGTGATCGATACGGGAATCGGCATCCCGGAAGACAAGATCGATCACATCTTCGAGTCCTTTTCTCAGGCCGATCAATCCACGACCCGCCGTTTCGGTGGCACCGGGCTTGGTCTGTCGGTCTGCCAACGTTTGGTCGCAGCCATGGAGGGTGACATCTCGGTGCGCAGCAAACCGGGGCATGGCAGTACATTCCGCGTTGCATTTCCGGCTGCGATTGAATCTCGTGCGCCAGCCGAAGTAAATTGTGGTTTGCGCGTAGGCACTGAACTGCCCGACGGGCTCGTCAAAATGTCGATTGAACAGATGTTGACGGATTTTGGTTGTGACGTGACGACTGAGACACCCGAATTCTGGATCGCAGCGTCTGATCATTTGGAGCCGCACGCCAAGCCCTGTGTTCTCCTCACCGATATCGGCGACACGCAATCAGACGCACTCCTGAAGGATGGACGCGCTGTTGATTGCCTGCCCAATCCGTATCGACGCTTTGAGATCGCTGCCTTGCTGGAGCGCGCAAAGATCGCCGCATTTCGCGGCGCAGAAGCTGTTCAGGGCGGTGGCAACGCAAAAACCCTGCAGAGCTTCGATGGCCTTCGCGTCCTTGCTGCAGACGACAATGCCGTCAACCGCGAAGTCCTGCGCGAAGCGCTTGCGACGCTGAACGTCGACGCGGTCTTCGTTGAAGATGGCGCGGAGGCCATCGAGGCGTTCAAGGCATCGCGGTTCGATCTGGTCTTCATGGATGGCTCCATGCCCATCATGGATGGCTTCGAATCGACGTGCCGCATGCGAGAATTCGAAACCGAAACCGGCCAGCCTAGAACGCCCATATATGCCCTGACAGCGCGGGTTGCGGGTGCCGGTGACGATGCCTGGAACGAAGCGGGTGCGGACGGGCACATCCTCAAGCCGTTCACATTGGAAAAGCTCGCGGAGGTTCTGGAGGGCGTCTGCCCAGCTCAAGCCGATAACCAACCGACCGAAGCTATCGGTGGCACGCAGACGCTCCTGGATATGGCAACCATTACCACTCTGGAAAAACTCGGCGGCGGTGGTGCAGCGGTCCGCGACAAGGTCTGGGCGATGTTCAACGATAAAGCTGCTGGTATGCTTTTCGACCTCCACGCCGCGATGGATGCTGGCTCAAACGAAGACATCGCGACAAAGGCGCATGCGTTCAAATCCATGGCTCTCAGCTCCGGCCTGGGAAGTCTTGCCGCCGAGCTGCAACGCGTCGAAGAGGCGGCTAAGGTGGAGGGCAACGAGATTGCTGCATCGGACCAGGAACTCAAGGTCCGTTCATTGATCGACCAAACGCAGGCTGAAATGAAGGCCTATCAGACACGCGCCGACTAAGCGCTACTCGCGAATCCCAATTTGACCGATAGCGGACATTAGGGACGTTCGAGTTAATGTCTCCTTGGAATTGTCAGCGAAAACCGCCCTGCCCGTCCGATTTGAATCGATCTAATCGCTTTAGATGAGCAAAGATCCGTTTCGCTATTTCAAAACGTCACCCGAAGTCATCCAACTCGCGGTGATGATGTATGTCCGGTTTCCGCTATCATTGAGAAACGTGGAAGACCTACTCCACGAGCGAGGCGTTGATGTTTGCCATGAGAGCGTTAGATTGTGGGTCGATCGATTTGGCCCAATCTTCGCTGGAAAGATCAGAACAAAACGCGCCTCATACATGCGACAGCATACTCAATGGCAGTAGCACCTGGATGAGGTCTTCGTGAAGATCAACGGCGTGCAGCATTACTTGTGGTGCGCCGTCGACCATGAAGGGGAAGTGCTAGAAAGCTATGTCACGAAAACCCGCGACAAGCAGGCCGCGCTTACCTTTTTGAAGAAAGCGATGAAACGATACGGTGCCCCGAGAAAGGTCATCACGGACAGACTTCGCTCTTATGGCGCCGCCATGAGAAACCTAGGAAATAGCGATCGCCAGGAGGTCGGTCGCCATCTCAATAACAGAGCAGAGAACAGCCACCTGCCCTTCCGACGAAGAGACCGCGCAATGTCGCGATTTCGAAGGATGAGTAACCTGCAGAAATTCGTTTCGACCCACGCTTCGTTCCACAATCACTTCAATCTAGACCGCCACATCAATCACCGCTCCACATTCAAATCGATGAGAAACGCCGCCCTCTCCGAATGGCGCCAGCTTCTGGCTGGATAAGAGCCCCTACGCCGTTCGATGCTGGAGACGGGTTCGCATTGGACTGACATCACCCCACGCTCGGACCTGCTTCGCTGCGTTTCTGTGGAGCGCCCCGCTCATTTGCAGATGTGTGTGTTTTGTGCGGCAAATAATAAACGCCCCATCGTGCAAAAAATTCTCGAACAGTTGCGAATAAGAGGCGCAAGATAGCTGCCAGAGGAATCTCGTTACACCCCCGGTATCGCGTGCGGCAACTCATGGAGATATGCGGAATTCTCTACACTTCGAAGACGCCCGCGTTGGATTAGACCTTGATCCCATATGACTCTGGAAGCGGGCTTTCATCAGATTGACGGCACCGCCACGCGCTCAGTACAGCGCGAAGCGCCTCAACCTTCGATAATTCCCCAGCAGGGGAAATCGCTGAAAACTGGTTCGGCACTGACTAACAACACCCATTTGCTCGCCAAAGAGGCTACGGTCGCTCATCCAGTGCGCCGACATCCAGGATTGGAGCTGCTTCCAGATCTTCAGCATCGAGCAAGGCCGCAACACGTTCGAGGGAAGATACAAGCATGGCCTGGTGCCAGTCTGGCAGCGTCTCAAAACGCGTCTGAAAGGTCTCCTGCAGGAGGTCGGGTGCGGATGTGATGGCGTTTTGACCTTCTGGTAAAATCGTCAGCCAGACCCTGCGACGATCTTCTTCGCAGCGCCGACGCGTTGCCAATCCACGGGCGACGAGTTTGTCGACCAGGCTGGTAATCGTGGCGTGTTTGAGCTGGGTGAGTTTTGACACCTCGCCCGCGGAGATTTCTCCGCGTTCGGCGAGGATCTGCATGACGAGCAGTTGCGACGGCGTCAGGCTGGCCTGCGCGGCGAGCTTCTTGGACGCTTGCTCCGTTTTGCGCTGGATCTGTCTCAGCGCGATGAGGGCATCTTCAGACCGGACACTCATTCAGCGGGATCCTTTCTCTGTCAGTGTCGCATCCCCAAGCGCTTCTTTAAGCGGGGCAAGAAATGGCTCAAAGGGGCGCCACTGATCCTGACCCGCGCGGTTGATCGGCTGGCGCACCTGTTCTGAGCTGGCGGTACGGACGGCGCGATCAGTTTTGTGAAAGTCTACGCAAGCGGCTTCAAAGGGCAATTCACAATAATCCAGCAGCCGCCGAACCTGTCCTTCAAGATCTTCGAGCACGTCTTCGTGCTGGACCCGCAAAATGCGATCCTTTGGCAAAACGCGGTCCCAATGCGCCATCAGGTCGACATAGCCGCGATAGTACTGCCCGATTTCTTCCAGACCGTAGGTGAATTCCTGCCCTTCGGCGAAGAGTTGCTTGAAGCCCGACCAACAGCAATCGAGCGGCGCCCGACGCGCGTCGATGATTTTCGCATTTGGCAGGATCAGATGGATGAGACCGATATGGCGAAAGTTATTCGGCATCTTGTCGGTGAAGAAAGCGGCGCCCTGGCGGTGTATGCGCGTGTTCTCAATATAATCTCCGCCGAGCGCGTGGAGCTCTTCACCGGAAAGTTCGCCGAGGACACGCGGATATCGGTCGCGATCGGTCGCCAGATTGCGGCCGCGCAGGCGATGCGCCAAAGACAGAATGTTTGGCAGCTCGAGGGTGCCGTCCACCTGGCTGTGGGAGGCGAGAATTTGTTCGATCAGAGTTGACCCGGCCCGCGGTAATCCGACGATAAAGATCGGGTCGGGCGCCGGGCAACCTTTGCCACTTTGCGCGCGGATCAGGTCGGGTGTGCAGTAGCGTTTCTGGGCCTCGAACTCTTCCGACATTTGCGCGGTGGTGTAGCGGGTCTGCTTCTGTTTGAGCGTATTTCCGAGTTGATAGGCCTCGAACGCCGCCTCGTGATCGCCGCGATCTTCGCAGGCTTTGCCGAGAGCAAAGGCGATGTGGATGCGAGACATGGTTGTAAGATCGACACTTTTTTCCGCGGTTTGCATCTCGCGCAGCTCGTCGTCCGAGAAGCGGTAAGTCTTGAGGTTTGCCAGGGCATACCAGGCATCGCCGTAATGAGGGGCGGCGCGCAGGGCGGCTTTGTAGGAGGCAATCGCGTCGTCCGTTCGGCCATAGGTCTTCAGCGCGTGTCCCTTTGAGGTCAGGGTTGCGGGATCATTCGGAAGCTTGGTGAGGACCTTGTCGAACGCGTCCAGGGCGGTGTCATAATCACCCGCCTGCATGCTCTCGATTGCGAACAGGGATTGAAAAATCGGGCTTTCGACGTCGCGCGCAAGCAAGGCTCGGGCTTGCTCAAGTGCGGCTGAAAACCGCTGCCGCTTGCGCAGAACCTGGATGTAATCGATGCGCAACTGGATATTGTCGGGATCGAGCGCAATGGCCGTCTCGAGCAAGAAGTCGGCATCCTCGTGAACACCCAGGCGCGAGCCAATATCCGCGAGCAGGCGCATGCCTTCGATATGCTGCGGCTGTTTGCGCAGGAAAGCGCGGGCAATTTCTTCGGCGCGCAGGATGCGGCCTTCGTGCAAATGATTGGTCACGGCCAGCAGTTCCCGCGGGAGGGCCTTGATCCGTTGCAACTGCGCCAGGGCCTGGTCGGCTTCGGCATGCTTGCCCGCTGCGCGCAGCAGGTCGGCCTGCGCTTGCCAGCTGGCGGTCAGCGCTGGATTGCACCGCGTGGCGTTTTGGAAAGCGATGAGCGCGCGGCCGTGATCCCCGACAGCTTTGTTCAGATGCCCTTCTTCCTGGAAGGCGCGGCCATAATCGGGGGCAAGCTGTTTCAGTGCGCTCAAATGGGCGCGGGCTTGATCGGTGGCGCCGAGGTAACGCGCGGCCACCGCTGCCATATAAAGACCATCCTGATCCTCGCTATCTGCCGCGAGCAATTGCAGCGCGAGCTCTGACGCCTCGGCAAAGCGCCCGGCCTGCATGGCGGCTTGTGCCTGTTTAAGGGCATCGGCACGAAGGGGAGCAGCGTTAGAATCCATCAAGCGGTCCATACAAAGGCAGCGTTCTGACGGGTCAGAACGCTGCGCTTCTTATCTAAATGTGCGTCGGTTTAGAAGTCATATCCGACTCGGACCCCGATCGTGCGCGGGCGCAGCGGCGTCACGCGTTCGCGGTCGAACACAAAATTATTGCTGAGTTCAGCATATTCGTTGGTCAGATTGGTCGCGAACAGTTCCGCCGACCACTGGTCCGCAGTGACACCGAGGGTTCCTCCAAGCGTGACATAGCCATCAATGTCGGCCTTGTTGATCTCAATGATGTCGCTGACGGAATCATCGGAGAAAACCAATTGTGGCATGATATGAGCGGTGAGGCTTGAGCCTGCAATCTGGCGCTCAAGATCCCACTCATAACGGGCGCGGAGATTGCCTTGCCAGGCGGGAGCAAACGCGAGGTCTGATCCAACCAGAACGTCGTTTGTCGGCGTCAGAACCTCCGTCACCTCGGTATCGAGCAAGGAGAAAGCACCGGCGATGGTCAGACCATCAACTTCATACGGGGCCCAGGTGAAATCGCCCTCAATCCCCTTGATTTCCGCGTTGGCCGCATTGTCAGAGAAGAACAGGTTGACGATGGACGGATCAAAGATCGTCGTCTGCAGACCTTCGATTTCGACGAAAAAGGCTGAACCATTGAAGCGCAGCGAGTTGTCGAACAGCTCGGTTTTCCAACCAATCTCGTAATTCTGGACATCATCCGTATCGACAGCGAACGGGACTGTGTACCCATTCGGTCCCGCTGCGCCGCCTGGACGGTTCAACAGACCTGGGCGGAAGCCTTCGGAATAGGTCGCATAGAACAGCAAGTCGCTGTTTGGTGTCCATGTTCCCGTCAGCTTGTAAATCATCCCGTCAGTTGCGGCCTTGTCCGGCGCCCCAACTGTATTGTTTGGCGCAAACTGAGCGGAGATATTGGTTCCGAAAGCCTGAGCGTCCGTCGTCGATCCAAGGTTTGAGAATGAGGAGTTGGCGGAGCCCTCAAGGTCCACTTCGATGTCGTACCAGCGGGCGCCGAGTGTCACGGCAAACTGATCAGTCAGGTCGAAAGTGGTTTCGCCAAACAGGCCGAGCTGCTCATCCGTGCGCAAGACATCGTTTCGGAAAATCACGCCGGCCGGGAAAGGACCTGGGTCGCTAAAGTAGCCGGGTGCCGCATTGCCGATGACGCCCGTCACAGCTGTGTTCGTCAGAGGGTAGTTCGGCGCGAATCCAGTGGTGACACCGTCAAACCCGACCGCGAATTGTGAGCCGGGATAGGTGAAGTCATTCAGTTCGGTGAGCTCAAGATCGGAATAGAACGCACCAAATGTCGCGCGCCATCTGTTCTCGCGAGGCGTGTTGAAGCGCAATTCGTGTGTCTGGACTTTGGTTTCGGTTGAAGAATTCACGAACAGGTTTGGCGCCTGACAGGTGCCTGACGGTGCTGCCGAACCCGGATAGGTCACCGCACCATCACAGATATAGTAAGGCAGGTATTGTCCAACGAAGAGATAGTCGGAATAGTCGACGGTCTGATCGGTTGTCCGTTCAGTATAGGCGCCGGTGTACAGGGCTTCGAGCATGCCGAGACGGCCTTCCAGCGTCCAGCTTGTATTGTGGAAACTGTCTTCGAGCTCGTCGTCTGCGAAGCGCTCAATGTCATAATCATCAAGCTCGGGATCCGCGAAGAAGACGCCTTCACTATCGAGTTGCTGCTGCGCGTGCGAGACCAACAAAGACCAATCGGAGTTGAAATCATACTGACCGGCCAAACGGAAGCCGGTATAGGTTGTGTCATTGAAATCATTCTCGACCAGGCTCGAATTGTCGGCCGAAATGAAGGTCACGCCAGACAGGTCAGCCCCGGCCTGGAAGCCGCCGCGTGTGGCCGAAACCGGAACACCATTGTCGCGGACCGTGCCTGCGGCGCGGAAGCGACCTGACTCAGCCGCGCTGCGTGTGCCGCCAACATTGTCAATGTAACCGCCTTGCTTGTCGGTGTAGACGACGCCCCGCAGGGCGAATTTGTCTGTGACCGGCACGTTGAGCATGACTTCAACGCTATTGCTCATTTCGCCGCCATCCGTGAATGAGGTCGACGCTTTCAGCGATGCATCAAAGCCGCTGAAATCCGGCTTGTTGGTGATCAAGCGAACGGTTCCCGCCTGAGAGCTGGCGCCAAAGAGCGTGCCCTGTGGGCCAGACAGGACTTCGACACGTTCCAGGTCGGCGGCATACACATCCAGGTTTCGTCCCGGTTGTGAGAGCGGCTGCTCGTCGAGATAGAAGGCGACGTTGGGTGCAAGACCCGCGACGCCAGCCGTGGTCAGGTTCGGCGTCGTCGATGCCAGGCCGCGAATGTAGATCGTATTCTGGCCTGGCCCGGAGCCCCCGGCGGTGACGCCGGGCAATTGAATGAGATAGTCGGTGAAATTCTTCACGCCCAGCGCTTCAAGCTCTTGCTCCCCCAGTGCGTTGACGGCGACCGGAATGCTTTGAGCGCTCTCTGTTCGTTTGGTCGCAGTGACGGTGACTGATTTCAGACGTTTCACTTCCGGTTCTGCGGCATCCTGCGCCACGGCGCTCAGACCAAACAGACTCGACATGGCGATCAAAGACGCGCCACTCATTAGTCGATACATATGTTTTCCCTCGGGAATTGCTCCGATCGTGCAGGCCCACGCCGAATTACGCAGGGCACACAAGAATCACGACCGCTCGATGGTGAGCGTTACCTATCATTTAGTTTGATGATGGAAAGGTTTCTGGCTGTGATTGGCCAGCGTTCTCACGGATTGCTCCAGTGAATGTGGTAAATATGACGCAATCACGTGGCGTCATGGGACGTTCTTGTTCGTCGAAACCTGCGGCAAATGGTTTGAAGGTCGAGATAATTCGTGCATGACACGCTGTGACCAAGTCTTAAGGAATCGCATGCCTGACACAGAACACATCGCGACGGCGAACAGCGAATATGACTGCGATTATGAAGTCGGGCAGGACAATGTCGAAGTGCTGGGCCTGGATGTCCACAATCCGGTTTTCTTCCTGGCAGCAACAATGGTTCTGTTGTTTGGCGGTCTGACCCTGGTGTTTCCCGAAGCCTCCGGCGCAATCCTCAGCGAAGCACGGGCACACACGTTGCAATCATTCGACTGGCTGTTCGCAGCCACGCCGGTGCTGGTGTTTGCCTTTTGCATGGCGCTCGCCATTTCGCCACTCGGTCGCATTCGCCTTGGCGGTCAGGGCGCGGTACCGGATTACAAAGTACATTCCTGGATCGCGATGCTGTTTGCCGCTGGTGTCGGTATTGGGTTCATGTTCTGGGGCGCCGCCGAGCCGCTTGCCTATCATACCGACTGGTTCGGCATGCCGCTCGGCGCCGACCCTGGAACGCCGGACGCGAACCGTCTCGCCTTTAGCGCCACACTGTTCCATTGGGGGATCGCGCCCTGGGCAATCTATGCGGTTGTAGGTTTGGCGCTCGGCTTCTTCGCGCACAATAAGGGCCTGCCGCTATCATTCCGGTCCGCGTTCTATCCCTTGCTCGGCGAGCGCGTCTGGGGTTGGGCCGGGCACGTGATCGACTTGTTCGCGGTGGTCTCGACCATATTCGGCCTGGCCACTACGATTGGATTGGGCGGCACTCAGGCGGCGAGTGGCCTTGGCTATATATTCGATTTTGAGCCCACGATCTGGGTGCAAATCGGCTTGATCGCCGCGATGACGGGGCTCGCCGTCATATCCGTTCTGCGCGGCATGGATGGCGGCGTGAAACTGCTCAGTAATATCAACATGGTGGTCGCGTTCGGCCTGCTGGTCTTCGTGATCATTGCCGGGCCGACCATGCTGATCTTTACCGGAATGGGCGAAAACTTCCTCGCCTACATCATGGACACCCCAGCACTCACCAACTGGGTCGGGCGCGAAGACATCGCCTGGTTCCATGACTGGACGATATTCTACTGGGCCTGGTGGATTTCCTGGTCGCCCTTTGTCGGCATGTTCATCGCCCGCATTTCACGGGGCCGCACGGTGCGGGAGTATTTTGCAGTCGTTTTGCTGGCACCATTTGCCATCTGCGTGGTCTGGTTCTCGGCGTTCGGGGAGACTGCGGTCTTTCAATATGAGAACGGGATTGGCGACCTCTCCGGCGGCATAGTGAACTCGGCCACCGTCCTGTTCCAGATGCTCGCTGCGATGCCTGCAGCCGGGATCACGTCCATCGTCGCAATTGGCCTGTTGATTGTGTTCATCGTCACCTCCGCCGATTCCGGCGCCTTGATCGTTGATACGATTACGTCCGGCGGCAAGACTGACGCCCCGGTCACCCAGCGCGTCTTCTGGGCCTGCATGCTCGGACTGACAGCTTCGGCGCTCCTGTATGGTGGCGGCACATCCGCACTTGAATCATTGCAGGCGGGCACAATCGCTGCAGCGCTGCCCTTCACCGTGGTCCTGCTGGTATGCTGCCTGAGCCTGTATCTCGGTATGCGGGACGAACCACGGTCGGAATTGAAGGGCGATTAGCGCGGCGCTCGCATGAGGACGTTGCTCACTCCAAACCAGATGGCACCGACACTGGCGACAAAACACGCGCTTTGTTGAATTCGCGCATACGGCCAAGCACATCGACGCCAACTTGCGAATAGAGGTCGAGCAAGTCGACGAGGACCCAGTTCTCGCGGATGAGGCCATTTTCGAGACGCCAGAAATCGAGGCTGCGCAGGAGCACTTCCTTGTTCGCGGGCGCGATCCCCATCCAGCCATCATCGCTGAGCGTCAGGCGCATGTTCGGCCATCCGGTCTCGCAGACATAATCGCCTTCACCCACCCAGTGCGAGAGCAGCGCACCCATTGCATCGAGCTTGCGATCCGGCATGGCGCGAAGAAACGGGATCTGATGCCAGTTGCGAAAGCCCGAAATGCCGCGCGCAGTGCCAATGCCTGCGGGGCCATACCAATTGAAACGCGGGTGCCAGTAAGTCTCCAGGTTCATAATTTTGGGATCAGGATCTGCCGGGTGCTTGCACAGATCATCGAGCATGCTGACGACGTGATGGTAAGCGGCACCGCCATTGCCGCTAACCGTCAAGCCATCCCCGCTCATAGGTGCTGGCGTACAAAGAAATGCGCCGAGTTGCGGCGCCATCGGCCAGGCCCGTGCTTGCATCATCAGCTCCGGAATATCCCAGATCGCCTGGATCTCGACGACCTGATCACCTTCGATACGATAGAATTCGTGATAGCGCATGTGCGCCAGGTGCCCGGTCGGCGGAATATCGAGAAATGGCGCCGTGAAGGTGCCCATATAATTGCCCATCATGCCGACCCAGTCCTGACCCTCAGGCGTCGTGCCGGCCATCACGATCATATCCCTGCGCTCAAGGTCCGGCATCGCGCTCAGCAGTGGCGCGTAACATGTGTCTACGAAAGCGTCTGCGCCGGAGAGCGTAGCGAACGGATGGCACATTTGGACTTTTGCGTCGGCCGCGAGCAGCGCCTGGAGCTCACCGCGCACGGATGTCAGATCGGCAGTCTCTGCCGCGGTTCGAAAGGGTTTCAGGAGTGTTTTCAGCGCTTGAGCTTGCATGTCACCAACGGTCCTCGTGCAAATGGCATCGGTTCGATTACACTCCGATCAAGCAGAGGAGCGCAATGGAAAATCGGATGGATAACAGGATTGCATTCGAAGTCAAACACGCTAGACCGGATGTTTGAAGAGGGTCAGCATGACGATAATTCAAGACGCCAAGACGATTGTTCGTGCGCATATGAAAGCATTCGATTCGGCGGCCAGTGATCGCTTGATCGACGAAGGCTGCCGCGCTTTCGCGTCTGATTTCAATTGGCGGAGTATGCATCCCTTCTATGAAAAGTCAGGGGTGGAGGCTGTCGTCTCAGAATTCTGGCAGCCTTTGCGAACGTCGTTCAGGAACCTGCAAAGACGCGAAGACGTGTTCTTTGGCGGCCTGAACGATGTTGATGATGGCCAAACCGTCTGGACGTGCAGCATGGGACACTTTGTCGGTCTGTTTGATGCAGACTGGTTGAATATTCCGCATACCGGACGCCTCGCACATCTGCGCTATGCCGAATTCATGTGCGTTCAAGACGGCAAGATTGTCGAGAGCGCTTTGTTCTTTGATCTTATCGGTTTGATGCACGAAGCCGGCGTTTATCCTCTGCCGCCAATGACCGGGTCCTACTTCGTCTATCCCGGACCTCGGACGCATGATGGGGTTCTCATCGGTGCCCAGGATGCAGCCGAAACGAACGCGACCGTCGACCTGATGAACCGGATGATCGCGGACCTGGATTCCATCAATCACCTGAACGGTGAGAAATGCCCGCGCGAGCTCCTCGCGCGCACCTGGCATGACGACATGACCTGGTACGGACCGTGTGGCATCGGGGCGAGCTTCACAATCGACCGTTACCAAGAGCAGCATCAGCATCCATTCCGACTCAATCTCGTCGACAAGACCTATAATGGCCACGTCGCAAGAATAGCCGAAGGGTCGTATGGCGGCTTCTTTGGCTGGTCGAACCTGAGCAATCGGAACACAGGCGGTTTCCTGGGCCTTCCGGCAGCCGCGGCGTCGAGCGAAATGCGCGTCGTTGATGTCTATCGGCGCGCCGGCGACAAGCTCGCGGAAAACTGGGTCTTCATCGACCTTCCATTCTATCTGAAGCAGCAAGGTCTGGATGTGCTCGAACGGTTGGCGCAGCTACGCCGAACGTAACCGGCATCGCGCGCGCATCAATGCAAGTGGAACAGTCGAAATGACCACAAAGTCTGCCATCTTCCTTCCGGGCTTCATGTGTGATGAACGCCTGTTCGAACCGCAGATTCAGGCGCTGTCAAACCAGCGCATCGCGTGTGCGTTCGCAGATCTCACGCAGGCCTGTTCAATTGAGCGCATGGCAGAACAGGTCCTCAAATCCGCGCCGCGGAGGTTTGCCGCGATTGGGCTGTCCATGGGCGGTATCGTGGCCTTGGAACTCTGTCGTCAGGCGCCGGACCGGATTACGCATCTCGCCCTGTTGAATACCACAGCGCGAGCAGACGCCGCCGGCGCGGCGAGGAAGAAACAACTTGGGCGCGTTGCGGCGGGCGAACTCGATCTCGTCCTGCGTGAAGAACTGAAACCGCAATATCTGGCACCGGTCAATCGCACCGAGGGTCGACTTCGGATACTTGAAAATATGGGCGTCGACCTGGGCGAAGATGTGTTTTGTCGTCAGACAATGGCTTTGACCATTCGGCGGTCCTATCTGGACCATGTCGATCAAATTCACTGCCCAACACTTTTGATGGCTGGAGCCGATGACACGGTCTGCCCGGTCGACCGACATCGCGAGATTGCGGAGCGGATCGCAGGCGCCGAACTCCGTGTGATTGACGCCTGTGGTCACATCTCGACCCTGGAACAACCTGACCTGGTATCAGCCGCTCTGCTGGAATTGCTGAACCTGCCCGGAGGGCGCGCGACCAAGACCGGAAATTGCGCATTAAAGCTGGTCAAAAACGCAAATTGACTTCGAATGCAAATTGAGTATGCATAAGCTCAGAGAAGGATAATCCCTATGTCTGAGAGCATCGCTTCAGCACGCCAGCGAATTGAAGATCGTATCGTCCGCTACGCTGACCTGGCCCCTTGCCTGGACGCGTTTATCGACACGCGCACACCTGGGTCTGACAAGAAAGAAAACTTTACGATCATTGGGCCGGGCGTCTCAGAAAACCCCAACCAGCATGTTCACATTGCCGAACCGCATGGCTTCAATATTGGCGGCGCTCGGCAACCGCCAGCCTGCACGAATTCTCAGCATAGTCATGACACGGTGGAGGTGTTTTTTGTCCATGCCGGGCAATGGCGGTTTGATCTCGGTGAACATGCTGATGACGCACAAATTTGCCTGTCGCCCGGCGACATGATCTCGATTCCAACCAATGTCTTCCGGGGGTTCACCAATATTGGCGAGGATACCGGTTATCTCTGGGCCGTACTCGGCGGCGATGACCCTGGCCGCGTCCTCTGGGCGCCAAAGGTCTTCGACATGGCGCAAGACTATGGATTGATCCTACTTGAAGACGGCATGCTGATCGACACCAATAAGGGCGAGACCGTTCCGGCTGGAAAATCACCCATGCCGGTGACAAGTGAGCGCCAGATCTCAGCGCTTGATGTCTTCTCGGACGCCGAACTGGAAGCGTGCGTGATCCGGTCGGGTGCCAGCATCAGTTTCGGCCCCTTCAACAGCCTGTCGGGCGTGACAGAGACTCAGCTGATAGGGCCAAAGCCGATCGACTGGAGCCACGGCTTCACACTCAGCGAAATCGAGATCGCTCCGGGTGCCGCCATTCCGGCGCACCGCCTGGACGGTCCCGATGTATACTTCGTTCACTCTGGCAAAGTGATCGTCACGATTGATGATGAGAAAACCATCCTGACGGCTGGTGATACCATCACGTTCCCAATCGGGGCGCATCGAAGCCTGACCAATGCTCATGATAGCGGCGCGCGGCTCGTTGCGGTCCGGGGTGGTGACGAGGCGCCGGCGATCGCGTGGTCATGAATCAGGACTTGATAGGTAAACGCGCCGTCATAACCGGTGCCAGCCGCGGCATCGGCCGCGCGATCTGCGAAACCCTGCATGCCGCCGGTGCCGAAATCATTCCGATCGCGCGGCCCTCCGAAGCGCTGGACGAACTTGTTGCCGCCTACCCGGAGCGCTGCAGCCCGTGGGCGGGCGATGCCGCCTCGGATGATCTTCTGACTTTTCTCAACGATCAGGACAGGATCGACATTCTGGTCAACAATGTCGGCACCAATGTCCCCAAGCCAATGGAAGCGGTAACAGATGACGAGCTCGACTTGATGCTCGATCTGAACGTTCGCACCACTTACCGGGTTTCTCGCGCAAGTTTGAACGCGATGCCGGATGGCGGCCGAGTCGTGCATATCAGCTCTCAGATGGGACATGTCGGCTCGCCCAACCGAACCGTCTATTGCATGACCAAGCATGCGATCGAGGGGCTGACAAAAGCCATGGCGGTCGAACTTGCGGCGCGTGGTATCCGCGTGAACTCGGTCGCACCGACTTTTGTCGAAACTCCGATGACCCGGCCGATGCTCGATGATCCGGACTTTTCGGCTTTTGTGAAACGGATGATCCCGCTCGGCACAGTGGCCAGCACGGAAGACATCGCTCAGGCCGTACTGTATCTGTGCGGGCCTGCAGGTAAAATGATCACCGGCCATTCGCTGGTTGTTGATGGCGGCTGGACCGCCCAATAGGGACACTTATGAGCAGCAAACCCATCACACATGTCGCCACGACTGATATTGCAGAGATGATGTCCCCGGGTCCGGAGCGGCGCATGGAGCTTCCGGGATTCGACGCGGAATTCGTGGATTTCCCGCACTACATCATCCGCATCACAGAGCGGATCTGGCATGATCGAGACGTCGAAAAGTGCCTGGACTGGTACGCTGCTGACTGCGCGATCCATACGATGGCTGGCGACATTAGCGGCGCCCAGACGGTGGTCGATAACACCAGGGCGACCCTCGAGGCATTTCCCGATCGTCGTCTCGATGCCGACAATGTCATCTGGTCGGATGAAGGCGACGGCGCGTTCTACTCTTCGCACCTGATCACCTCAAAAATGACCAATGAGGGACCGAGTGAGTTTGGTCCGGTGACTGGCCGCCAAATCCGGATTCAGACGATCGCCGAATGCCTCTGCAAAGACAATAAAGTCATCGAAGAATGGCTGGTGCGGGACAATCTCGCAGCGGTCATGCAGCTTGGTTTTGAGCCGGATCGCGTCGCGAAGGAGCAAGCGCAGACTGACACGGTCAACGGGTTCAGCCTTATTGATTTTCACGCGGACAATCGTGCAGCTACGTTGAGCGGAGATGCGTGGAACGGAGCGCTCGACGCAGCTTCCGAGGTCGCGATTAATGCGCTGCGCGCCAGTCTTTCCCGTGCAGGTCAGAACGCCCTGAAGTCACACTATGATTTCCGAACGGCCGCTCAATTTCCGGGTGATGTTTCTTTGTATGGTCCAGACCAGATTGCGGCCTGGTGCGGGGACCTCTTGAAGGCTTTTCCAGACCTGAAAGTCGCCGTGGATCATGTCGCGGAGATTCCTTATCTCGGAGACGCGCGCGATGTGTCTGTCCGCTGGACCGCAACCGGCACGCATAGCGGCGCAGGTCGTTATGGCGCGCCAAGCGACGCCCCCGTCTACATTCTCGGCGTGACCCAGTTCCGCGTCATGAATGGCCGGGTACGCGAGCAGATCACCATTTGGGACGATATTGCCCTGCGCCGACAAATTGCGACCGCGAGATACGCGCGTGGATGACCTTCCCTACATTGTCGACGCTCATCACCATTTGTGGGATCTGGACGCGTGTCGACATACCTGGTTGGCAGAGCGCGGCGTGGTTCGGTTCTTCGGCGATCCTGCGCCCATCCAGAAGAATTACCATGTCAAAGACCTGAGAGCAGATTTTGGGTCCCTGCCCGTCAGGAAAACGGTCCACATTCAGGTCGGTGTTGAGGTGGATGACAGCCTGAATGAAACGGCCTGGCTGCAACAGCAATCCAGCGAGCATGGCTTGCCGACGGCGATTATCCCGTTTTGCGATTTGACGAAGGACGCGGTCTCGGAGGACGTTGACGCGCATGCATCCCACGCGGGCGTGCGCGGCGTCAGGCAAATCATCGGACGCAGCGCCGAAGAAGACCGCAAAACCGGCACCTCCAGTCTGCTCGGCGACCCACGTTTCAAGCGTGGCCTCCAGGTATTGAGCGACAAGTTACTCTCATTCGACCTTCAGCTAACACCGCCGCTCATGCAAGCGGCAGCTTCACTGTTCTCCGAAGTGCCTGATCTCAAGGTCGCACTCTGTCATTGCGGGTCCCTCAGCGCATTCGACCCCGACAGCATCAGCGAATGGAAGCAAGGCCTTCAAGCGCTGGCAGACTTGCCAAATCTGATTTGCAAGATTTCAGGGTTCGGCATGTTTGATCATGGCTGGACACAAGACAGCATCGCGCCGCTTATCCACAGGGTCATCGAGATATTTGGCCCTGAACGATGCGCTTTTGGATCGAATTTCCCGGTCGACAAACTCTATGCCAGCTATGAGGAAACCATCGGCGCTTACCTCAACATCTGCGAGGTCTATTCACGTGAAGAACGTGACGCGATGTTCCGAACCGTGGCCGAAGATTTCTACCGTCTTTAAAAATGCCGACGGACATTTGCCGTCAGAGCTGCTGCACCTGACAACATGAACCCGTGATCGGACCCGAGCAGGAACAAACTGGCGCCAGCTTTGCGCCATTTTGGCAACTCGTCCAAGTTTCCGGTAAACATGCCAATCGTCACGCCAGCCGCCTGCCCTTTCGTGCAAATCATCTCGACCGCCTCAACCACGGCAGGATCATCGGGACCATCCGCGCCAAGCGACACCGATAAATCTGCTCGCCCAATGAAAAACGCATCAATCGCATCGACCGCGAACATGTCGTCCAGATGTTTCAGCGCCTCAGCGTCTTCAATCTGCGCGACAATGACCGTGTCTTCGGCGCTTCTGGCTTTGTGCTCCGCCATCTTGCGTGCCCCATATCCGGCGGCGCGCGTCGATCCGGCATAACCGCGGCCCGAGCCAAAATGCGCGTTTCCAGCCAGCGCCTCCGCGTCTTCACCCGTGATCACATGCGGCACCAGAATCCCGGTTGCACCGCAATCGAGCGCGTTGAGAATATGTTCCGGCCGATTTGCCGGGATCCGCACCAGGCTGGGCTTGCTCACATGACTCAATGCCAGGACACAATCATTGATATCGCGGCGGTCGAACGGCGAATGTTCGGCATCGATGCATACAAGATCAAGATCGCTGCGCCCCAGCACCTCACAGATCATGGCTGATGGCGTCTTCAAGAATGTCCCAACCATCGGTCGCTGGGCGCGCAGGTCGGACTTCAAGCTCATGACCAAAGCCTGCTTGAGGCGATCTCGGCGCCCTCTGCCAAGGTCTTGAGCTTGGCATAGACGATATCCTCGTCGACGGCGCCAAATCCAGCAAAGGTCGAGAAGCCGCAATCGGTGCCTGCAATCACGCGCTCCTTGCCGACGATGTCGGTGAAACGCTCGATCCGCTGCGCCACAAGCTCAGGGTGCTCAATAAAATTTGTGGTCGAGTCGATCACGCCGGGGATGAGGATTTTGTCCTTCAGCTCACCGCGTTTCTCGGCATCAACGAATGCCGTCCATTCATGCCCGTGGCGCGGATTAGCGTTCTCGAACAGGAGCGCCTGCGGTTTCGCCTTCAAGGCGACCGGCAATACGTCTTCCATCGGCGCGTCGCAGTGGTGCGGGCCCTCATAATTGCCCCAGCAAATGTGCATGCGCACGCGATCACCCGGCACGTTGCGAAGTGCGTGGTTGAGGACCTCGACATGCTGGCTGGCCAGGCGGTGATAGTCCTCGAGTGGCTTGTCCTTGAACATCATGTGCCGCCCGAGCCCCAGGTCCGGCGTATCGAGCTGCAGGATATGCCCCGCCTCGACGATGGCCTCATATTCGGGGCGCATGGCTTCTGCCAGAGCTTCCAGATATTCATCCTGAGTGGCGTAGTGCTCGTTCGGCTGAAACAGCGCGATGACCCCTGGGCTCGCGGCGTTCATGAAACTGTCGCTGTGACCTGCACCAGTTAGCGCCGCAGAGAAATGCTTCAGATCGGCTTCCAGCGGGGCCATGCTTTTAACCTTGATCTCGCCGACGCATTTTGGCCGCCGATAGGTTGGCGTCCCCCCACCCTTTGCCTGCCGTTCGAGAAATCCAGGGAACTCTTCAAGATCTGCGGGCGCGCGCCGTGGGCTATCGCCATCAAATCCGGTAATGCGATCCTTGATATACGTCGCATAGGAGATCTTGCTCATCTCGCCGTCGCTGACGATATCAACCGAAGCCTGTCTTTGCCGGTTCACCGTATGCGCAACCGCCTCCGAGATAGTGGCATCGAACGTCTTCTCGTCCAGGTCCTCGCCTGCCTCGTGCGCGAACACCAGGTCGGTGACCTTTTTCGATCTTGGCAGACTGCCGACATGCGTCGTGAGAATTCGATCCTGGCTGGTTTTCATAGCGTTTCACTCCGAATATGCATTCGAAGTCATACGCTTATGTGGGCGCGCGAGCAATAGATCCGCCAGGAATAACCGCGCCTTCAAAAACACGCTTCTCGTGCGATTGATCCGGCCGCTCGACGCGGTCGGTAATCATCTTCACAGCGGCCTCAGACATGCGACCGATCGGTTGTCTGATTGTGGTCAGCTCATAGCTCGCAAACTGGCCCATCCCGATGCCGTCAAAGCCGACTATCGAGAGCTCATCGGGCACCGAAAGTCCCAGCACGGATTGGGCCTCGTCCATGCACCCCATCGCCATCATGTCATTGATGCAAATGACCAGGCTCGGCATCGCGTCTGCTGATTGCGCTTTGATCTCCTGTAGGCCAGACGCGCCGCTCTCATAGGTAAAGTCACCTTGAGCCTGAGCGACGATCTCGATTCCAAATTGGGCCAGACTACCTTGTACGCGTATCGTGCGTTCCCGACTGACCATATTCTCCGACGGGCCCGTGATAACGGCCGCACGGCGGTGCCCGAGCGCGCTCAGTTGCGCGACCAGTTCGTTCACCTGCTCGGCCGGGTCACAATAGACGACGGTATTCGGGTGATCAGCAAAATAGCGATTGAAGAACACGACGGGAATCTGCCGTTTCTCCAGGATCTTGTATTGGTCCTGCGACATGTGAGACGCGGAAATGACGCCATCGACCTGGAACTGCCAGGCCTGCTCGATGACCATTTCGGTGTCTTCTTCATTCTCTACGGTGAACAACAAAGCCCTTAGACCCGCGGCAGAGAGTTCCTCGGTGATCTTGAACAGCACTTCCGGGTAGTAGAGATTCAACCGTCCGGACACGAGGACCGCGACCAGGTTTGAGCGCTGCGTAATCAACCCACGTGCGATGGCATTGGGCTGATATTCCAGCTCCTTGGCTGCTTTCATGACCCGTTCGCGCATCTTGGAGGAGATGCTCGAACCGGGCTTAAAGCACCGCGACACGGCCGATTGCGATACGCCGGCCAAACGCGCAACATCGTATGACGTCGCGCGCCGACCTTTGATCAGCGGAATGACATTATCGTCTGTTTCAGACGGTTTGTTTTTGCGCGGGTTGTTGGCCATAGCGCCTCACACGGATATCTGCCTGTTCTTTATGACCTGCAAACCCTTCTAAAGCGCAAAGACGCGAACAATATTCCCCAACCATTACAGAAGCTTCCCGCGTCGCGCGTTGGAAAGTGCAAGTTTTGATGAACTTACCAACCCAAAGACCACCTGTATAGCGGGCGGCTTTCATGGTCGGCAGCGTGTGATTGGTGCCGATGACCTTGTCGCCATATGAGACATTGGTTTCCTGCCCCAGGAACAGAGCGCCATAATTGGTCATGTTGTCGAGGAAATAGTCTGGATCCTCAGTCATGACCTGAACATGTTCGGAGGCGATTTCGTCAGCAACCTCGACCATCTCTTCGTACGAGTCGCAGACGATGACTTGTCCATATTCACGCCAGGCCTCTCCCGCGACGTCTGCAGTTGGCAGCCATTCGAGTTGCCGCTCCACCGCTTCCATTGTGCGCTTGGCGAGGCCTTCGGAATTGGTCAGTAGGATCGCCGGGGAGGTCGGTCCGTGCTCGGCCTGCCCTAACAAGTCGGCGGCACAGAAATCCTCATCGACAGTTTCATCAGCGATGATCAAGGTCTCTGTCGGTCCAGCGAACAAATCGATTCCGACGCGCCCGAACAATTGCCGCTTCGCTTCGGCCACATACGCGTTGCCAGGCCCGACAATCATGTCGACTGGCGCAATCGTCTCTGTCCCGATCGCCATGGCGCCAATGCCCTGGACACCGCCGAGGGAGTAGATCTCATCAGCGCCCGCCATATCCATGGCGACGACAATGGCAGGATGCGGCCGCCCTTCGAAAGGCGGCGCGGTCGCGATGATGCGTGGCACCCCGGCGACCTTCGCGGTGACGACGCTCATGTGCGCCGACGCGATGAGCGGGTATTTGCCGCCCGGGATGTAACAGCCGACCGAATTCACCGGCACATTCTTGTGGCCGAGCGTAACCCCAGGCAGCGTCTCGACTTCGACGTCGCGCAAGGCATCTTTCTGGATTTGGGCGAAGTTGCGCACCTGTTCTTGCGCAAATCGGATGTCGCTGATCGCCTGCTCGTCGAGCTCTTTGTAACAGGCATCAATCTCGTCGCGTGACAGGCGATAGCTTTCAGGGCTCCATTTATCGAACTTCTCGGACAGGTCCCGAACCGCCGCGTCCCCACGCGCATCAATGTCCTCGAGGATGTCCTCGACCGTCTTGCGCACTTGCGCATCGGCCTTCTGTTTGATGTCGGGATCAATCCCTTCTTTGAGCCAACGAGCCATAGCTATCTCCTTCGTATGGAGCGTTCTCTAGCATTTTTGCATTCGAATGCAAATACAAATTCGTGGCTCGAGATTCCTATCCGCCTAGCGTTCCAAACCAGGCGAGGAACAGGATGATGAAGGCGAAGAAACCAAGCAGGTACCAAGCCACCTGATCGATCCGTCCAGGTACGAGATACCAACCGTCCTGCTTTTCGGCCAAGCCCTGCTCGCGGAACCGGAGGATCTGGCCGACGACGGTATGCTCATTCCAGTCGGACTGAAATCCGTCGAGCGCCACACTCGCCGTCCACGAAACCGCGATGTTGATGGCGCCCCCGATGACCACATACCATGGCCACGCAACATTGGCCGCTTCCCACCCAAGGACCGGGACACCGGCGACAATCGCATACAGGCCAATAAACCCGGCGACGACACCCACCAGCAGTCCGCGTTCGGTCGTGTGCTTGGACAGGAAACCAAGCCCGAACATGGCGAGCTTCGCGCCGACAAAGTAAGACGCGACCTGGCTGAGACGCTCCAGAATGGAGCCACCGCTATTGATAAAGGCGAACGCCACCGGCACAGCGAGCACCGCCCAGACAATCGTGAAGATGCGAGAGGCGCCGAGGAAGTGCGCCGTGCTGCCTTCAGGCTTGAAGAAGCGCTGATAGAAATCGGTTACAGATATCGTCGCCAGAGAATTGAGCGCGGACGACAAGCTCGACATGGACGCGGACAGCACAGCCGCCGCCAGGATTCCCATCAATCCCGGGATCGCGAGCGATTGCGCAAACACAAGAATGATCTCGTTCGGCTGCTCAAACGGTGCGCCTTTGAAATGCACGTAGAGCAAGGCGCCGATGAAGAAGAAGAGGAAGTAGATGAAGAAGGCCGCGAACCCCATCATCAGATAGGATTTCTTCGCATCGCCCAGGGTCTTGGCCGCCAGAGCACGCTGCACCATCATCTGGTTGGTGCCGTAGACGGTGATGTGGAACAAGGTCATCGCCAGGACACCCGCCCAAACTGTCGGCGCGACGGAAAAGTCGAGTTCTGTCCGGATCGGATTGAGCTTGCCATCACTGGCCAGCGTCTCGAGCGCGCCCGATAGCGGGCTGACTTCACCAAGCAGCCCCCACAACACGATGCCGGCGCCGACGAACAGGATGACGCCCTGGAGGACGTCGGTCCAGATCACGGCGTTCATGCCGCCCATCATCGTGTAAACCAGAACAACCAGCGTCATTCCGATGATCGCAATACTGACATCGATGCCCGTCGCGAACGTGATCACAACCGCCGTAGCGGTCAGGATGGACGCCGTCGTGATCGTTTGTGTCAGCAAGAAGATTGCGGACATGACCGTGCGCGACGCCACGCCAAATCTCTGTTCCAGATACTCATAGATGGAGGCGACGCCACTATTGTAGAAGAACGGCAGGAACAGAACGACGACGACGAAAATGACGAGCGGATAATTGATATGAATTGCCAGCGCCGCCATGCCATCGCCATACGCCCAGGCTGGCCCACCCAGGAAAGACAAGGCACTGACATAGGTCGCGACAACCGAAATACCGATCGCCCACCACGGCGCAGAGCGATCCCCAATCTGGTAGTCAGCGGCCGTTTTGACCTTTCGGCTCATCGCGTAGCCGAGCAACAGATTGCCAACCAGATATGCCGCGACAATCGACCAGTTCAGTGCGCCAAATTCCATGGTGATCAGACCTCCCAATCTGAAAAGAGTGATTCGAAGCGGCGGTTTCTACAGAACCTTGGTGACTTCGAATGCAAATCTTACCCTTAGCGGTTCTCGCCCCCTTGGCAATCGCTTCCTTGGACAAACGAGTGTTCTGCAAACGCGTAAAGATCGTTTCGGATGAAGCTGGCATGGCCAGCGACGGACCCGGGCGGCGAAAACCAATCATGCTCGCTCAGACCGAGGCTGTGCGTGCTGCCAACATATTCGAATGTTCTGCACGCGCCTTCCGCCGCATTGAGCTCCGCACATAGCGTCTCGTTCCATGCCGGCAATGAATAGTAGTCTCGATCAGAAAAATGCAGGTGCAATGGCTCGGTCAAAAACTCCGCATGATCCGTCCCACCTATTTCCTGCATGCTCGCAACCAGCCGCGGGTCATGTGAAACCAAAAAGCGCCCATCCGGATCTGTCTCCAGGTGCCAGGACAGATCACCGAATGCGCCAACTTGCGAATTCAATGTGTCATACATAACCGTCGCTTTCGCGCTGAGCGCTTCCGCGACTGAGCTGCGATTGAATGTGTCCCCCTGCCAGGTCCAGTCGTCCGGATGCGGTGTTGCGATCCAATCTGGCGGGTAACCGAAGATGAAATTGGGATTGCGAGTCCCGTCCTGCCCAATCGCCGAACCCGTCCAGGATCCATCCCCCGACAGAAATGCCTCAGGGCTGGTATTCATCGCCTCGAACGTCGCCAGTTGCGTAAACCTGTCCGCGATATTTCCAGCCCAGATGGACGCTCCCGCCAATGCCAGTCCGGACGCAGCCCCTTCCCCAGTTGCCGCCAGAACGGTCAGCGCAACATCGCCCCCTTGCGAATGACCATTGATGTAGACTCGAGATGGATCGAGCTTGATGACCCGTGATGCGCCTTCAGCATCAGTGACCTCAATGCCCTTTGGCGAGAGGCTGGATGCCATCAGGTTCATCACGTCGACAGCATAGAAACTCGGCATCAGATAGGCGCCATTGTCCCAGGCGAGCATGTCTTCATGCCCGTCTGCCGGCATACCGTTGATCGTGCCATGCCCACGATATCCGGGCACCAGGACAACATATCCAGCGTCCACCCACGCATTGACGACATCGCCATAGATGTCGCCATAACTGAATTCGGTCGTACAGGCGAAATGCCAGTCCGGCGCGTTCTCGGCCCCGACCCAGCCATGTGCAAAGATCATGACCGGATATCCTGATGCGGCTTGCTCCACAAATGGCACATCGATCCGAGTATAGATGGAGTGTCCTTCAGACTCATACTTGGCGAAAGATCGCGATGCACGTCTCGGGTGCTCGCCCGATGCTTCGCGGGTAGTGCAATCTCGCTCCAGCGGCGCAATCACTTTCAGCTCACCCCCGCTATAAGATCGACGACGCAACGATGAGATCGACAAATCAGACAATTGATCCAACTGATCGCCCGACAATGAGACAATCGGATCGATCTCGTCCGGATTACTCCGATGCGTTTCGCACGCTGACGCCATCCCCATCAATCCAATGGCGACAAGCATTCGGATCAAAGCGTCTGTATGGCGTCGCATGGTGTTTCATCTCCTGACATGATCCCTTGATACAAGAATGGGGAGGCCCGGGTAGAGGCCTCCCCATCTGTTTCGATCGCGCGCCCTGGCCATTTCGGAGGATTTGCCAGGGCGAACGAACGCTGGGATCAGAAATCCACGCCGAGACGCACGCCCCAGATTTGTGGATCGGCATAGTTCGCCTGGATGGACGCGGTAGGCACATCCGCCTGGCTTGGCGTGAAGATCACGGCACGCGTGATGACGGCTTCGTCTTCCAGGTTTTCAACAAACCCTTCGAGCTCGAAACCATGCTCTTCATTGCGCCAGGTCAGACGCAGGTCCGACTTGGTGTATGCGTCCTGTTGAGAGCCAGGCACGTTGAAATCAAATGCCCAATACTCACTGGAGTAGGATGTCTGCAGCATTGGCGTCAGATAGTTCCCGCCGCCAAGGTCAAACACATAGCCTGCCTGCAAAGAGGCTGTGAATTCCGGGTTCAATGCCGGTGTCCAGCCAGAGAGCGACAGTGATGGAACTCCGCCAGCAGCAACAATCTCACCGGTGGTCATGGTCACATCCTGACGACCTTCGAAATTGCCGAGGCCGTTAACACGACCAACATTGTATTCGCCGAACTCAGAGTCGAGGAATGAGGCAGAGCCGTTGAAGAACCAGGCATCACCCGGCAGCCAGTTGAACTCGATCTCAAGACCGGTGGCATCAATCTCGCCACCATTCTCGGTGAACTCTGACGCGATACAAGTCGTTGGGATGGCCGGATCCACACAAGCGGTCACAAAGGACTGCGCGTGCATGTCTTCATACTTGTTGTGGAACAGAGCAGCGTTCAAAGTCAGCGTTCCGTCCAGGAGCGTGCTCTTGATACCGGTTTCATATGCGGTCACTTTTTCCGGACCGTATGAGGCAGGAGCGCCAGCGGCCACGAGAGACGATCCATTCACGCCGCCAATCCGATAACCGGTCGACGCCGTGGCGTAGAACATTTCATCGTCGCCAAAGTCATATTCCAGACCAGCCTTCCACAGCGTCTCGTCAGACGAGCCACCTTCAGATCCGCCAATCAGGGTCGTTTGGTCATCATTGACCCGCAGACCGCCGATGAGGCGCAGCTGATCGGATACGGAGAAGGTCAGATTACCGAACAAGGCGGCGGACTCACTGTCAAACGTATCGTTGGTCGCGGTGTTGTACCGCATGAACTGACCATTGTTCAGGAAACCGAACTGCCAGTCTGCTTCAGACTTGTAGAAGAAGGCGCCGATCAACCAATCGATGCGGCTGTCCGCATCCGGATTAGAGGTCAGACGCAGTTCATAAGACTGGGTATCCTGGCTCGTGTCATAGCCGCCGAACCCATTGCTCAGATCGCCAAAGCCATCAAAGTTCCCGTCCGAATAGTCGACATCGTAATACTGAATGCCTTCAAACGTATCGAACGAACCGATGAAATCCACAGTCGCCCAGCCGAGATCATATTCGAGCTGGAGATTGATTGAGTCCGTCTCATTGGCATTTCGAGACGGCGTGTTTCGCGCGATGTCCCAAGGTCCAGCATCCTGCTGTGTCGCCTCGCCACCCGCGACGGTACGGCCTGACGCGTCTGGTCCCGGCTGATAACAGTGCCCGGAGAAGAAGGTCGCGCCCGAAGACAATCCGGTCGAAGTCGATGTATCGAGATTGTTCCGATAGCAGCCGATTTGAGTGTAACCCCAAATCGCGTCGCCATTCGTATCGCGCTCAGACGTTGTGTAGCGCAGGGTCGCGTCGAAATTCTCAGTCGGCTGCCAGCGCGCTGTGGCGCGGAAGATTTGCACATCTTCATTGCGCAGGTCATCGCTCGGCCCGTCAATGTGAGAATTGATGATGTAGCCATCATGCTGCTCACCCAGACCGGCAAAGCGCAGGGCGAACGTGTCGCTGACCGGGACGTTCAGAACGCCGGTGACACGGGTCCGGTTATAGTCACCGAGCGTGCCCTGAATATTGCCGCCGAACTCATCAAAATCTGGCTCATTTGAAATCAGGTTGATGGTTCCGGCAAACGTGTTGCGGCCATAGAGCGTTCCTTGTGGACCGCGCAAAACCTCGACGCGGTCGAGGTCGAGATAGCTCGCCATCACCTGCGTTGTGGTCGCGACATAGGCCCCATCATTAAAGATGCCGACAACTTGTGCTGCTTGTGGTCCGACATTGTTTGTCCGCGCGCCGCGCATCGCGATCCGGGCTTCGCCGCCCGAATACCCAACCGTCATGCCTGGAACGACAAGTCCGAGACGCGTCGGATCAACGATGCCCGCCATATCGAGCGACTCTCCGTCGAGTGCAGTGATCGAGGCCGAGACATCCTGGACGCTCTCCTCTACTTTGGTTGCCGTTACCGTGATCGTGCCCATGCGGCGGCGGGCATCTTCATCATCCCCCGACGCATCAGCATCATCTTGCGCGACAGCTGTGAGAGCGGTCGCTGACAGCGCCGCAATGGCAGCGCCACTCAACAGGCTTTTTGTAAAGAACGAGCGTTTGCTCATGGCATTCCTCCCTAGGTATTTGTCCTAATGTCTCACGAATGCACTTTTTGACTTCGAATGCAAGAATGATTTTTCTAGGCCGTTCGCATTCGAAGTCAATTTTTGCGAAAGTGTTGCAAAATGGGCTCAATCGGGAATCTCAGCAATCGCCAATAGCGTTTGCTACGAGCCACCTCGCACTGAAAACGCTCTCGCCAATGAGCGGCAGGGTTTGGCCCGCCCAGCACCTGTCCCGCTAACGCTGCTGTAGACGGGTTTGTATTGGACAGACAACACCCACAGCCCGAATAACTGCACGTTCTCTGGATTTGAAATCAGAATATCTTGAACCTTCTCCCCCGCGGCCGGGGCGTCTTGTGCTCCGGCGGGAGTTGGCAAATGCGGTTCATACGCGTGACTGATCCATCGGCGTACTCCCAGACCAGCTGATCACCATCAAGGTAGCGCCGAACGACAACGGGGCCCCACTTGAACGCGTTGAACTCCAGCTTGCGATGGCGCCAGACCGCGCTCGCAGAGGTCCGCATACAATGCTCTTTACCGGCCAGTGTGAACAGAACACTGCCTTCTGTATCATTGGACGTCACGCCGCCGGTGCTGTTCGGGCCCATATCATGAATGATGCCCGCAGTGGTCACCACAGTTCGCGCGCCGCACTGCTCAATCCGTTCGACATGACCGACTTTGCCGCTTGTCGCTTTCCACAGGCCGCGTATGTCTTGTCCGCCTTCGACAATTGGTTCGGTACATTCAGATAATACTGGGAGCGGGAAATGCGCATAGCCGCACCCTGGTGTATTGGCTTTGGGAATATCAACCGCGCGTTTTCCGGTCCCATCCAGCTCCGGCAATGCGCAATAATCAATCTGCGACCCGTCACCGGCGAGAACCGCCGGGTCCGTCATGTTTTCGGGACGTGGAGAGAAAAAGGCAAGCCATACGATGAAGAGGAAGATCAGGAATAATATTCCGATCACGCGTCTCGACCATTTGAAGAATGTGCTCATCTGGAAACTTAGATAATATGGCACTCCATGTGTCAACAAAACGATCGAGACAGGAGTCTAGTTGCCCTGAAAGCAGCGTCGCGCGTCGGACGATAAGTCGAACAGGCATACGCCGCGCTGCACGCGATTTCGCAGACAAAGCGCCGCAACTGCGGCCAGGTGCTCGACATTGCCCGCCTCACCCGTGACATGCATGGTGAAGATGGTATTTCGGAAGCGTTTCAGGTGATCTGCCACAAGGTAAAATCGGAAACCGTGAACACTTATGACGGCACGCATAAAGTTCACGCTTTGATTCTCGGACGTGCCCCAACAGGACATCAGGCCTTTTTCCAGACATGAGCAGTGATCGCGCAGAAGTCGTTCATCAAAATTTCCTCAACCGCGTCGATTCGGGAGCGCTACCCGCGCCTGTGGGTGACATCGATTTGTCAGCATCCAAACTCCAGGCTCATGAGCTTGTGACTCTCTTCGACGCACAATTGCTAAGCCGGCACCTCGATCGCATCTCTCGCAAACTACAGGCACGCGGCGAAGGCTTCTATACGATTGGATCGTCAGGTCATGAAGGCAATGCGGCCATCGCCTGGTCCTTACGGCCGGATGACATGGCCTTTCTGCATTATCGCGATGCAGCGTTTCAGATTGCCCGCGCCTTTCAAGTTCCGGGGTCCACGCCACTCTGGGACATGCTGCTCAGTTTTTCGACGTCCAAGGAGGATCCGATTTCTGGCGGTCGGCATAAGGTGCTGGGATCCAAACGCCTCGCCATACCACCGCAAACTTCGACCATTGCTTCGCATCTTCCGAAAGCGGTCGGTGCAGCGTTCAGCATTCCGCTCGCCAAGCGCATCGCGCCTGAACACCAGGCCATTGCCGATGACGGGGTGGTGGTTTGCACGTTTGGCGACGCTTCACTCAATCACTCGACATCGCAGGGCGCCCTGAATACGGCGAGCTGGACGGCCTACCAGAATTCACCTCTGCCGATCCTCTTCGTTTGCGAAGACAATGGCATCGGAATCTCGACCAAAACGCCTTCGGATTGGGTTGAAGCCTCGGCCAAATCGCGGCCAGCGCTGAAATATTTCCAGTGCAACTCGCTGGATGTTTTAGACGCCTATGAGACAGCGCGAGCGGCGGCCAATTATGTGCGTCAGCGCAAAAAGCCCGCCTTTCTGCATAGCAAATGTATCCGTCTCTATGGGCACGCCGGACCTGATGCGCAGACCGCTTACCTGTCCAAGCAGGAAATCGAAGCGACCGAAGCGCAGGATCCTCTGCTGCACACTGCCGCACGCCTGATCCGCGAAGGATTGCTCTCCAAAGAACAGATCTTGGCGCGTTACAATGATTGCAATGAACGCGTCGAACGCGTCGCCGAACAAGCCATCCAGTGCCCGCGGCTCGAGACCGCCGAAGAGGTGATTGAGAGCCTTATTCCACCTTCGCGCGACAACGCCCCGACCAAACCAGCCACCAAAGCCAAGCGTGAGGCGTGTTTTGGAGCCGCTGATATGCGCGCCATGGCGCAACCTCAACATATGGCGAAACTGATCAATTTTGCCCTGACAGATCTGATGCTCGAGCACAAAGAGATCGTCATGGCTGGCGAAGATGTTGGCCGCAAGGGCGGTGTCTATGGCGTCACACAGCGCCTGCAGCAGCGCTTTGGCATCCACCGCATGATCGACACGTTGCTGGATGAACAAGCAATTCTCGGCTTCGGCATCGGCGCAGCACACAATGGGTTGCTGCCCATGCCCGAGATTCAGTTTCTGGCCTATGTCCACAACGCGATCGATCAGTTGCGCGGCGAAGCAGCTTCCCTTCCCTTCTTCTCGAACGGTCAGTTCACAAACCCCATGGTGGTTCGCATCGCCGGCCTTGGATATCAGCGCGGGTTTGGCGGCCATTTCCACAATGAGAACACGGTGGCCGCACTCCGCGATATTCCGGGACTCATTCTGGCCTGTCCTTCGAACGGTCGAGACGCAGCGTTGATGTTACGCGAAAGTGTTCGCTTGGCCAAAGAAGAGCAGCGCCTGGTCGTATTTCTCGAACCGATCGCGCTGTACATGGTGCGGGACCTTCACGACAAAGGCGACAATGGCTGGACGTTCGACTATCCGGCCCCGGCCAGCAAAGACGAGATCAAGCTTGGAGATGTCGCCTGTCATGGTGACGGCAAAGATATTGCGATCGTGACCTATGGGAACGGCGCCTACTTGTCGCGACAGGCGCAAAAGATCCTGGCCGACCAGCACAATATCAAAGTCCGCGTGATCGATATGCGTTGGCTATCGCCCATTCCGAAGCAGGCCATCCTGGAAGCCGCGAAAGGGGCGGATCGTGTATTGGTCGTCGACGAATGCCGCGAACAAGGTTCGCACAGCGAGGCGCTCCTGGCCTTGTTCTCTGAGCACGCGCATGTGCATGCCACCCGCATTGTCGCTGATGATTGCTACATTGCGACGGGGCCATCTTATGGCGCAACGATGCCAAGCCGGGATGCCATTGTCGACGCCGCCATCGCGCTCGCGCCGAAACGCAAAGGGAAAAGTGCGGCATGACCCAGAAAAAACAAACGGCCCTGGTCGTCTGCCCTGGACGCGGTGTCTACAATGCTTCCGAGCTTGGCTACTTCGCCAGGCATCACGATGACAAGGCAGACCTGCTCAAGGCGTTTGACGAACAGAGACGCTCTGCCGGACAGGTCCCGATCGGCGAATTGGACTCAGCCGAACGGTTTTCAATGTCCAAGTTCACGCGCGGCGACAATGCGTCGGGCCTGATCTATGCCTGCTCCTATGGTGACTTTCTCAGCATCGATCGCGACGCCTTTGAGATTGTCGCGGTGACGGGAAATTCCATGGGCTGGTATACCACGCTCGCTTGCGGCGGCGCCCTGACAGCGGAAGACGGATTTCGGACCGTGAATACGATGGGCACGATCATGCAGGAGCAAATGATTGGCGGGCAGCTCATCTATCCAATCGTGGATGCGAACTGGCAGGAAAACCCTTCAGTCAAAAAGAAAATACGGACGCTGGTCGATGAAACGCCGGACCTGTATGTGTCGATCTTGCTTGGCGGCATGATCGTGCTCGCCGGCACGAAGGAGGCGCTCGCGACGGCGGATAACGCGCTCGAGCCCGTCCAGAACCGCTTTCCGATGCGCCTCGCCAATCACGCGGCGTTTCACTCCCCACTTTTGCAGCCCAATTCGGATTCAGGTCGCGCAGCCCTGCCCGCTTCGATGTTCGACCAGCCCGACACGCCACTGATCGACGGGCGCGGCCATGTCTGGTCACCCGGGGCCTGCGACTTGAACGCGTTGTGGGACTATACGTTTGGCGCGCAAGTCGTGGAGACTTATGATTTCACGCGCGCCGTTCAGACAGGGCTTAAAGAGTTTGCCCCTGATTGCGTGATCGTGCTCGGACCTGGCAACACGCTCGGCGGCGCGACAGCGCAGTCCATTCTGTTTCAAAACTGGATGGGAATGACGACGAAAGCCGACTTCTCCGCGAAGCAGTCCAGCGCCCCTTACCTCCTCGCAATGGGACACGAGGAGCAGCGAAGTCTCGTCACCAACACGTAGAAGGCGGTGGACTAGAACCTGAAATCCGCACTCAGAATTGCGTTTTCGTCCCATTGGTGAGTGATAGAATTGGGACCTTTCATTGATTCCGGCACCAAAGAAAAGTCTGCCGCCCAAGCCGCGGCGATGAGATAACGCGATTGGAGCCATCCCGGTAATACCCACGGGATCAAATCACGACAAACTCCACGGGTTCACCATGTCCCCATGCTCGATGAAGATGCGGGCCTGTTTTTGATACCGATTGAGAGACTATCCACCGATCCCACATCCGTCTTCAGTGCATCCGGCATCAGCGGAGTCTGAAGAAGTTTCGTCGATTGGTAGCGACGTCGGCTCGCGCAGCAGAGCCATTATTTCAGCGCCTAAAACCATGTCCTCCTGCGAGCCAAATTTGTGTTTTCTGACAAATCCGTTTCGGTCAATGAGGATAGATGTTGGGGTGCCGCGCATCTGATATGCGGTCATTGTCTTCGGCAATGGGCCTTGATCGGACGGCGCATCGATCCCAACCGGAAACGAAATTCTGTATTCGTGCAGGAAGGCTTCCAAGGCTGGTTTTGTTCCCTGCGCGCTGTGATGCTCGAATACGGTGTGGAGGCCGATCACGGCGACATCCTCTTCGTTGAACAGTTGCCGAACTCTCATGGCCTGAGGCAATGCATTGGACACACAGCCTGGGCATAACATCTGGAAAGCCTCGATGAGCACCACTTTTCCCCTCAAGCTTTGCAGCGAAACAGGATTGAGTGAATTGAGCCAGCCGACTGTCTCAAGTGGTTTTGCGAGTTGAAGGTTCATGTCACCGCTCCGCTCTGGTTCCGTCCTGGTTCAATCGGCCGGGCAGACTGAGATCGCCAGAAGCAATGTCAAACACGTCGGTCACGCAAAAGAGCGGCGAGTGGATGTTGGCATTTACGCGCAAGGCCGCCGTCACACCGTCATAAGACATGTCGCTGACATCCAAACCGAGGGGAAACGCGACATTTATTTTCACTTCCGGCCCTTCGAAAAGCGGGGTGAAACCAGGGCTATCCAGCAAGATCGGCAGACCCGGCCACGTCGCTGGCAGGTTCGGCTGAGTGCCTTCAGGAATATCCTTGACCGCGAACGCACCCGGGCCACACGCCTCTGTCGGACTCAAGACAACCCAGTGACTGTGCCAGGTTTGACCATCATTGCTGGCGTCGCCGTCTCGATTTTCGTCGAACAGTGGCGTGTCATCAAAGTCAGGATGAACCGCCGCGGCAAGTGCAAGTATACCGGCACCTTCATCGAACCCCACCGTGGAAGGATCCAGCGACGTAGGCCAGACATAGGCGTAGGCAGGCGCGCCGCCGAGTTCGCCAACTGGCTCCGGTGTTTCAGAACCTGCAATACCATTGGTCGTCATGTGAAACGTGACGATGTTTCCGTTCGTATGAGCGTGCGTAAATACGATATCGAAGGCTTCGACCTTCGCATTGTCGACGGGCGACTCAATTCCTGTTTTTTGGTCATCGTCTTTGCTGTGGCCGTTATGAGCTGACGCTGATCCGGCCATCAAGGATAGAGCAATTGCGGAACAAGTGAGACTTCGCATGGGTTTGGTCCTTACCAAAAGTTGACGAAGGACCTGATAGTTTCGAGTCGATACTATGTCAATGCATTAATTTCGACTCGCTACTTTCGCGCGCGAGCATTGTGCCTTATACAGGCGACCGAAGAGGTGACGAATGACCGACACAGATTTGGTAAGACAGTTGATATCACGGCTCGCACGTCTGGATGGCGACGCGGGGCGTAGTGAGGGTTTGAACCCTGCGCAAAGCATGGCGCTGGAATATCTTGCGCGGGCAAACAAATTCTCCAGACAACCGTCCCACGTCGCAGAATACATGGGCTCAACACGCGGAACGATCTCACAGACCCTCAAGGCATTGCGAGAAAAAGGACTGATTGCTGAAGTCCGCTCTGAGACTGACCGAAGGTCTGTTTCCTATGAGCTCACGTCGAGAGGACGCACGATTCTGGCACAATCGAACGCGTTGAACAGCGCTTTCAATGAGCTTTCGGCGAAGGAGCTCAGTCAACTAGAGCGGTCACTCCAGGTCGTGCTGAACACCTCGCTGAGGTCCAACGGCCTGAAGCCTTTTGGCGTTTGCAAAACCTGCACGCACTTCGCCCCACGGACAGAAGGAGGCTTTTGCAACCTCCTCAGCTTGCCGCTGGAACGTTCAGAGACTGAAAAGCTTTGTGTTGAAAATGCCTGACAGTGAGAGCTGTTGGCGCCATCTGATTTTGATGATTGCGCTCGTCCGCGCTATCACTCGCAGAGCGGATGTTTGACAGCGGTCAGTTCTCAGGAAAGGTCCTGGGCCAGCATTAGCGCGTTGCCATCCGGATCATAAAACGTCGCCGTTGCCACCATTCCTTCGATGGTTTCAGTTTCGCCGTCAAACTTGACGCCGATCGCCTCTAAATTCGCGCGCGCCGTCGCGATATCGGAAATACCGAACACCGGTACCGTGTTTCCGGGAGAAGGCTCAGCTTGCTCACCAAGACCAAGCGTTACACCCTCCGTTTTCGTCTTCAGCTCACTCCATCCGGCTTCATCGATATGCATGATCAACTCAAACCCAAGGGTCTCTTCATACCATTTTGCGCTCGCATGCCTGTCACGCACAGACATTGCGAGTGTGAGTGTATTTTCCAACGAAACAACAGCCATCGCGCCTTCCTTTGCACTAAAAATATATTAGATATATTTCATGGACATTGAGCTACTTGTCAACATCAGCTCGAAAGCATGGGCTTTGAAAATCCTGGCACTGCTGGATTCTGGCGTGGCGGGAAGACAAGCGCCCTTACTCGCAGCGACCAAAGCCACGCGCCCCGCCTTTGCAGCCAGCCTCAAACATCTCGCTGAGCTCAACCTGCTGGAAAGGAATCCAGGACACGGTCATCCACTGAGGCCAGAGTTTCGTCTGACACCGCAAGGTATTGAAGCCGCTGCAATGGCCGGCCGGGTGATCAATGCAGCGCCAGATGATGCGGCGCTGGGGATCCTGAAAAGGACCTGGTCAGTGCCAATTCTGGCAATTGCGAGGGCCCCGACGCGCTATTCGACGATCAAGACCAGACTCGGCAAGATCACCGATCGTGCCTTGTCGCAATCACTATTCTTCCTGGAGGAGCGTGACTGGCTCGCCAGAGAAATAATTGTATCCCATCGAGCTGCATATCCTACCTATCGAGCAATCGAGAAAGGCGCGGAAATCAGTCGCCTTATTCAAATGTAGCCGGGAACCGCACAAGTCCGCTGTTTCATTAGCTCAGGTGATGTCCGCTTTTGCTCACTATTCAGGCGACAACAGGACCAATCAACAAGATCGGCGCTTTGCCATCCGCCTGAAAACGACTTTTGGTTTCACGCGTTCTGATCGAGACTATTTTTCGAATTCCAGGTTTCATGGCATAGCGGGTTTGAGGAAAAACCAAACACTGTGACCATGCTCAAGCTCTCACCGACTTTGACGCAAACTGACCTGCGCCTTGATCGGCATGCGCTCCGTATGCTGCTGGAACGCAACCTCATCGCAAGCGCGATGCATATCTTCGTCGCTGGGCTTGTCGCCTTTGTCATGGCGGGCTCGGTGCCGATTTGGCGGTCTGTATTTTTCTTTGTTCTGATCAGTTCGGCGATCATCTTCCAAATGACTCTCGCCAGGCGCCACGCCAAAAGCGAGTGGAGCAACGACGCTTTCATCATGATCCGAAGGCAGTTTGACGTGTCTGCCATTGTCGTTGGTTGCATGTGGGGGTTTGCAGGGTTCTTCCTGTTCCCCTCTGGAGAGCCAGCTAGACAACTGTTCCTGACATTCGTGATGGGCGGGATGTCGCTGAGCGCGGTCGGAACGCAAGGATCATCGGCATCGGCGCACCTTTCGTCCTCAATGGTGGAACCGCCAATACCGGTGTCGGCCTCGATCTCGGCACCGAAATCACCAGCGGTCATGGCCGCATCGAAAACGTCTCAATTGAAGGCTTCGAAATGGGCTTTGTCGCGCCGCTCAACGATCAGTGGGTCATCGATGGGCTGACCTCGAAGAACGTGCGGGACATCTATATCGGACAGCCAAGGCAAGGCCCGCGCAGCTTGAATATGTCCAACTTGGTGTTTGGCGATCGGGCAGGAACCGCGGTTGCCGGAAGCTCGACACAGCGACTCAACATCACCATGCTGGCGGAGTTCGATGATCCCAGATTCCAGCCGTTCTTCTATGTTCTGCCCGACCACATCACTTTGAATGGTCAAGGCGTCTATTTCGACCAACAGGACGCAAGCTTCGTACCATTGTCGCAACCGTTTGTGCAGGAAGATGAACCCATCGCGGTGGTGCCAAACACTTATTTCAATCGGACAAACCAACAGCTCCAATCGCAATTCGGACTGTCCTTTGGCGGTCAATTGATGCCAGCGAATGTGACAAGACCTTCAACCATTCGAGGTGGCGCCTTAGGCCCACTTCCACAAGTAGTCACGACATTCCCCGAATTGTTTGACATGACCAACACCGGCACTAGCCCCGAACCCTTTCAAGGCACAACGCAGCCGCAAATTACCGGAAACTACCTGTCCCTCACGCCGAACGCGACGGTGACTTTAACGCGTGCTAACTTGAACAGCCTCGACACGGACTCAGGACCGGCACAATTGCAGCACTCGGTCAGCAATGTACAAGGCGGGTTTTTCAGCAATCGAGCGGCCCCCACCACACCGATTACGCAATTCACGCAGGCTGAGCTCGACGCAGGTGTAATCCGCTTTACACATACGGGCAGACAGAGTTTGCCATCCTATATCATTGTGTTGTCGGATGGCAGTTCGCCCTCGGCAAGTTCTCTTGTGACTGCCTCATTCCTGAATTGAGCAGGTCGGAACTTGGTCTGACCCAGCTCTCTGAATTGCAGCCTCGCTTCGGTGATAGAATTAGGCTGCTCAAGGAGCTGGAAAAGAGAACTCGAATGAAACGCCTGCTGGCTGATGGCGAGCTGGGTACGTCAATCATGCGCGCACCACTCTCCTCAACGAATCCGGAAATCGCAGTTTCAATCGCTTCAATATGGACGGTGGACGGATGCAGCAGGCTCGCATGCAACGCGTCTTGCGTCGCAAAGCCTTAATTGCGAGTACAGGGACGCCTGCTCTGATCGGAGCCTTTGCCGAGGACATCCCTTGACCCCATCCATTCGTCTGGACGTAAACGCTGCGTTCGCTGAAATCGTTCTGAACAAGCCTGAAAAACGCAATGCGCTGTCTGTTGATATGTGGGCTGCGGTCCCGGACCTGGTCGCATCAGCGACGAACAATCCGGACGTCAAAGTGCTGATCATTCATGGCGGCGAAGCCGGCGCCTTTGCCGCTGGCGCCGACATTTCCGAGTTCGAAGAGATCTATGCGACGCGCGAGAGCGCCAAGGCGTCTGGCGATACAATCGCTGCCGCCCTCGACGCCGTGGAAGCCTGCCCGAAACCGACACTCGCCGCCATTGACGGCGCTTGTGTCGGCGGCGGCGTCAGCCTCGCCATGGCCTGCGATCTGCGCGTGGCCAGCGCTGGCAGCAAGTTCGGGGTCACGCCCGGCAAGCTGGGCCTGGTCTATCCGGCCGGTGACACACGCCGATTGCTTGCTGCGATTGGCCCAAGTGCGACCAAGGATATCCTGTTTACCGGGCGTATCTTCCCGGCTGAAGAGGCGAAGGCGATGGGCTTGATTGACCGGCTGGCGGACCCCGGCGCGGGCCTTCTCGAAGCGCGTGCGTTCGCCGAACAGATCGCTGCCACCTCCCAATGGTCGACACGGGCCATCAAGCGCATGATCAAGGGTTTGCAAGCCGGTTGGAGCGACACGGATCCGGAGGCGGCGGACCTGTTTCTCGAGGGATTTTCGAACGAGGATTTCAAGGATGGCCACAAGGCTTTCCTCCAGAAACGCGCGCCGAAGTTCACTTTTAAGTAGCCCCCGGCATCGCTGGGCAGCCGCGGAGGCTTGCCGAGGTCGCGCGCGAGTGCGGCTGAAACCTGCAAAGTGCTGCCGTCTTCGCGTTTGGTTTGGGCGCCCGTCTCAAAATCTTTCGGGATAGAGTTCGGCTCGCAGACAAACTTTGTGGTTGAGTGATCCATAAACTTGCGGCACCGGTCAAAAAATGAAGACAAAACCGATCTCGAGCGCGCTGGCAGAGTTCCGCGCCCGCTTGCCGGAACAGGCACGTATCTATGTCGCCGGAGGCAGTGGTGAGCCGCTCGCTCTGGTCGAGGCTTTCGGGCGTGCGCCTGAGCTTGCGGCGGGCTTCACTTTTCTCGGGGTCTGGATTCCGGGCGTCAACGCGACCGACTGGTCCGGGCTGCACCCAGGCGCAAGGGCCGAGAGCATTTTCGCCTCCCCTGCTCTGCGCCCGTCATTCGAACAAGGGCGTACGAAACTCCTGCCGCTCTGTTATACACAAAGCACGAGATGGCTCTCTGAGACGCCTCTGGATGCCGGCATGGTCATGGTCAGCCCGCCGGATGAGAATGGTCTGGTGAGCCTCGGTGTTTCGGTGGATTTCTCGACATTGATTCTCGAGCGTGAGGATGTGCCCTTGCTGGGGCTGATCAACACCTCCCTGAAAGCGCCGGTCCATGGGCCGAAAGTGCCTCTGGACCGATTTGAGGTGATCGCAGAGACCGACCAGGCACTTGTTCAGATCCAGGAAGCCACCCTGCCCCCCACATTCGACCGGATTGGCAAACATATCGCCGGGCTTTGCACGTCGGGCGACACGCTCCAGTTCGGCTTGGGCAATGTTCAACAAGCAGCATTGAAAGCCCTGATCGGGCATCAGGGTCTGCGCATACATGCGGGCATGATCTCCACCCCCCTGATCGAGCTGCTCGATAGCGGTGCGCTTGAAAGTGACTATGGCGCGATCACGACGGGCGTGGCGATCGGCACGGACGCACTCTATCAACGCGCCATCGAGGATGACCGTATCCTGTTCGCGCCTGTGACCTACACGCATGCGCTGTCGACGCTGGCGGAAATCGAGAATTTCAAGGCCATCAATTCCTGCATCGAAGTCGACTTGTTTGGGCAGGCCAATGCCGAGTTCATTCGCGGGCGGCAAATATCCGGCACGGGCGGGCTGGTCGATTTCCTGCGCGGTGCGGCTTTGTCGGAGGGCGGGCGCGGCATTCTCGCGCTGGCCTCGACCGCGAAGAATGGCAGCATCAGCCGCATTGTTCCGCGCCTGCCGGCTGACGCCACATCAGTCTCGCGCGCCGATGTCGACACCGTCATTACCGAGCACGGCATTGCCGAACTCAAATATAAGTCAATTGATGCTCGCGCCGCAGCTTTGATCGAGATCGCAGATCCCGCGTTCCGCGCCCAGCTTGCCGAAGACTGGCACGAGATGCGAAAGGGCTTGTAACGACCCCAGATCAAGACGCGTTGTTGCCAGCTCGCAGACCGCACGCGCAACCAGTCTTCACACCGGTCATATCGTGCCTTTGGCTTGCAGCTCGGCGATCTTGTCGGCGTCCAGCCCGATCTCGGCGGCGAGGTCGGCGCTATGTTCCCCATATTCCGGAAGCTCGGGGTTTGGTTGCGGCGGCTCGTTTTCGAACTTGATCGGCGGCCCGATGTGTCGGTTGCCGTCTGCGTCGGTGAAGACCATGCCGCGCTCGGCGGTGAAGGGATCGTCGAACGCCTCTTTCAGGCTCCGCACCCAGGACCAGGCGCAATCGATGGGCTCGAGGAATGTCTGCCATTCGGCCAGCGTCCTGGATTTGAACGTCTCCGCAAAGAAGGCCCGCAGCGGCGCCTGGCCCGGACCCGGCGGGAGCTTGGCCACTTCGATCAGGTCGGGACGCTCCAGGGCGTTGAGCAGGTTGGTCGCGAACTTTATCTCAGGCCCGGCAAACGAGAGATATTCCCCATCCGCCGTCTCGTAGAGATTGGTCAGCGCCGACCCGCCAAAGCTGCGCATCTGTTTCGGTTCCGGCGGACGATTCTCGCCAAAGGTCGGCCCCAGCACGTTCGGCGTCCAGGCAATCGCCGCATCATACATGGCAAGGTCGATATAGTCCCCCTTGCCCGTCTGCGTACGCCGATACAGCGCCATCAGGATCGCGGACAAGGCCATCAAAGACGCGCTCGCATCCGCGAACGCGATATTTGGCATCGTGGGTTTGTCATCGCTGCCACGGGCAAGGTCCGTGAGACCTGCAAACGCCTGGACGGCCGTATCGTGCGCCGGCTTTGTGGCCAGTGACGAGTCCTGTCCAAAGGCGGAAATGGAGCAATAGACCACGCTCGGATTGCGGGTAGAAACGGCGGCATAATCGACGCCGAGCCGTTTCACGACACCCGGCCGGAACGCTTCCACGACAACATCCGCGGTTTCGGCGAGCCGCAGGAACAGTTCCTGCCCCTCCGGGTCTTTCAGGTTGACCTTCAAGCTGCGCTTGCCGCGGGCTATGTTGCGGAACCAGACGGAGACACCATCCGGCGTGGTCTCGCCGAGCACACGGCTCGGTTCACCGGTGCCATTGGCGGGCTCGACCATGATCACATCGGCGCCGTGATCGGCCATCATCATGGTCATGTGCGGTCCTGGCAGGAATGCCGACAAGTCCAGGACTTTCAGGCCTTCGAGTTTCATTCAGTTTCCTTCCTGGACAATAGCGCGTCACTCTGTTCGCCCATTTTTGGCGCCCGTGAAAGACCTGGACGTTCGCCGTTCACACAGAACGTCAAATTCAGGATGACTTATCCGTGTCGGCGTCAGATTGATGCGAAATTCGTTCACACACCGAGGCCGCATCATGCAGAGGCTTAGTATGGTTTGGCGACATCCATGGCCCACCCCGGAGGCTGGTAGCCGCTATACCTGAACTCTGGCATGCCCAGAACCCTGTTCAGGTACAGTTCGTGCGGCGGAAGTTTGGTCTGAGCCTGTTTCAATCGTTCGATAATCTGACTGCGTACCACGGGCTTCGGGGCAGACGCCTCGGGCGACTCAAGCGGGGCCCCGCAAAAATGCATCCCGTACATGATCGCTTCATAGCTTTCGTGATTCCACAGACCTGCCGTATCGACCGCAGAACGAGAATCAGTTCCGGTTGCCGGCGCGGTTTGAACCGGCGACGAGAATGTCGGCAAAAACTGATCTTCGAAGTCCGAGGCCGACGGGGGTTTGATCTTCCAGTATTCGAACTTCGCTTTCAGCCGGTCAGTGATACGCTCCGGTTTCTGAACCTCCCGCCAGAACGCCGAGTCTGTCCGGCGCGACAAGCAATAGTGCATGTTTATGAAGTCGAGAATTTCCAGATAGCGGTTGTAGATCAGCCTGTTAAAGCGAAATGCCATCGCCTCCATCATATTGTCGGAATATGGGAAATGCTCGGCCAACATCACCGCGGCGAGGTCGCACAGATAAAGCCCGGTCGATTCCAGGGGTTCAATAAACCCGCCGGACAATCCAATCGCGATACAGTTTGTATGCCAGGCCTTGCTGCGCTGTCCGACGCGAAACTTTATCAATCGCGTATCTATGTCACTCGCATGGGCGCCCTCATACGCGCGCAACTCTCGTTCAGCGCTTTCGGGATCGATAAACGCGCTCGAATGGACATATCCGATAGATCTCTGATCTTGCTGGGGGATATCCCAAATCCACCCGGACGAAAGCGCCGTCGCGGTTGTGTATGGTCTGACCAGACCGGGATAGTAGTCCTCGTACGGAATGCGCGCCACCAGGGCCTGATCACACATTAGCCATTGCGAATAGTCTTCATACGGCACATCCAGCGCCTCACCGATCAATTTGGCGCGAAAGCCCGTGCAATCGATAAACAAATCGGCCTCGAGCCGCTCGCCTGAGTCGATCGTCACAGACGTGATCGATCCCGATTCCGCGACGTTGACGTCGGTGACATTGGCGAACTGATGATTGACCCCGCGGGCCGTCGAGAAGTCGCGCAAATAGTCAGCGAATTTTTGGGCGTTCATATGAAACGCATATGAGAGTGGCGCCCCCATATCCCAGCGCCCCAGCATTCTCGGCGCGCGCGCCAGATCACAAATCACAGGCTGCGCGGAAACGGTTTCCATGAACGGGATCGAACGATCAGACTGCAGCCAGTCCGGCCCAGAGCGATCGATCGGTTGAACGCGATAGCGACTGAATGGATGATGATAGAACGACTGATCATTGTGCAGCCAGTTCTGATAGCGAATAGATTGCTTATAACTGGCATCCGCGGCTTTCATGAATTCAACTTCGTCCACGCCGATGACCGACAAGACGTGCTGAATCGAAGGCACGGTCGCTTCGCCCACTGAAATTCTGGGCACGTCAGGAGACTCGACCAGAGTGATGTCCACGGTCGGCTTTTCACCGCGCTGATTGAGCGCGCCGTTAAGATAGGCCGCCGACATCCAGCCAGCTGAACCGCCCCCGACGATAAGAATTCGGCGTTTCATGTTTCCTCCAGCCCCGCGAATCAGGCGTAACCCAGCAAAGAACGCAGGCCCGGCGCAGCGTATTCTACAAGTTGTTTCTGCGTCGCCGGCAGGACATTCGGAATCTCGGCGCCGTCCGACTTCAGATTCTCTCGCGCTGTGCCGCTATTCTTGCGATCCGAGCCGACCCGAACCCGTTCCCGCCAATCGTCGGGAATCTCGGTCATTCCGCATGCGCCAAACAATTCGCGGAAATAGGCTTCGGCCTCCGGTCGATTCAGGTCACGGCAGTGTCCGACAAGATCTTCGTATTTCACGATATGCGCGCTGGTTCCGAGCCAGCTGACGCAATTATGCGTGTAGATATCCCACAAGGCCGGAACCTTTTGATGGATACCAAAGATCATCATGTTCAAGATTGCGTCCATCGGGGCGTTGCCATTCTTGAGGTGTTCCAGCTCCGCCTCGAAATTGTCGGACAAGAAGAATCGCGCCCGCGCCAGCACCCAGTCATAGGGATCGCGCACCAGCAAAAGGTGATGGACTTTCTTCAACACGATCGCGGCATCGTCGGAGAACAGTAAATGCCCCCAGCTCAGCTTCGGGCCGTTCGCCGAGAAGGCGCGGAGATGTTGTCGGAGCACCGGATGCTGGATGAACGTATCGTGGTATTGCTGTTCTACGGGAACAAACATCCGAACGATGTTGCGCAACAAATGCGTTCCACTTTTCGGCACCGAATTCAAGAATACGGGCCGTTCGAGCGGCGTTTGCTCGTAATTGGCATTGATCTCGTTAAGATTGTCCGCGTCAGCGATCACACGAGGCACATCAACCCTCCTCAAGTCGTTCAGTTTAACTCTGGACGCGGCGACTCCTATGTCAATGCGCCGCCACACGTCTCACACGATATCAATTTAAGAAAATGGCGGGCCTTTCGACCCGCCACAATCTCTCGAAGTCCCTAATCCCTTAGAAGGATTTGGTGAGGTTCAAGAACACCCGGCGCCCCAGATAATCGTACTGGGATACGATCAGTGAGTTGCCTGAGTCCGCATCCGATACAGCCGGAGGATGCTCATCGAATACGTTTGAAACACCGACGCGGAACGTCCAGTCATCACGCGTGTATTCTGTCGAAAGCGTGTGATAGATCACTTCCTCGGTGAACCATTTATAGCTCACTGGAACACCATAGAGCGTCTGCGCAAGGTCATCGGTGTTACGCTCGATCTGATCGGTTTCACCGATATAGTCGATACCCCAGAAGAAGTCCCAATCGGTATCGGTATCCAGCGTGAAGTTGATGTATCCAGTGGTTTCTGGCTCACCATATTCACCGTTCGTGTCTTCCAGGTCACCGCGGCCATCGAGCAATGTGAACGCTTCAATCTGATGCGTTGCCTGTGCATCGACAATCAGGTCACCCCATGGGGTTTCGTGATTGTAGCGCATCGTCACGTCAAAACCTTCATTGGTTTGAGACGCAACATTGATGAACTGCGCACGAACATCCGTAATCCGGAAGCCATCCGGGCCAGCCGGGTTCCGGTCAAAGCGGGAGCAAGATGGATCGTTCGGAAAATTGTCCGACGTGTAGCACAACTGAAGAATTCTCTGTGCTGACAGGGTCGTGATTTCATCATTGATCTCAATGTCGAAATAATCGACCGCAACGCTCAAATCAGCGAAGCTAGGCGTCCAGACAACACCCGCACTGAAGTTGTCAGAGGTTTCTGGTTCCAGCTGCCCAAGACCACCACCTCGGAACACGTCAGCTGAAATTGCTGGTGCATGATCCATCGGGATTCCATCAGCTGCGCAGTTCGCCGCAACCACCGGAGAGATATCGGTATTGGAGCCCCACTGGAAGCAAGGGTCGATGATGCCTTGACGCGCAAAGCTCGTTTCGTCCGCAAGGTACAGTTCGAACAGTCCAGGTGCCCGGAACGATGTTCCCTGAGTCGCGCGGATGCGGAACTCTGGGGTCAGTGCCCAGTTCAAGGCCACACGATAGGTCTCACCCTGATCATCAACCGTGTTGATGTCAGTGATCCGACCGGACGCCGTGAGGGTCAGGCTTTCAGCCAGTGGTTTGTCCGCGAGGATCGGAATCTCGACCTCACCATAGATCGCGGTCTGCTCCTGGCTACCACTGGTAACCCCGGCGGAAGACGCACCCCACGCATTGCCCGCGAGCACGATACCAGATGGCGTGTCAGTGATTTCGTCTTCCTGATACAGGAAGCCAACAGCAGCACCCAGTTCACCAGCAGGAAGCGTGAAGAGCGGTCCTGAGATGTAACCTTCGATTGAAGACTGGGTGTACTCGGTATTGCCGGTTTCCCGCGTGAACAGGAAGTCCTCAACTTGCTGGCTGTAATTACCGCGCAGCAATTCAGGATCGAACCATGGCACATCGACACAAGGCGTGCCGGTGACAGAGGTCACGCCGCCATTGATCGCGCCACAGAGCGAGGTCTGGAAATTATAGTCGAAGATCGCATCCTGATAGATGAAGTCTTCGGTATAGTCGCCATCAGATTGCGAGTATTGATAGGCCAGGTCCCAGCTGAAACCGTCCAGGAACCCGCTATTTATTTCGCCGCGGAGGCCGCCAACGAAACGCATATAGTCAACAGTGACTTCCTCATCCGCGCGATCTGAAATCGCCGTTGGTGAGAACCACTGATCGCCGATCCAGCCCTGGGCAGACGGCTCAGGGTTTGTGGATCCACCGAAAGAGTTTTCGCCATAATGGTAAGACCAGAACTGGCGATAGCTGTCAGAATACGTGGTCCGCTGGTTGTACAAAGCTTCGCCATAGGCGGTGACATTGTCGGCCAGCTCGAATTCACCTTCGAACATCAAGGTGAAGCGCTCAACTTCCGGAACCAGGGTTTCGGCGTTCTGGAACGGGTGGTCATAGTCGACGAGCCCACGAGGCTCGGTGCCGACATTAATGCCATTCCATGCAGGCAACCCGGAAATATCGTTCTGATCATAATAGATCGGGAAGAAACCGTTCGGCACCTGCAGCTGACCAGGCGATCCATTGCTCGGATAGCCCGGGATGTTCGCGGCCAGCGAACCATCATAGTCATACTGCGCCAGGAACGGGAATGTGGTCGGCACGTTTGTGTCCGCCGCATAATCATAGATCCAGATGTGACCCCACAGAAGGTCGCGACACTGGAACTGACCGGTACGTGGATCAATCACGTCTGCCCGGCTGCCATCAGGGTTGAACGCGTAGGCTTCGTTACAATCAAGATATTCGCGATCACCACGCGCGAGGATCTCACGCTTGAAATAGTCACCGGTGACGCGGAAGCTGCCGCGATCGAATGACTTGCCATAGCTGCCGCTCAAACGGAACTCTTCGCCGCCACTTTCAAATGGCGCTGAGACATATCCGTCAATCGTGCCGCCATCTTCCTTGCGCGTGATGATGTTGACAACACCCGCGATCGCGTCGGAACCGTATACGGCGGACGCACCATCTTTCAGGATTTCGACGCGCTCAACCGCGGCGAGCGGGATGGAGTTCAGGTCGAACGAAGAAACAGACCCGCGGGTACCCGAAGGTCCGGCGCGACGGCCATTGAGCAGGAACAAAGTGCGGTTCGCACCCAGACCGCGCAGCGACAGTGTCTCCGCACCGGTACCGCCATTGCTGACGAATTCGTTGGCAACGGCACCGTTGATTTGCGACGAGCCAGACGCAGCTGTCGATGTCTGCAACAAGGCGGCAACGTCACCCAGGCCTTCAATTTTGGCTTCGTCCGCGGTCAGGACATCAATAGCCACAGGGCTGGTAAACTCGTTCCGCGCGATCCGCGAACCGGTCACAACCACCTTGTCCTGAACGGAGGCATCATCCTCCGAATCCTCTGCGATAGTGGTGACTTCGACACTATCGTCCTGTGCGTAGGCGCCGCCCATAGATATGGCGATCGCTAGTGCCGACGATGACATCAGTCGGCGTCCTAGACGCGTTTTCATGTGAATATCCCTCTCATGCGCGCGCGCTCGCCGCTCACGCCGAATGCACGCAGTTAGTTTCTTTTTTTCGAAGCTCTCTCCCCAGAGATCCCGAACTATGAATTTGTAGTAATCCGATTGCCCGCGTCAATTAGATTTGACATGCGCCCCGTATGGTTTCCGTTGCCAGTGCAACTAATTTACCACATGGACAGGATTGAGAGGCGCGACATCGGTCGAACCGCGCAATAGAAATCCAGGTCGCAAAGCACGTCCCCCGGATCGTCTAACCACCTGGCAGTCTGCCCGGTTACGACCACAGTCCGCGAACTCTAGAGCGCGACCACTTCAGGCGACGGATCATCGTTCGCGCTGAACACATGCCGGTTTCAGCGGCAGATTACGACGAGACCGACCTCACCGCGCAAAAAGATTCCCGTATAGAGAGAATTCTGTTGCCTGGACCAGTTTGATTAAAGACAAGTCTTGCCTGATTGTAATATCTCGCAAGTCTATATTGAGCTTGAAAATCCGGGGGACAAATAAATGCCAACACCAATTCGCGTTCAGGCGGAGAATTTCACGATTGAATCAGGGTTTTCGGTTCGCGACCGCAGTGTTGCTGATGGCGGACAGCTGATTCGACTCGGACGGAACGCGAATGGGCAGGCCTCACTGGATCTGGACAGTGCCGGCGTGGTCGCCGGGCTGAACGATATCTCCATCACCTTCTTTGATGAGAATGATGGCGTGTCGACGCTTGAGGTTCTGATCAACGGGGTGGTCGTCGGAACCATCACGTTTGACCAGCATGGCGGGCATCATGGGGTTGTGGCGTCCAACCTGCGCACCGTCACCTTGAGCGGCATCGATATCAGCGCCGGCGATGTCCTCACCCTGCGCGGCACTAGCGAAGGCGCAGAGAATTTGCGGATCGACTATGTCGAGTTTCTCTCGGTGGGAACGCCGCCGATTACAGGAACGAATGGCCCGGATGCGCTGAGTGGAACGGCCGGGGATGATGTGATCCTGGGGCTGGATGGCAATGACACGCTGGAAGGGCTTGATGGCAATGATGTTCTGGAAGGCGGGAACGGACTTGATTCGCTCCGCGGTGGAGCCGGCGATGATCAACTTGATGGCGGTGATGGCGCTGATGTCCTGCTGGGCGGTCTGGGCAATGACGTTTTGATCGGCGGCGCCGGAAATGATCGTCTTCGCGATACCGATGGTCAAAACTCGCTGCACGGCGGGTCCGGCGATGACGATATAACTGGTGGTGCTCATTCCACACTATTCGGCGATGACGGCAATGATTATCTTCGCGCGCTAAGCGGATACGCGATAATGGAGGGAGGGGACGGCGATGATGTGATTTCTTTTGGTTTCGCGAGTACCGCTGTATTTGGCACAGGGGACGACTCGGACAGGTTCCTTAATTTTTATCCTCTCAGCGATGTAATCGATGTCACGGGAACCGGATTAACCGCAGCGCAGGCGCTAGCGCTGGCGCAATCCGCGGGCTCCGACACGCTTATCGACTTTGGTAATGGCGATCGGATCCTGATTATCGGCGTCTCACCAAGCGCTTTGACTGAAGCCAACTTTATCGGCGCGCCACCGCCCCCCGGCTCGTCTCTGAACCTGTCGATCGCCCCGGGTACTTTCGCAGAAGATGGTAGCGCGGTTGGAACCGTCACGCGAGACGGCACTGATTTGTCGTCCGATCTTGTCGTCACGCTCGATATTGATGACACGAGCGAGGCGCAAATCCCGGCGACCGTGACCATTCCCGCAGGCCAGTCGTCCGCGACGTTCACGGTGACCGGCCTTCCTGACAATGTTCACGATGGCGATCAGGCGATCCAGATCTCTGCTTCTGCGGCCGGGCGCACGAGCACCAGCGCCAGCGCAACCGTCACGGATATCGACCTTCCGACAGTATCCGTTACCCTGAGCGCGACGTCGTTTGACGAGGGTGGCAATACATTTGTCACCGTCAGCCGCAACGATATCGACCTTTCGTCGGATTTGGTCGTCACACTAGTCAGCTCCGACACCGGTGAAGCAGTCGTGCACGGAACCGTCACAATCTCCGCCGGACAAACGTCAAACGGATTCGTGATCTGGGGCGTCCACGACGGTATTGTCGACGGCGACCAGATTGTTTCGATCGACTGGACGGCGCCAGGACACATTGGCGGAAGCGATACCTTCACCGTTCGCGACATCGATGCTCAGTCCCTATCTGTTATCGGGTTTCCGACGGCCCTGGTCGAAGGGGACACGGCACTCCTACATATCTCCAGGATTGCCAACGACATTAGCTCTGTCGTTCCGGTGACTGTCACCATTAGTGACACGAGTGAAGCAGGATTGGGCGCTCAATTGTCTCAGTTTGACATTGGGCCCGGCGTCTCCAACGTGTACTTCAATTTGCACGCTTTGATCGACCACATTCCGGACGGTGATCAATCTGTTGTCGTGACGCTGACCGCGCCCGGATATGCAGGGTTTAGCGGAACCGTGAACATCCTGGACGCGGATGGCGGAACGAGTGTGGGTTCGCCGGTTCGGATTCAGGCGGAAGCGTTCACGATCCAGAATGGCTTTTCCGTGCGCGACCGCAGCGTTGCGGATGGCGGTCAGTTGATAAGACTTGGCAGAGATGCGTTCGGCACGGCCACGCTGGACCTAGATGCAGCGGGCGTGAGCTCTGGTCTGAATGATATCGCGATTACCTTTTTCGACGAGAATGATGGCGTCTCGACCCTCGACGTTTTGATCAATGGCGTCTCGGTCGGCGTCGTGACCTTCGATCAGGATGGCGGGCATCACGGCGTCGTGGCGTCCAATCTGCGAACAGTCACGCTCACAGATATTCAGATCAATCCAGGCGATGTTCTGACCTTCAGCGCACAGAGCCAGGGATCGGAGAACGCCCGTATCGATTATGTCGAGTTCATCCCGCAAACAGGCGCACTGCCGGAATCGATCGGTTCGCCCGGAGATGATCTTCTTAGCGCATCAAACAATGGCAGCATCATCCGAGGCCTAGATGGAGATGATGCACTGATGGGGCGCGATGGTGACGACGTTCTGGATGGTGGGGCCGGCAACGATTACCTGGTCGCAGGGAACGGAACTGATACTTTGATCGGGGGGGACGGCGATGATCTGATCCAGCCTGATCGAGGAGATGCAGTCGTCGACGGCGGAGCCGGAATTGACGCCATCGGCTTTCGTTTCGTAGCGGGCGTGAGCGTAGATCTAAATTTGACCACCGGGCTCGGTACCGTTTCTGATTTAAATCGCGGAACCACCTATTCGTTGCAGATTACGGAGGTTGAGAATCTGCTAGGGAGCGTCCGAGATGACGTATTGACGGGAGATTCCCAAGACAACTTGATAGTCGGCAATGCCGGTCAAGATCAGATTCTTGGCATGGCGGGAAATGACGACTTGCACGGAGGATTCGGAAACGACTGGATCTCTGGCGGCGCGGACGATGACACCATAAGTGGCTTGGATGGCGATGACACACTGTTTGGAGACTCTGGCGACGATCAACTGAATGGCGGTGTCGGCAATGATACGATTTCGGGCGGTGACGGAAATGACATTCTGTCCGACGGAGGCGGAATCAACTATTTCATCGGAGGCGCAGGTAATGATCTGATCTATCTCAATTCCGGCATTGACGTTGTTCAATTTTCAACCGGAGACGATGCCGACACGCTGTTCGGGTTTTCGATTGCAAATGACATTATCGACGTCACCGGCACAGGATTAACGAGATCGGAAGCGTTGGCGCTTGCGCAACAAACCGGATTCCACACCCAAATCGACTTTGGGAATGGAGATATCATTACTCTGGATTCTGTTAATGCGAGTTCGCTCACACTAACCAACTTCGCGGATGCGGCAGTGCCACCACCACCGCTTCCGCCGCCAGCCCCTGGATTGACGCATCATGTTTGGACGCCCTCGATTTACGAAGACGGTTCGACCAATGTCACCGTAACACGCACGTCTGGAGATTTTTCGACTGATCTAGTGGTGTCGCTCGTTCCGATCGGCCCAAATCAGATTTCTGCACCCGCTACAATTACGATTCCGGCTGGCCAGACATCGACGACATTTGCGATTGATGGTGTGCAAGACGGCATCGTCGACGGCAATTTTCGGATACCCGTGGAATTGGTTTATGCAGGCAACACGATTGACTCATTCCATGTCGTCGTACTCGATCGCGACGTTCCGACTCTGGTCATTGATAACACCACCACCACGATCGCCGAAGACGGCAGCATTTCGGTATTGTTATTTCGCAACGATCCAAATTCGAATTTCAATTTAGTGGTGGAGTTGGCCAGCTCGGATGTTGGCGAGGCGATTGTGCCCGATTCTGTCACCATCCCTGCAGGTCACGCATCGACAAGATTTACGATCACGGGCGTCCAGGACGGCGTCGTTGATGGCGATCAAAACATTCTGATTAGTGCGACCGCAGCCGGGTATGTGGACGGCGGATTAAACGTGACTGTGCAAGACATAAACCCTTCACCACCTCCACCTCCGGGCGTGACGCACGCAATCACCTCGACAATTTTTGCCGAAGATGGTTCCGCTGATGTCACGTTGACCCGTACTTCACCGGACACGTCTCAGGATCTGGTTGTTGACATCGCGCTCTCTGATGGAACCGAAGCCATTGCGGCCTCACAGGTCACGATTCCGGCAGGGCAGACCTCAGCAACATTCACAATTCTTGGTGTTCAGGATGGATTCCAGGATGGCGACCAGCCAGTTCAAATTGATTTGAGCAGCGGCGGAACCCCTATCCATTCATTCGGAATCACAATCGCGGATATCGATACGGCCACGCTATCGGTCTTCGTACCGGATACGACGTTCGCCGAGGATGGAAGCCTCGTCGGCACAGTTTTCCGCAACAATGCTGACCTCAGCTCTGATCTGGTGGTCGACCTGACAAGCTCGGACTCGGGGGAAGCCACAATTCCCTCGACGGTTACGATCCTGGCTGGGCAAACGTCCGCGAATTTCACGATTTCAGGCGTGCAGGACGGCCTTGCCGATGGCAATCAACCCGTCACGATCGACTGGTCGGCTTTGGGTCACGTTGGTGGCAGTGCCGATTTTTCGGTCTTGGACATAGATAGCCAGACTCTTTCAATCACAGGATTTCCGAGCGCGTTGGCCGAAGGGCACACAGCGCAATTTCGCTTGACGCGGTACTCGGATGACATCAACACACCGCTCACGGTCACCATCACAGTCAGCGATGGCAGTGAACTCAACGTAACATCACAAACTACGCTGGCGGCAGGGCGATCTTTCACGGCCCTCGACCTCACCGCAGTTCTCGACAATATTCCAGATGGCGACCAAACCCTCTTGGTCGATATATCGGCACCTGGTCACGCTGGGTTCACGGGAACTATCGACATCGTCGACATCGACGGCGGTGGCACCGCTGCCACAATCGGATCGAGTTCCTTCGACTACATCAGAGGCACCGCGGGCGCGGACATCATCCGAACTCAGGATGGCAATGACATCATTTCCGGAGATGACGGAGACGATATCCTTGATGGCGGCGCCGGGAACGACGTCCTGCACAGCGGCGATGGAAATGACACATTACTCGGCGGCCACGGCGACGATGAGTTCCGTATCAGTCGCGGCGACGCTGTCCTCGATGGCGGGACGGGGACAGACAGTGTTGGCATTTGGGCCAATGCGAACCTTCAAATCCACGCGGACCTCGCCGCAGGAACCGGCACTCTGTTCGACCTGTTAATAAGCACATCCTACAATCTTCAGATCGCCAACATCGAGAACATTTCTGGTGGGTGGCAGAGCGACCTTTTGTACGGTGATGATGGGGACAATCTGATAAACGGAAACGCGGCGAATGATCAGGTTTACGGCCGGGCCGGAAATGACCGTGTGTTTGGCGGCCCCGGTAATGATCTTGTTTCAGGCGGCGCAGGCGATGACTTTGTGATCGGGAATCAAGATGATGACTATCTCCTGGGGGGCGCTGGAAACGATCAAGTCGCAGGCGGCACAGGCAATGATGTGTTGTTCGGCGGAGACGGTGACGATATTCTTTGGGGAGAAGACGGCGACGACTTTATCAGTGGCGGAGCTGGTTCTGATCAGATCATACTCGGCACAGGAAGTGATACCGTAGCATACGCAACCGGCGATGAATCAGCCCTGGTGTTTGAATTCTCTGCGCTCGACGATGTGATTGATGTCACAAATACTGGATTCAGTGCCGCACAGGCGTTCGCGCTAGCTCAACAATCGGGCTTGGACACGCGCATCGACTTTGGCAACGGAGATGTCATCACGCTTAGCGGTGTGACGACCTCCACACTCTCCTTGTCCAATTTCGTAGATGGGACTGTGCCGCCACCACCACCCCCGCCGCCGCCTCCGCCCCCGCCACCCCCGCCAAGTATCACTCACACGATCACATCATCGACATTCGACGAGGGTGGCAGCGCCGATGTAACCATAACACGCCAGACTGCGGACCTATCATCAGATCTGCTCGTATCAATCGACGCCCGCTCAGACGAATTGTCAGTCCCCTCGTCGGTGATCATTCCAGCGGGTCAAGCCTCGGCGACTTTCACCATCTCGGGTGTCATGGACGGAATAGTGGATGGAGACGTATACACATCCGTGGATTTGGCGATCAGCGGCATCAGGGTTCTGAGCATTCACAACATTGGCGTTCTCGATGTCGATGTTCCTTCTCTCACAATTACATCAACGCAGGCGACCTTGACGGAAGATGGCGCCTTGATTGCCACCGTGTCGCGCAACGATGCGAACCCTAACCTTGATCTTGTCGTAGATTTGAACGGCTCGGACCTCGGTGAGGCGACCTTGCCAAGCATGGTGACAATTCTGGCCGGTCAAAACTCCGCATCGTTTGTCGTATCCGGCGTCCTGGACGGCGTCGTCGACGGCGACCAAAACATACTGATCAATGCAACTGCGGTTGGATATGTCGACGGCGGGCTGAACGTCACCGTGCAAGACATCGACACCGCGCCGCCAGCAGGCCCCGTCCGGGTTCAAGCCGAAGCGTTTACGATTGAGTATGGATTCTCGGTTCGTGATCGCAGCGTCGCAGATGGCGGACAATTGATCCGGCTTGGCCGGGATGCATTCGGGGCGGCGAGCCTGGATCTCGATGCCGCGGGCGTGAGCTCCGGTCTCAACGATATCGCGATTACCATTTTCGACGAGAATGATGGCGTTTCTACGCTTGACGTTCTGATCAATGGCGTCTCGGTCGGGGTCATTACGTTTGATCAGGATGGCGGGCATCACGGCGTCGTGGCGTCCAATTTGCGGACGGTCACGCTCACCGATATTCAGATCAATCCAGGCGATGTCCTGACCCTCAGTGCACAGAGCCAGGGATCGGAGAACGCCCGTATCGATTATGTCGAGTTCATCCCGCAATCGGGCGGCGCCAGCGGCAAAGTCAGCGCGGCGGCGTTTGCCGCCAATCAACCGGTCAACACTTCCGGGTTGAACACGGTTAAACTGGGCACGGATTTCACGCCCACCGAAGCGACCAACACATTCGATTTTTCCTCATTAATTCAATATGATGCACCCGGTTTCGCGCAATCTGAATTGGCTCCGCAAGTGACCCTGGACATGACCGCGCAAGACTATTTCAGTTTTGGCGCAAAGCTTGCAGCGTCCAGCGCAACCTACGGAACCGATTTTGCAACGCTGAATCCCTATGAAGCTCCCATACGCGATACGATCCCAGACTTCACGCGAGATGATGTCGATATGCGCGTGCTTCTGGATGAAGGCGAACTCGACATGCTGGAAGCTTCAGACATGTGGGATGCTGCCGGGTAATCTCCCATTGGTCACACATGATGCGTGAACCAGGCGCCCCGTCACCACTGGCCAGTACCCTGGCCAAATCCCGACGCACGCTTTGGGGGCTGGGCGGCTTCAGCATGTTCATCAATCTGTTGATGCTCACCGGGCCGCTCTATATGCTCCAGGTCTATGATCGGGTGCTAGCGAGCAATTCCGTGCCAACCCTGGTTTCGCTCACGGTTCTGATTTTTGTCCTGTTCGCGACTCTGGGCGCGCTCGATTGGATTCGGCAGGTGCTGCTGTCGGTCGTCGCATCGCGCCTGGAACATGACCTTGCCGATGCCGCGACCTCGGCGGCGCTGACCGCCAGCCTGGTTTCACCTGGACAACCGACAGATGCGCCTTTGCGCGATTTGAAGACCATCCGGCAATTTGTCAGCAGTCCCGCCCTCGGTGCCATGTTCGATGTGCCCTGGACGCCACTGTTCTTCCTGGCGCTGTTCCTGTTGCACTGGCTGTTCGGCGTCTGGGCGATTTTTGGCTGCCTGGTGATCGTGGCGCTGGCGATCAGCAATCATGTGCTGACGCAGCAGCGACTGAAAAAACTGTTGGAAACGGAGCAGAAGTCGCGCGGCCTGGTTCTGGAAATGACGCGGACAGTTGAAACGCTGGATGCCCTGGGAATGCGCAAAAACGTGCAAGCCAATTGGCGCGACCTCAACCACGCTGCGGACGCCAGCAAACACAGCTCCGCCATTGTCACCAACAGTTTCAAGTCGGCCAGTAAGGCCAGCCGTCTGTTCATGCAGTCCGCGATTCTCGGGATCGGGGCATGGCTCGCCATCATTGGCCAATCGACGCCGGGCGCGATGATCGCCGCTTCGATCATCATGGGCAGAGCGATCGCCCCGATCGAACAGTTCATCGGACATTGGTCCAGCTTCGTTTCCGTGCATCAGTCATGGACACACCTGTCTGCGGCCCTCGCCGACGCTCCGGCCATCCCAGAGGAAAACATCTTGCCGGCGATCCGGGGTGATATTGAGTTCCAGAACGTCTCGGGCGGCCCACCAAACGCTGACAAGCCGGTATTGAAGCAGGTTTCGTTCAAGCTTGAGGCAGGCGACACGTTCGGCATTATCGGCCCGAGTGCTTCGGGAAAAACGACTCTGTCAAAACTCCTGGTCGGCATCTGGCCGGCACGGATCGGCGCTGTTCGTCTTGACGGCAGCGAAGTGTCGGCCTGGCCGCGTCACACGCTCGGGCCCCAGCTTGGCTATATGCCGCAGCAGATAGACCTATTCGATGGAACTGTCGGGCAGAACATTTCGCGATTTGAAGACGATGCGACCCCGGAACAGGTATTGGCCGCAGCTGAGCATGCCGGTTGCCACGCAATGATCCAGAGTCTTCCCGAGGGCTATAACACGCAGATCGGTCAAGGCGGCGCCTACCTTTCGGCGGGACAAAGACAACGCATCGGTCTGGCACGGGCGCTCTACGGATCACCGAACCTGGTGATCCTGGACGAGCCAAACTCTAATCTCGATCAAGACGGCGAGGCCGCGCTGCAGGCGTCAATCCAGGGATTGAAGGCGCGCGGCGCAACGACCGTGATCATCGCTCATCGACCGAATACAGTCGTGCATTGCAACAAGCTCCTCGTTCTGGTGGACGGTGAAGTCAGATTGTTCGGACCGCGCGATTCAGTCCTCGCCGATCTGGCAGCCAACCAGCGCATTTCGCTGGCCGCACGCGACGGAGACCAGGTTAATGGCTGATCGCGGTTTCAGAAACGCCATGCCGCTCTTCACGCTCGGCTGGTCGGTCATCGGATTGGTGTTCGGTGGGCTGTTGGCCTGGTCTTATCTCGCGCCGTTCGAGGGCGCCGTGCTGGCGACAGGAACCATCACTGTGGAAGGCCATCACAAAGCTGTTCAGCACCTGGACGGCGGCGTCGTCTCCGAAATATTTGTCGATGAGGGGGACCTGGTGTCCCAGGGCGATGTGCTTGTCGAACTCGATGATCGGGAATCCATCGCGGCACTGGCCGCGCTCAATGCGCGCCTTCAGGAGCTGCTCGCGGCGGAAATCCGCCTGAACGCCGAAGCAGGTGGCGCAAATGCGATGCCCCTACCGAATGCCGCGTCTGGCCTGATTGACGATCTGGCGACCTCTGAAGCCTACGCATCACAGGCGCAGCTTTTTGACGTCAGGCGCGCCAATCGCCGGACTCAAGCTTCGATCTTCAATGAGCGCGTCGATCAATTGCGCCGCCGAATTGACGGGCTGGAAGCAGATATTGAATCCCGTCATGTCCAGGCTGAATTACTGGAACTCGAAATTGAGGGGCTCTCGGATCTTCTCGAAAAAGGACTGGTTCCGAAACCACGGGTTCTGTCACTGCAAAGGCAACAGGCCGAAGTGTCAGGCGCCATCGAAGTCAATCGTGCCGAAATCGCGCGCCTGAAAGTTGAAATCGGCGAAACCAGATTGCAATTATTGCAGATTGAAGACGATTTTCGACAAGAGGTTGCCGAGCAGCTGTCTGACACGAAGACAGAGATCGCTGAGCTCGTTGAACAGCGGACAGTCCTCCAGATCGGTCGAGAACGCTTGAGCATACGCGCGCCCCATGCCGGGCGTGTTCTTGGCGTTCAGGCGCACACGATTGGCGGCGTTATCGCGCCAATCGACGCCATCATGTACATCGTGCCACAGGACAAGGGTCTGGTGGCAAGTGTCCAAATCCTTCCTCAGGATGTCGATCGGATCGCCGAGAACCAAACCGCCGTGCTGCGTTTCTCTGCATTCAGCCGCGGCATCACGCCGGAAATGAACGGGACCGTTATCAAAGTCTCGGCAGATACGATCGCCGATCCGGAATCCGGGTTCGAATTCTATCAGGCCGTCATCGAATTCGAGACTGAAGGAAATTTCCCGGATGAGTTCGAATTGCTACCGGGCATGCCCGTCGACGTGTCCATCAATACGGGACAAAGGAGTGTATTGTCATACCTCCTGCGCCCAGCCCAGGACGCCATGGCGAAATCGTTTCGGGATTGACGCATCCAGGCGAAAATTCACCTTGTGCCGGGCCATACCGACGCCCCCGACCGGGCCTGCCTCACTCAGTCGAATGACAACACGACCCGCACAGACGCACCACTCCGCATCTCTTCGAAGCCGTCATTGATCTCCGAAAACGGGCGGATCTTGTCGACCAGCGGTTCAAACAGGAGCTGTTTGGAATCTGCCAGCGATGCGATCTTCTGGAAATCTGTGGCCGGATTGGCGGAGCCGTAAATGGACCCCGTAAGGGTTTTCTCCTGCAACAACATCACCGCCGGAATCTTGAGCAGGTCAGTATAGGCTGGCAAACCGACGACGACGCATCTCCCGCCTGGCCGAATGAGCATGAATGCCTCGGCCATGACCGATGACTCTCCGACACATTCGATCGCGGCATCGACGCCGCCATTGCTCATCTCGATGATTGTTTCTCGCATATTGTCGGGCGAAATCGCGGTCGTTGCGCCAAGCGCGATAGCCGCGTCTCGGCGATCGGCGATCGGGTCCACGGCAATGATCTGGCGCGCGCCTGCAATACGGGCGCCCTGCACTGCGGCCAGACCAACGCCGCCGCAACCAATCACCGCGACGCGTTCACCCCAACGAATCCCGGCAGTGTTCGCAGCAGCCCCAAACCCGGTCGTTACCCCGCACCCGATCAGGCAGCTGTGAGTCGGCGCCAAAGCTGACTGCACTGGAACAGCCATCTTCTCAGGGACGACGACATGCTCGCTAAACGCGCCCAGCGCCATGAACCGATCCAATGGCTGCCCCTGAAACGTCAGTGGCCCCCGCCCCTCGGTGGTCATGTTGACAGACGCACAAAGATGAACCTCGCCGCGCAGACAACTGGCGCAGGTTCCGCATGCCGGGGTCCAGGACAGGACGACCTCGTCACCTTCCTTGAGCGCGGTGACACCTCGTCCGATCGCATCCACGTAGCCCGCGCCTTCATGCCCGAGCACAACCGGAAAATGGACGGTCTCCTTGCCTTCAAGCGCACTGAGATCGCTTCGGCAGATGCCGCATGCTTGCATCCTGACTCGCACTTCGCCAGGCCCCGGATCGGCGAGATCGACCGCCTCAATCCTGAGCGGATCATCTGGCGAAAAAGCAATTGCTGCGTGCGTTTTCATATGCGACTCCCATTCTTCAGCCAGGCGACCCGGGCCATCCTTGCCGGGTCTCAATCAGACGTACATCCAATCGCTTTGGCAAGAATATTCCGATGGATTTCATTCGTCCCCGAATAGATCGAGGCTGCACGGGTGGCAAAATACTTGGACTGGGCGAGCGATGATTGAGCATTCACGTCCAGGCCCAGTGCTGAAATCTCCTGGTGCAGTTCGGTTGCCAGGATCTTCAGCACGGATGATGGCGCAGAAATCGCCATGCTCTGCGGGTTCGATATATTGCGTGCAGCAACCGCTTCAAACGTATCGATCCGCATCTTGAGGTCGGCAAATCGGGTACGAAAATGATCATCCAATCCCTGTGCTTGTTGAGCGCCGCGCAGGGCCATGCGATAGGCCCGGCGCAATACGCCCGTCGTGGTATTGTTCGACCGCGCAATCGCCATCAGCTTCCTGGCCGTCGTCCAACCGTCGCCAATATCACCAATCCGGTCGCTGACCGGAATGCGCACATTGTCAAAGAAGACCTGATTGGTTTCGCAGTCTCCATCAATGAACGGGATCGGCTGAACGCTGACGCCTGGCGTATCCATCTTTAGCAAGAGGAAGACCAACCCGTCATGACGCCGCGACGATGGATCGACCCGCGCCAACAGGAACATGTGCGTGGCGTGATGCGCAAAACTCGTCCAGATCTTGCTGCCGTTCAGGACGAAATCGTCACCCTCCTGTTCAGCGCGCAGAGACAATGCGGTCAGGTCGGACCCGGCTTGCGGTTCCGAGAAGCCCTGACACCATTCATGCGCGCCCGATAGAATGGCCGGCAGGTAATGCGCCTTCTGCTCGGCGTTTCCAGCCGCGATGATCAACGGGCCGATTGTACGAATTCCGGATGATGCCAGGATTGGTGCGTCGCGTTCGGCGCAGGCATTGTCGAAATAGAGTTGCTGCGCCAGCGTCCAGCCCGTCCCGCCATAACGAGCGGGCCAGCTCGGCGCGAGCCATCCCTGTTCATGCACAATCGCGCGCCATGCCTCATAGGCCTCTGGTGCGGATTTCAGTCCTGTCGTCTCCCGACCTGCCTGGCGCAGCGCAGGTGTCAGCTTGCGATCAAGAAACGTCTCGACGTCGCGTCTGAACGTGGGTCCGGGATCGAACACATTGCGAGCGGATGGCGCCGAATTGTCTTCGGCAAAACTCCCATCCATGACCCGCTCCGTTCAAACATCTGGCGGATATCTCAATCGCCTTCCGCAATCGGAACAATAAGGACAAATACGGGGTCGCTTCGCCTCGGCACGTCCCGTCCGCGCCTTTCAGTCAAAAAAAATGACGCAGGCGTCATCTTTTTGACTTTGATCAAGTCCCTCACGAACGACAATCAATGCAGGCCAGTTCGATCTGTGCTGTCGTGCGCGTCAAACAGGAGATCTGCACAATGAAAGTCAAACTCGTTGATGGCCCGCCCGTCGCCGCACGAACCTTCGAAGACCCAGGCGAAATGGCAGACAAGCTTTCGCCCGAGGATGTCGAAATTGTTCGAGAGATTTTCAACACTCCGCTGACCGGATCCTACAACTGGGATTATGAAAGCGCGAACGCCAAGATCCGCCGCTTGTATGAGCTCGGCAAACGCTTCAACTGGGACGCGCAGATGGACGTCGACTGGGACGTCGCCTTCGACAAGTCCGACGGGCCATCACAAGCCGGTCTCAATCCCTTTCATGATCACCCGATCTACCTCGCGATGAGCGCGGAAGAGAAGAACGAGTATGCCTGGCGCTCTATGGCGCAAGTGCTGTCTCAGTTTCTTCACGGCGAACAGGGCGCAATGATGGTTGCCTCCCAACTTGTGTCCTGTGCGCCAACTTATGATGCCAAGCTTTATGCCGCGTCCCAGACGTTTGACGAAGCCCGGCATGTCGAAGTGTTCAACAAATATCTGCGCTATCGCTGCAACGTTGAATACCCGGTTAATCCGAGCCTCAAACTGCTGCTCGACAAAATCCTGACGGATGAACGCTGGGACCTGAAATTCATCGGCATGCAGGTGCTGATCGAGGGGCTCGCCCTCGCTGCTTTCCAGACCATGGCGCATACGACGCGCGATCCGCTCTTGCGTCAGATCCTGACGCTGGTGATGCGTGATGAAGGACGCCATGTCGCGTTTGGCGTCAACTATCTGGAGGACTGGATCAAAGCGCTTCCAGAGGACCAAATCGAAGAACGCGCCCAGTTCGCCTACGAGGCCTGTGCAATCATGCGCGAGCGCCTGTTCTCGACCATTGTTGAGGAAGAATTCGGGTTTGATGCCGACGAAGCTCGGAAAATGTCGATCGACTCCGAGAACGGCCAGGCGTTTCGCAACTTCCTGTTTGAGCGGATGATCCCGAACCTGAAACGCGTCGGCCTGCTGACTGAAAAGGTCAAACCGAAATTCGAGGCCTTGGGCGTTCTGCATTATGAGCACGCCGCCACCGATGCCGAAATTGATTGGGCGGCACTGGAACGCCCGCTCGAAACGGGCCAGATCAAACCCGTCGCAGCTGAGTAGAGAGAAAGGGGGAACACGGGCGGCGGAGCAGTCTTTGCTCCGCCGTTTTCTGTTGCCCTATTCTGCAACAATCTCCGAGATAACGTCCGTCACGCTCCGAATACGGAGCATCTTGTCGACCAGTTCCGGGTTCTCTCGCTGTTGACTGATCTGATCGTCAATTTGCAACCAGTCGTCTACGGACAATATCTTCTGGGCCATCGGAAAGAACACCTGATCCTCCTTGACCATATGGTGGCGCAACAGACGATCATAGGCCTCTCCGGCTTCAACGATTTCGACCATTGGAAGGTCGCTGCCGCGGCGCAAATGCGCCATCCGGTCCTCGAAATGCCCCGCCTTTGCAGCCAGTTTTTCATGCTCCGCCCGCAAGTTCACGAGACTGTCCGTCATCGGACCGGCCTTTTCGATCACCGCATCATAGACCAGGTCTTCTTTTTGATGATGCCACTCATCAGGGAATGAGGTGAAGAAATCGAGCAGGGCATCCAGCAATTCATAGTTCGGCGAACGCCCCTGTCGAAATTTGTCGAGTTGGGCGTCGAACACTTTCAGAAAAACCCGAAATTCGCCATGCTCTTGTTGTAGTTTCTCGATGATATGGGACATGGAATCTCCTCGTGCTCAAGCGCTGATACGGGGTGCCTCCGGGTCTGATCAGGGGTCGCTTTTTCAATGTTGTCTTGCGAGCAGATTAGCATGACAGGCGGTGTGTTCATTTGACTCTCGTCAATCACCATCATGACAAGACGCAGGACTAAACCGCGACGGCGTGGCGCAAAGTGTTCATTTCAAAGTGAGAATCAAAGGCAGCAGCGATCAATCGCAGCGCCGGCCGAGCATCCTCGCGCACCCGAATATGCCTGGCCTGTCGAAGGAGCATGCCCTGCTCTAGAAATGGCTGGCACGTTTCAAGCGCTGCATCGAGGTGATCTTCTGGGTATCCGAACCGCTCGGTTGCGGCCGCGATATCGACTTGCATGTCGGTCATGATCGCCTCAATCACAAACCCGCGCAGCCGATCTTCTCGTGTAAGCTCGTAACCGCGATGGACCGGCAGTTCTCCGCTCTCGATGGCACGCCGCCATGCCCCCACTTCAGCCTGGTTCTGGGCAAACCCCGCCGGCAGGGTTGAGATCGAAGAGCTGCCAAGCCCGAGAATGGTCGGCGGATCGCCCGCCGAGTACCCCTGGAACGTGCGGCGCAAACGGCCTTCGTCCACGGCCCGAGACAAGGCATCGTCCGGCAAGGCAAAATGATCGAGCCCAATGCGGCGATATCCCCCCGCAACCAGTGCTGCGGCCGCGGCTTCTGCCTGTTCAAAGCGCGCGTCCAGTCCGGGCAGGTCTGCAGCATCGATCTGCGTCTGGCGTTTGGCCATCCACGGAACGTGGGCATAGCCGAACAGTGCGATGCGTCCAGGCCGCAGCTCAAGCGTGCGGGCGATGGTGCTTTCAAGCATGCTCTGGGTCTGCCTGGGCAAGCCATACATCAGGTCGAAATTGATGTTCGTGATGCCTGCGCCGCGAAGCGCTGTCACCGCCTCTTGAACTTTTTCGAACGGCTGAATGCGGTTGACGGTCGCCTGCACGACCGGATTGAATTCCTGCACGCCGAGCGACACACGACTGACGCCGAGGCTCGCCAGGGTCCTTGCCCGGGCCGGCTCAAACGTACGCGGGTCGAGCTCAAAGGCCACTTCAGTTGCGTCCGAGACGTGGAATCTGTCGGCAATTTGCGCCATCAAATGCCCGAGCAGGTCATCGGTGAGCGAGGTCGGCGTACCGCCGCCCCAATGGATCGCCCCGACCGACAATCGCGCCGGCAAGGCATCCGCCAACAGATCGATTTCGCGTTCCAGCGTCGCTGCGTAATCACGCAATGGCTGTTCCCGGCGCACCAGTTTCATGTTGCAGGCGCAATACCAACAGACTTCGCGGCAATACGGGACGTGCATGTACAGCGCGACGGGCGCGTCGGGCGAGAGGCTTTTCAGCCACGCACGATAGTCCGGCTCAGTGACGCCCGCATGAAAGGCGGTGGCCGGCGGATAGCTGGTATAGCGGGGCACCCGGGCCGCGCCATATTGCATCAATTCCTGCTTCATCGGACCCCGTCCATAGCCGTCACAGCATCGCGGCGACGCAAGGATTCGGCATGTTTCAGATCATCGCGCGTGTTGAGGTTCATGAACGGATCACCGTCTGTGTCAGGCCAGTCCATTGTTCTGGTCTCGAACAGTTCGAGCGCGCCGGTCAGACTGCGCCGCCCGAGCGCCGCAAAGCGACGGATCGCGCCAAGGCACGAGACCGGCCAGAGCGCACACACGGGATGCACCCGGCCGCCACTGGTCGCGACGACGGGGTGTTCGAACGGCGCGCCGGCGCGCTTGAACCGGGCCGGCAGATCGCGCGGCAGGAACGGCATGTCGCAGGGCAGCGTCAGAACCGCTTTTGCGCCTTGCCGCGCCCCCCATTCCAGCGCCGAGACGAGGCCGCCGAGCGGACCCTCAATATCTGCATCAAGAATTTTCGGCGCATCGAGATCCGCGATCTGGCCATACGACCGCACCGCGATGGCATAGGGCAAGTGGGTCTGCTGCGAATAGGATTTGGTGATATCAATCAGACGCTGGCCATCCAGGCGCTGGCCAGGCTTGTTGCCGCCAATTCGACGGCCCGCGCCACCGGCAAGGATGACCAGTACAATGTCACTCATGTTCCGGCCCGGTCGTCTTGTTACTGCGCAAGCTGAGCACTTTCATGACCTCTCAAATGGATCGAGCAAACCGCGACGCGTCGCCAGTCGTCGCCCGAGATTGGTCAGATCCGTAGGCGTGAGGCGCATTCGCGCAATAGGTAGGATTACGGCATTCTCGACCGCGATATGACGTTGCTGCGCGCGGCAGAATGGCGGCACGATTTCAGTTGTTTGTGGGAACCCAGCCAAGCCGCGTTTCCTGGACAACGCGTCTTTGATCAGATGTCGGACCGCAGTGGCATCATGCAGGTCAGACGCATGCTCACGCAAAAGCATGGCGAGGACCTTTTCGATCTGGTCATCGGGCTCACAGCGGCGGCGCAATAGAGGGAACAGGTCGTCTTCCTCGTCGACAATGTGCAAGGCCAGATCGACATCGAGGAAATACTCGATCTGGCGCATCAACATTTCGTCGAACTCGTCAGTCTCAGCCAGGCGCAGCAATTCCTTGCAGACCGCGCGATGGCGATAATGTTCGGCGAAAAACCAGACCAGTGGTTCTTTCAGCAGATCCACTGGCATTGGTTCGATGGCGGCGCGACTATTTCCCGATCCCATGAGATTGGCCTTTCACTGACGATACAGCGCCGCGCCCACCAGGCTGCAAGATGAGGGTGTGCCTGGCTTTCACAGGCGGAAGCGAGATTGCAACAATCACGTCCAGGCATTCTGACAATGCATCTTCGCGCTCACGCAGTCTTGAAATGATCTTGGTCCAGGCGTCATCGTCCGCGCCTGAGAGGAAGTCCGAAATTGCCGACTTCAATATTTGCGCATCTGACTCGTCACGCGATGAAGCGGCGGCCTGAACCGCTGCACGCGCATCTTCGCTTAAGGCCGCCAGCGCGCCCGGAATGTCTCCGAGTGCGTGCCCCAGGAGGTTTGTTGCCTTACTGGCCGCACCCGCGCCCGATGCGAGACCACCGGATTCGTTCAGTCTTAGTCCAGGCTTGTCTGCCGATTTCCTGAGGAGCTTGTCGACGAACTCACCGGCTGCCCGTGTCCACTCACGCGCCTCGATCTGTGCGGAAATGTGCGGCCGGACATAGTCGAATGGCAAGCGCTCCGAATCCGCCCGGGCATCCAGGCGCAAGACATGCCAACCATGTTCCGTCCGGATCGGCTGCGTTGCAATCTCGCCGACAGATAGGGTTTCGAGGCATTGCCAGATCTCAGCCAGCACGTCGCCCGGGCGCAATTGTCCGAGCGTGCCACGATCAGCACCTGACGGGCAGTCTGAATGGTTCGCCGCCATGCGCTCAAATCGTTCGGGCGCCAGGGCCAAGTCCGCGATCATGTTCGCGGCTGTGGCCTGCGCTTTTTCAAGCGCCGCTTCAGACGCGTCCATCGGCGCAATCAGAATATGCGAGGCCTCGATCAAGGGCGGCGTCAGAAATGCGTCTGGGTGCCCATCATAGATCGACTTCAAGCGCTCGACCTCTGGCGGATCGACATCGATCTCAGCACTCAGCAAGGCGCGAATTCGGGCTTCTTCGGCCGTTTCCTCCTGGCCGTCGGCATTGGTTTCAGCGACCGCATCAATTCCCGTCGCCTCGGCTCGCGCCAGCAAGACGGCCTTCGTCGCGAGGGCGCGGCCGGCCATCGCCCGGGCGTCAGCCAGGCTGGACGCCTCATGGTTTTGCATTTCAGCCGCGAGCAGCGCCTCTGGCACTTCGACCCCGAAAAAGATGGCTGCGGCGTCGGTCATCATACGCCCCGGGCCTGTGCGTCGGCGCGACGCTTGTCAGCTTGAATGTCACGCCGCGTACGCACCAATTGCCAACCGCGACGCGGCAGGTACCAGATTGGAGCGGACAACATGTGCACCAGCCGTGTGAACGGGAAGACCAGGAAGATGGTCAGTCCCAGCATCAGATGCGCCTTGAAGATCCAGTGCACATCGGCGACATAATCCGCGGACCCGGGCTGGAAGGTGAAGATCCCTTGCGCCCAGGACATGAACTTGACCATTTCCGATCCATCGAGATGTCCGGCGGACAAGGGAATGGTCGCCAGCCCGAGGCCAAGTTGTACGGTCAGCAAGAGCAGGATCGCGGTATCCCCAAAACTGGACGTGGCACGAATTCTGGCATCGAACACACGCCGGTGCAGCAGGATGAGCGCCCCCAGGATCGCAAAGACGCCGGCTATTCCACCGGCGACAACAGCCAGAATCTGTTTCGCGCCATGGCTGATACCGATCGCATCGAACACCTGTATCGGTGTCAGCAACCCGACCAGGTGCCCGCCGAAGATGACCAGCACGCCGAGATGAAACAGGATTGAACCGAGCACCAATTGCTTCCGGCGCAAAAGCTGTGATGACCCGGAGCGCCACGTGTAGGGCTCGCGGTCAAATCGAACCACAGATCCAATCGCGAGCACAGCGAGGGCGATATAGGGATAGTAGCCAAAGGCGGCCTGGTCCAACCAGCCTGCAGATACGAGCGTCGCTGTATGTTCTTGAGCCATGTCAGATATCCTTCATTCGGGGCTAGAAGCGCGCATTGAGCGCCAGCCAGATTTTTGTTCGATCAGCGGGACCGCCAGAGGCGCCATCGAAGACAGCGCCCTTGGCTTCGACGCTGAAGCGATCATTGACGGGAATGCGGAGAACCGCGTCGAGCTCGTTCCCGAACGAGACGGCGCCATTATCGCTTTCAAAGTCGTGATAAATAACCGCCCAGCTCAACGGCTTGGCGTTCTCAAACAGCGCCTTGCCCTTGCCTTTCAGACCAGCCCTCAGGTCGCGCAGACCCGTCCCGGGCGTCGCCAGGAAGACATCCGCCCAGCCTTGAAAGGCGTGGAGCGTCGCCAGCGGCGTCGAGAAACCCTGCCCGGCGACAGCATCGAGTACATCGACGCCGAGTGTCGCGGTAACGCCATCGCGCCCGAGCGAGATTTGCGCCGACTGATAGCCGAGATTGTTCTGTGGCCCAGCATCTTGATAGTCCGACTGTTGGCCGAGCTCGACCCGGCCGGAGACCTCGCCCAATGACGTGGTCCAGGTATTCGACCAGGTCGCTGCATAGGTTTGCGACGAGGCGCTCGGCGCGTTTGAGAAATCGAGCAGCAGCGCCGTACCTGTGACCTTGCCGAACGGCGTCTCAGCGCCGAGCCGGACCACATGGGAATCACTCTCGAACTCCCCCATCGGGCTGTCATCGCCAAAGATCCGGCGCACGCCGTCTATGTAGACATAGTCCACCTCGACTGTGTCATGCAGCTTCGTGCCGAGACGTATGGCGTCGAACGTTTGCTCGTTCTGACGGAAGCCGACATTGCCGATGAAACGGGCATTGTCGAGGATGATGCGCTGGCGCCCGATGGTGGCTGATCCGGCATCGCCTTTCCAACCGATTTGTAGTCGGTTCAGTTCCAGCGTCTCGGGATCCGCAATAACGGCTTTGCCGGGAATATTGTCGATCGTGTCGGAATAGTCATCGCTCAGCGCGACCACACCTTCGCCCTCGACCAGTGCGCTCCAGCCTTCACCGAAACTCGCCTGCACGCCAAATCGCGCACGCAGTGTCAGCGCCGTCGTGTCATCGAGGCCGTCCTGATTGACCTGTTCGGCACGCAGACGCATGTCCAGAATCGGATCGGCGTCGATCGATGTGTTGGCCTCATCAGCGTACGCCGTCGCGCTGGCGACGAGGCATGCAGCAGACAGTAGAACCGAGCGAATGGTCATGGTTGGACCCCTTCCATTTTGGCAAGCATGGCATCGGCTTTCGGACAGCCTTCCTTGGCAGCGCCCGGACCGAACGTGATTGGATCTTCCTCCCAGGACTTGTCCAAAGCCTCCAGGTCAGACGGATCATCATCCTCGATGGCCAGCAGGCTCTCGACCGCAGCCTGATCCGCAGGCTGATCTGAGACCGCCAGCAGCGCCCCGAAGATTGCCCGATATGGGCTCTTCCGCTTTTTCAGGCGTTGCGCGATGGCCTCCAGGACATGCGCTGCTTCCCCGATCAGAGAGGCCGCTTCCTGGTCTGGAATGACGGATAAAAACTCAAGGAAAACCGGCAGATAGTCGGGCAAGTCGCTGACATCCATCTCAAGCCCGTGCGACTTGTAGAGTTCGACAAGGCCAACCATTGCCGGCCCGCGTTCGCGGCTCTCGCCATGCACGTGCTCGTACAGGTGCAGGGAGACGCTTCGCGTGCGATCGAACAGGTCCACGTAAGCGGCCTGCGCCTCGTAAAGATCGAGCCCCATCAGATGGTCGGCGAGTTTGCTGAGGGAGCGAACGATCGGGCCTGGCACAAGGCCCTCTTCCCGGACGACATCGACGCATGTACGCGCGTCCGTCTGGAGTTCGGCTTCAGGATATGAAAGCAGGCGCGACAAGGCGCGATAAGTCAGGGCCATTGATCAGACCTCCATTGGGGTTTTGGCGCGCGAACGCGGGTCTTTGCCGAACAGGCCAAGCTCTGTGCGGCCGCCGGAACAGTCATTGCCGAATGTGAAGCCGCATCCACCGCGCAGCTCGTAAGCGTCCTCGCTGCCTTCACGGCGGGCGGTTGGAATGACGAACCGGTCCTCATAATTGGCGATCGCCATATAGCGGTACATTTCGTCAATCTGGCGCGCGGTGAGGCCAACCTTCTCTGCCGTCGGATGGTCGACAACGCCCTCGACGGTTTTCGCCCGCATATATTTGCGCATGGCCAGCATGCGTTCGAGCGCGGCGACAACCGGCTCTTCCTTTCCGGCTGTGAGCAGATTGGCGAGGTAGCGGACCGGGATGCGCAAGGAGGCGACATCCGGCATCGCCGCGTCGGTTTCCAGAGCATCCGGCGCCAAGGCCGACTGGATGGGCGACAGCGGCGGCACGTACCAGACCATTGGCAGGGTGCGATATTCCGGGTGCAGCGGGAACGCGACCTTCCAGTCCATTGCCATCTTGTAGACGGGGCTGTCCTTGGCCGCGTTCAGCCAGGCTTCCGGAATGCCATCCTTGCGGGCCTGGGCGATGATGTCAGGATCGTTCGGATCGAGAAACACATCGAGCTGGGCCTGATAAAGGTCCTGTTCGTCTGCCGTACTTGCGGCCTCTTCAATCCGGTCAGCATCATAGAGAAGGACGCCAAGATAGCGGATGCGCCCGACACAGGTTTCCGAACAGACCGTCGGTTGTCCAACCTCCATGCGCGGGAAACAGAACGTGCATTTCTCGGACTTTCCGGATTCCCAATTGTAATAGACTTTCTTGTACGGGCAGCCCGACACGCACATGCGCCAGCCGCGACACTTGTCCTGATCAACCAGGACAATCCCGTCTTCCTCACGCTTGTAGATCGCGCCCGATGGACAGGCCGCAACACAAGTCGGGTTGAGGCAGTGCTCGCACAGGCGCGGCAGGTACATCATGAAGGTCTGCTCGAAGGCGCCATAAATCGCCTTCTCGACGCCTTCGAAATTATAGTCCTCGCTGCGCTTCTCGAACTCGCCGCCGAGAATCTCTTCCCAGTTCGGGCCCCAGTCGATCTTCTCCATGCGCTGACCAGTAATCTTGGAGCGTGGCCGCGCGGTCGGAAACGCCTTCATTTCCGGCGCGGTTTGCAAGTGCGCATAGTCGAAGTCGAACGGCTCGTAATAATCGTCGATTTCAGGCAGGTCCGGATTGCCGAATATCTTCGCCAGGATCCGCCATTTTGCCCCCATCCTGGGTTCAATCCGGCCATTCTTCTTGCGGCGCCATCCACCATTCCAGCGCTTCTGGTTTTCCCAATCCTTGGGGAAACCGATGCCAGGCTTGGTCTCGACATTGTTGAACCAGGCGTATTCGACGCCGTCGCGATTGGTCCAGACATTCTTGCAAGTCACCGAACAGGTGTGACAGCCAATGCATTTGTCCAGGTTCAGGACCATCCCAATCTGTGCACGGATCTTCATCGTACGCCCTCCGTTTCCTTGGCCTGGCTTTCGAGCCAGTCGACCTTGTTCATCTTGCGCAGGACGATGAACTCATCCCGGTTTGATCCGACCGTGCCGTAATAATTGAAGCCGTAAGACAGCTGCGCATAGCCGCCGATCATATGCGTCGGTTTGAGGATGGCGCGAGTGACCGAGTTGTGGATGCCGCCGCGCTTTCCGGTAATCTCGGATCCCGGCGTATTCACGATCTTTTCCTGTGCGTGATACATAAAGATCGTGCCTTCACGTATGCGCTGGGAAACGACTGCGCGCGCCGTCAGTGCGCCATTGGCGTTGAACACTTCGACCCAGTCATTGTCGACAATCTCAGCCCGCTTGGCATCGGTCTCGGAAATCCAGACCACGGGGCCACCACGGTTCAGCGTCAGCATCATCAGATTGTCACTATAGGTCGAGTGAATGCCCCATTTCTGGTGCGGTGTGATGAAGTTCAGCGTGATTTCCGGATTGCCGTTCGGTTTGGCATCCTTGACGCCGAGCGTCTTGAGATCGACCGGTGGTTTGTAGACCACGAAGGTCTCGCCGAAGGCCCGCATCCAGTCATGATCCTGGTATAATTGCTGGCGTCCGGTCAGGGTGCGCCAGGGGATCAGCTCGTGAACATTGGTATAGCCGGCATTGTAGCTGACATGCTCACTCTCGAGGCCCGACCAGATCGGTGAGGAGATGATCTTGCGCGGCTGTGCCACGAGATCCCGGAAGCGGATCTTCTCGTCTTCCTTGGGCAGTGCCAGGTGGGCATGCTCGCGGCCGGTCTGCTTCTCCAGCGATTGCCAGGCCTTGACCGCAACCTCGCCATTGGTTTCCGGCGCCAGCATGAGAATGGTCTCGCAGGCGTCGATATCGGTCTCGATCTTCGGACGCCCTTCAGCAACCGTCTCATCGAGCACCTTGCCGTTCAGCGAGGCGAGTTTTTCCACTTCATGTTCGGTGTTCCAGCCAAGGCCCTTGCCGCCATTGCCGAGCTTGTCCATGAGTGGCCCGAGCGAGGTGAACTTGTCATAGATCTGCGCATAGTCGCGCTTGACCGGCACCACTTGCGGCATGGTCTTGCCGGGGATCGGTTCACACTCACCGGCATGCCAGTCACTGACGCCTCTTGCCTGTGCAAGCTCCCCTGCACTGTCATGCTGGATTGGGGTGAGGACGACATCGGTCTCTTCGCCCAGAACCTCCGGCGCGACGTCGGAGAAGGATTTCGCGATGCCCTTGAAAATGTCCCAGTCGGAGCGCGCTTCCCAGGCCGGGTCCACAGCCGCGCCAAGCGGGTGGATGAAGGGATGCATGTCGGACGTGTTGAGATCGTTCTTCTCATACCAGGTCGCGGTCGGCAGGACGATGTCGGAATAGACCGCTGTGGTCGACATTCTGAAATCGATACAGACGAGCAGGTCGAGCTTGCCGCGCGGCGCTTCGTCATGCCATGTCACATCACGCGGCTTGTCGCCGCCATCCTCGCCGAGATCCTTGCCCTGAACACCGTGATCGGTGCCGAGCAGGTGTTTGAGGAAATACTCATGCCCCTTGCCCGATGAGCCGAGCAGGTTTGAGCGCCAGACAAACATGTTGCGCGGCCAGTTGTGCGGGTCATCCGGGTCCATGCAGGACATTTCCAGATCGCCGGACTTCAGCGCCTGCGCCACATATTCCTTAGGTTCAAGACCCGCCGCCTCAGCCTGTTTCGCGACCTCCAGCGGGTTGGTCTTCAGCGCTGGCGCCGAGGGCAGCCAGCCCATGCGCTCGGCCTTGGCATTATAGTCGATGAAACTACCAGACCAGTCGCCTTGCTCCGCTGTCGGAGACAGGATTTCCGAGACGGGAACGGTTTCATAGCGCCATTGATCGGTGTGCGCATAGAAGAAAGAGGTTGAGTTCTGCTGACGCGGTGGACGCACCCAGTCGAGACCGAATGCCAGCGGCGCCCAGCCCGATTGCGGCCGGAGTTTCTCCTGGCCGACATAATGCGACCAGCCACCGCCGGATTGCCCGATACAGCCGCACATGATGAGCATGTTCATCACCGCGCGGTAATTCATATCCATATGATACCAGTGGTTCATGCCAGCGCCGATAATGATCATCGACTTGCCATTGGTCTTCTCGGCATTGGTGGCAAAGCCGCGCGCGGTGGCGATGATCTGGTCTCTCGGAACAGACGTGATGGCTTCCGCCCAGGCCGGAGAATAAGGTTCCGGATCGTCGAAATCCTTGGCCAGATGGTCGCCACCGAGGCCTTGATCGACCCCGTAATTCGCCAGCAGCAAATCATATACGCAGGCGACCATGGCCTCGCTGCCATCGGCCAGCTTCATCTTCTTGACCGGCACGTTACGGGTCAGCACATCCGGATGGTCGGTCGAGGCAAAACCGTTTGACGCTGTGTTGGCGAAGTAAGGGAAGCGCACGCTGGCAATCTCGTCTTCCGCGCCCTTCAGGCCGAGGCGCAGCTCGATATCATCGCCGCTGCTGTCGCGTTCCTCGAGATTCCATTTGCCCTTGTCGCCCCAGCGGAATCCGATCGATCCGTTCGGGACAACCACTTTGCCAGACTTGGCATCAAGACCAACTGTCTTCCATTCGGGATTGTTCGCTTCACCGAGGTCCTTGTCGAAATCAGAGGCGCGCAACAGGCGCTCGGGGATGAGACCAGCCTCTTGCGGCACCAGTCTCACGAGCAGCGGCAAGTCTGTATATTTGCGAACATAGTCGCGGAAATACGGCACCTGGCGGTCAACATGATACTCTTTGAGAATGACATGGCCGAACGCCATGCCGAGCGCGGCATCCGTGCCCTGCTTGGCCGCCAACCAGAGATCGGAGAATTTCGACGCCTCCGAATAGTCCGGGCAAATCACAACCGATTTGACACCTTTATAACGCGCTTCGGTATAGAAGTGGGCGTCTGGTGTGCGGGTTTGCGGGACGTTCGATCCCCACAGGATGAGGAAGTTCGAATTGTACCAGTCCGCGCTTTCAGCGACATCGGTCTGCTCGCCCCAGGTCTGCGGGCTGGCCGGCGGCAGGTCACAATACCAGTCATAGAATGAGCCGGTGACGCCGCCGATCAATTGCAGGTACCGCGCGCCGGCCGCGTATGAGACCATGGACATGGCGGGGATGGGCGAGAATCCAAACACGCGGTCCGGTCCCCACTTCTTGACCGTATGGGCGTTGGCCGCCGCGATCATCTCGTTGACTTCGTCCCAGCGCGCGCGAACGAAGCCGCCAAGGCCGCGTCGCTCGACATAATCTGCGCGTTTCTTCGGATCGTCCTGAATGGAGCGCCAGGCTGCAACCGGCTCCATCAATTTGCGCGCCTCGCGCCAGGCTCGCAGCAAGCGCCCGCGAACCAGCGGGTATTTCACCCGGTTCGCCGAGTAGAGATACCAGCTGTAACTGGCACCGCGCGAGCAGCCTCTCGGTTCGTGATTGGGCAAGTCGTCCCGGGTGCGTGGATAGTCGGTTTGCTGGGTCTCCCAAGTGACGATCCCGCCTTTCACATAAATCTTCCAGGAGCAGGAACCGGTGCAGTTCACGCCATGCGTGGAGCGGACAATCTTGTCGTGGCGCCAGCGGTTCCGGTAGGCTTCTTCCCAGGTCCGGTCCTCATCGTTCAGCACGCCGTGCTTGCCGGAGAACAGCTCTGTCTGACGTCGAAAGAAGGTCAGTCTATCAAGTGTGTGGCTCATGAGAGTCTATCCTTGTTGAACATCATTTGCAGGGGTGGGAGCGGTTTCGCGTCCACGCTCGAGATCGAACAGCATGCCGCCGCGCCGGCTGTAGACCAGGAAGGTCAGCGCCAGGCAGATCACGTAGAAACCGAGGAAGGCCCACAGCGCGCCATGTGGAGCGCCGGTCATCGAGATCGAGGTGCCATAGGCCTTCGGGATGAAGAATGCGCCATAGGCTGCAATCGCGCTGGTGAAGGCGATGATGGCGGCGCTTTCCCGCTCGGCCGTCTTGAGCTGCGCCGCGCCATCCAGGGTCGGCATCAGGCGCGCAATCTCCTTGCGCATGATGGACGGGATCATCTGGAAGGTCGACGCATTGCCGACACCGGTCAGGAAGAACAGCGCCATGAAGCAGGCGAAGAAACCCCAGAAGTTACCGCCCTCGCCGCCGGATGGCAGGAATTGCAGGACACCCCAGACCGAAGCGATCATACCCAGGAACACCCAGAAGGTGACACGTCCGCCACCCCATTTGTCAGACACCCAGCCCGTTGCAGCGCGCGACAGCGCACCGACAAGAGGTCCGAGGAAGGCGAAGGACAGCGCGTTCACGTCCGGAAACTGCGTCTTGATCAGGAGCGGGAAACCAGCGGCGTAGCCGATGAAGCTCCCGAAGGTCCCGGTATAAAGGACGCACATGATCCAGTTATGGGTCCGTTTCAGGATCGACATCTGGTCAGACAGCGATGCTTTGGCGTCGGCAATATCGTTCATGCCGAACCAGGCCGCGAGCGTAGCGACGACGATGAACGGCACCCAGACAAAGCCGGCATTCTGCAACCAGAGCTCTGAACCATCTGCGAGTTGTTGCGGCTCTCCGCCGAGCGCGCCAAACACACCCGCGGTAATCGCAATGGGTACCAGGAACTGCATGACGCTGACGCCGAGATTTCCGAGCCCCGCATTCAGCGCCAGTGCATTGCCCTTCTCTTTCTTGGGAAAGAAGTAGGCAATATTGGCCATTGAGGACGCAAAATTTCCGCCACCAAATCCGCAGGCCAGCGCAAGCAGCATGAACACTATGTATGGTGTCTCCGGGTTCTGAATGGCGAAGCCGATCCCGAGGGCCGGCACCAGGAGTGATGCCGTCGAAATTGTCGTCCACAGGCGGCCGCCGAAAATCGGGATCATGAAACTGTAGAAGATGCGCAAGGTCGCACCGGAAAGCCCCGGCAAGGCGGCAAGCCAGAATCTCTGATCTACAGAGAACTCGAAACCGATGGCCGGCATCTTCGCGACGACCACTGACCAGACCATCCAGACAGAGAAAGCCAGGAGCAGTGCCGGGATCGAAATCCACAGATTGCGATTGGCGATCTTCTTGCCGCTGCTTTGCCAAAAGTCGGCTTCTTCAGGGCGCCAGTCAGCCAGGACGTGGCCTTTGGTTGGGGTTGAATTTGCCATGGATTTGCTCCTTCAGGCAGATGCGGTTTAGGGCGTGGGCACAGCGCTCGCTGCGCCCACGAAAAGGGTTAGGTTGCGGGTTGCGCGGGGGCTTCGACACCCTCTGGTCCCGGCTTGGCAACCGGCTGGTCAGGGACATCTGAGAGCCAGCGCTCGTCGGACAATTCTGGGTGTTTGCTTCTGTCCATTCTGCCGATGGCGACATGCATCCACACGGTCGACACAGCGACGATCGCAAAGAGCAGCATGAACGGCGCAGTCCAGACGCCCGTATAGTCGAGCAACACGCCGAACGAGATTGGCAGGAAGAAGCCGCCAAGCCCGCCAATCATGCCGACCAATCCGCCGACAGAGCCGACATGGTGCGGGTAATAGACCGGGATATGCTTGTAGACGGCCGCCTTGCCGAGGCTCATGACGAAGCCGAGGATTACGGTCAGTCCGACAAAGAACCCAACTGACAGGCCGAAATCAAACTCGATCGGTCCTTCAATCCCGGCAACGCTGTAGCTCGTCTGCGGATAGCTCATCACGAACAGGACGATCAGCGACACGACAAAAGTCAGGTACATCACGAAGCGGGCGCCCCACTTGTCAGACATCCAGCCGCCAAACGCTCGGAAGATTGATCCCGGGAGCGAATACAGGCCGGCGAACACGCCCGCCGTGGTCAGCTCCAGCCCGTATGCACCGACATAATACCGTGGCAGGAAACTCGCTAAGGCGACAAAGGCACCGAAGACGAAGAAATAGTAAGTGGCGAAGCGCCAGACCTGGATGTTTTTCAGTGGCTCAAGTTGTGACCCGGCTGAGACCGGCTTCAGGCCAGAGCGCCGCCGCTCTTCCTGTACCGGGTCGGTGCGCGCGAGCAGGTAAAACAGAACCGCTGTCGCGGCCAGCACCATGGCATAGACACGCGCGGTGCCTTCCCATCCGATGGCAACCACCAGGAACGGGGCGGCAAAATTGGTCACTGCCGCGCCGACATTTCCCGCGCCGAAAATGCCAAGGGCCGTGCCCTGGTTGTCCTTGGAATACCAGCGCGACACATAGGAAACACCGATAATGAAAGAGCCACCGGCCAGGCCCAGGCCGAGGGCGGCGAGCAGGAAGAGCGGATAACTGTTCGCCGAAGTGAGCAGCCAGACGGCAACCGCCGTGATCAACATCTGGATCGGCAAAAGCACGCGCCCGCCAATCTGTTCGGCCCAGACTCCGAGGAAAATCCGACTGATCGACCCGGTCAGAACCGGTGTTGCCACCAACAGTCCGAACTGGCTTTCGCTCAACCCCAGCTCTTGCTTGATCTGGACACCAATGATCGAAAAAATCGTCCAGACGGCGAAACAGACGGTGAAGGCAAACGTACTTAAGCCAAGTGCAGTGTTCGCACCCTTGGCGTTTTGGGTCATGAGATCTGGCATCAGCGCCTCCCCTCAAATCATTTGAGTTAAGATGAGAGCAGGTCTCGCGCGGCTCTGGTTCACCGGCCTTGATGTTTGTTAACTGAGCGCTTGCTGATTGTCCTTTCCGAGGGTCGAATTGAGATCAATTTTTGAGGCAGGTGATCCGTGCTCAATGCGGGCTCGACATCGACCAATCTCAGGCCTGACAAGGGCCATTCGTCGCCTTGACATTAATCAAGCTACGCTTACCCCTGAGTTGAATACAAACTCGGACCGCACCCTCTGAAATTGCGTTCGATTCTTATCCAAACCGCGTTCAGGAGCTCCCATGGTACTCAGAATCAAAGACACGGATCGTATCCGCGACCTTGCTTTTTTCAGAACCGCCAGTGACGAGATATTTGACGAAGCCGTCTCGGGCGCGTTCCTGCAACGGTTCCCGGCGGGCACGACGCTGCTCATGGAAGGCGACACGGTCGACTTTCTCTATGTGCTCCTCGATGGCGCCGTTGAGCTTGGCGCGGGCTGGAAATCGCGTGACTCGACGCTCGCCATCCTGAAACCCGTCTCGACCTTCATTCTGGCGGCTGTTGTTCTGGATTCCGACGCGCTGATGTCTGCGGTGACGCTGGAACGTTCAGAACTCCTGATGATCCCCGGCGAGTCGCTGCGCCGCGCGATGAAGTCTGACCCAGCTTTCGGCTTTGCGGTCTCACAGGAACTGGCCGGGTGCTATCGCGGTTTGGTTCGCTCAATCAAGAATCACAAGCTGCGCGATTCCACCGAGCGGCTCGCGAACTATCTACTCACACAACGGGCTCGCCAGGGCGGCAACGACACGATCACCCTACCGCACGAGAAACGCGTTCTCGCTTCGCTGCTGGGAATGACGCCGGAAAACCTGTCGCGCGCCTTTTCCAAATTGTCAGCGCAAGGCGTTGCCGTGGATGGCGCCAAGGTCCGCTTCGACAAAGTCCAGGCATTGGAGCGTTATGCGCGCCCATCGCCGCTGATTGATAATCACTTCCCTCAAGGTGAAAGCCAGTTGGGCAAGGCGCATACCGAGCGCCAGCAGGGCGTCCTCGACGCGCTCTAGATCATCCGCCCGTTTGCGCGAGATTGAGCGTGCGCCCGGTCTTGCCGCTATGCAGTTGGTGCGCAACCGGCTTCGCGATCAGCGCGTCAAGAATTTCCGCTTTCAGCGCGTCGATCTGATCGTCGCTGCGAAGATAGGGGCGCAAGTCACGGGCGCCCTGCCCAAACAGACACAGGCGCAATCCGCCGAGTGCGGTTACACGCAGGCGGTTGCAGCCATCGCAAAATCCTGGCGCATAGGGCGCGATCAATCCGATGCGGCCGCGATGGTCCGGGTGCGTGAATTCGATTGCGGGTCCATCGTCAATCCCGCGTGCGCGCGGCGCCCAGCCGCGATCAAGCAACCAATCGCGCAGGACGTCGCCGCGGACATGCTGTGCCTCGAAGAAGGCTTTATTATCCCCGGTTCTCATCAGCTCGATGAACCGAACGGCGACGTCTCGATCACGCACGAAATCAGTCCATTCCGAGAAGTCACTATCGAGTCCATCGCGCAGCAATACGGCGTTGATTTTTATGGCTTTCAACTGGCACGCCTCGGCGCGTTTGAGGCCCGCCAGGACCGCCTCAAGTCGGTCATGTCCGGTAATCGCCGCGAACGCCTCGCGCTGCAACGCATCGATGCTCACGTTCAGGTGGGTGAGTCCGGCCGCGGACCAGTCATCCACCTTCCTGGCCAGGTTCCAGCCATTGGTCGTCATTGCAACCTTGGTGATCTGCGGCTGAGACGCAGCCCGCGCAAAGATCTCGGTGAGATCCTTGCGAACCGATGGCTCACCGCCCGTCAGGCGAACCTTGCTCAGCCCGAGTTCGGAGAACGCAGCGATGAGCCGGCCCGCCTCATCAGGTGACAAGAAAGACCGGGACCCTGACTTCACATAGCCATTCGGCAAGCAATAGGTGCATCTGAAATTGCAGATTTCGGTTACCGACAGGCGCAGGTATCGAAATCGACGGCCGAACGCGTCTATGGCCGCTGGCGCGGGTGTGATCATCGCGAAGCTCCTTTCCAAGCACGGGAGGCAACCCGGTTTCCCGGTCTTACCCACGGCCGCCACGCCATGGCACAAGGCTTTAGGCGACGCGGCTCGGAGCGATTTATTGGAACCACGTTAAGGGCCGGGTGACTCCGTGTCATTGATCAGAACCGCACCGACAATTGATGTCGATCAAGCCGCAGAGGCAATGCGAGGCGCCAGAAGCCGCGGTCCGTAGACGATGACGAATGTCGCAAATGCGAGCACCCAGAACAGAGTGGCAATCGTATTGCCCCAGGCCTGCATCCCGGGTCCCAAGAACGTCGCCGCGACCCGGACCAATGCCGCCAGGTTCACGGACAGAAATACAGCGACCGTCGCGCCTCCCGCCATCAATGCCCGTCCCGTATGCCCGAGCGTGGCGCGCGTCATTACGGCCAGAGTCATGACTCCGATCGCACCGGTGCCAAGCGCGTGAATGCTGGCCAGCCGCGGGACAATATCCGGCATCAATGCATGCAGGCCGAGCCCCAGCAATCCGATGACCGCCCACGCATAGCCGACATGTAAAATCAATACGAGCGGTTCTCCAACTGTGCGCCAACCACGCCAACGATACAGGCGTATCGCATTCATCAGGCCTGCGAGTGTCAGGAGTCCGCCAACAATGAGGTGCACATCAGAGACCAGCCACGCGGCCAGGGCTGCGCCAGAAATCACCAGTACAAGCGCATCGTATCGACCGAAAACCACTGGCAAAGCACCAGGCCGATGTTTCGCCAACCAGTTGCGCGTGAAGCTTGGAACGATGCGTCCACCAACCAGGAGAATCAGCCATAAGAGGACCGCGAGCCCTGCATCGATGGCGCCTTGTGGCAGGCCGCCCACGCGCGTCACTGAAACGTGGAACGCGGCGTTTGCCGCGGCGAACAGAAATACAGCCATCGCGACCTTCAAATTTCGGGTATTTCGAGACACGAGGATTTCGCGCCCAACCAAAACGGCCAAAGCCAGCAGGAAACTGCTTTCGACCGCGGCGGAGACGAGGCTGGGTTGTGGCATGAGCAAATAGAATATTCGCCCGGCACACCAGAGCAGGACCAGTATGGCGAGCAGCCCCCCAGCAATCGGCGGTCGCTTCGTCCAGCTCGGGATGGCGGTCAATAGGAATCCGGCGACGATCGCCGAACCGTATCCAAACACCATTTCATGTGTATGCCAGACCAGTCCGATATTGACCGGCACGGCGCCCGGACCGTGAACGTAAACCGCGATCCAGAGCGGCACGGCAATTGCCGCCCAGATCGCGCCCAATAGAAAGAAGGGTCGGAACCCAAAGCTGAGTAAAGTCAGGCCTTTCCCTTTGGATCGGTGTAGAGCGCTCGTCGTCATTTCGTATTCGCCATCTCTGACCTGTCACTCCGTCCTGGATGAGTGCTTTTGCGGTAAAGCAGTGCAGCTGGACTATCCGTGAAGTCCCGTATGAAATCGGCACCGTCGGCGCGGCGCTGACCCCATAAATCCACGCTCAGAAATCCAGTACGGAGACCGTTTCCCCCGGGGCCCGGGCTGGGTCATCTGGCGGACGCCGGATCAAGACGTCTGCGCGGGCGAGCACGGACTGGTTGGAAGAGTCCTGTTTCGCAAGCGCTCGCACGCCGTGCCCGACCCGCTGCCCTCTGACAAAGCTCTCTCGCCCTTTGGTTGCCGGCAGCTCGGACATGAGCTCCATTGAACTGAATTCGAGCAGAGCGCTCGGATCGCGCCCCGTCAGCCCTGCCAGTAAGGGCCCCAGGAACAAGCGTGCCGTGACCAGTGCGGCGGTCGGATTGCCCGGCAAACCGAGCACCCAGCGCCCCGCGCTGCGCGCCATCCAGACCGGCTTTCCCGGCTTGATCGCGACTTTCGGGAACACATATTCCAGATCTTCATCGAAGATCGCGCGGGAATAATCACGCTCACCGACAGACGCGCCACCGATGACGATAACAAGATCAGAAATCTCGACCGCTGATCTGGCAGCGGCCCTCAAAAGGTCTGGAGAATCCGGGACACTCTGGCGCCAAACGGTTTTACCGCCATACAGATCGACAAATGCCCGCACGCCGTAAGACACACTTTCCGGGATCTTGCCAGATTGCGCGCGCGCCGTGCCTGGCAGGGCTAATTCGTCACCGGTCGCGAGGATCGCTACGCGCGGTTGCTTGTAGACTTTCGCCTCCGCCACATCAGCGCCGGCAATTGTCGTCAACGCCTTCCAGCTCAACATCTGGCCTGCAGCGATCATTTCATCGCCGATCATAAAGTCGGAGCCTGCCTTGCGGATATGACGACCCGGTCCGAATGCTCTTTCTACGGTTGCATGGTCACCATGGCGCGCGACATTTTCCTGCATGATCACAAGGTCAGCGGACGCTGGAAGCGGTGCCCCCGTATAGATGCGCGCCATTGCCCCATCGCAGAGCACCGCCCCGGGCGCGGCGCCCGCGGCAATCTCTCCGCAAACAGGCAGTCGGAACGGAATGTCGGATGCGTCAGCTTCGCGCATCGCATATCCATCCATCGCAGACACATCCTGCCGCGGCATGGTCAGTCTCGCCGCGATGGGTTCAGACGCAACCCGCCCCAGAGCCTGTTCCAGCGCCACGACCTCTGACCCAAGCGGCGAAATCGCATCTCTCATGCGGGCGAAGGCCTCGTCAAAACCAAGCGGTGTCATGGGCACATCCCTCGATAACGCTCGATCTGACCGACCAGCGAGCACGGGCGAAACCGACTATCCAGTTCGAAGGCAAGAATATGCTCCCAGGCATCCCGGCAAGCGCCAGTCGATCCTGGAACACAAAAAACAAACGTCTTGCCAGCCTGGCCAGCAAAGGCGCGCGACTGCAGCGTCGAAACACCAACTGTTTTCAAACTCGCCTGGTGAAAGACGATCGAAAACCCGTCCATGACCCGATCCAGGCGTGGCAATACAGCTTCGGGTGTCACGTCACGCGGCGAGAACCCCGTGCCACCTGTCGACAGGACAATGTCGATCCCGGGATCGGAAACCCAGTCATCAATCTTCGCGCGAATGGCGTCGATCTCATCTTTCACAATCGCCCTCTGGACGACCGCGTGCCCCGCGCTCTGTGCCCGCTCCGATAACAGCCCGCCAGATGTATCCGTACGCGCATCTCGCGTATCGGAGATCGTGAGGACGGCGATATTGAGCGGATAGAACTCAAGGTCTTCATCTATGCCTGCCATGTCGCGTATCTCCCGCTAACATGGCGAACCATAATATGACGGCGCGCATACCGGCATGACAAAGATCATGGCCGCTGACGGAATATGCCGCCTCACGTGGACAATAAAGTCGCCTCAGTCACCCGCGATTGTGCAATATTCAGAACGGTCATCTGGATTGCAGGAATGGTTGGGGCGAAACCTATTTTGTCAGATCGAGCGCGACATCAACGATCATGTCTTCCTGTCCGCCGACCATGCGTCGATTGCCGAGTTCGACCAGGATGGATCTGACATCGATGCCGTAATCTTCAGACGCTTTCTCGGCATGGCGCAGGAAGCTGGAATAGACGCCGGCATAGCCGAGGCTCAGCGTTTCGCGATCGACGCGCACCGGGCGGTCCTGCAGCGGCCGCACCAATTCCTCGGCGGCGTCCATCAGCTTGAACAGATCGCAGCCATGCGCCCAACCCTTGCGGTCGGCCGCCGCGATGAAGACTTCCAGGGGCGCGTTGCCCGCCCCTGCCCCCATGCCGGCCAGGCTGGCATCAATGCGCACGGCACCGGCCTGGACGCCAACAATTGAGTTGGCGACGCCGAGTGACAGGTTGTGGTGCGCATGGATGCCACGCTCTGTTTCGGGCTTCAGGATCCGGTCATACGCGTCCAGGCGCGCTTTGTAGCCATCCATGTCGAGCGCGCCGCCTGAATCGGTGACGTAGATACATTCCGCGCCATAGCTCTCCATCAGCTTGGCCTGCTGAGCCAGCGCTTCCGGCTCGACCATATGGCTCATCATCAGAAATCCGACCGTGTCCATGCCGAGGTCCCGCGCTGCGGCGATGTGCTGTTTCGAAATGTCGGCCTCGGTGCAGTGCGTGGCGATGCGAACGGAACGGACGCCCAGATCATAGGCTTCTTTCAGGTCATGCACCGTGCCGATGCCAGGCAGCAAAAGCGTCGTCAGGCGAATATTCTCGGTCACATCAGCAACAGCCTCAATCCAGTCCCGGTCGGTATGCGCACCGAAGCCATAGTTGAAGGATGAGCCATTCAAACCGTCGCCATGGGCGATTTCGAGCGCATCCACCCCGGCGGTATCAAGCGCCTTGGCAATCGCCTGAACCTCTTCGATACCGTATTGGTGGCGGATGGCGTGCATGCCATCTCTAAGCGTCACGTCCTGAATGTAGAGCGGTGTCTGTGTCGGATCGAATGTCATAGGATTGGCCTGCCTGTGCTGCGTTTACGCGCAATTTCCTGCGCGGTCGCCATCGCCGCGGAGGTCATGATATCGAGATTTCCGGCATAGGCGGGCAGATAGTGCGCGGCCCCTTCTACCTCTAACATCGTGGTCGTCTTGATACCCTCGAAGGTGCCGTGTCCGGGGATATGGATCGGATTGTTGGCGCCGAACCGTTCGAACTGAATGTCCTGTTTCAAGCGATATCCGGGAACATATTTCTGGACCCGTTCTATCATTGCCAGGATCGACGCTTCGATGGCTTTCTCGTCCGCGCCAGATGACAAGGTGAACACCGTGTCCCGCATGATCATTGGCGGCTCAGCCGGATTGAGAATGATGATGGCTTTGCCTTTTTCCGCGCCGCCGACTTTGGTAATGCCCGCCGATGTGGTTTCGGTGAACTCATCGATATTTGCCCTTGTGCCCGGCCCTGCGCTCTTCGATGAGATCGAGGCGATGATCTCGGCATAATGAACGTTGGCGATGCTGGAAACCGCGGCAACGATCGGAATGGTCGCCTGACCACCGCATGTGACCATGTTCACATTGGACTGGTCCAGATTCTGATCACCATTCACAACGGGGACGACATAAGGCCCGATCGCTGCCGGCGTGAGGTCAACCATGACCTTGCCCGCCTTGGTCGTCACCTCACTATGATAAGCATGCGCCTTGGCCGACGTTGCATCGAAGACGATATCGATCTCATCCCACGCATCCATCTTGCAGAGGCCATCAAGTCCCTCGGACGTGGTCTGCACGCCTAATCCTGCCGCCCGTTTCAGTCCGTCGGACTCAGGATCAATCCCGACCATGGCCGACAGCTCAAGATTGTCCGCCATGTTCAGGATTTTGATCATCAGGTCGGTGCCGATATTGCCCGACCCGATGATTGCAACATTCGTTTTGGCGCTCATTTATGCCTCACTCAATGTAAACTGACACGATCCGATGCCACCAATTTTGGCGGTGATGGTCTGTCCTGGCTCCGGCGTGACCATCGGACCAAGTGCGCCGGTCAGAATGACATCGCCCGCCTTCAATCCGATCCCGCGCGCGCCCAGAGTGCGCACCAGCCATGCCCCCGCGTTCAGCGGATGCCCAAGACATGCAGCGCCGGCTCCGATCGAGGCGACCGCGCCATCAACTTCCAGCACCATTCCACAGGAATAGAGATCGAGCCCGTCTAGCTTGCGCTTGTCTTCGCCGAGCACGTAAAGCGCCGAAGAGCCATTGTCCGCAACCGTATCTGCGAAGGTGATGGCCCAGTCCTGAATTCGGCTGTCGACAATCTCGATCGCAGCGACGGCATGATCGCTGGCGGCGGCGAAGGCCTCCGGCGTACAATCCGGATCGAGAATGTCTGCGCCCAGCACGATCGCGATTTCGGCTTCTGCTTTTGGTTGGATCAACCGGCCTGCATCCACGGTGTCGCCGCTGCGCACGTGCATGTCATCAAACAGGACACCGAAGTCGGGTTGATCGACGCCGAGTTGTGTCTGAACGGCCTTCGAGGTCAGACCGATCTTGCGTCCGACCACGGTTCGCCCATTCGCGACCCAGAACTCGGTATTGATCGCCTGAACCGCATATGCGCCATCAATATCGGTTGGATCCAATCCCGGTCTCAGCGGCGGGATGGTCTGTCCCTCATAGGCGTCGCGCAGAGCCCTCGCCATGTCTTCATGCTGTGTCACGTGCAGTCCTCGTGTCGTTTTTTGGTCCGTTGAACGGCGCTAGTTGCCGCTGTTTTCCTGGAGAAACGCGATCGCGATCCGGTTGTACAGGTCAGGGCATTCGTGCTGCGGCCAGTGTCCGCACTCGTCGAAAAGCTCCAGTTTCGAACCGGCAATATTCTCGTGCATCTTGTCGGCTTCTGGCACTTCCCCGAACGGGTTGTTGCGGCCCCAGATGATCAGCGTCGGCACCTTGATCTGCTGCAACTGTTCCGGCTGCATCATGTTGCGCTGGCGAATTTCCATATTCTGCAAGCAGAGCAGATTGTGGAGATTGTTCTGGAAGTCCGGCTGGTGATAAATCGTGTAGCGCGTTTCAACCAATTCCTCAGTCGCGTCAGCATTGTCATGCATCAGCAATTGCAGGCGCTTACGCGTGAGATCGATGTCATCTTCCGTCACCGCGGCTGTGGTTGAATTCTTGATCCGCTCCATGATTTCAGGATTGGCTTTCGTACCCCCAGCCGCGATCAGCTGCAGAGAACGCACACGCTCAGGATGGTTCAGCGCCAGGATCGCAGCGGTCCAGCCGCCGAGGCTTTCGCCGGCAAGGTGCGCCTTCTCGATCCCCATCGCGTCCATATAGTTGATGACGTGTTCGACATAGCGCGGGATTTCGTAATTATAGTCCGGCTTGCCGGTAAACCCATGGCCCAGCGCATCGATGGAGTGACAGCGAAACCCTGCCTCGACATGCGCGCGGATGTTGCGCGTGAACGCTTCCATGTGCCCGGACGTTCCGTGCATCATGATCACGTCTTCGCCATCTCCGGCGATCAGCGCACGCGTTTTGACGCCTTTGGCGTCTACATGTTTTACCTCGAATTCCAGACCCAGAAGGTCTCCCCATATCGTCATTTCGATCTCCTAATTTCCATTTGATTGACACATGAAAACGCCCATGCCCGTGAGCCAGTCCGGTATCGGCGCGTAAGCGAGTGTTTGCCCTTGGGCGAAATTGGTTGCCGCATGCATGATCAGCCAATTGCGAACCTCATTGGCGCCATTGCCGGCGGTTTCGACAAGTTCGTCTTCAGAAATACCCGACGCCCAGTCTTGTGTTTTTCCGTCGCACAGCGCGGCCAGGAAATCCTGGTCGAATGCCTCGTTCAGATCTGGCGGCGCGTTGACGATAATGGCGCGGCGACGCTTCTCATACCGTTGCCAGTCACCGCGTCCGTTCTTCCAGCTGTCGACGAGGAAGTCATCATTGTCTGATTTGGGCGCGCGCCAGTCCGGGAACGGCAATTGGTGAGACAATCCCCCGCTGCCGATGACCGCCACTTTGAGACCGTCCGGCAGGCGCTCAACCGCGCGTCGGATCGCGGCCCCGAGTGCGAGACAGCGGTCGAGGCTTGGTAGCGGCGGCGCGAAACTGTTGACCATGATCGGCACCACCGGGATCTGGTTTTCCTGCGTCAGATACTGAATCGCATGGCTGATGCCGTGATCAATGACAAAGCGGGTCGAGAAACACATGTCGAACCCGCTTGCCAGCAGATCGTTGGCAATCGCGAGCGCGTGTTCCGGACTGGTCTTTTGTGACCCTTCCGGCGTGCCATGCTCGCCGCTTGAGATCAGTTCGTCGACGCCAATCGCGAAGCTCGGCATCAGATCGAGCCAGTGGCCGCGAAAATGGTTGGAACCGATAATGATGGCGAGATCCGGTTTGCTCGCATGCAGCGCCTGACTCGCCTGTTCCAGGGCGTTCCTGAAACTGTGCGCTGCGTCGAGATGATCGACCTTCGCCCATTGCGTGTTCATGAGCGTTGTGTGCGAGGCTCCAATACCGAGCGTGATTTCACCCATCGGTGCGCCCTCCCAGATAATTCAATGTGCTGAGCGTCAGGAATTTGGTCAGCTGTCGCAGCTCGCTGATCGCGACGCAGTTCATGCCGAGCGCAAAATCCACATCCGGGAGTCTGGCTTTGGCGAGCCCGATACGCGCGGTGGGGATGCCCAGCCCGCGCAGAATATTGGCATCCGTCGCACCAGACATCACGGTGAACGGTTCATGCGGTCGACCATGCAGCTCTTCCCAGACCGAAATCGCGGTTGCGACAACCGGGTCGGTTGGCGGCGTCTGCGAGGCGTTAATCGTCTGCGTACAGCGATAACTGGTTTCCAGGCCAAGCTCGGCGCTGAATTGCGCCAGCGCCTCAGCAAACTCACGCTCGACATCCGCCGGCGCCTGTTCCGGCGTGAAGCGCAGATCGATCAGGAATTTTGCACATTCCGGCGTGAAGGCCGGCATCCGCTCCCATCCTGCAGACATGTGCGAGACCGTGCCCTGCGGGCGACAAAACCCGGACGCGTGCCGCGCGGCATAATCCTCGAACCAGTCTTCCAGTTTCACGATAAGCTTCGCCGCATTCGCGATGGCATTGTCATAGGGCATCAGGTGGCGCGCACCGACATAATTGTGTTTTCCGGCGACGGTCACCTCGAACCAGAGGAAGCCGACTTCTTCCCAGGTCACTGACGTCCCTGACTTGGCAATGATCGCGCCATCCATCTTCGGCAATGACTTGACGAGCGCGGCACACCCGACGCCGTGGCCTGTGTCCGCAGGCATGCCGGCGCGGCTATGGGTCGGCATACCGCCCGCGCCGAACCCGACAAACAGGTCACCCGCCAGGTCGACACCCGACTGTTTCAGCACACGGACAGTCTCGATAATACACGCCGCATGTCCTTTCGGATTATGCGCCCCCAGCCCAAAGATGTGACCATCGCGCACATAAGCGTGCACGCGCATGTCGTCTCTCAGTTCGGGTCCCGCCCAGGGCAGGTCTTCGTCGGCAGAATTGCTCGTTACCGTATCGAGCGGCGCGTACAGCAGGAGCGATCGGTCGCCTTCTCCTTCGATGCGGCCAAGTGCATTGGCTTGTCCGGCATTCAGGGATTGAACCTCAGACCCGACCCCATAGCGCTCGAGGCGCGCACAGATCTTGCGCGCCAACTCAGCCTCTTCGCCGGTCGGGGACGGCGTGTCCACGAGCTCGCAGAGCGTCTCGGTCAGCTGTTCGTCTGAAATCAGATCGTCAATGGATGCGGGAGACACCAAGAACGCTACTCCTCTTTCCAGTGAGGCGTATCGCTCCAGGGCTTATCCCTGGGCGCACCAATCCAGGTGCCGGTCAGGTTGAGCAAGATGTCCACGAAAATGTTCTTGAGAAAACGAATAGGATTCATTTTGGCCGCTCCTCTCAATAAGTCATCGGTTGTTGGAGGAAGCCGTGAACGATGTGGAAATAGTGTTCCGGTCTTTCCTCTTGCAAATGGTGAGATGAGGCATCGAGCAAATGCAACTGCCCGCGCTGGACCATGTTCATCAACATCAGCGGATAGTCCGGCGTCAGGAAATCATCCTGCAGCCCCCAGCAGAACAAGGTCGGGCACGCGACGTCCTTGAGCACAGGTTCCATTTCCTGCCACTCGCCACGCGGATTATCCGACATGGCCGCAAGCGCCATTTCCTCGGGATTGAGGCTTTGCTCAAACCGCATCTTCACGGTCTCTTCGGGAATGAGGTCTGGATTGTACCATTCCAGCCGCGCCATCAGCGCACGCATTTTGTCGAGCGTCGGTCCTTCGTCGCCGCCATAATAAATGTCCCGCGCATTTCGCCCTCTGCGTCCACCTTCAGGCAGCGGACAGAGCGGGCCGCGAAACACCGGCATCGAGCCCGTAATCGTCAATGAGCGGACACGGTCCGGAAAGCGCGACGCCAGGCGCAGCGCGATGGTGCCGCCCCAACTGTTGCAGATGAAATCGGCCTTTTCGACGCCGAGACTGTCCATCAGCTTGGTGATCGAACCGCTATGATAGTCCCACATCGGCCCCTTGATCGTGTTCTTCGAAGAGCGGCCATACTGTAGAAGGTCCGGCATGATGACACGATAATGCTCGGCAAACATACGAGAGACGACCGCGAAATCCGACCACGCCGTGCAGCCCGGTCCGCCACCATGCAGCAGGAAGATTGTCCGATCGCCGCTGCCCAGCTCGATTGTGTAATACTCATCGTCACCGGCCTGGATCATCCGTCCTTCGGGCGCGGCTCCGGGATCAAGACTAAGCATCCGCCTTCTCCTCCTCATCCCGGAATGGATGTGTTTCAGTAAACAGCTTGCGCCATTCCAGGATGGAAACGTCCGGCCGATACAGACGCTCAGGCGGCGCGTTGGTCTCTTCAACCATCCAATGGTCCTGGCTCGAGAAATGGCCATGGAACATCCAACGGATCGCGGTCACATAGTGGAGATAGTAGAGCCACTTGCTCAGTCCTTTTTTGAACTGGATCATCACGCCGACATATTTGGTCTCGTCGACATCGATGGGCACGTAGAACTCATAGTGAATGAATTGCGGATAAGCGATGCGCAGAACACCCGGCAGAGACAGCGACGCAAAGCCCGGGAAATCTCGCTCCTTGATGTAGCGATTGGTCTTGCCGCCGCCCGTATTGCCCATGAACTTGCCCTGGCGCTGTTTCGGCTTGATCTTGAACCAACGCTCATTCGTCCATTTGCCGAGACCTGGAAACTCCGCTTCCCAATGGCGCTCATCTTCGACCCGGTAGAGCCAGCGCCCGTGGCGTTCGATATGAATCTTGTTCCAGGTCGGCATCACTTTCATGATCCGCCAGATCGATGTCCGGTGCAGATATTTGGCGTGCCCTTCATCAAAGCCATTTTCCGCATAGAGCCGCCAATCGCCCTTGCGATCCTGAATACGGCCGCCAACGGCGTATTTCGGTGGGTCGACGAGCTCAGCTGGCAATTGCTCTTTCAACGGGTGCGGCTCACCATCGCCCATGAACACCCAGATCAGACCGATACGCTCTTCGGCCGGATAGGTTTTCACCGCAGCCTTGCCACACATGCGGCTGTCCGGACCGTCCGTAATGACTGCTTTCAATTCGCCATCGCGCAAATCGAACGTCCAGCCGTGATACGGACATGACACCGTGTTCGGCCACCATTGCTTGCCTTGCGACAGACGCACGCCGCGGTGCGGACACCGATCATGCAGCGCCCGGGGATGCCCCTTGGCGTCGCGTTGCAGCAGGATATTTTCACCGCACAGTTTGACCGCTTTCGGCTTCTTTTTCTTGAGGTCGCGGGCCCAGAGCACCGGATACCAATAGTCGCGCAGGCCTTGCTTGGCCGCTTCATAATCCGGGAACGCGCTCCAGTCCCGACCAAAGTCCAGCTTTCGGCGTTTCTCTGCCGCCGCTTTTTCGGGATCGATGGATGGATGGCGAAGAAGTTCAGTCATGAGGTGACCCCTTCTCTTTGGGTAATTGTTTGAGAATGTTGACGCGCCCATGGCCGCACGATCTGCGCAAACTGCTCTGCGGTGGCCTCTAAGGGGATACGTCCGTTTGAAATTCGTTCGAGCACCGCGGTCGGAAACGCGTCCCGCAATCGCTCGGTGTGCCGACTGGCAAATGGGTCCTGGGAATGCTCGACGAGCAGGACCGGACAAGAGATACGCGGGGCGGCCCGTTCCATCTCATAAGACCCGACCGCTTTATGCCCCTCGCCAGGGTCTGCGCACACCATCGCATCAGCGATGAAGCGATCCATGAACGCAACATCCTCTGGATAATATTTGCTGCGTTGCTTCCACAACTCCACCAGATGCGCCCCGCCGGGCGTTCGCGACACCGTGTCGATGGGTTGCTTATGCTGTCGGGCTTCTCGCTCGGCCGCGTCGATCCAGGGCGTTGAAGACAGGATGAGCGCACTGAACAATTCAGGCGCCTGGGCGGCGGCCTCGATCGCGACAACGCCGCCCGTATGGTGGCCGCACAGAATCACCGGCCCGCATGCGAGCGTTTCAACCAGGATGATAGTCGCCCGTGCATAAGCTTCGATCGACGCGCCTTCATCAGCGCCTGACGAGGCGCCCATTCCCGGCAAATCCATGGCAATGACTTGAAACTCGTCCTGGAGGAGCAGAATCACTTCGCGAAACTCGTCCCAACTGCGGGGTGTCTGGTGCAGACAGACGATTGTGGGACCACGCCCCGCACGTGCGTAGTGCAGCTGTCCGCTGCGCCCATTTGCGACGTACGCTCGTTCAATCATCGACAGGTCCGTATTTGTGCAAAGCCGACGATAGAAGATGATTGAACTATCGCATAAGATAATATTATTATGCGTTCCATCACTAAATATGATAGATAAACCGCACCATGAACTTCCGCCGCATTCAACATTTCATCGAGGTCGCCGAGGTTGGAAATCTCTCCAAAGCCGCCAAGCGATTGAACATTGTCCAGCCCGCACTGAGCCAGAGCATCCGCCGGCTTGAAGAAGACCTGAACGTGGCTCTGTTCTCACGAAGCCGGAAGGGGATGGAACTGACGGAAGCCGGGCAACAATTCCTGATCTCCGCGCATGGCATCATCAATCAATACAACCGCGCCCGCGAAGATATTTCGACCATGGCCAGGGACCCGCAAGGGCTTGTCTCGGTTGCGATGACAGCCAGCGCGCTGAACGTGTTGACCGTTCCTCTGTGCCAATTGTTGGAGGACACATACACCAATATTGACCTGAATCTCGACGAAGGCCTGGCCGGGAATATTCTGAAAGGCTTCGAAAGCGGCGCTTACGACCTGGTGGTGAGCTATATGGCAACGCCGAGCGACAGCATTGGCGTCGAGCCATTGATCGAGGAGGACCTGTTTCTGACCGGCCCGTTCGAAACAGGCGCGACCTCGCGCGACATACAGTTCGATCAGCTGCCCAAGTTTCCTTTGATCATGCCGCAGGAACAGCACGGGATTCACCAGATGATCTCGAACATTGCTGAAGAACGCGGTGTCGCGCTTAACAAGACCCGCGTCGCTGCGGCCCTGAACCCGACGATTGAACTGGTCGCCGCACGCCAGGGCTATTCCCTGTTACCCATGTCAGCCATTCACAACCGGCTCGATCGACGTGGGCTCACTGCCCGGCGCGTCATCCGGCCAAAGCTCTCTCACACCGTCTATATGAGCTACCCGACGCATCGACCGCTGACGCAAGCGACGCTCGCTGTGATGAACCTTATTCGTCAATCCGTCGCCCAGGTGCACAGCGACGACAAGTGGCCCGGAACGCTTTTGACCAAGCCTGCAACGGACGCGTCTGAAACACCGATCTAGATACGTTTCACCGCACGGACAGCATCACTTTTCGTTATGCTATCCATGATTTTTATTCTTTTTACGAAGCATTCTCAAACGACTAGTGCTGTTGTTGAGGACGGCTGCGCGCGCCCGGATTGTCGATGGCGCGCATGACAGCCAACCCAATCGAAACAACTGGGAGCGGAGACGAAATGCAGGTGACGAAAACCAATACGGTCATCGTCGGTGGCGGCCAGGCGGGCCTCGCGCTCAGCGAGCATTTGAGCAATTCAGGCGTACCCCATATCGTCCTGGAAAGACATCGAATTGCCGAGCGCTGGCGCAGCGAGCGCTGGGATTCCCTGGTCCAGAACGGCCCTGCATGGCATGATCGATTCCCCAGCATGAAATTCGACGTCAGCGATCAGGACTCCTTCGTTTCGAAAGATACCGTGGTCGCGTATTTCGAAGCCTATGCGAAAAAGTTTGATGTCCCAGTTCGCTGCGGTGTGAACGTCGAACGCGTCTATCGCGCCCCGAACACGCTACACTATACAGTCGAAACATCTGACGGGACGTTTGAAGCCGAGAATGTCGTCGCCGCCACGGGACCATTTCAAACGCCTGTCATCCCTCCGATCGTTCCGGAAACGGCTGACCTGATGCAGATACACTCTGCGGATTACAAGAATCCGGCGCAGCTACCGGATGGCAATGTACTTGTTGTCGGTGGCGGCTCGTCAGGCGCACAAATCGCGGAAGAGCTACAGAATTCCGGCAGATCCGTCTTCCTGTCATTGGGGCCAACAGAGCGTCCGCCGCGCGCCTATCGCGGTCGTGATTGCGTTTGGTGGCTCGGCGTGCTCGGCAAGTGGGATACCCTGCCGCCGCCGAGTGGCGGACGACATGTTGCCATCGCGGTGAGTGGTGTGGATGGCGGTAAGACTGTCGACTTCCGAGCCTTGGCGGCAGATGGCGTGACCCTGCTCGGTCTGACCAGCGGCTACGATGACGGCACGCTGACCCTGGCGGATGATCTCGCCGCGAACATGGCTCATGCCGACGCGGATTATGTGTCCTTCCTGGAGCAAGCGGACGCTTACGTGGATCGCTTCGGGCTCGATCTGCCGCTCGAGGAAGACGCCTACGATCTCGGCGAAACACCTGACTGCGTCGCCAACCCGGTCCTGCACGTCGATCTGCACAAGGAGAACGTGACCTCCATCGTCTGGGCGACCGGATACGCGCAGGATTTTTCCTGGCTTGAAGCCGACGCGCTCGACGACGCCGGAAAACCGAAACACCATCGCGGGATCTCCGATCAACCCGGCCTGTTCTTCCTCGGTCTGCCGCTACAGACCGCGCGCAAGTCGTCCTTCATTTGCGGCGTCTGGCATGATGCGAAATTCATCGCCGACCACATTGCGACCCGTACGAATTACAACACGTACGAGGTGGGCGGGGCGACCTCGTAAATCGCTTGTCAGCCCTTGGGGGTAGCGATAAAAAATGGCCGGGGATGCGAGATTCTAATCTCCCCAACCCATGAAACGAGTTGAATAAATGGTCCCTGAAGCTTTCGATGACCGCCTGCGATTTCGATCCATGGCCTGTATCGGCGAATGCATGCTCGAATTGCAGCTCCCAGATGCGCGCTCCAGGATGGCGGATATTTCCATCTCCGGTGACAGTCTGAATACGGCGATCTATGCCAAGCGCTCGGCACCAGATAGAACGCATGTGGCATACGCGACTGCACTCGGCACTGACGCCATCTCTGATCGCATGTGCTCGGTGATCGAGTCGGAGGCCATCGATACAGGGCTTCTCCGGCGCATCGATGATCGGACGCCAGGCTGCTATGCGATCCTGAACGACGCGAATGGCGAACGCTCTTTTCTGTATTGGCGCGAGCAATCGGCCGCGCGCCAATTATTGGCGGATCGCAGCACTGCTTATGTCGCCGCATTGGGCGCGTTCGACGCCTGGTATCTGTCGGGCATAAGCCTTGCCATTCTCGATGCCGAGCAACGCGCCTTCCTGTTCGAAGCGGTCAAATCGTTTCGCGATCAGGGCGGTCTACTTATCTTCGACTCGAACTTTCGCCCAAACCTCTGGACCAGCAAGAGCGAGGCGCAGGAGACCATTTCGCAAGCCTGGCGGATGTGCGACATCGCCCTGCCATCAATCGATGATGAGATGGCGCTTTTCGGCGACGCCGGCGAGCAGGACGTGCTCGATCGACTTGCACGTTTCGGCGTACGATTTGGCGCGCTCAAGCGTGCCGCGCTCGGTCCAACACCGATCGGATGGACCGGCGACCTGGCATTCCCGCCAGCAGAGCGCGTCGTCGATACGACGGCGGCGGGCGACAGTTTCAATGGCGGGTTCCTGGCTGCGCTCGCAGCGGGTGGATCGCCTCAGGAAGCGGCCATGGCCGGTCACAGGCTCGCCAGTCTCGTGATCGCTCATAAAGGCGCGATCATCGACCGCGGCCTGATGCCGGCCCCTGTCTAAGACCAGGGATTGTTCACAGAATCAAATGGATGCGCGTCACCATCCGCGCCTTCGGCTTTTTGCCCGCCGCCGGTCATCCAGGAGAATGGCAGTAGCAGCGCAAAACCGATCGCAGACGGGCTCGTGAAAAAGGCCTTGATCATGGTCCAGGCATCGCCTGGGCTCATTTTCACAGTCGCTTCCAGCGAACTCGACGGGTCGCTTTTGAAGACGAGATTGCGACCTTCCTTGCGCATTCCGCCGATTACGAAATCGATATCAGCAAGCGGGCTTTTTACCTGCATGGTCTAGTCCTTACGCAATGTCCCGATGTCCTGGGCGAATTTCACCCGGCGCGCGTGCATGTCGGCCATATCCTTGACGCTGTGTCCAGCTGGCGGGGTGAACTGGCCGCGGCTGTAAATGTCGGTGAATACGTCGCGTACAGGCCCCATCTTGTCCGCCAGGTTCTTCGGCGGACGGCCACTCGGGAACTGGTTGGCGGGGTAGATCGGGTTCTCGTAAATCTGCTTGAAGCCTTCGGTTCGAACATCGACCCAGGTATTGTGGTTGCAGCGCGACCGGTGCTCTCGCAGCGACTCGATATCGATGGTCGCGGCCATGACCTGCTCACTCGGATACGGCACGTGGCGCATCACCATGCCGGTATAGTCGATCGCGAACGAGCCGCCTGGGCAGAATGAACGCGGGTAGTAATCATAATCGACCGTGCCCCAGTTGGAGCCGAGCACATACGCCATATTGTCATGCGCCCGCGCGCGGCGTGTGAACATCCAGAAGTCCCACGGCTCCGACACACCTTCGACCTCCTGCAATGCAACCGGATGGCAAATCACTTCGCAGCCATTATAGCCGAGCGCGCGGCTGACCTCTGGCGTGCAGCCATCGTGGCAGGTCATGGTGCCGAGTTTGCCGATCGGCGTATCAATGACCGGGAACAGATCCTTGATGTCGCCGCCGAACACTTCGCAATACTCGTCAAAAATATCATGCGGGCTGGTCCCGAGACCGATGGAAGCCGGGATGTGCCATTTGTGATAGCGCAGCGCGACATTGCCGTCCGGACCGATAATGAAGGCCGTGTTGAACCAGCGGTCCGGGAATTCCGGCACCTGCTCGATGACGCCGCCACCGGCGATATAGAGATTGTATTCTTTCGCCTTCTCACCAAGACGCTGCATCTCCGGACCATCCAGCGTGATCGCCTTCTTCATGAAGCCTTCAATGCCATGCTCGCCTTTGCCGGGCGTGGTGACGCCTTGCATGAAATATTCGGGCAGGACGACGAGGCGCGCTGGCAATTCCCAGAAATAGCCCGCGCCAAAGTCGATCATGTTGCAGACTCGTTCGAGATTTTTCTTAATCCCGTCGCGATCTTCAGCCACCTCAACGTGAGGTTGGATGACCAGAGCTGTGTATTTGTCGATTTTCTTCGTCATGTCAGACCGCTTTCCTAGAGTTCGTATTTCGTATCAGTTCGATTTCGGCTTCAGGCCAAAATCTTCGAGCATTACATTTCCGGCGACGGTGCCGCCGGCAGAGATCCCGCCGCCCGGATGGCAGTGCGGACCGGTCATGTAGAGGCCCTTGAAGGGCGACCGGTAATGGGCATAACCCGGCAGGGGTCGGAACGCGCCGAGCTGCGCCGCAATGCGCTCACCGCCATTCGTCGTTCCATCGACAAAGGACAGGTTGGCCTGCTCGAGGCTTTCCTTGGTCTCGATATACTCGCCGAGGATCGTGTCCTTGTTGATATTGGGCGCGTATTGCTGGAGCTTTTTCAGCAGGACATTGTGCGCATAGTCTTCGGCAATATCCTCCCATTTGCGCCCGTCCGCGAGCCAGTTGGGAACATAGGTATCAAAGATCAGCGTGTGCTTGCCATCAGGGGCCCGTGTTGGATCAAGCAATGTCCAGCAGGCCGACCACAGGAACGGATCCTGCGGCGGTTTGCCGAGCGAGATGTCAGCATATTGCTGCATCATTTGCGGCATGGAATCGACAATGCGATGGAAGGAGCATTGGCTCATGTCATCGCCATTGAGAAAGGCCGGTGGCTCGCTCAGCGCGAGATGCATCCGGCAGATCGTCACCTTGCCGAAAGAGAATCGCTTCACGGCACCGGCAAAATCGGGCTCGAGCTTGTCTTCACCGCAGAGCTTCAGAAAGGTCTGTTTCGGTTCCAGCGAAGATACGACGGCGCGATCTGCAAGGATCGCTTCGCCGGAGTGGAGCTTCAAGCCGCGGGCCTCGCCGTCTTCAATGATAATCTCTTCAACGGTCGCGCCCGTGATCACCCGGCCGCCGCTCGCCTCAATATAGCGCACCATGGCGTTAGGCAGTTCCTGACTTCCGCCCTCAGGGATTGCCTGCCCGTACACGTGGATCGCCGGGATCATGATGTAGAATGACTGCCCTGCCCCTTCCTGCTCGGGAAGGATTTGCGGTGCCAGCGCCCAGTTCAGCATCACTGATTTCACGAAATCATTCTCGAAATTGTACTCGACCCAGGCCCGGGCGCTGAGATTGAATTCCTGCAGGCGTTGCAGGCCTTCCTTGCTGGTCTCCAGCGCGCGCATGGTCGTAGACGGCGCCGAGGGCGGCGAGAAGAAGGCTTTGACAAAACCGTCTTTGACGGCGTCGAAATGGTCATACACATCGCGGTATTTCTGCGCATCGGCTTTCGAGTATTGCGCGATGCTTTCAACCGTCTTGTCGATGTCCTTGTAGATAACGATGCCTGGTCCACCCGACTTGTCGGGGTGGCCGGTAATGTGGTCCGTCGACGGAATGTATTTCAGGCCATGCTTGACCAGTTCCGGCTCGAGCAGATCCTTGAAATCCTGATTGGCTTGAATCCAGACATGTGAGGACCCGAACAGGTCATGCTTGAAGCCCGGCTCCGTCACCTCCCGGGTCACGGCGCCGCCACCGACCCAGGGATTGCGTTCGACGAGGCACACTTTCAGGCCGTATTTCGTCAACAAGGCTCCACACGAGAGCGCATTCACGCCGGCACCGGCAATTACGACATCATAACGACTCATCTGGTTGATCTTTGCATCCCTGAACAATGACTAGAGTGGGAGCGATGTCCGGTTAAGCGGACAATCCGGAACTCCTCTCAACTTGTTATCCGGCGCCACGACCCCCAACAAATGACAAGTCTTGATGTTTCGCATTACTCCCGCTCATGGTCGTTTTTCGCGATCTGCCCCGCCGCCATCACGAAGGCGATGTCTTTCAGCGCCTCAATGTCTTCGAGCGGACTGGTGTCCATGGCGATGATATCGGCATATTTGCCCGCCTCAATAGTGCCGAGATCGTCTTCCTTTTGGAGTAGTTTAGCGTTCATAACGGTCGCAGACCGCAAGGCTTCGGCTTCGGTCATGCCAATCTTCACATACCAGATCAGTTCATTGGCATTGTCGCCGTGCGGCACCACACCGGCATCGCTGCCCGCAGCGATCTGAACGCCAGCTTCGTGTGCAGCAGCGACCCGTTTGGGATGCTCTGCCATGAACCCCTCCATGACCGGCTTCATATCGTCGCCGGCGGTTTCATAGTCGCGGATGATATTGTCCTGAACGGCCAGCGTTGGCACATAGAAGGCCTCGCGATCGATCCACAATTGGCGCGACTCTTCATTATTGTACGAGCCGTGTTCGACCGACCGAACCCCAGCCCGGATCGCTTTGTTGATGCCGTCGGTGCCATGGGCATGCGCGGCCACCGGAATTTGGAACGAGGCCGCTGTGTCGATGACCGTCTGGAGTTCATCTTGCAGGAAAACAGCTGGCGCGAATTCGCGCCCACAGGGTTTCGACCCGCTGCATGTGACATAGACCTTGATCCAGTCAGCGCCCATGTCGATTTGTCGGCGGACGGCTTTCCGGCAGGATGTGACATCAAAACAGGCGCCCGACCCCATGCTGCTAAAAGTGCCAATCTCGACTGTATGCCCGGCCGTGTAGATGCGCGGACCAACCATCTCGCCAGCCTTCACGGCATCGCGCATGGCAAAGACCGCCCATTCATAGCTTCCGACATTTCTCACCGTGGTGAACCCGGCATCGAGCGTCTTGGCCGCGTTCGATTGCACGTCGAGAAGGCGATACGTGTCGCGGCCTTTCTCAGCGCTGCGACCTTTGCCGAAGTCACCGCCGAGGCCGAGATGCACGTGTGCATCCATAAGACCGGGCATCACATAGGATGATTTCAGATTGATCACGCGCGCGTCGGCGACACCATCCAGCGCGGATGCTGATTTGTAACCCGACACGACCCGATCAATCCGATCATTGCGGACAACCACTGTCTGCCGCTTTTTCGGCGTCTCGCCCGGCTCATCAATCAGCGTACCCGCATGGATGATGGTCCACACGTCCGGCACGATGTTGGTTTCATCAGAAGCGGCCGTCGCGCTCCAGGACAAGGCGGAAAATGCCAGGGCCAGACCCAGTAAGACACGCATTCTCATATTCTCGTTCCTTTATTCAGCTTGTTCGGAGGGAAAAATCGGGTACTGGCGCGGTGGTAGCGATTCGAGCTGACCGAGCAGATCCTGGACCGCATATTCCAATTGCATGTCCCGGCCTTTCATCAGTTCGCCTGGATCATTTTCAAGAAACACATCCGGCACGACGCCATGGGTTCCGGCCCATTCGCCATCTGGCGTGTAGACCCGCTGCGGCGGCGCAGCGACGCGCCCGCCACTCACGAAGGGCACGCTCATGGCGGGCCCGATCAGCCCACCCCAGGTCCGCGTCCCGATCAGCTTGCCGACTCCGGCCTGCTTGAACAGCAAGGGGAAGCCATCGCCGCCGGAGTAAGACCAACCATTGGTCAGCATCACTTTCGGGCCGCGATGACTGAGCTCAGGCAAAGGGTAGTCGCTTCCATTGCGAACGCTGAAATAGACGAGCGGTGGTCGGTTCAAGAGCTCAACCAGCCGGTCACCCAGCGCCCCGCCGCTATTGAAGCGCTCATCTATGATCAAGGCATCCTTGGTGTATTGAGCGCGGTATTGGCGCATCAGCTCATCCTGCCCGTTGCGGCTGGTATCGGGCACGAAAATGTATCCGATCCGTCCGCCCGACGCGGCCTCGACATATTGCCGATTGGCCTCGACCCAGGCGAGTTCGCGCAGCTTGTCATCATTGGTCAGCGTATCAACGATAACGGTCCGGGAATCCCGCCCTCGCGGTGTGTCGCTGACCGTAAGCTCGACTGCCTTGCCTGAATGGCCTTCAAACGCACTCCACGGATCCTTCTCGTCCGCCAATGGCGTTCCATTCACCGCGAGCAGATAGTCGCCTTCGTCGACATCGATACCGGGTGCGCTCAGCGGCGAACGCCACTCGGCTGATCGCGGACCGGCATCATAGATCCTGGATATTCTGAACGCGCCATTCTCCCGCACGAAATCGGCGCCGAGCAGGCCGGTCTGGTCGTAGGTGTATCGTACGCGCGGACTGCCAACCGCCCAGACATGTCCTGCCGACAATTCGCCGGCCTGTTCGCGGATGACAAAGCTCAGATCCGACTCTGTGACAATGTGTGGGACCAGCGACAAGGCGCGGTCGCGGGCACCATCCCAATCGGCCGTGTGAAGGCCTTCATCATAGAAGAAATCGCGCTGAAACCGCCAGGCATCCCAGATGATCTGCCGCGCTTCGGCCTGCCGGTCATATGGCGCGATAAAGTCATCCGTCGGCACCGGCGTGCTGAGCGACTGGTCGGCCTTGAGCGGCACCACATAATACGACCCGCGCGCCTGCACGAGTGCGGCGCCGCCGGCCACATCCAGCAATCGATCCACGCCATCCGCTATTTTTGTCGATGCGCCAGTTGCAGGATCGACGGTCAGAAGCTGGGCACGCCCATCAGGGTCGCCGGCATGCCCCCGTTGGTGCACGACAAGCTGGCCACCATCCATAGACAAAGCGGTGTAAGGCGCAGCCTGGGTCTCCAGCAGCGTGATACGGTTTTCAAACCCGTCTACGTCAATCTGAACGTCGACTGGGTCATCATCAGACCCAGCGCTCGAACCATCTGGTGCGGCGATTCCGGCCCGCAAAGGCACGACCGCCAGGACCGTCGAGTTTGCGTAGGCCCAGGTGAAGTCGATATCCGAATAGACCGGGCTGAGACGCCGCTGCGACAGAAAATAGAGATATTTGCCATCGTCGCTGAAGACCGGCTGGCTGTCATTATAGTATCCAGAGGTCAGCGCCTGCTTGGTTTTTTCCGGCAGGTGATAGGCGAAGATCACCTGGTTGCGATTGTCGGTTCCGCGCGACCAGGTCAGCCACTGACTGTCTGGAGACCAGTTCACCGAAAAGGCTTCCAGGCTGTAATGTTCGCGCCAGAAGCTCTGATCGATCTCGGTCAACCGGCCGGACGCAACATTGATGATGTAGAGCTTTTGCCGGCTATCCGAAATCGCGATGGATGCGCCATCCGGCGACCAGAACGGGCGATACAACATCCCGGAGTCGAACGCCGTAAGCGTTCGCGTCTCACCGCTGCCGACATCGCGCACGTGAAGTTGATACTCCCCGGATGCATCGCTGACATAAGCGATTGAGCTCTGATCGGGAGACAAGGCTGCATAGCGCTCCGCCGTCCCGCTGTCGGGCGCATATAGACGCGTCACTTTGGTTTCGGTGTCATAGCTGACCAGTTCGCCGCGCGCTGAAAACAAGGCGGTCTGACCGTCGGCGGACAAATCGGCCGACAAGATCCGATCGCCGATGCCGCGCTTGAGGTCGCTCAGAATGAGATGATCGGCAATGGCGTCGACATTCACGCGCGATGCCGCTCCCGATGCGATGTCATACAGATATAGATCTGCATCATATTCAAAGACAATGGCGCCGGGGCCCATTGATGGACGGGTAACATCATCTTCCGTCATCTGAGTAAGCGCCCGCGCAGATGCCGCCCCGGAGCTGTCTATCGTCCAGAGATTGGATCGTTGACCGTCGCGCTCGGACAGGAAATAGATCCCCTCCTCTGACCACATTGGCGCAGAATCCGAGTACGGATTATCTGTCAAACGGCTTGAAGTCCTGGTCTCGAAATCATAGCGCCAGATGTCAGGCGCGCGGCCACCTTTATATCGTTTGAACGTTTCACGGTTGAGGTCAGGCTGGTTCTGAAAATCCTTCAGGTACGAGTACAGAATGGACGCCCCGTCCGGCGAGAAAGTCGCCATTTCACCGTACGGCATCGGCAACTGCTCTGGCAGGCCACCCTCGCGATCGATCAGGAACAGTTGGTTGTAGCGCTTGCGCGAGCTGTTCATGTCGCTCGCGTACAGGATGCGAATTCCATCCGGGTGCCAGTCGAGCATTTTGTCATAAGCCGGATGCCGCGTGACGCGTTGCGGAACACCGCCCGTGACGGGCAACACATAGATGTCTTCATTGCCATCAGCATAAGGCGCGGTGAACGCGATGAACTTGCCGTCTGGCGAGAATTTCGGATGGGTTTCAACTCCATCGGCGGATGTCAGCCGAGTCGCTTGCCCGCCAGCTCGATCCACCAGCCACAAATCATCGGCATAAGAAAAAACAATCTCGGTCTGGGAGACATCAGGATGCCGCAAAAGCCGCGCCGGCTCCCCGCCATCGGCATGAGCAGTATTGAAGCCAATCGTCGCGCAAAACAGCATCGCGAGCACGAAAAGTCTGACGGTCATATGTGGTCGTCCCAATTGTATTCGAGTCAAAAAAAGGCGCCCTGGCGGGGAAAGCCAGGGCGCACAGTTACGGAGGTCAAAGCATTTCGACTATTGGCCGAATTCTTTGGTCAGGCGGATTGAGAAACGGCGCGGATTGTAGTCCAGCATCGTTCCGCCCCAGCTAAAGCCGTCGACGCCTGTGAAATACTCTTCTTCAAAGACGTTCTCGACAGAAGCGATGACACGGATGCCATCATCCCATTCCTGGCCAACGCGGAAGTTCACGACGTTGAAGCTTGGAATTTCCTGCGGGAATGTGTTGCTCGCCGCCTGCACGATGCCAACCGCACCTTCAGAGCGGTAAGACCACTCGCCGCGGACAAAGGCGTCACCGCCCCAGAACGGGAAGTCATACTGAGCGTTCGCCGATGCCGTCCACTTAGGCGCCTGGCCGAGGCGTTCGCCCGACAGGTCCTGCGGCGTGTTGCGAAGGTTAGCAATGAACTCTTCAAACTTCGCATCGACATAGCCAACCGCACCAGAAACCGTCAGGTTTTCAGTCGGTCTGGCGGTCAGCGCAAACTCGACACCCTTGGAGGTCGCTTTGTCCGCGTTGAACGTATTGTCCACCGGTGTGATGACACAGCCCGTTCCGGTAAATTCATCGATCGGAATAAGAGCCGTGCCGACCAGGCAGAAGGATTGCCGGGTTTCGACCTGAAGGTCTTTCCAGTCCATGTAGAACACAGCACCCTGCAGAAGGATGGTTCGGTCTGCGAGATAGATGTTGCCACCGATTTCGTAGTTCCAGAGTTCTTCCTTGTCGAAAATACTGACATTGGAGAAACCAGAGTCCGGGTTGGCCCGCGCGCCGGCCGGCTTGTAGCCTTTGGCGATCGACGCATAGGCCGACACATCTTCGTTCGGCTGCCAGTTCAGAGCGAGGCGCGGGGAGATGTCCTCCGAGCTATTCTCGCCAAACGTGCCCAGGGTCTGCGCTGTACGGCCACCGGATGTCAGCGCGTTGCCGCCACCATCGACCTGTACAGGCACGTTCAAGACCTGGTCCGGGCGCAGCATACAACCTGGTGCCCGTGTTCCGCCCAGCGGAATACGTGGGCAGGCCACGTACACATCCGTCCACTCATTCTTGTCATTGTCTTCGGAGTAGCGAATACCCGCGATGACAGACAGAGCATCGGTCAGGTCGTATTCGATATTCCCGAACACTGCCCAGCCATCACGTTCCTGATGAATGACATTCTCGTTGGCATAGTCGGTGCGCAACCACGGCCCGAGCAGATCCTTGATGATGATCTTGTTCTCGGCGCGTGCCTGTTCGTCATAGAAGAACGCACCCACGGTCCAGTCCAGGCGATCCGGATTGGATGCGCTAAGACGAAACTCCTGGCTGAAGGCTTCCGTTTCGAACTCACCCGACCGGTCAACACTGTCCAGACCGGACTTGTCGAGGTCGACCAGCTGATCGGTCGAGCTATCGGAGTAACCGGTCACAGAAACCAGATTCACACCACCAAAATCGTGCTCGACGCGTGCGGTCAGAATGTTGGTCGTATTGTCGGTAAACTCGGCCGTGTTCTGGAAGATATAATCTTCGTTACCGGTAATCATTCCGAGCGTCACGCCTGTCGGCAAGGTAATGTCGCCGCTGTTCACGCGGTCCGAGAATTCACCGCGGAAATCGTAACAGCCGATTTGTCCCGCAACGTTCTGGTCGAACGGATCAAACCCGAATGTTGGATTGATACAGGTTGCCAGTTTCGGCGTATAATCCTGATTGTCGGTGATGCGGTTCCAGGACAGATCGACTTGTGTGTCGTCCGTCGCTTGCCAGCGCAATTGTCCGCGCATGGCCAGGAAATCATTACCCGTGTCACCACCGGTTGGGTGGAAGTTTTTCAGCGGCCCATCAGTGGTTGTTGATTGAACTGAAAGACGGCCTGCCAGATTATCGGTGATGCCGCCATTGACGACACCGCTGAGCTCATAGGTGTTGAAGCTGCCGAAACCCGCATCAATTCGACCATAGAAATCCTGTTCCGGTTTCTTGGTCTTGATGTTGATCGCACCACCTTCAGAGTTGCGTCCGAAGAACACGCCCTGAGGTCCGCGAAGGACTTCGATACTCTGAACATCATAAGTCGGCGGGTTGGCCTGGCCGCTCGCCAGTTGAGCAAGACCCAGTTCGTCAAAATAAGTCGCGAACGCACTGATGCTGTTGACCTTTTCACCACCGCGAACATCGGAAATACCGCGAATGGCGATGACGATTTCACGGGCGCCATTGCGGCCGGATTTTGAGAAGGTCACGTTCGGTGTTTGCAGAAGATAGTCGTCTGCTTCCTGAACATTGGCTGTTTCGATTAATTCGTCTGTGAAGACGCTGGCGCTGATCGGAACCTCAAGAATTGTCTGCTCTTTACGCTGACCATTCACAACAATGACACCGAGTTGACGCTCACTGTCGCTGGATGCTTCCGCCTCCGTGTCGGTTTCCTGCGCGAGCGCAGTCATGCCGAGACTGGTCGCCACCGCAAATGACGATGCGACCATCAGCAACTTTTTGCGCAAGTCTGATTTCATTCGTACTTCCTCCCGCTATACGCGTTTCATGAACCCCGTCCCAGGTGGGGTCATTGGCGATGCTATGAGTTGTCCCAGTGTCTCACAAATCATAGTTTTTCATGCTGCGCATAACTCGCGCTAATGGGAAAAGATAAGCTTGTACCGAATATTTTTTCGTTTTATTTCCGGACGTTACGAGAGGAACGCAGAAACGGCGACACCAATAAATGTCGCTAATGCATATCCGAGCACACCGCACATAATCGATGGCGTCACCAGGCGTCGCCATCCTTGCGTGGATGCGATAGCCGCGGTCACGGCAGGCCCGACAAGCGCGGCGCCCGAGCCGGCAATCGCCTGCGCCAGATCGATTTTGAACATCTTTGCCAGGGTCAGGACGACAATGAAATGCACCACCATGATCCACAGGCCATAGAAGAACAGGACCGGCGCATCGCTCAGGAATGTTGTGACATTTGTGCCGAGGCCAATCGCGGCGAAGAACAGGTACATCATGAACATGCCGAGCTGAAAATCACCTTCGAACTGCCCGACGATTTTCGGCAACAGATTGGCCAATAACAGAGTCAGCGCGGTGATGATCAGAATGGAAAAGTGCGGCATGCCAATCAACCGGGCAAGCACTTCCGACACGGCGCAAATCAGGAAGCTGAGGGCCAGAGCTCCGGAAATCGTCGGCAGCTTGAACTCGACGGCGAGGTCGGCGTCTTCATCGTCGGGACCAGCGGCTTTCGCTTCATCGATAATTGCCGATGGAATGAAGCGTTTGACGATGCCGAACGAGGCCATGGCCATCAGGACCATCAGCATGATGATGCTAACACCACTGGAGGCGCCGATAACAACCGTGCTTTCGGCCGGGGTCATTTCGACGGCCCGGCTGACGCTGACCAGATTGACCGCGCCGCCGATCCAGCCGCCGGTATAAGCGCCTGCCGCTTTCGACCCAATCTCGCCGAGATCGAGCAGGAACACGCCTGTAATCGCGCCGAGGATTGTGCCGATCGAGGCGATCCCAAATGCCAGCAGCACCGGACCGCCATCGCGCACCACGCGCCGAAGGTCGGCTTTGTAGAGCAAAAGTGGAATGGAGGCCGGCACCAGATAGGCGCCGATAAAGTCATAGCTTGGCGAGGAGAATGGAACCAGTCGCAGGTTCGACAGTCCCATCGCGACAACCAGAACCCAGACCACGCCAGAGGTTTTCTTTCCAAGTTCGGTCTGGTCAATCCAGAACCCGAACCAGGCCAGTCCGAGGACCAGCGTTGCCATGGCGAACACATTCCCTCCGTCGAGCAGCGGAGCCTGAAAAATGTCGGCCATGAATATTCCTCCCAAATGCGGACCCTGTTGAGTCTCTGTGTTCGTGGTTCTTGTTAGATCACCAATTCCATAAAGTGCCATCCTCAAGACGGTTCACCGGCAAATAGGCCCTCTTGTACGGATATTTGGCAGCAAGCTCTTCATCGATGTCGACCCCGTGACCCGGCGTTTCGCCCGGATAGAGATACCCATCAGCAAATGTGTAATCGCTCGGGAACACCGCATCGGTTTCATCCGTGTGGCGCATATATTCCTGCACACCGAAATTCGGAATGGCGAGCCCGAGATGCAGACTTGCGCCCATGCAGACCGGCGACAGGTCCGTCGCGCCATGACAGCCGGAGCGAACATTATACAGGCTGGCAAAGTCGAAAATTCGCTTGAGATGCGTCACGCCGCCTGCATGTACGATCGTGGTCCGAATGTAATCGATGAGCTGATTTTCGATCAGATCCTTGCAATCCCAGATCGTGTTGAACACTTCGCCCACAGCGAGCGGCGTTGTGGTGTGCTGCCGGATTAGCCGGAAATTGTCCTGATTCTCTGCCGGCACCGCGTCTTCCATCCAGAACAGGCGATAGGGTTCCAGCGACTTGCCCAAACGGGCGGCCTCGATCGGCGTCAGCCGGTGGTGCACATCGTGCAGAAAGTGCGGCTCATAACCGAACGTCTCACGCAGCGTTTCGAACAGCTTTGGCGCGTGATCCAGATATTTGGGTGTCGACCAGACCGCCTTGCTCGGCAAATCAGCGTCGGCCGGCTCATAATACATCTTGTCCTTCGACACCCCGTAAACCGTGTCCAGGCCAGGCACACCGGTCTGAGCGCGGATCGCCTTGTAGCCAAGGTCAATATATTTCGCGACTTCCGAGGTCGTCTCTTCAATCGTCGTCCCATTGGCATGCCCATAGACCATGACGCCGGATCGGCTCCGGCCGCCGAGCAGCTGGTAAAGCGGCATGCCCGCGGCCTTGGCCTTGATGTCCCAGAGCGCGGTATCGACCGCGGCGATCGCCGACATCGTCACCGGCCCGCGGCGCCAATAGGCCCCGCGATAGAGAAACTGCCAGATGTCTTCGATCTGCCCGGCATCGCGTCCGATCAGGCACGGCACGACATGCTCTTGCAGATACGCCACCACCGCCAGTTCGCGCCCATTCAAGGTCGCATCACCGATCCCATAGAGGCCTTGATCGGTTTCAATCTTCAGCGTGACAAAGTTCCGGCCCGGACAGGTTACGATGACCTTGGCGTTGGTGATTTTCATTGGGAGCCTTGCCTCATGCTGCCGTCAAATTTCTCATATCCCATGGCACAAAAGGCGGCGTGCCGGGGTCTCTCGGGTCATTGAATCCAGACGTGGTCGTCTGAGCACACTTCGAAGTTAAAAGAGAATCCAGCGCTTAAAGCAATTGATTGTCCGTCATCACACCCATAAGGTGCGCTTATGCGAAAGGGACAAAACCCACTTAAAAACAAGCGGAAAGCCTGACCGATATGAAGCAGCGGATGCCTCCACTGATTGCCTTGAGGGTGTTTGAAGCCGTCGCGCGCAACCTGTCTTTCACCAAGGCAGCGGAAGAATTGCACGTCACCCAGGCCGCCGTCAGCCATCAGGTTCGCAAGCTCGAGGAGTGGCTTCAGGTCACGCTATTCCTCCGCATGAACCGGTCGATCAAATTGACCAAGGAGGGCGAGGCCTATGCCCAGCCGCTCTCCGAGGCGTTCAAGATTATCGCAGACGCCACCGGCCATGTATTGGGCGAAGACGCGTCCAAATCGCTGAACATCGCAACCTACGACTCGATTGCCACAAAATGGCTGGCTCCGCGGATCAAGGCCTATCAGGCGAGCGTGCCGGATATTCCAATGACCCTGTTCACTCACAGCTCCTATTCCGATTTCAAGAGCGGCGAGATTGATGTGGAAATTCGTTATGGCGACGGCAATTGGCCCGACCTGAGTGTCGAGAAGATCGCTGACGAATTTATCTTTCCGGTCTGCAGTCCGTCCCTGTTGGAGGAAGACAGTCCTCTATCAAGCGTCAATGACGTCAAGAATTTTGAGCTTATTCACGACCGTATGGTGATCGGCTGGCCGAATTGGCTGGAAGAGGCTGGCGGTGACCCTGAGGGCACCAAGAAGGGCATGCACTACAACCATTCGCACCTGGTTTTTCAGTCCGCCATTGCCGGGCATGGATTTGCGCTGGGTCGCAGCCTGCTGGTCGCGAATGACCTTGCGGAAAAGCGCCTGATCGCACCATTCAAGACGATGCTGAAATCCAATTTCTCATACTACCTCGTCTGCCCGAAGGACCTGTCCGAGAAACCCTGGATACGGTCTTTCTATGATTGGCTCGCAGATCAGGCCGCACAGACGTCAGACGTGTTTGAAGAAGTGGTCGCGAATACCGCTTAACCGTCCGCGCGCGGGTCCGGCATCACACGCTGCATGATCGACTTGTGCTCGAGAAAGGCTTCGACACCATTCCAGCCATGCTCTCGTCCCCATCCCGATTGTTTGTAGCCGCCAATTGGCATCGACATGTCGGGAATGCCATGACAATTCACCCAGACAATCCCTGCCCGCAAAGCCCGGGTGGCGCGCTGAACCCGTGATGTGTTTTCGCTCCAGACGCTGGCAGCGAGCCCATACTCAGTATCATTGGCCAGCGCCAGCGCTTCGGCCTCTGTCTCAAAAGGCGTCACTGTTGCAACCGGGCCGAAGATCTCATTTGACCAGACGCATGATGTTCTCTCGTGATCAATGATCACGGTTGGCTGATAGAAATAACCATCGCCATCACCCGCTTCTCCACCGGTCACCACTTCGATACCTTCGGAGCGGGCGCGGTCGACATAGCTGCTGACGGAATTTCGGTGTTGTTCGGAAATCAGAGGCCCGAGCGTGCTGGTTTCGTCCATGGTCGGGCCGATCGCCAAAGCATCAGCGCGTGCGGAGATACCGGCGACCACTTCGTCGAATTTCGACGTGTGAACGAGGATGCGCGATCCAGCGACACAGACCTGCCCGGCATTGGAAAATATCCCCTCTGCCGCGCCATCAATCGCCGCGCGAATATCCGCGTCCTCGAAGACCAGAACGGGCGACTTGCCGCCGAGTTCCAGAGACAGCTTCTTGAGGTTGCCTTTGGCCGCATCAATCAAGGCGCGCCCCGTATTGGTCGAGCCCGTGAAGGAGACCTTGTCGACCCGCGCATCCTCGCAAATGTGGGCGCCAACCGTGCGGCCACCGCCAAGAACGATATTGACGACGCCCTCTGGCACGCCCGCTTCGCCCAGCAATTCGCCGAGCCGCAACGCCGACAGGACCGTGTTCTCTGACGGCTTCAGAACGACGGAACACCCGGCCGCCAGTGCGGGCGCCAGTTTCCATGCGGACATGACCAGGCTGCCATTCCAGGGCGTGATCAACCCGGCGACGCCAACCGGCTCGAGCCGCGTCGTACCTTCCAGATCCAGTCCGGGAATGGAGGGCTTGAACGTCTTTCCCTCAATTTTCGTGCACCAACCGGCATGATACCGAAACGCCTCTGCGGCGGCCCAGACTTCGCCATTCAGAGCCGCGCCAATCAGCTTGCCGCCTTCGAGTGCTTCTAGTTCGCCGAGCAATTGGCGGTTCTCTTCGATCAGGTTCGCCACGCGCCAGAGCACCTGAGCACGCTGCGCCGGGCTCACATTGCGCCAGAGGCCCGTGTCAAATGTGCGACGTGCGGCGCTGATGGCGGCATTGGTTTCCGCTTCTGTTGCTGATGCAAACTCGGACAGGCGTTCACCTGTCGATGGGTCTGTAATGTGGAACTCAGCCGCTGCGGACGGGTCAACAGCCTTTCCCCCGATCAGAAAACGATGCGGGCCCTGAATGTAGCTTTTCGTACGCGCCTGGACGAGATCTAACTGGCTATGCATCACCATCTCTCTTCGCTTCAGGCCTCCATGAATGTTGTGAGGGCATTGAGGACAGCTTCGTTTTCATGGTCAAGCCCGACCGTGATGCGCAGGCTCCCGGACGGCCCGCCAGCATTGACCGGGCGCGGAATGATTCCAGCCGCCATCAGGTGCTGATAGGCCTTCTGCGCCGTGTGCGGACCTTCATCCGGAAAACGGATGAGATAGAAGTTCGCCACGGTCGGAAAAACGTCGAGCCCGATCTGTTCGAGATGCGTTCGAATTCTTTTGAGCCAGGCGGAATTGTGGTCTCTCACCCGCGCCGCATGATCGACATCACGCACGGCTGCTTCGGCTGCCGCGAGTGCGGCGATATTGGCATTGAACGGTGTGCGAATGCGCTGCACCGGTTCGATCACGGACATGTCGCCATACATCCAGCCAATGCGTAGACCGGCGAGGCCATAGAGCTTTGAAAACGTCCGGGTTACGACGACATTGCGATGCTTCGAAACGTACTCGAAGCCGTGGGTGAAGTCCGGCTCAGTCACGAAATCCGCATAGGCCCCGTCATAGACAATGATGACATGTGGCGGCACCGCGCGAACGAGGCGATCAAATTCCGGTTTCGGTAGATAATCCCCGATCGGATTGTTCGGCGAGGCGAGGACAATCATGCGGGTCGACGGCGAGACGCGGTTCAGGATCTCGTCTACGTCCGTCCGATGATTGGGTTCGGGCGCGTCGACAATCTTGGCGCCTTGAACCGTCGCATGAATGCGCGCCATGACGAAGGCATGTTCGCTGACAATCACTTCGTCGCCAGGCGACACAAACGCCCGGATCAGCAGGGATTGCACCTCCTCGGATCCGTTGCCGCAGACGATTTGATCGGGATTGAGATCAAACACTTCACCGAGCGCTTGGCGCAACTCAGTCTGAGCACCATTCGGATAACGGAACAGGCTGTCCCCGACTTTGCGATACGCCTCAAGCGCCCGGGGAGACGCGCCGAGTGGCGATTCATTTGAAGACACTTTGATCGGATCAGCATGGCCCGCCGCTTCCGACTTCCCCTGCTTGTAGGGAGCGAGCGATCGCACCGGCTCGTTTGGGAGGAGATCTGCCACAGCCGTGTCTTCTGCCTGTTTATCAATGGACATTCGCTTCACCCTAAATTGCGTGGCGGGCTTTCACGCCGCGGACGCGATCGCGCAAGATGAACGGCCATGGTGAGCTCATCTCGTCGACGTGAACTTCGATCAGGCTTGGTCCGCCAAGCGCGAGCGCTTTCTGCAAGACCGGCTTCAGGGTCTCGGGAGAGGTCGCCTCGTAACTCTGCATACCGAACGCTGTCGCCATCTCGGCAAAGCGCGGGTTCTGCAGATCGGAGCCGATATAGCGCCCATCATACCATTCGGTCTGATGTCGTTTCACATTTCCGAAGCGGCCATTATTGAAGACGATGACCGGCATATCGATGCCATATTGCACCGCTGTGGCCAGCTCCTGCACATTGAACATGAAACCGCCATCGCCCGCGATGGCCACGACCGGCTTGTCCGGATTGGCGACCTTCACGCCGAGCGCCGTGGCATAGCCATAGCCGAGCGTGCCCTGATATCCGCAGGTAATCAGCGATCGTGGATTGTAGACGGGAAAGCCGTTCCAGGAGGCGAAACCAACCTGCGTGATCTCATCGACGAGAATGCCATTCTCCGGCAGCACGTCACGGATCACTTGCAAATAGGACATCTGGGGCTGAACCGACAATAATTGCTGCGCCACGCTCGCTTTCAGCGCGGTCAGTTCCTCTTCGCGAGAGCTGCGCTTGCCGGCGGTCTTGGACAGCTCGTCTGCCAGGGCCCCTGCAATTGTCTTGGCGTCGCCGCAAATGCCGATATCGGCTTTGACGATACGGTTGATCTCAGTCGGGTCCCAATCGATGCGGATCAGGGTCATGTCATCGTCAATGCCCCATTCCTGCAGATAAGGCTGCATCCGCGAGCCGATGCCGATGACACAGTCCGTGTCCTTCCACAGTTCGTATCCAGCGGCGAAATTCTGCCCGAGATAATGCGCATCGCTGACCACACCCCGGCCATTGCGGAATGACACAACCGGCGCCTGCGCAATCTCTGCCAGGTGCAGCACTTCTTCACTCGCATGCTGGGCGCCGCCCCCGACCACGATCATGGGTTTCTTGGCAGCGGCGAGTGCTTTCGCCGCCTGCTTCACCAGATCTTCGTCGAACACGCGCGCATCGGCTTCGTCGTAGACACGTCCGATTTCCACGCGCGTTGTTTGCGCCATAATGTCTGGCGGCATCTCAAGGGCCACCGGGCGCGGCCGACCTGACTTCAGCTCGCGAAAGGCGTCGTGAACCTTTTGCGCGACTTCGTTTGGATGGGAGATTCGCTCCGACCATTTGGTCATCGACCGCAATGTCGCGAGCTGATCCGGCAGCTCGTGCAGTTCACCCACGCCTTTGCCGATCGCATGTGACGGGATCTGCCCGGTCACGCACAGCACCGGCGAACTATTGGCATAGGCCGAGCACATGGCGCCGGCCGTGTTCAGCACACCCGGCCCCGGCACAACGGTATAGACACCGACCTTGCCAGTGGATTTCGCATACCCGAATGCCATATAGGCGGCGCCTTGCTCGTGGCGCGAACCGACATATTGGATTTTGTCGCCGGCACGTTGCATGGCGTCGAAGAAATCATTCAATTGACCGCCTGGCAGCCCAAAAACGGTATCTACGCCATTCGCCTGCAGGCTTTGCAGCAGAGCGTCAGCGCCCTTCTCGCGGCGCGTGTCGTTCTTCGTGTCCTTGCTTGCATTCTTTCGCACAGCATCAAGCATTTACATTGCTCACTTTCAGTCAAACCCTCTCCTGGATCCTGGTTTTCACAGATCCTCCACAGACAGGCTCCTCAATATCCTTTCAAAACTCAAATCGAATAATCTCATGGTTCTGATTATCGGAGCTAATTGCAGCCGCTGGCCGCGTCAGAGCTGAGCCACCACTCGATTTCAGAAGCAGATTTGAGGATCTCATCTCGCTGAGCGTCATCGCCCGCAAACAAACTGGCTTGGATCCGTTCAGCGACCTCCCCTACCGGCCAGCGGAATTGCTCTGACGTTGCCGTCGAAATCTCGACCAGTCGTCGGGCGACCTGTTCCGGGTCGCCGCCAAGCTCCGCATTCTTTGCCAGATTTTCGCGCACCCGCTGATTGAGATCGGCATACGGATCGACGTCGCAAGGGATCGCGCTGAGCCCGCGCGAGATCAACTCTGTTCGAAATCCCGCCGGCTCAATCAAGGCCAGACGAATGCCCCATCGGGCAACTTCGTGGCGCAGGGCTTCGGTAAACCCCTCCAGGGCAAACTTGCTGGCGGCATAGATCGAATCTCCCGCCAGACCCGCCCATCCTGACAGCGAACTCATCATCAGGACCTGCCCGCTGCCTTGCGCCCGCATCGTCGGTAGAACGCCCCGGGTGACATTCAGGACGCCAAAGAAATTGGTCTCCATGACAGACCGGACATCGGCATCCGTCAGGCTTTCAAATGCCCCAGTGCGCAGTGTCCCAGCATTGTTCACAACCACATCCAGCACCCGCTCGCGCGTGGTGATTTGATCAACCGCGCGCTTGATCGTCGCTGGCGAGGTTACATCAAGTTCGATCGGGATGATGTTGCCCGAGTGGCGCGCCGCTGCGTCGCGCAACGCGCCGGCACCAGACAGATTTCGAACGGACGCATAGACCCTGTCGCCATTTTCGGCGAAGGCGATTGCGCTCGCGAGTCCAATCCCCTTCGAACAACCCGTGATCAGTATGATGCGGATCGTATTGTTCTGGGTCACACCAGATCCCTGTGTTTGGTTTCAGGCAGGAACAGAACCGCAATGACCAGCGCGGTCAGCGTCACTACGAACGGGTACCAGAGTCCTGACATGGTGTTTCCGGTTTGCGCGATGATTGTGAAAGCAATTGCGGGCATAAACCCACCAAACCAGCCAAGCCCGACATGGTACGGGAATGACAAGGCCGTATAGCGAATGCGGGCCGGGAACAGCTCTGCCAGGGCGGCTGCCTGGGGCCCCGAGATGGCTGCGATACAGACGACAAAAAGCACGATGATGCCGACGATCTGAAGATAGTTCACCTCGTCATCGTTGGCCGTTTCCGGATATCCCGCCGCCGACAGCGCCGCCTTCAACTCGTCCTGTAAAGCCTCCGCATCAATTTGCGCGCGTTCGAGATCGATACGACTGACATCACCGACGCGCAGCTCGGACGCGCCTTGCACAGCGTCGAGCTTCAAGGCGTAATTCACGCCGAGGCCCGAGAGCGCGCGGCGGGCGACATCACACGGCTTGGAATATTCGCGCAGGTTCAACGGATCGAATTGCAGCGAGCAGGATCCGCGGGCCGCATGGATACTCACAGGATGTGTCTGCTCAGCTTGCACCAGCGCCGGATTTGCAGCCTTCGACAGCGCCGAGAATGCAGGGAAATAAGCGAGCACCATAACCGCCATTCCGGCCAGCATGACGGGCTTGCGACCGATGCGATCAGACAAGGCGCCAAACACCACGAACAAAGGCGCGCTGAGCGCGACAGACGCGACGATCAAGCCGTTGACCACGTCTGGCGAGACCTTCGATATCCGCTCGAGATAATATTGCACGAAGAACTGTCCGGCATAGAACATCACGCCCGTCGCCATGACCAGGCCGAACAATGCGAGCAGGATGATCTTCAGGTTACGCCATTCCAGGAACGATTCCCGCACCGGGTTTTCCGACACGCCGCCCTCTTCCTGAATCTTCTCGAATACCGGGCTTTCCGCCAGCTTCAGGCGCAGCCAGACGGTGCCGATCAGCAGGAAGACCGAGAGCAGGAACGGAATGCGCCAGCCCCAGTCCTGAAATGCCTCTTCGCCCGTCAACCGCCGGACAATCAAGATGACGCTGAGGGCTGAAATCAAGCCGAGGGCGCCCGTCGTCTGTATCCAGCTGGTATTGAAGCCGCGTCGCTCATGCGAGGAATGCTCAGCGACATAGATGACGGCCCCGCCATATTCACCGCCCAGTGCAAAGCCCTGCAGAAGCCGGCAGGCCAGGAGCAGGATCGGCGCCGCAATGCCAACCTGTTCAAATGTCGGCAACAATCCGATGGCAACCGTTGCCACGCCCATCAGCGCAATCGCGATCAGGAAAACCTGCTTGCGTCCAATACGGTCACCCACGCGCCCGAAAACGATGGCGCCAAGCGGGCGTGTGATAAAGCCGACCGCGAAGGTCAGCAACGTGAAGATAAAGGCGCTGGTTTCGTCGACGCCGCTGAAAAACTTCGCCGACAGGATCGTCGCCAGCGCGCCAAACAGAAAATAATCATAGCCCTCAAACGCGGTCCCAGCGGTTGAAGCGGTTATGACCAGGGCCATCCGCCTCTTTTTGGTTTTCTGTTCCGCGCTCAAATCGGCTATGCTCCGTATTTTGAAGCAGTTTTCCGCAGCGTCGTGACTCGCTCAAACAGATTGTCGTTATGGGAGGCATTACCGCATCTAATGGCGGACAGCGGCCAGCCGCCCCCGAGGGTGTTCTCGCCCCCGCGACAATCACGTTCAATCGCCGACAAACGCGCGCGTGGCATCAATGACACCGAATGGGTTCAAAGTCTGGCGGGTCAGAGCAGACTGACCCGCCTCCCACCACAAGATCACATTGCTCGGAATTTCGTCCAATCGCTGACACAAGTTGAGTCCATGATGGAATGCCGGTCTGGAGACAATCGCATTCGGACCGCCCACACAATCGAGGGTCCATCATGTTGAAGTCTTATCTCGCCGCAGCCAGCCTTGTGATCGCTGCAACCGCTTGCCAGGCAACACCTCCGCCGCAATCCGACCCGGACAATGCGCGGATGAGCAGCTCAAAACCGATAGATGCCAATTCAATCCCCGCAGCAGAGCGCGCGATCTGGGCCGCGCTTGCAGGCACCTATGAGATCATCGCGGTTCGCCGTGCCTCTGAAACCGCTGCGCCGCTTGATGCTGTGGATACAGGTCACGATCCACGCGGCGAAACCCTGACTATTTCCATGGGCAAGATCGATATGACCGGCATCGCTTGTGACGGCTGGTCGGTGTCAACGGAACCCGGACCAGACGTCATGGATCGCGATCCGATGCTGGACGATCTGCGCTTGCCAGTGCTCGACTCGCACGCCGCACAAACAGGAACTGTTTATGATCTGCGCTGTGAAGATGCACACGTGCTGACACTCTACCAGGCCGATCCGCGCGCAATCGCCATCCCCTGGGACAATGGCGCCTCATACCTGATTGCCGAGAAACCTCTGTCCGAAATGGGCGTTCAGAAGTTTCAGGACCATATGATTGACATGAAATTTCAATCCGGGATGTCGTCGACCGAATGGTCACCTTCAGGATTGATCGGGCTGCGCGCCTATTATGCCTACAGGGCCAACACGAAAGACGCTTACATTTTCGAGCGCCCGGCGATCACACAAAGCTTGCTGGAAGGCCTGAGCGGATTGCCGGGCGAATAGACCTGGCAATTTGGTTTTTCCGCTTCACCGTGCACGTCGCCAATCGCATAGATGACAGCAGGTTTGCTTTCTGAACTCGTCAATCCGATTTCCAATTTATCTCGCGGCTTAAAGGCGCCTCACACCATTAAGGCGCAATCCACCCGGATTTCCGGTCAGCTCAGACGCGGCAAATAGACAGAGATCGAAGATATTTTCAGCGATAAGCCGACATCCGCGACGCGGCACCGGCAACGTCGCACGACATGATGACGATATCATGGTCTTCGCCATTTCGGTCACGCACGTGATCGCGCAGCAGGGCTTCCTGCTGAAACCCCATCTCCTCGAACACGGCGCGGGCGGCGGATTGATCGAGGGTCATTTGGGCGATGATCTTTTCAATGCCCTGCCCGACTGCCTGAGCGAACGTCTCCTGGATCATCACGCGGCCCAATCCTTTGCCCCGCGCATCGGCGCCGATCTGCACGCGGATTTCTCCCACGTGCGGGGACCAGGATTTCCGGTCCAGCATCAGCCCGGACATGCCTAAAAGCGCCCCTTCGTTTTCCGCCAGCAGCGCCAGGCTCTCGCCATCTGCGACGCTCTCCAGCCAGGCGTCGACAACCGGGCGTTTGGAGATATCCCGGCGCATGTAAAGCAGATCGTTTTCCGGCAGGGCCAAAGCGAATTCATGGATGGCATCCGCGTCGCTGGCACCTGGCACCCGCAACACTGTGTCGCCAGATCCGCTCGGGATCGTTTTGGGGAAAGTAGATTGTGTCATGCAGACCTCTCAGAAAGCCAGTCATCCAGAACCGGCCACATCCGCCCGACGGCATTGGCACCGCAGACGAGACTGACATGCCCGCCTTTCAGGACGATATCGGTGACATCCTCTGATCCGACCATCTTGGCCAGCGGTGCACTGGCAGGCGGCAGGACCAGGGAGTCGTGTTGCGCACACGCGTGGAATAGCGGCACGGTAATGTTCTTCAATTGCACGCGCTTGCCGCCAACGCGGAGCTTGCCGGTCATAAGCCCGTTTTCCCAGAACAATTCCTTCACCGTCTCACGGAAATATTCTCCTGCGAGCGGCAGCATATCATTGCTCCAGCGGTCATACTTTCGGAAGTTCTCGACAAAATCGGTGTCCCACATATTGCGCCACAAGGTGATCTGCGCCGCAGACTGCCCGGCCGGCGCGGTCATCTGAAATCCCTGCAAGACAAAATTGGGCGGCACATTGCCGAGCAGATCGACCATGCGATCCACTTCAAAATGCTTCTTGTCAGTGGTCTTGGTGAACATGCCCATTTCATGGAAGTCGATGGGCGTCGTGAAACAGGCGAGATTGCGCACGCCGGCGCCTTTGAACGCGGCGGTGAACATGGTCGCCAGCACACCGCCCATGCAATAGCCGATCAAACTGGCTTCGGGTTCACCAGTCTCGCGGGCGACTATGTCGAGGCATTCCTGGATGAAGGTCTGCGAATAGTCTTGCAGCGAAAGATTCTTCTCTTCCGGGCGCGGCGGCTGCCAGTCCATGAGGAAGACGTCGTATCCGGCTTTCAACAGGAACTCGACCAGGCTGACACCGGGCATCATGTCGAGCACATAGGATCGATTGGAGGTCGGCGTGACGATCAGGACGGGCGTCTTGTAGACCTCGTCGCTGAGGGGATGGTAGTGGAAAAGCTGCAGGGTCCCGCGCTGATGAATGATATCCTTGCGCGATTGCCCGACCGGTGGGTCGTCCGAGAGGAAATAGGAGACGCCATTTATGTTGCGCTGAATGGTGCGATCTACGAGTTTGCGGATGCGATCTCCAGTCGATTGTTCCTTGGCTTTCGTCTTGGCCAATGCCCCTGCTCCCGTTCAGCTTGTCACTTGGCGTCCGGTTTTTTCGAACGGGTTGCCGATTTCGGCTTCTTGGTGCGCGCCGGGCCCTTGCGCACAGTGCCTGATTTCTGGTTCAGCAATTGATGCAGCATGGACTCGATCGCCACCATGCGCTCTTCGATCCGGCCGCACTGCTCGGCCAGTTGAACAATATCGTCCTGACTCGGCATATTGTAGAAATGCAGGTTCTTCGCCATGCGTTCCGAGAAGGTCTTCTGAACACGCGCCTGGGTCGTGACGGCGGAATTCATCACTTTTCCGAAATTCTCGGACCCGAAGACGGCTTTGCCGAGCTCGTTTACGCGCGCTTCCAGCGTTGCAACCGTTTTCTGGACCGGGTCGCCCCCTTTTTTGTCTGCCACGATGTCACTCCAAACGCTCTCTTATCACTTGGTTTTACTGTGTTTTAGGCCTGTGGTCCATCTATTCCGGGAGACCGCATCGACATGCTGCCACAAAGCAGGATCCAGGGGGGTCGATCGGTGCCACGGCAGCCGCGCAACGGCCCACATCAAATTCGTCTCACCCCGGTTTGCGATCAATCAACTTCCCCTGCCGCGCCTGGGTTCAGTCTCTGCCGCGTTTCCCATTCATCATCGATCCAAACCGGAACATCCGCCGGAGGTAGTTTCGGGCGTCCAAGAATCAGATCCGATGCCTTTTCAGCGACCATGATGGTGGGTGCATTGATATTGCCATAGGGCACGGTTGGAAAAACGGAGGCATCGACGACACGCACGCCTTCGATACCGAGGACGCGGCATTCCGTGTCCACGACGGACATTGGATCATCGCTCTGACCCATGCGCGCTGTGCCGCATGGATGATAGGCACTCTCGACATTTTCGCGGACCCAGGCGTCAATTTCATCATCTGATGAAACCTCCAGTCCCGGCTGCAACTCATCGCCGCGATAGGGGTCCATGGCCTGTTGCGCAATGATTTCCCGCGTCAGGCGGATGCATTGGCGCCAGGCGGCAATGTCGGCTTCATGTTCGAGATAATTGAACAGGATGCTTGGATGCGCCGCAGGGTCCGGCGAGGTGATTTCGACGCGCCCGCGGCTCTTGGGCTTGTTCGGGCCGACATGGACCTGGAAGCCATGACCCTTGATTGACGGCGTGCCGTCATAGCGCATCGCGGCGGGCAGGAAATGGTACTGGATATCGGGTGATTTCAGGCCCGCGCGGGACCGGATAAAGGCACATGACTCGAAGTGATTGGTCGCCCCAAGCCCGGACTTGAAGAAGAACCAGCGCGCGCCGATGAAGAACTTGCTGACCAGGTTGAGCTTGCTGTTCAGACTGACCGGCTGTTTGCAGTGAAATTGGAAATAGACTTCGAGATGGTCCTGCAGGTTCTGCCCCACGCCAGGCAGGTCATGCTTTGGCGTGATGCCGAGGCGGGCGAGTACGGCAGCCGGCCCTACGCCTGAGCGCTGCAGGATCATCGGCGAGGCAATCGACCCGGCGGAGAGGATAACCTCTTTGCCAGCCTTCCATTCGCATGGCCGACCTTTGCGCGTACCCTTCACACCCGTGACGCGCGTTCCATCGAACACCAGTTGATCCACCAGAACATGTTTCTGGACGGTCAGGTTTGGCCGGCTTTGCGCCGGACGCAGATAGGCCCGCGAGGTCGATTCCCGCACCCCGCCGGCCACCGTCATGTGCATCTGGCCGAAGCCTTCACCGCAATGGCCATTATAGTCATCGGTGCGCGGATAGCCGGCTTCAACCCCGGCATCGATGAAAGCCTGGTAGAGGGGGTTTCCGGTCATGTTGTTCCCGCCGGAAACGCCAAGCGGGCCCGATCCGCCGCGATAGGTATCCTCGCCGCCTTGCCAGGTTTCCGAGCGCTTGAAATAAGGCAGACAATCGGCATAGCCCCAGCCGGTCGCGCCCTCCGCGACCCATTCGTCAAAGTCGCAGGCATGGCCGCGCACATAGACCATGCCATTGATCGACGAGGTGCCGCCGAGGCCCTTGCCGCGCGGGCACGTGATCCGGCGATTGCCGACATACGGTTCGGGCTCGGACTCATAGCCCCAATTGTAGCGCTTCGACGCCATCGGATAGGACAGCGCCGTCGGCATTGCGATCAGAATGTTGCGGTCGCTGCCGCCAGCCTCGAGCAATAGCACCGAGTGGTTGCCATCTTCGGACAAGCGGTTGGCGAGCACGCAGCCGGCCGACCCGGCGCCGACAATGATATAGTCGTAAGTTTTATCCATGGTCCGCAGTCTCTGACTCTATGGTGCCGATCAGGGCATCGCGCTTGATAAAGGTCAGCGCATAGATCGCGCAATAGATGCCGATCACAACAAGCCCGATCCACTCGATCTTCAGCGGTGTGAACTGATAGAGCAGGATCAGGCCGAACAGGAGCGCCCAGTGTGCCGCGACATAAGCGAAACCGCCAATGCGCTTCACGGTCAGGCCGAGATTTTCCGAGTACAGGCGCGTCAGGGAATCGAGGGAATTAATGACGAAGATCACGCCGACGACGACCATGCTGCCTTGCAACGCCCCGGCGAGCGCGATGGCTTCGGTGTGATAGACATAGAGCACCGAGAACCACAGCGCGATCGGGATCGAAGGCAAGACCAGCAAAGCGATCATCAGCTGATAGGTGCGTAGGCCGCCGACAAACCGCGCCACGAACTGTCCGATCATGATGCTCCAGGCGAACCACCAGAACAGATAGAATGCGTGATAGTCGGTCAGCGGGCTGGTGAACCTGGGCAGGTTGGCGAAATAGCCGCCAATGTTCGACATGCTTTTCGCAAGCCCGCCAATGCCGGCGCCGCTGGTTAGCCAGAGCAAGGCGATCAAACCAAAGAACAGGACGGTTGAGCCCAGGCCCAGCCATTTGACGTAGCGAATGTCCGTGCTCGACAGCACCGCCGCCAGCACAACTGCGGCGACGAGGCCATATCTCAGCGGGGCGCTGATGCCTTCTATATAAGTCGGCAAATAGCTCAGGAACAAATACCCGGTAAACGCGCAGGTGGCGATGATCACGGCACTGTTGACCAGTTTCACCCAGCCAATCTCGAACAGTTTCAGCTTCGGCTCGACGACGCAGAAATAGAAGGTAGTGAGAAAGTAGAAGCCCCAGACCAGGAAGCCCCAGAAGCCGAACTCGATGGCGAGCGGATTGGTGAAGCCATATTCGGCTTCCGCCGCATAGACCGGAAACTCCGTCAATGGGAACATGATCAGTCCGACATCCAGACCGGATGTGAACAGGATGGCCATGAACGCCATCAGCGGCAGCGGGTCACTGCCTTTCAGCTTGAGATTGCGAAACCAGATCACCAGCACCAGCGATGTGCACAGCGTCACTAGGATCGCGATCGACAGAATGACATTCATATGCGCTTCCAGCCTCCCCTATGAGCCATGCACGCTAATCGTCAGACGGCGTGTAATGTAAGGAACTTTGACAGTCTCACCTCGAGACGATCGAACACAAGCTTGAAACACACGTTGACACCGTTGTCAGATTGCCATTTCTTTTTCACAAAACAGGAAAGCCGCTGATGAAAATTCTTCCCGCTCTTCGCCTTTTTTTGCTCAGCATTCCGGTCCTTATCGCCGGCGGGTGTACCAACATGGATGCGCAGCGCGCACAGACCGCGCCGCTGCATGCGTCCCCGGTCGCACAATATGGCGCCTTGTCGGTCGCCGAGGGTCACATTGTCGATGCCGCCGGAACACCTGTCTCATTGGCAGGACCGAGCTTCTTCTGGAGCACAACGGGGTGGGGACAGGAACGATTCTACAATGCTGATGCCGTGCGGTTTTTCGCCGAAGACTGGAACGCCAAGATTGTCCGTGCTGCCATGGCGGCCGAGCGAGAGGGGAGCTACCTTACAGACCCGGACGCCAATGCTGCGCGCGCCTTCACAATTGTCGACGCCGCCATTGAGAACGGTCTGTACGTCGTCGTTGACTGGCACTCGCATCGCGCCGAGGAAAACGTCGAGGAAGCGATTGCGTTCTTCCGAGAGGTGGCCACGCGATACGGCGACACGCCGAATCTGATCTACGAAATCTACAATGAACCTCTCGACACCACCGATTGGGCGACCATCGTCAAACCCTATTCCGAAACGCTCATCGAAGAGATCCGCAAAATCGATCCGGACAATCTAATCGTGGTGGGATCGCAAAGCTGGGATCAGGATGTCGACAAGGCCGCTGACGACCCAATCACCGGGCATGAAAATATCGCCTATGCGATCCATTTCTATGCCGGCAGCCATAAGGATGAGCTGATGGCCAAGGCTCAATATGCCATCGACAACGGGCTTGCGCTCATGGCCACCGAGTGGGGCACGGTAAATTATGATGGCGACGGGCCGGTCGATCGCGCCTCTACCCTGGCCTGGCTGAAACTGCTTCAGGACAATTCCATCTCACACATGAACTGGGCCGTCAGCGATGCACCGGAAGGCGCCGCTATGTTCGTCGTCGGCGCACCCGCTAGTGGCGACTGGACCGATGCACACCTGACCGCGTCGGGCCAGTTTGTTCGGGAGATCATCCGAAACTGGGGTACGAAGCCCCTGCCGGCCAAGTAAGCGCGTCTTGACCCGTCCGCCTCGGCAGATATCCGGATCCTGACACGGTATTGGATTGGACCAATGGGACGTCTTGCTGGCGTCTCGATTGCATATAAACTTCGGAACCAAGCAGCGCGAGCATGGCATGCCGAAGATTGAGAGCATCGTTACATCCTCAGAGTCGCGATCGATCGCGGCCAAGCCGGATATCCTTGTCATCGGCGCCATGCGCGCTGGCACGACCACGCTGCATGAATTGCTTCGCCTCAACCCCATGATCAGCGTACCGGCCATCAAGGAAACCGATTTTTTCTCCTCCGCCCGATCCGAGACGCCTGGAGGATGGGATTGGTATGCTCGCCAATTCGATGCCGACAAACCGATCTGGTGCGATATTTCTCCCCGATACGCGAAACGCGATTTGGCCCCTGATGCTGCCAAGCAGATCGCCGCCACCAATCCGGATGCAAGGATCATATTCATTGCCCGGGACCCCGTGAAACGAGCGATGTCGCAATACGCACATTCATTCCACATGGGGCATGACATGCCATCCCCGTCAGATCTGCTTGGATCGGTGGAAGGTGCGCATATTGTTTCGACCAGCCGTTATGCCTTCAACCTGGAGCCGTATCTTGAACACTTTGAAGGTCGGATCGAGATTTTGGATTTCGCCCGCCTGCAAGCAGATCCGAAATTGTTTCTCCGGGACTTTTTCCAGGCCGCGAACATAGACGGAGACGTCGCTGACATCGCGGCGGTTGCCCGCAATACCAGCGATCAACTGGCACGGCAGCCGAAATGGTGGGGAAAGCTCAGAGAGAGCAGGATCGGTGAGACCCTGCGCACGCGAATTCCCCGTGCGCACATCGTGCGTGTAAAACGACTGCTCGCGCGAAAGTGGAACCGTCGGACGATGCGTGAAGCGCCACCATTTTCAGATGACGACAAGGCGCGTCTTTCTGACGTGCTGGCCGAAGATGCCGCCCGGTTTCGAACCATGTTCGGCCACGACTTCGCCGACTGGTGTCTTTAACGCGTTCCACGACCCCAACGGTATTGATCACGCCTGAACCGTCGGGAAGAGCGAGCACGCGGGCGCTACCAGGGCGCCTTCAATCGGTACAATACGCGTGACGTTTCGCCGGTGATGAACAGGTTGCCGTCGGCATCCATCGCGACGCCATTGAAGATCTGCGAAGGCGGCAAGCCAGGCGCGCCTGGTGATCCTGATGGGATCGTGGCAAGAACGTTCCGGGTGCCTTCCGCATCAATGTGGACGACCCGCGCGGCTGCCGCCTCGACGATTACGACGCCGTGTTCTGACACGACAAATCCCTCCGGAGATTCAAGACCATCGGCTATGGTTTCAGGCGTACTCAAGGCCTCACCGTCGCGGGCGATCAGGAGGATTTCACCGCGTTCACGATCGCTGACATAGAGTGCGTCATCATCACTGACAAAAAGTCCGGTCGGCGCAGGCAATCCGGTTGCAAGCTCCACCGGATCAGCATCTCCATACAGCGTGACGGCGCCTTTGAGGTGTTCCGCGATCGCCAGACCGCCCGCATAACGCACCGCAGCAACGGGTCCTGCAAGGTTGGGATATCGCGCCACGCGTTGCCCCGCCTGCGGGTCCCAGATGCGCACATCGCCATCGAACCAGGAGCTCAGAATCAGCAGGTCTCCATCAGCGGAAAGATTGAGCGAACCGCCGAGTTCTCCCATTCCGACAACATTTCTCTGCGTGACAATCTCTTCGCCGGTATTGTGATCAAAGCCGCGCACGGCGTGGACATCTGCGACCCAGACCGTGTCGCCGATCACCGCGAGGCCGCCGGGGTGCGCCATGCCGCCTGGCTGCAGCGTCGTGAGCGTCCCGTCTTTATTGACCCGCTTGATGAAGCCATCCGCATAGCTGGAGACAAAGGCTGTATCCGCTGCATCGAAAGCGAAATTGTCGAGCCCTGGTGACAGGCTTGCGACCACTTCATTGGCGCCGTCGTTGACGCGGATCAGATCGCCCGTCCCCGTGTCGAGAACATGCAAGACACCTTCGCTGTCAAACTTGATCGCGGCGGGCGTTTGAAATCCCGTGGCTTCGACGCGGCGGTCGCCCGTATCGACGTCGAGACTGATCACCTCACCCGCAAACCATCGCGGGCCGTAGAGTCGATTGTCCGGCCCCCAGTCCATGCCGTTGAGTCCGCACCCGGGTCCGAGATCATCGGCAATCAGTCGTACGGCTGCCGCACCGGTCGGGTCGAGCTCATAAACATTGGTCCCGAGAAAGCATTGTGAGACGAAGAGACGATCATCATTCGAAAACGTGATCGGGTTCGGACCGGGCGGGAGTTGTGCGGCCACGACCTTCTCCCCGGCCGTGTTGAATCCTGCAACTTCGCCGGTCAGGATCGACGTCCAATAGAAAGATCCGTCCGACGAGAATGCGACATCATCCGGTCCAATCACGCCGTCAGCCGCGGTAAAGCGCTTGATCTCTTCCCCGCTCTCAGGATCAATCACTGTCAGATCAGAACCGATGACCGAGGCGATGTAGAGCAACCCGTCCGGGCCAAAGTGAATGCCGTTCGCACCAGCGATATTCGCGCCTGTCGCGATCACTTCGAGTTCGGGCGGCGCATCAGGGCGATCTTCCGGCGTGTTCGAAGCATCGGCATCAGTTGATGTTCCGGGTGCGCACGCGGCAAGCGCCAGGGCGGCGATCGATATCGACAGTGAAGTTCGCATTTGTGTTTCCTCTCCGGCGGTGCAGGCGAATTGAGACGTATCTCTCTGAAGACGTCGATTGCCTGCTCGTTGCGTGGGTAACAGATCTGATGGTTACGGAAAAGCTGGACCTCGGGAGAGGCCTGGCGATTGGCGTCAGCGCCCGCCGCCCGAACACCACGCAGGTGGTTCGGCGGACAGATCCAGGTCCTGCCGCACGGTTGGCGTAAAACAGCGACCGCGGGCGACGCTGGCGCGTGCGGCCAGAGTATGATCGTCAAACGTGAACTTGTGGACTTCGCCTGTTCTCGATCCGGTCAGCAATTCCGTGCCATCAGCCGCCCAGGTCAGCGCGGTGATATCGTCGATGTCCAGGGTCAGCCGGTGCTTTCCTGTCTCGGCCTCCCAAATGCTCACGCTGGACGACGCGACGGCCAGGTACTGACCGTCTGCACTAAAGGCCACATCCTCGACATTGGACGCGAAGGACAGGCGATTTTCCATTTCCTTGACGTCCCCATCGCTGGTGATGCGCCAGAGTTCAACGACATTGTCGGCCCCGCCGACAGCCAGCAAACTGCTCTGGTCGCTGGCGCGGGCAACGGAATAATCGACCGCATCAATCGCGCCCTTATGCTTGAACACGAACAGTGACGTCCCGGTTCGCGAGTCCCATACGCGCGCCGTCGCATCCGTCGCACCGGTGATGACATATTTCCCGTCCTGACTGAGCGCAATGGACCGAATTCCGCCAGTATGGCCAACCAGCTCAACAGGCGGCGCTGCCGAGACCTGCGCGCCATCCATCTGCCAGATCTGCGCGACCTCAGCATCGGCACCCGTCGCCAGAACGCGCCCGTCATGTGACCAGCCGACACTGCGCGGATCGCGGATCAGGCCACCGATCTGTGACATCGCGCGATCGTTCTCGAGATCAAACAGAACAAATCGTCCATCGGTCAGAGAATCGGAGAGCGCCGCCGCCACCAAACTGCCCGCTGGATTGACCGCGACATCGTAAACCACGGTGCGATCATCGGTCTCCAGTAATGGGTCAACTGTCCGCGATGCCATATCCCATAGGAATATCCCGCCATCATTCGACGCCACGGCTAGATTTGCATAGAGCGCGTCGGTCGACAGGGATCGGATCTGCCCCTGACCGCTCTCTTGTTCAATCTGGTCTGGCAGAAATGCCTCGAACGGCTCTGGATGGTTCGCGAAATACGAGGCGACATCCGCGCGTTCGGAAATTTGCGCCCCGGTCGACCAGGTTTGGTGCGAGAGGGATTCCATCGCGACCAGCGTTTCGGTGATTTCGTCACGCCGGGCCGATGGCTGTGTCATCATTTCCAGGAAAGCGAGCTGAGCTGCGCGTTCGGGGTTTTGTTCCGACACCAGAAGGTTTGCCAGGTCGAGATAACGAGCTGCACGCGCGGCTTTTTTGTTTCGGCCACTGATTTGTAGCTGCGCCAGCATTGCTTTTTCCGTCAGGCGATCGAAGACCTGTTCTGACGACGTTTCCCGGACGAGGTCACGCAGCAGCGCCTCTGCCTCTGACACATTGTCGAGCTCCCCCATCTGCGCGATCGGATACTCGATATTCTGCTCGGCAGACTGGCACCAGTCGGGCGCCACGAGCGCCCCGACAAGATTTCTCCATTGTTGAGAGGACAGGCAGATATTGCCGCCACTGGCCCCCTCCGCATCTGCGCTGGACGCCGCAAATCTTGCACGCGTTTGTTCAATGACATCAGAAATGGGCTGCGAAAAATCAGGTGCCTCGAAGCGGAATATCCGAATGTACCCATTGTCGGTGCCCGTGACGATGTACTGCCCGTCCGGACTCCAGGCGATGGAATCGACATCATCGCTGTGCCCGCGCAATTCAGCGACAAGCTCGCCGTCTGGCAGAGACCAGACGCGCGCCTCGCCGGCGTCAGATCCGGTCGCCAGGTAAGCATTGTCCTTACCGAAAGCGAGCCCGCGCGCGGCCTGCACATTGTTCATCCGGGCAACTTCTTCCTGCCGGCCCTCGGTGCTCCAGACGAGCATGTCGCCATTGTCGAGACCGCTGGCAATGTACTTGCCATCTCGCGACCACTCGACCGAGAACAGTTCCCCTTCGCCGATGTCGCCGATCTTGTCAGGTTCGCGAGCGGGCGCCGACGCGGACGCTGGCGGCGCACTGATATCGTAAATCTGAATACCTTCCTTGACCGGCGCAACGGCGAGTTTCTCGGTCCCGGGGTCAAAAGCCACGCCCATGGCGAGTTCGCTCCGGCTGTCGATTTCGAACAAAGGCGCTGTGCGGCCTGTATCGACAAAATCGAAAACGCGCGCGGTGCCACGATCCGCACCGGCGGCAAGCTTGCTGCCATCGCGCGACCAGGCACTGCCCCAGTTTCGCCCGGGCGCCTCATATTCCCGGATCAGGTCTCCGGTCAGCGCGTCCCAGACTTTCGCCTTTCCATCATAGCCGACAGACAGCAACTCGTAGCCTTCGCTCTGCCCGTCCTGCGGCGGACGAAAGCGGACCTGGCCGACCTGATTGCCATGCGCCTCTATTCGGCGCACTTCCTGGATTTCGCCTTCGCCATATCCTGCCGAGACATCCCAGATCACAACGTGACCCGCGTCTTCGCCGGCGGCGACATATTTGCCGTCGTGGCTGACCGCGACGCCGTCCACTTCCTGCGGCCTGCCATTATAGATCGCGAATTGTGTCTCGAAAATCGGTTCAAGCGCGACGGATGCGACGCGAAAATCTCGCAGCTTCTTGTCGAGTGCCGCTTGCAATTCCGGGTCGAGGCCTGCTGTATTATCGACATCAATCTGGCCGGAATCGAGAATGTAGAGTCCGATCTGCGCCCGCACATCCGTGGAATCGATCACCGCATTGGTCACGCCTTCGGCTTCCCATGCGGTCGGCTCAACCGCGCGATCCCATCGCGCCACCAGATTTTCCCACAGGACATCCTGGACCCGCGCTCGGCTATCGCGCGCTGACGACCAGAGTGAGCCAATCGTTATGATCCCGAGGCCAAGCACTGCGAATGCGCCAACGACCAGCAATTGTTTGCGCTGGGCATACTTGCGTGCTTTCTCATTGCGCTCATCAATCTCTGCGCGGCTGGTTTCCAGCAAGGCGTTGACCTCGTCCCAATGCCCGCCATAGCGCTCGGTCCATGCCGCACCGGGCAAAGTCTCGACCAGTTTTTCGCGTTCAACAATCGCAGCCTCGTCGCGGATCGACTCGCCCTCCTCGACCCGCAGCAGCAAGGCACGCCACATACGTGCATCATCTTGTTCGCGCTGGAGCCAGCCGCGCGCACGATTGTCAGCATCAAATTCATCAACAAGGTTCAGGCGATCCCAGCATCGAATGAGCGACTCATGCGTGATGTCGACGACCGGGTCCTCATCATCACTGAGGATCAAGAACCCCGTGTGAGGGTCGCAGAAGTGATCAATCGTCGTCGCCAGCGCAGGTTGATGGGACGCGCATATGGCTTCGATCACGCTGCGGCGGATCGGGCGACGCGTGGCGCGCCCACTCCCATCGAGGTCAATGATCGCCCGGAAAAGATGCTCTGCGCACCAGGTGCCACCCTGCACTTCCTGGTCGATTTCTTCGAGCACTTCATCTGCGCGCTGCGATAGCGTTTGTTTGAGCCCGAGATATCCGTCGAGGCGCAATTTGACGTTGTCTGGTGCATTAGTGGAGGCCTTGTTCCACAGATACATCAGACAATGCTGGACGAGCGGCAAGGCATCCACCTCATCGCGGCTTTCATCGATCAGCCTGAGCGCCAGTTCGGTCTCGACCTCACCGCCAAATACACCCGCCGGCCCCGTGATCGACTCCATCAACTCGGCCTGTTCCAGGCGCGGCAACAGATATTGCGTCTTGTTGACGACTTCGGCAAAGCCGACAAATTTCGCGCAATCGCCGAGGAAATCCGACCGCATCGTCGCGATGACATGAATGCCTTCGGGTGGGGAATCCGCGAACACACGCAGGACCTCGATCAGCATTTCCACTTCGGACCGTTCGATCTCGGCCGCATAGCGAAAGATCTCTTCAAACTGGTCAATCAGCAGGCAGACATTGCCATTCGTGCCGAGGCCAAAATCCTCAACCAACGCCGGAATGGCCTCTACGCCGCGATTTAGCCGCCGACGAACATCCCGGACCATCTGCATCGATGGCGTATCATCGTCGTTCAATCCCTCGATCAGACGCGCAACTGCCTCGGCCAGGTTCCATAGCGGCGCCGCGCCGGGACGCATCTGCGCCGTATGCCACGCCACCTCATTGCCGTGATGGCTCATTTCCAGACGCGGCAACAAGCCCGCTTTCACAAGCGAAGATTTTCCGCAGCCTGAGGTTCCATGCAGCAAAACGAATTGCGACGTGGCGAGCTTTTCCATCACCGCATCGATCATGCGGTTGCGCCCGAAGAAGATCGGCCATTCGGATTTCTTGAAGGGCCGGATCCCGGGATAAGGCTGGGTGAATCCGATGGTCGTGCTCACGCCAGTCACCCAGCGTGAATGTTCGTCTTCAGCCAATTCTGGAACGATGTCGTCCAGTCCTGCTGAACCGCATTGACCGTCTCAATGCCGAGGCGCTGCGCGAACGGATCATCGCTGCCGGTCCGATCAATCAGGGCGCAAGGAATGTTCTTGCCGGAAACCCGAAGCGCCGTCCGGTCGCTGACCAGCATGTGCACATCATGTTCCGTGGGCGGGTCGACGACGAGCGCGCACGCTGCATTGGCTTCTTCCTTGAGAATGCGCAGGCGCTCTTCTCTCGCGCGTTCCATTTCCAGCAAGCCGCTGCCAATCGGTTTGAGCTGTTCTGGGAAGACCGAACATCCGGAATCCTCCAGCTGCCCTTTGACCTTCTCCCAGGCTTCAGTGTGCGTGGCCTTGGCATGCAAATAGACCTTCACCGCATCGGAAGCCGGGGTGATCACGGAAACACTCTCCTGCGCCGCCAGGAACTTGGAATTGTTCTTGATCTTGCGCAGGTGATTGATGACCAGGGTCGCGAGACTGCTGACCTCGCGCCAGAACCCGGTATCATTATTGGTCGGGTGCGGGTAGCCGAGGGGTTTCGGGCTCGCCATGCGTCCGGCATCATCGGTCTTCGAGTAGAACATGACCGGCGTCGACATCTCGGAAAGTGATTTTGGCAATTCGTCATTCAATGAGGGGCCACAGACCAGCACGATCGAGCGGCCGCCATTCTCGCGGTTCTTTCTGAGCTGTTCTTCAAACCAATGCGCCTCCTCGCCGCACCAGGGCGACCGCAAGAATTGCTCGGTCAGAATGATCAGGATCACGCCCGAGGCGCTTGGATTGTCAGAAAAACTGGCGCGCAGAGAGGCGATATTGGCTTCGTCCCAGCCCAGCATATGGCTGAACCCAACCATTTCGGTCGCATCACTTTTCACTTCATTGCGGATTTGCTCGAACAGAAACTTCGTCCAGTCGATCTGCCGCAAATCCGTTCCCGGATGGCAACTGACAAACAAGTCATGACGATAAGGCAGATCCAAAAATGCCATCAATTGTCCCCGTTATGTGACGCACAATCCTTATGATACGTCGGATTCCTCCGGCCAGACCAGCTCCTGTTAACTCAGTTAAGCCGACGCGCCGCGAATGGTCCAGTCAGCATTTCGATATCGAGGGTGATTTGTCCTGCGCTCTCCGGGCCTCATGACCGGCGCGCAAAGCGATTGCCGAGCACCGCGAGCAGCAATCCAAACGTCATGAAACCGAACAAGACGTTCGCAATCAGCAAGAGCTGCCCCGCTCCGGTCAGAGGGACCGCAACATCCGAGATGCCGAGTGTGGCAAACCCCATCGCCGCGACGAACCACGGCGCAAACCAGTGGTGCCCACCGGAACAGGCGTCCTGGCTGGCATCGGCACAATTTGGGATATCGATCGCGAAGGCCACATCCTTGTCGACACGGAACTGGTAGATCACACCGAAAATGAAGATCAGGAACAGCGCGAACAAGGCAACGCGGTCCCAGTCGCGCCCATATCCCAGCGCGCCCCACAGCTTGAAGACGGCCCGTTTGCCGAACCAGCTGCCGACAAAAGATGCGAGCAATAGAGCCAGCACGACGCCGGTGAACAACGGTGCGAGAACCGCGAGAGGATCAATGCCGTCCGACTGCGCGATACTGAACGGGTCGAGGAACCAGCTTGCAAACCGCCGATCAACAATCGCCGCGACAAGGCCGCCCGCCAGGAAAGCGCAGGCAATCATGCCGATGAGGACCTTTGGCGAAATGTCTCCACGCAAGGCGGATAGGACACTCCACAACCAGTGAACCACGTTTGAAGCGATGCGCCGCAGTTTACCGGTCAGCGCTTCGGGCCCGTCACCAGATGCCTTGCGCCATTCATGTAGTTTGGGGCGGTCCGCTTTCATTCGTTCGTCGAGTGTGTCGATATAGTCCTGATCCTGCAAATCCCGCCGCAATAGCAGATCACCCCAAACCGTGGCGCTGCCCTTTATCCCCCGGCAGTTCTGGCGAAGGTTGCGATACTCGTAGGAAACATCCGAAAACTCCACATCGTCCAGGATCGACCCGGCCCAGCGCACTTTTGTTTTCTTGAAATCGATATTCTTGAACCGGGCGCGCGACAGATCCGTGGACTCAAAATCGACCCGCTTTGAGAATTTTGTGGAGTCGAACACGCCGCCCATCAGCTTGGCGTTGGGCATGAACACGGTATCGACGAACTGTGCTTTGACGAATTGCGCATCAGCACCGAAATCGGCGCCATTGAATTCGGCATGATCCAGAAAATGGCATCCGAAAAAATCCGCATTGCCCGAAAATCTTGTCGACTTGAAATTCACGCTCTCTCGAAAACGGGCCGTGTTGAACTTGGTTTCATAGCCAAATTGCGCCAGCTCAAAGTCCGCGCTGGCGCGAAATACGACGTCTTCGAACGACGTAAATCTCCCAAACTGCGCCTTGTAGAAATCAGCCGTGGAAATGAAACGGGAATGATCGAGCCGGGTCCGCTCGCCGAAATTGCAACCCGAGAAGTTCGCTTCGCCCGAGAACAGGGAATGCTCCAATTGCGTGCCGGGCCCGAAATTCACGAATTGCGACTGGCATGCTCCGAACTCGGTTTGGATGCTGCGAATATGGAGCGTCCGCTCGTCCGGCGTCGTTCCCAGCCGATCGAAATCTTCCCATACTTTATGGAGATTCCTGGCCCGCGCGCCGATCAATTGAACCCGCAAGTCGGCGCCGCCAGTACAAGCCCGGCTCATCAGCAAGCGTTGGGTCAACAGCTCAGCCAGCAGGTCTGCTGCGGGATCATGGCGCTTGCTCAAATCAGTGTCAGGAAGATGCAGGATGTGCCAGAGCTTCTGGTCCCATTCGACCAACAGCCCGGCATCGATGAGATCCTGATCCGTCAGGAGAATGGGGTGTTCAGAAAGGCCTTTGACGTCGCCAACGGCATCAAGTCCCCAGGACCAGCGCCAATAGTCTTGCACGCTGGCCTGAATATAGGCGTCATCGCCGCTGCCAACGAGTTTGCCATTGCCAGGGAAATCCAGAGGCGCGCGCCAGCATTTCGGGTTTTCAATTGACTGGGCGCCCATCGACCAATCGGCCTCAGCAAGCGCGTGCCAGGAGAAATCGCGGTTGCGCCATTCTGTTCGCCAATCTTCTACCAATTGGTCGAAAAAGAAGTCGGTCCCCTTGTCGTTCACGTTGCCCCGCTGAGTTCAACTAGCATTTGGCGCTCAGGCCCCGGTCCCTCCGATTCAACTGATCCGCCAGGCGGCCGTGATCAGAATTTATTCTTGTCGAAGATCACCTGCATGATGTTTCGCGCCGTTTCCTGCGTCAGGTCCATTTTCGTCATCAACTCGTCGAGATAATCGCGCTCCTTGGGGTGGAGTTCGCCATCCGACAGAACAATGTCGAGCGCATGCGCAAAGATCGTCTTGTGCATGCTGACCGGCAGCGCGCGGCAGGCCTCGGCGACACAGTCCGGACGCTCGGTTCGACGCTCCATCACGGTCATGTTCAGCCGCGACAGCTCATGGTCACTGAGGCCGGAAAAGGTCTTGGCCCGTTTCACCAGAGCGTGCAGGTACTGCTTTTCGTTCGGATCAACCTTGTCGTCGGCGAAAATCGCTTCCAGCAGAAGACACATATAGGCTTCGGCAATACTCCAATCATTGATGGTCTGGGCCTGATTGAGCAAATCGCTGGCGGTTTGGTCCTGATCGGTCGCAGGCGCCATGCCTGAGAAAAGCACGCCAATTGCAGAATTTTCCATAATACTCGTCCTGATGTCCTATTCGTTCCTGAATAATAGCACAGCTATCACTTAATCGGGGCAGTTTGGTTGCCGCGGTGTTTGTCTGAACGGATTCTTCGGCAGACAAACCTCAACCGGCGGCTCCTCGACGCGCCGATCAACCCAAGATTGGAAATTGGTGATCGCAGTTTGAAGCTTGGTTTCCTCAGCCCGCAAGTCGTTCAAACGGGGGTTCATCCAGTTCAGCGTTTCCGGTGTCGCCTCGACATTGATGGTCGCATCACGATTGAGGCCCGGTGTCGGGCGGGTCGCAAATTCCTGGGCATACCCTTTGATCTGGGCATTCAGGCGCCGCACTTCCCAAGTGTAATCGGCAACCGGGAGAAACTCGTCAAACCCGGTAATGGTTTCAAGCTGGTTCGCAATCGTGGTTTCTGCCGCGCGCAGATCTTCGATCGCGGCGTCACGTGCTTCGAACGCAGCATCTCTCTCCTGATCGGCTTTCGCGATCTGACCCTCGGTTCCGCTCCAGATAAAGAACGCGCCTGCCGCGGCTGCGGCGGCCATACCCAGGAAGGCCATGCTTCGCAGATTGGCGCCGGTCTTTTTGCGCCGTTCGCGACCCAGCGCGGCTTCTATCTCCTTGAGACGTTCCTCGGCGTCCTTTTTTTCCTCGACCGCGGAGATAATCCGCGCCGATAGCGTTTCAGTGGGTTCAAAGATCAGATCTCGTGTCCCGATTGGTACCAAATCACTCATATCAGTGTCCCTCTAGTCTGATTTATCGCACGTCGCACAGCTGCAGGCCGTACGCGTCAAAAAGTTGAACAATTCTGTCTCTGTTTGCGATCACTGGCATCGGCGCACCGCCGCCCAGCGTTCCGCAGGCGTCGGCCGCCCAACCGCCGATCTGCGCGACATCACCGAACGAAACGTCGCCCTGTGGCAATGGCCAGCCAGCAATGTCGGACTTGTCTTCACGAACGCTGATCTTGCGGTAGGATTCAGCCGCATTGTCGAAGGCGCCAATCTTGCCGGTCAGATTGCCCGCGCGACGCACCAGCTGGGCCTGACGATGTTTACGAAAGGCGTTGAGCAACAGGTCCTCGGTCGACAGCGCATCTTCAGCAGAGCCCGTGCTTGCAGACGGACAATAGGCCGATACGCTGGCATCGGTTCGCTCGCCTTTTTCAGCAAACAGAGCCGCGAGGCAGGCTTGTTGCTTGAAGGCTGGATTGGCCGAATTCGTGAGCACCGCATTGGCGCCGTCGGCGAGCGCTTCGGTACCGATTTCTTTGCTGAGATGGTTTCGACTGCGCTCATAATAGGCTTCGGCCAATTCGGCGGAATAGTCCGCTTTTCCAATGGCTCGGCCAATCGCGACATAGAGTTTGCGATTGGCAGTATCAATGTCGCCGGACCGCGCCAGGAACTTGGCATGCTCAAGATAGGCTGTGGGCCAGACCGCGTCAGCATTTTCAGCCTGCACGAACTGAGCCTTGGCGGTCTCCTGATTGTCTTGCTGATCAATTCTCGAATTGCGAACGGCAAGAACCAGCAGGCTGTTCGCACGCGCGTTTCCACCATTGAAACGAACGTCGTCGGCCGGCGTTGGTTCTTCAGTATCGGGCTCGTCTGCGGATGGCAGTCCACGCTTTGCAGTCTCGGCTTCGGTGAACGCATCCACTGAATCCTGGAACCGCCCGGCGCGGTTCAAGAGCGCCCCATACGCTTCCAGATATTTCTGATGACCGGTTTCATTGTAAGTCGCTCTCAGGGCTTCCGATGCCGCGAACGCAGCCAGGGCATTGGCCTGCGATGCGTCGCAGGCGGTCGAACCTTGCTCTTCCAGCTTGCTCAAAGCGTAGGCATAGCCCTCTTTGGCCTCCAGTGTTTTCAAGGCTTCCGAATGCCCATCGGCTAGGCGGAAGGCTTTTGCGCCGTCGCAAAAACTGGTCGCTGCTGCAGCGGCGTTGGCGCCGTTTTCACTGTCCAACAGCGCGTCCGCCTTGCGCTCATTATAGACACCAATGTTGAAATAGAGCCCCTGTTTTGCATCACCCGCCGCCGCAATCTGGGCGGCTTCGGTCAAATAACGGATCGCGGCATCATAGTCGCGATCATTGTCCACGGCGCGGTCCGCACTTGTGGTCGCAATCTCGATCAGTGCATTCGACGCCTTGCCCGGCAAGCTTGCATTGCCGCTTTCCGGGGCCATGGCGACAACGGTCTTGAGAATACTCAGACTGCGATCAATATTGCCACTGTCCCCAGTTTCAGCCAGCTTCGCATGGGCCTTGGCATTGAGGATTTGCAGGTGCGCCGCGGCGCTCTGATAGTAGCGATTATCATCACTCAGCCGAGGCTGGACGATGTCGATTTCGGTTGCTTCCAGCAAGGCGAGGCCAGAGCTCAGACAGGCGTCGGCGGTGCCGCAGACGCGGTTACCGTCGCCTTCCGTCAATCCCAGCGCCAGACGCGGCGCGGCGGCAATGAACAGCCCGTCAAACTTGTAACGCGCTCCATATCTTCGTTCCTGAGAGCTTTGTGTATTTGGCCGCGTGTCTAGCAATTCATTCGCAGCTGTGCCGCGTTGCGCGGCAGCGTTGAGGATCGCCATCCGGTCACCACTTGGTGTCTCCAGACTGGCATCAGACAGGTGCAATTTGGCCGCGTTTCTCAGCGCATTGACGATTTTGTCCAATGATTGGCGTTCATTATTACTGCGCGCGGCACAGGCCTGTGCCCAGCTTGCAAACCCGCCATTCGATCGCGGCGTTGCCGGGATCGCGTTCAATGCGCGCGTGCAATGAGAGTCTCGGGAGAAGGTCCTGGCCCGTTCCTGGGCAACCGCTTCCACACCAAATCCTGTCACGATCAGGACACCCGCTATGACACGCATTTTCGCGCCATTTCCACGCCAGCGCATGGCCATTTTAAGCGCCGATCGAACCGTCCGCAGTCTCTCCATTATAACGTCCCTCACGTGTTCCCCCGCCTATGGTTAACGTTAATTTTTTCTTAATGGAAGTGAATTCTTGGCGGCCCTCCTTGCCCGGATCCTTGCGGTGTTAACAAAGCAGGCTCGTGAGAATCGAAGGCGCGCAATCAATGAGATGAGGTAGCGACGGAAGCTCGGTTGGTTGCAGCCAGTCATTCGCACGCGTTCGCGACGTCAACATTTTGTGTTGAGGCGTGTCGGCGCTGTCGTGAACGAGCAGAACTGTCGTTTGGCTTTACTCAGGGCGCAATAATGGCGCGTGTCACGCCTTCTGATATCGCCCGTCACGCATGCCCACCCGTGTGAGTGCGGCCCGAAAGTCCCGTCTTGCAGCGGCTGTCAGACATGGCAGCAAGAGCGCAAAATGGTGCTCAATGCCGCGCTCCTGGTCCTGCCAGGCGATATCCTCCAGCCCCTCAAAGTCACGCAGATAGTCGATCCAGTATCGACTCATCACCCAGATGGATCGCGTCAGCATTTCCAGGTCTTCAACAGCGTCCCGTCGAAACAAGCCACCTGCCTCAATCCGCTTCAACAGAGCGTGCAATTCGTCAAAATCCGCCTCGAACTCAGACTCGTCCTGGCTCAGCTTGTCGGCGAATTGGCGCCGGTCCCGCAACAAGAATCGATTGTTCCAGGCCAGATTCATGGCGAACAATAGATGTTCGACATAATCGTCGGCGATGGCGCCAGTTTGCCGTTCCGCCCGCCGCGCTTTTGCCTCTGCCTGGGCGTCCGCCTGAAGTCTGGCGGCAAGGTCGCTCTTGGACGGAAAGTGATAGGTGAGATTGCCCTGCGAAATGCCGATGGACGCGGCGATTTCGTGTAGCGATGTCGCCGCATATCCTTTCGAATTGAACAGCTCTCGCGCTGCATCGAGAATTCGATCTGCTGTCCCGCCTTTGCGCGCTTTCATGTTGAGGATCCCGTTGCTTCGAATTGGGGTCAGTTGACAAATTAGGTTGTATTACCTAAATGTAGGTTAATCAACCTAATTCTATCACACCAAGACAGACACGAGCCTGCCCATGCCAAACACACCTCGAAGAATCCTGATTGTTGGCGGCGGCACATCCGGTTCGGTTCTCGCCGCGCGACTGAGCGAACACCCGGATCTGCACATCACCGTGCTCGAAGCTGGCCCCGACGATCACGTCTATGGCGACGGTGTGCTCGACCCGACCCGGGCACCGGAAGCCTGGCTCGGCGCACAATCCGTGGCGTTGACACCGATGTTCAATGGCGACCAGGTGATCCCGATGTTGCAAGGCCGCATGATGGGCGGCACCTCGGCGGTGAACGGCCTCGCGACCCTGCGCGGCCTGCCACAGGATTATGACAGCTGGGCCGCATCCGGGCTGGAAGGCTGGGCCTGGGACGATGTCGTGTCGACCTTCATTGCTGCGGAAACAGATATGGATTTCAGGTCATCCCCTCTCCACGGCAATGACGGCCCTTTGACCGTACGTCGTTGGCGCCGGGACGAAATGGGGCGCGCCCAACTCGCATTCCTGGATGGCATGCTTGAGAAAGGCGCGAAGACCGTGACCGACATCAATGACCCGAGCCAGTTGCCCGGACTTGGAGTGTTTCCTGTAACCATCGACGCCGCCGCCCGGCGCGTGACCACCAGCCGCGCCTATCTCACGCCGAAGGTACGAGCACGCGAAAACCTTTCCATTCGCCCGAATGCCGAAGTGGCGACCCTGCTGATCGACGGCACGCGCGTCACCGGCGTCTCGCTGGCGAGTGGGGAGACGATCGAGGCCGATGAAGTGGTTGTCACTGCCGGGGCTCTGTGGACGCCCAACATGCTCATGCGATCGGGAATCGGACCTGCCGACCATCTGTCTGAGCACGGCATTGAGGTGCATGCGGATCTACCGGTTGGCGAGACGCTGAGCGATCATATCGGACCGGGAATTCGCTACCGGCATGATGGCCCGCGTGGCGGCACGGCCGGTCCGGCGCAATCCCTGCTGATCGGTGCCTCAGACGGCACGGATGTCGACTATCACGCCTTCCCGATCGCGCCGCCGCTCTCAGACGGGCCAACTGAATTCATGATGGCCGTGTTCCTGCTGCGCTCTTCCGGACAAGGAAAAGTCCGGCTCGCGGATACCGATGATAACTGGCCCACAGTGATCGCGCCGCCATTGCCCGACAATGCGACCGCACGCCTGCAACACGCGTTCAATCGCATTGCCGAATGGGAAGAATCTGACGCAGCAAATGCCTTGGGCTGTGCGCAAATTGAGCCAATTGATTTGCGCGCGCCGGAAGCCATCGCCACGGCGCTGGAGCGCAATACGCTGAGCTATGGTCACATGGTCGGCACCTGTCCCATGGGTCCGGTACTGGATGCAGATTGTCGGGTTCGGGGCATCACTGGTCTCCGTGTCGCTGACGCTTCCGTGATGCCGACGATTCCGCGTGGCAATACCTATCTCGGCTGTGTCATGGTTGCCGAGCGGATCGCCCGCAAGATGATCGCATCTTTGCCCAATCACACAGCGAAGGAACTCGCCTGATGAGTGAAACAAATGAACCAGCCGCCAGACCCGTCATCGACGTCTTCTGGTCTTTCCGAAGCCCGTATTCATACCTGGTCACACCCGACCTCCTGCGACTCAGAAACGACTATGATGTGACCGTCCGATTGCGCCCTGTATTGCCAATTGCGCTGCGCGCCAAATCTTCGATTTTCGATGCTTCGGACAAGAAACGTCCGCGTTACATCGTCATGGATTCCAGACGCCGCGCGGCGTTTCTCGGCTTGCCATTCGTCTGGCCAAATCCGGACCCGGTTGTGCAAGATAGAGAGACCTTCGAAGTGCCGAAGGAACAGCCCCTCATCTGGCGCCTGACCGCGCTTGGTGTCGAGGCGGAAAAACGCGGCAAGGGAATCGATTTTGCGCACGCCGCTGCCCAGCTGATCTGGAGCGGCGTTCGGCAGTGGGATGAAGGGGATCATCTGGCAAATGCCAGCCAGTCGACCGGACTGTCGCTGGACGAGTTGGAAGCCGGCATCGATCTCGATCGCGTAAAGGCAGACGTCGAGGCCAATCATCAAGCGCTGGAAGCCGCAGGGCATTGGGGCGTTCCGACCATGGTGTTCGAAGGCGAACCCTTCTTCGGACAGGATCGGATCGACACGCTGCGCTGGCGTCTGGATCAGACCGGATTGCAAGCGTCCGCCTCCTAAGGCCCTACCCAGTCACGAAACGTATCAAATCTGGAGCAGAACATGGATCTCAAAATCAAAGGCAAGACCGCGATCATGGCTGGCGGCAGTGCGGGTCTCGGCCGCGCAACCGCGGAAAGACTGGCGGAAGCCGGCGTCGAGCTTTTTATCACGGCGCGACGCGAAGAACGCCTGAAGCGCGCGGCGCAGGAGATCGCCGACAAGTATGGCGCCAACGTCACGCCGGTGGTCGCGGACTCTTCGACCGAGGCAGGACGACAGGCGCTGTTCGCGGCCTGCCCTGATCCCGATATTCTCAGCATCACGATTAAACCCCCGAATCCAAACGGAAATTTCCTCGAACTCACGCCAGACATGTGGCGCGATTCCGTCGAGACGGCCCTGATCGGTCCGATTGAAATCATGCGCCACTATATCCCGGTGATGAAGGAGAAAGGCTGGGGGCGGATTGTGAATATCGCCACGTTCTCCGCCAAGCGCCCGATGATCTGGCGCCTGATGTCTGGCCCGGCACGGTCGGCTTTGATCAATTACACCGCCGGCGTGTCGCGTGAAGTCGCGAAGCATGGCGTGGTGATCAACAATCTGCTTCCTGGCATTTTCGCAACAGAGGGCGCCCAGGAGATCATGGCCGACTATGCGAAGGCTTTTGGCCTTGAACCGAAGCCGGAAATCGTCCGTGAGCATTTTCGAGCGACGCAGCCCATTCCGACAGGATTCGTTGGCGAAGCGGATGATCTGGCGCCGATGGCCGCCCTTCTCTGTAGCGAGCTCTCTCGCTTCATCGTTGGGCAGAATATCGTCATCGATGGCGGCCAGTACAACACGATTTTCTAGGCCAACTGCGAAGACCGGTTGGCTTATGCCGGCGAGAAGAAACCGTTGATCGTCAGGCGCGATCGCGCCGGATCGGTTTCCAGAGGCTGGTCATTCTTGATGACCCCGCTGTGCAGCAATGTGCCGGGATAGATGGTCAGGCTGTTATAGGTCGCATCGCTCTCGCCGATCTTTTCAAAATGCGGCGCCCCATCTGTGATGTATTGCGCTGGCGGGAGTCCGGACCGGGCAACATCGCGCTCCAGGCCCTGCTTATACTCCGGGTAGCGCGCCTCGGTCACGCGCTCGAACCCGGTCGAGCGGTGTCGGAAAAATGCGGTGCCGCCATGCTCGGTGCGATTGAGATAGATCATCACGGCGACTTGTGCTTCGTCGAAACCATCAAAATGCGGCAAGCGCTGAATGGGGGTCAGACGCTCCGGGGGGCAATTGACAATCGAGTACCACGCCGCGCCGTTCCAGGCCCGTTCAGGATGTTCAGAACCGGGCGAGCGATGCGCCGAGACAGTTTCGCACAGAGCCTGCAACAAGGCATCCTCGACCGGCGCCCGCACACCTGGATAATGCGGATTTATACGCGCGAATGAGTGTTCGCACGCGGCCGCCACCACAGCCTCCGGGTGGGTGAAAAAGTCCGTGATGTGAACGATTTTCGTGCGCTCGGTGCCGATCTCCTTGACGCGTACATTTTGTCCATCTGTCTGAAATGGATTCACGGTCATTTCCCAACAAAATCAATCGTCTGAAACTGGGCATTGCCAGCTTACCCAGCTATAAAAAACTGCTACACAAAGGGATAGTGCGCACGCGCGCTTTCGAGAAAAAGATTGAGTGACCAACCATGGTGAAGTCCAACGCCCCGATCAAGAAAATCGTCATTGTCGGTGGCGGTTCCGCTGGCTGGATGACGGCCGCCGCGCTTGCCAACGATCTCGGCCAGACCTGTGACATCACCCTCATCGAATCCGAGGCGATCGGGACTATTGGCGTGGGAGAAGCGACGATTCCGCCGATCCGCTATTTCAATCAGCGCCTGGGCATTGATGAAGCAACTTTTGTCCGCGAAACACATGGCTCGTTCAAGCTTGGCATCGAGTTCATCGATTGGTCCAGGCCCGGTCACTCATACTTTCACCCGTTCGGACATTATGGCGCCGAGTTCGACCATATCCCCTTCTACCAGCACTGGATGCACGCCCACCTGAATGGCGACGAGACCCCGATCGACGAATACTCATTGGCCTGGGCGGCATCGAAGGCGGGCAAGTTTTCGCAACCCCTGGCAGATCCGCGCAATATCCAATCGCGCTTCGATTATGCCTACCATTTCGACGCGACGCTCTATGCCGCTTATCTCCGAAAATATGCCGAAGCGCGCGGCGTCACCCGCGTTGAAGGCCGCGTCGTCAGCGCCGCGCAGGACCCGGACTCCGGCTTTCTCACATCCGTGACGATGGAGGATAATCGTCAGTTTGAGGCCGACCTGTTCGTGGATTGCTCCGGCTTCTTTGGTCTATTGATCGAGAAGACCCTGGAAACCGGATACGAAGACTGGTCGCACTGGCTTCCGTGCAATCGCGCTGTAGCGGTGACGTGCGAAAGGTCCGAGGAAATCCTGCCTTATACCAAATCCACGGCCAAGACCGCAGGCTGGCAATGGCGCATTCCGCTCCAGCACCGGACAGGCAACGGTTATGTCTATTGCAGCGAATTTCTCGAAGCAGAAAAGGCGGAGCAGACTCTCCTGTCATCACTCGACGGAGCGCCATTGGCGGAGCCTCGGCATTTACGGTTCGTGACCGGCCGCAGGAACAAGTTCTGGAACAAGAACTGCGTGGCCATTGGCCTGTCGGCGGGCTTCATGGAGCCACTGGAATCCACCAGCCTGCACCTCATTCAGTATGGCATCATGCGTCTGCTCGCGCTGTTCCCAGACAAGGCGATGTCGCCGCTTCTGGCGGATGAGTATAATGCGCTGACCATTGCCGAATATGAGCGCATTCGCGACTTTCTCATCCTGCACTATACCGCCACACAGCGTGGCGACGACGCGTTCTGGAAATATTGCGCCAATATGCCAATCCCGGACCGGCTACGGTACAAGATCGATCATTTCCGAACCCATGGCATGATCATTTCGGACGAGCGCGAACTGTTCCACAACCCAAGCTGGATCGCGGTCTATCTCGGACAGGACATTGTTCCGGAACGCGCGCCGGCGATGACGCGCCATCGTCCTGACGTGCCGGTCGAACAGCGCATGCAACAGATCCGTTCGGCGATGGCGCAGGCGGTCGAAGCGATGCCGACACATGACGCCTTCATAGACAGCTATTGTAAATCTGCGGCGCAGTGAGCCGCGATGAAATCACTGTGCCCGGGCAAATCCTGCGTCGCGCGGTCGATCAGTTTCTGAACGTCGGCCAGGAAGCTCGTCAGTTGCTCTGACGACAGGCGATTGGCCATGGCGTGGAAGCTTTTGGGCATCAGCCCCTGCCCGACCATGACCTGGACCCAGCTGGATTCCCGAAACAGGTCCTCAGGATCCTTGTAGAGCAGGCCATTGCCTTCAAACAGCGCCATCTTGTCAGTCAGACTGTCTGGCACCGACATATTTTGGCAATAGCGCCAGAACTCTGAATCGTCGCGGTCGGTCCGGTGATAGTGCAGGATCAGGAAATCCCTGACCAACTCATATTCGTGGCTGACCTGACGATTGTATTCGGCCGCGTTGGACGGGTCGAACGCCCTGGTCGGAAGCAATTCGATCAACTTAGAGACATTCGACTGAATGAGATGGATCGATGTCGATTCCAGGGGTTCCAGAAATCCGCTCGACAAGCCGATAGAGACACAATTCTTGTGCCAGAATTTCTCGCGGCGCCCGGTGGTGAAACGCAGGCGCTTGGGATCGCCCATTGGCGCGCCATCAAGGTTGGCGAGCAGTGTATCGGTGGCCTTTTCCTCAGTCGTGAATTCATCGCAGAAGACGTGCCCATTGCCGGTCCGGTGCTGGAGCGGAATGCGCCATTGCCAGCCTGCCTCGTGCGCCGTGGCCTGGGTGTATGGCAGAAGCGGCTGTGTCGACTCGCAGCCCACCGCCATGGCGCTATTGCAAGGCAGCCATTTCGACCAATCCTGATATCCGACATCAAGCGCCTGTCCGATCAGCAGGCCGCGAAATCCGGAGCAATCGATAAACAGGTCACCTGAAATCGTCTCGCCGCGCTCCAGCGCTACGGAGTCGATAAATCCTGTTTCGGGCACCAGCGCGACGTCGACTACCTTGCCTTCAACGCGTCGGACGCCGTTCGCCTCAGCATGCTTTCGAAGGTATTTGGCGTACAAACCTGCGTCGAAGTGGAAGGCGTAGGCCAAACCGGTCATAGATGTATTTCCGACCCGGTCGAGCCGTCCGAACTGATGGGCGTAGGCCGCCTTGTGGTGCAGCGAATAATCCCACAGGCTGGCTCTGTTGCCTTCAGCCCGCGCGCGCAGCCAGTAATGATGGAAATGCAGGCTGGCGAGATTGATGCCGGCATCGCCGAACGTGTGCAGATAGCGTTCGCCGATATGCCCCCAATCGTTGAACTCGATGCCGAGCTTGAACGTGCCATTGGTCTCGCGGACGAACGCGTCTTCGTCCAGGCCCAGCACGCCATTGAGGCGGCGGATTTGCGGAATGGTTGCCTCGCCGACTCCGACCGTGCCGATGGCTTCTGACTCGATCAACGTAATGTTCACCGCTGGCCCAAGCAGCCGCGACATGGCTGCGGCGGCGATCCATCCCGCGGTGCCGCCCCCGACAATGACGATCTGTTCCAGATGTTGGTTCTGCATCTCTTGGTCTTAGCTTGCCCGTTCAATCTCGCCCAGAGGGGATATCCCCAGGTGTAGAAAAGGCCCGCACAAAGGCGGGCCCTTTCGGGAGGAATCCAACTCGTTTGAGGGAGCTAGAATTTCTTCGACACCGTGATGTTGTAGGTGGTGCCATACAATTCATGCCGACTTGGGAAGGTGACGCTCGGATCGGTCGTCGCATTCTCGGTGGCAAATGGCTCATCCGTAAGGTTGTAAGCCTCAAGATTTACAGCAAAGCCCTCAAGTGGACCTTCGTCCCACTCATAGCCGATCTGGGCATCGACGATGAGCGCGTCGAGCGCGCTGGCGCCGATAAGATTGTTACCAAAATCGATAACCTCCGCTCGATAGCCAGAACGGTAACGCGCGCTCAGTCGGCTTCGGAACCCGTGATTCTCATAGTAGACATCACCTGACCAGACTTCGTCAGAATAACCTGGAATTTCGATTTCGTTGCCGTTTTCGTCTTCCAACCCATTGTCAGCATAGGTGTAGCTGGCAGAGAACCCGAAGCCTTCGAGGTTCTCGGGAAGGAAGTTATCCAGGTTCATTCTCAACGAGGCTTCAAAGCCGGAAATGGACCCGTCCGCGAAATTGGTCGGACCACTCAACGTCGTCAGTTCAACCCCCGGGTTTGCCGCAAGAATAGCATCACCGCCTGCCGCGAGGATTGACTGCGTGCCGTCAATGAGAAGGCTGCGATCAAGAACCCAGTTGGACAAGTCTTTGTGGAAGACCGCGATCGCAAGCGCCGTGGTTTCATCAAAGTACTTTTCGAACGCGAGATCGAACTGTGTCGATTCATATGGCTGCAGGAATGGGTTGCCGCCACCTTGACTAAAGCAGGTGGTCGTCGGCGTGACCGTACCTGTCAACACGTCCGGCACCTCGTCGTTATTGGTGTCCTGACAGATGGTGAAGTCAAAACCAAGAGACTGGTTCGCAGCCAATTGATCCAGGCGCGCGCGCGTCAGGGTCTGTGCCGCCGCGAACCGGATGAACGTGTCATCCATGATCTCCAGATTGAGGTTCAGGCTCGGTAGGAAATTGTCATAGCTTTCTTCAACCGTTTGCTCAGACTGATTCTGACCGAAGGTCAGCGTACCAGTTGAAGATTGCGTGGTTTCAATAAACTGGAACCCGACATTACCAAGCAAAGGCATCGTTCCCAGAGCCGTCTCGATATTGGCCATTCCGTAGAACGTATCGATTTCCTCTTCCACGACCCAAGATGGGCCAACAGCGGATTCGAGCGTGTAGGTCCCATCGCTCAACAGGCGCGCCGGGTCATACGCGATGATTGGAATGCCGGTTCCGCCATCCCCTGTTGCGCCAACGATTGATGTCGATGGAATGGTGAGGAATCGCTGATTTGTATTCAGAGGGTCAACGCCATTCGTCCAGCTGGCATTATTGCGCAGGAATGTCCTGTCGAGCGCGAAGTCCTTCTCGCGTTCTGTCCGCAAGTAACCCGCGACAACGCTCGTAATGAACGGCGTGTCGAGTTCATATTCGGCATCGAGGCGAATTTGAGTCAGCTCGTCGCCGACGGTAGGCTCGTTGATAAAGCCAACCTGGCCCCAGCCGCCTGGATCGGTCAAAACGACAACAGAAGGGTCGGTATAGTCGAGCATGGAGTTGATCGAATACTCTCCATCGCCGTCGAAATTATATGTCAGCGTATCCTGTGCGCCGCTCCGGGCGCCGCCAGTGCCGGCATATGACTCATAATCGATATCCTTACGATCCAGCGCCGAACGACTGAAATCAGCCGTGAGGGTCAGCCGGTCTGTCACATCATATGATGTATTTATACCGATTTGAACGATTTCAGCTTCGTTGCCTTCCGTATCCGTTCGCAGGATCGGAACGACCGACGAATAAGTCGCCGTATCAGCAAATCCGCTGCTGCCGGTCGTGCTATCGAACTGCGCACCCGACCAGGAAGCGATCGGCGTTTCCACGCCGCGGAAAATACCTGCATCCTTGGTGTCGGTGTAAAAGCCGTCAATTGTCAGCTCCCAACGATCGGACGGTTCGAACTGAAGAGCGCCGGCAATCGAAGTTCGCTCAAACTCGCGCGAAACCACACCCGTGCGAGGATTATCTGAGGGATAAACCAGGCCCGTTGCCGGATCGATTGCGGTTTGACCGCTATTGGTTTTCAATTCGCGCGAAGTGAATTGGGTCGGGTTAGACTGGGTCGTGATCGCGAAGCTCCAGCCAACATTACCTTCATCGTTTTGATCGATGAGTGATGCAAACAATCGATAACCATCTTCGTCGAAGTCAGGGTTCAGCTGCCCACTATCATTATACACATACTTGCCGGATACGTTGATTTTACGTTCCGTATAGTCCAGCGGGCGAATGGTGCGAAGGTCGACAGCGCCTGCGATACCCGTTGCTGCGAGGCGGGCGTCAGGCGATTTGTAGACGACGCCTTGCGCGATCAGTTCAGATGGAAACTGATCGAATTCGATCCCGCGATTATTGCCGGATGAAACAACTTCTCGCCCATTCAATAGGGCCAATGAGAAGTCTGGCCCGAGACCGCGAATGGAAACTTGCTGCGCGCGACCACGCACACGTTGCGCAGTAACGCCTGGCAGGCGTGCGAGCGAGTCGGCGATGGACAGGTCTGGCAGCTTACCGATGTCTTCGGCTGAAATCGCTTCGACGATCGATGTCGCGTTCTTCTTGGCGTTCAGCGAGTTCTGGATTGAGCCGCGAATACCGGTCACTTTGACAACATCAAGCGTGGCTTGCTCGTCTTCTTCTTCGGCTGGCGCATCCTGCGCATGCACGGGAACGCTCGCGGCCAGGGCGAGCGCGGCGGTGCCGAGCAACCAACTCTTCTTACTGGTAAATGTCTGTTTCAACTGATCCTCCCTGAAACATGCACGCCGTTTGTGGCTCTCCACCACGGTCTGACAATTTGTGTATTGCAAATTTATGAAAACGCCAACCCCTTTTGCAAAATTGTTATGCACTTTCGCCAGGCCTCTGTGGCCAAAATGCATCATATTTCGTGCAAACAGGTCGATAATAGCGCGCTATGCCGCCTTTGGCGCGCGCAATATCGAAGATTTTATGGAAACGAGCAGTCTTGCAAAACATTGCAAATTTTTGCAATGGAATGCAAATTCTTGAAAAATGGACCCTTGGAGCGCGCTAAGGCGCACCGCAGGAAGATCGAATGATCAATTCCGCCGGGATGCGATCCTCGTCCGGACCGCGTTGGCCCGACGAATCGAGCAGTTTCGAGACAAGCATGCGACCAGCCTTGCCCGTATCCTGATCGATCGTACTCAATGGCACTTCCGCATAGACACCGAACGGCACGTTGTCGTAACCGACAATTGAAACATCCTCGGGAACCGACAGACCAGCCCGGCGAATGGCCTGCATCGCCCCGAGGGCGATCAAGTCACTCGCCGCGAAGATGCCATCGAACGAAGCATTTTCCGCGATCAAAGACTCGACCACAGCGCGGGCCGAAGCCACCTGAAAGTGCGACGGCACGATCAGTCGGTCCTCATACGGCAGACCGGCCAATTCCAACCCTTCGCGATAACCCCGCAAACGCTGGGCGGCTTCCGGCGCATCTGTGTCTCCCAGAAATATGATGCTCTTCCGTCCGAGTCGCGCAAGATGCGATGTTGCCCGGCGCCCGCCGGCAACATTGTCGCTGCCGACAGAACAGTAGGACTGCTCCGGCAAGGCGGCACCCCAGACCACAAATCGGTCTTCGATCTCGGCCAGGCGATTGAAGGCATCATGCAAAGTGGACTGCCCCAGGAAGATCACGCCATCCGAGCGACTGGTCGACATTGCCGTGGCCAATTCCTCATAAGACGATGGAGCGATATAGCTGAGCAAGATATCGCAGCCACGTTCGCGCGCCGCGTCACCAATACCAGCAATCAGCTCAAAGAAGAACGGGTCAGCCATCCGCCCTTCACGACTTTGCGGTCGCGGCACCACGATGGATATGGTTGCGTTGGCCCCAATCGGACCAGCCGGCATATAGTGGCGGAACGGATAATCCATCTCGCGCGCCAGCTTCCAGATCTTCTGCTTGGTGCGGACATTCACCGCCGGGCTGTCATTCAATGCACGCGATGCGGTCGAGATAGACACGCCCGCCAGTTTGGCGAGGTCTTCCAGGCGAGTGGTCGGCTTGGTGTCCATCACGACTTCTCCGGCTCTATTTCGCGCGGACCCAGACGCCCGATCGCTTCGGCAAGACATTGTTGTTTAGCAGGTTTTCCTTAAGAGGCCTTGAAGACAAGACCACGTCACCACCGCTCAACACGTCTGTCGGGACGGAATAGTCGTCACCTCCAAGATTGAACAGCGCCAGAACAGTCTCACCCTCCAGTGCGCGCTCGATCACCAGAACCGAGTCGGAGCCAGTCTCAACGAACCGCATTGCACCCGACAGGAGCGCAGGAAATCGCTTGCGCGTCCCGAGCGCCTCAGACGTGAACCGCAGCACACTGTCATTGCCCTGCTGCGTATCGACGGCCAGTTTTGCATGCTCAGGATCAACTGGCAGCCACGGCTCAACCCCAGAAAAACCGGCATTCTCCGCATCGGCCCGCCATGGCATCGGCGTTCGCGCACCGTCACGGCCGAGCGTTTTCGGCCAGTTCGACAGCGCTTCGGGATCCTTCAGTTTGGAGTAAGGCACATGCGCTTGCGGCAGGCCGAGCTCTTCGCCCTGATAAATGATCGGATTGCCGCGCAAGGTCAGCAACAGCATCATGTACACGCGCGCCATCTCATCGCGATGCTCGCTCGGCGCCCAGCGCGATACGGCCCGCGGCGCGTCATGGTTTGAAAACGCCCAGCTTGGCCACCCCTCGTCAGCGGTCTGATCCCAGAGCTGCGCCGACTCCATCACCCGCGGCGCATCCAGAGACTTCGCATAGAGAAAGTCGAAATTGTACGCAGAATTGAGGCGCTCTTCGCCCTCTGTAAAAGCCTTCATCTCACCAATCGGATTCGGTCCACCGACCTCGGCGACCGTGAAGGTTCCGGGATATTCATCCAGCATGGCTCGGAACTTCTCAATGAAGCCGACAATCTCTGGCTGGGACATGTTATATTTGTGCACCTGCATGTCGAATGGACGCGTGGCCTCGAACGCCGATACGCCCGATGGTGGATTATCCCGAAGACTTTGATCATGCATCGAGAAGTTCAGCGCATCCAGGCGAAAACCGTCCACCCCACGTTCAAGCCAGAACCGCCCTGCAGCAATCAAGGCATCCTGCACCTCCGGATTATAGAGATTCAGGTCGGGCTGCTCTTTCAGGAAATTATGGAAATAGTACTGGCCGCGATGCGCGTCCCATTCCCAGCTGGGCCCACCAAAAACCGACTGCCAGTTGTTTGGCGGAGACCCGTCCGCCTTTGGATCGGCCCAGACATACCAGTCCGCACGCGGATTATCCCGGCTGGTACGGCTCTCGATAAACCAGTCATGATGATCCGAAGTGTGCGAATAAACCTGATCGATGATCACTTTCAGCCCGAGCGCGTGCGCCCGCGCAACGATGGCATCGAAATCTTCCAGGGTTCCGAAGATTGGGTCGACCCCGCAAAAGTCAGCGACATCATACCCATAATCCGCCATCGGAGAGGTAAAGAAGGGCGAGATCCAGATGCCATCGACGCCAAGACCGGCAATATGATCCAGCCCCGCCAGAATACCCTTGAGATCGCCAATCCCATCGCCATTGGTGTCAAGAAAACTGCGCGGATAGATCTGATAGATCACCGCCCCTTTCCACCATGGCAAGGCGCCGAGCGATTTGTGCATAACCGAACCCGCTATTTCTGATGATTTGACCATTACTGGGCCCCGAATTCTGACTTGCAGACCACGACGTCGAGCGCAGGAATTGTCATCGCGTAGCTACCGGGCGCTGTCGCGCTACCAGCGCATGCGCCGAGCAAGGATGTAAACGCATCGGATCGCCCATCGACCGCGACGCTCACCTGCTCCACCTCATCCTCGGCATTGATCGCCACGACGATTTCGGTACCGGCTTCGTAGTCCACCCGCGAGAAGACAAACAGACTGTCTTCGCGATGCGCCAGGCGCGTGATCTGCTCGCCGCGGCGCAGTGCCGGCTCAGCCGTCCGGATGCGGGCAAACTCGCGGATCGCCTGATAGAGTGGATGATCGGTATCGAAATTGCTCTCCGCCGTCGTCGCATCGGTCGCGATGAGATCATTGTCATTGTAAAGATCGGTCCGGCTCGGGAACATGTTTTCGCGCGCCAGACGGTCACCGCCATCAGACACAAAGCCCTGCTCATCCCCGTAATAGATGGTCGGCACACCGCGACCGAAGAACATCAAGGCATTGGCTAACCGCACGCGGGCAAACAATTCCTCATCGCTCATATCGGGCTGGCTTTCACGTAGAAACCCGGCAAACCGGCCCATATCGTGATTGCCTAGAAAAGTCGGCAACTGCCGCGCGGTTTCGGCACCGTTCGCATAGATCACGTCGGCACGGTAAAGCTCGTCCATATGAAGACCAGGCTTGCCGTCAACGATGAGACCACGGGCGCTCGACTGGAATGCGAAGTCGAGCACCGTGGGCAGGCCCGCCTCTGTGGTGAATCGCGCCAGGTGCTGCGGCTTTTGCCCATCAACATAAACCTCGCCGAACATGTGAAAGTGATCGATACCCAGCCCGCTCGCATGGTCGAGAATTTCCGGCGCGAATTGCTGCCAGAACTCGTCGCGGACATGTTTGGCAGTATCGATCCGGAACCCGTCGACGCCATAGGCTGTGATCCAGTCCTTGTAGATTTCGACCATGCCTTCAACGACGCGCGGATGCGCCGTGTTCAGATCGTCGAGGCCGGCAAAGTCGCCATAGAGCGAATCCTCGTCGACGAAATCGGTGTCACCGCGATTGTGGTAATAGATCGTATCGTTCAGCCAGTCCGGCACTTTCACGCCCTCGAATTGCTCTGGAACGAACGGCGTGTACGCCCAGGTGGGCTCCGTCAGATTAGCGAAATTATCAGCCGTCTGGTGGACGGCATCATCGCCGAGAAACCCATCATTGATCGCCGCCCCGTCCGCAGCCCGTCGCGTCCACGGATAATCGCCTTTGTAGCGATACTCGCAGCGGAATGTCGGCCCGCCGGTGACCTCCGGGTCATGACACTCGCGGTAGGCGATGATGTCAGCGGTATGGTTGGTGATGATGTCCATATAGACTTTCATCCCGCGCGCGTGCGCAGCGTCGACGAAGGTCTTGAAATCCTCGCGGGTGCCGATGTGCGGATCGACATTGGTGAAATCGGTGATCCAGTATCCGTGATAGCCGGACGACTCCATGCCCTCAGGCCCCTGCACCGGATTGTTCTCGAAGATCGGCGTCAACCAGATCGCGGTCATGCCGAGGCCCTGAATATAATCCAGGCGTTGCGTGAGCCCCTTCAGGTCGCCGCCATGATAAAATCCATAATCGGTGGGATCATATCCGTCCTTCAGACGGCCACCTTCAATGCCACCGCGATCATTGCCCTCGTCACCATTCTCGAACCGGTCTGGCAACACGAAGTAGATGATCTCATCCTCGATCCGGCGATCTTCGACAGGGGTCGCCTGCGCCGCCGCGGACGGCACAATCTGGACGCCGACTTCTTCGCCCCCAGCGCCGGCACAAGCTGTCAGGCCCGCGGCCAGAAGCGACGCCAAAACGCCGCCTGTGATGTTCAATTTAGCTCCCCGCATGGCATCCTCCGACAACGCGCGTTACAATCATCTTCAGTGCTTTCTTTTCATCATTTTGCAAACCTGACAAGTCGGTTTTTCGCCTATATGAGCTTTGCAACGCTGAAGATCCTCAGCATCTCGAAATTTCGATTGCAATAATTTGCAAGAGCGCCATACTTGGAAAAACTATCGGGAGAACGAGATGAAACACCCTATCGCTGCCAGCCTTGCCGCCTTCGCTCTTCTCGCCAGTGGCTGCGCAACCAGCGACCTCAACGTCGCCGCTGCCGCCCCTGAGGACAGCCAGATAATCTCGCTCGATCAGGTGAATGTGAGCTCTCCGTCCGGCGATCTGCAAGTATCACTGAGCGCAGAGAACGGCGCGCTCGCCTGGACCGCCGATTGGCGCGGCGACCGTGTCATTCAACCCTCCTCACTCGGCCTTGCCTTCAAAACCGGGCGCGACCTCAACCGCGACCTCATCATCGCCTCCGTGTCCCGCGCCAACCATGACGAAACCTGGGAACAGCCATGGGGCGAACGCCAGTTTGTTCGAGACCATCACAATGAAATGCTCGCCGAGATCGCATTTACAGATGGCACACCGGCCTTCGCGCTGCGCGTCCGCATTTTTGATGATGGTTTCGGATTTCGCTACGAAGTTGCGGACACCGGGGCACGTCAGATCATCGACGAACAGACCGAGTTTCGCATCGACCCCACCTCAAAATCCTGGTGGATTCCCGGCGCCGGCTGGAATCGCTACGAGGAATTATACAAGACCACGCCGATGAGCGACATGCATCGCGCGCACACACCGATCACGCTCGAACTGCCCGACAATGGCCCCTTCTTGTCCATCCACGAAGCCGCCCTGGTTGATTATGCCGGCATGTGGCTGAACCAGCGTCGCCTCGGCACCCTGGAGGCTGAACTCGCGCCCTGGTCTGATGGCACGAAAGTCAAAGTCGAGGGCGCGTTCGTCACGCCATGGCGGACGGTCCAGGTGTCGGACACCGCCGCCGGGCTCGCCAATTCCGACCTCATCCTCAACCTGAACGAACCCAACGCACTCGGTGACGTGTCATGGGCCAAGCCGAGCAAATATGTCGGCATCTGGTGGTGCATGCATATCAATGAGTGCAGCTGGGGCTCCGGCGATATCCACGGCGCCACGACCGAGCGGACGCAGGCTTATATCGACTTTGCCGCCGAGCATGGCTTTGACGGTGTCCTGGTCGAAGGCTGGAACCATGGTTGGGATGGGGACTGGTTCTCAAATGGCGAGATCTTCAGCTTCACGCAGGCCTATCCTGATTTCGACCTGGAGGGACTCGCCGCCTATGCCGCCGAACGCGATGTCTACCTGATCGGTCACCACGAAACATCCGGCGCCATCACCAATTATGAAGAACAGATCGAAGCCGCATATGCGCTATATGAGCGTCTCGGTATCCCTGCGATCAAGACCGGCTATGTCGCCGATGGCGGCGAGATCACGCGCCGCGATGCTGACGGCAAGGTCTACAAGGAATGGCATGACGGCCAATATGCCGTGAACCACCATTTACGCGCCCTGAAACTTGCCGCGCAGCACAAGATCGCCATCAATGCGCATGAGCCGGTCAAGGATACCGGGCTTCGCCGCACCTACCCCAACGCCTTCTCGCGCGAAGGGGCCCGAGGGCAGGAATATAATGCCTGGGGGCAACCCCCCAATGATCCAGCCCACACCACTATCCTACCTTTCACACGCATGCTTTCCGGCCCAATGGATTTCACGCCGGGCATCTTCGACCTGAATTTCGGTAAGCCTGTCACCGAAGACCCGCGGGTTCAGACGACACTTGCCAAACAGCTGGCGCTTTATGTCTTGCTGCACAGCCCGATCCAGATGGCGGCCGACCTGCCGCGTAATTATGAAGCACGTCCCGACGCGTTCGAATTCGTCAAACAGGTCCCAGTAGATTGGAGCGAGTCGATCATGCTGGACGGTTATCCAGGAGACTTCGCCGTCATGGCACGCAAGGATCGCAATTCGCAGGCCTGGTATCTCGGCGCCGTGACGGACGAAGAGGCGCGCACGATCGAGATCAATCTCGATTTCCTGGATGGATTTCCCTATGAAGCACAGATCCACAAGGACGGCGCAGATGCGGACTGGAAAACCAATCCCTACCCGCTCGAGCTGGACTTCCAGTCTGTCGACCAGAACGCCTCGATGACGCTCACTTTGGCGCCTGGCGGTGGAACCGCGATCGCATTCATCCCTCTGGAATAGGCAGGAGCAAGGCCATGCGCATGATATCAGCTGTCGCGTGCGCCGCGCTGTTCTCTGCGTGCACGCCGACGACCACAAAAACAGAACCCCCGACGCCGACCAGCGCGGATGCTGCGACAACTCCACGGCCCGCACAGGTGGTGGACCACGCGGACTTCAACTCAGATCACGTTCAGCCACGCAATATCAGCGTCTGGCTGCCGGCTGGCTACGCGCCCGACAGCGGCCAGACCTATCCTGTGATTTACGCCCATGATGGACAGAACCTGTTTGACCCGTCTACGTCCTATGCGGGTGTCGAGTGGGGACTTGATGAAGCCGCCGACCGCCTGATCGCCGCGGGCAAAGCCCCGCCTGCCATCATTGTTGGCATCTGGAACACGGATGCGCGGTGGCAGGAATACGCGCCGCAAAAAGCCGTCGAACGCCTGACCGGCGACACCGCATCCGAATGGCTGGGCCCCACACTGCCCGAGCTGAAGGGCGACGCCTATTTGCGCTTCATCACGGAAGAGCTGAAACCGTTCATTGACGAGACCTACAACACAAAACCCGGCGCCGAGCACACCACGATCATGGGCTCCAGCATGGGCGGCTTGATCTCGCTTTATGCGGTCGCGGAATATCCCGATACATTCAGCCGCGCCGCGGCGGTTTCGATTCACTGGCCACTGGCCGAGCCTGATGGCGCGATCGCAGCACAGGCGAGCAGCGTCATGCAAGCCTACCTAGAAACCAGCGGCATCGATCCGGCGAAACATGAAATCTGGTTCGATCGCGGAACGGAAACCCTGGACGCGTCCTACGCCCCGCACGCAGAACGCATGGAAGCCTGGTTTCGCGCCAATGGCTGGCTGGAAGACCGCGCCCTTTTTCGCACCTATCCCGGGACCGATCACAGCGAGGCTGCCTGGGCGGCGCGGGCGGACGAGATCCTGACATTCCTGTTGACGGAGTAATTACTCTTCTGGCTGATTTCTCGGGCTGTCAGCATAACGCGCCGCAACCACGTCATAACGATCCCAAACCGCACCATCCGAGATCGACCGCAACAGTTTGATATATTCCGCATGGGTCCAGGCCAGCGGCGTCGCGGTATTGGTGCCGCCGCCGAGCGCATAGCCGAACGGATTGGGACCAACGCCGTCCCAGACCTGCTCCGGAAGGCTCAGGCCTTCATTGGCGAAGAACTCCATCGAGCGCGCGCCCGCCATGACGAGGCCCTCAATATCGGCCCCGCCCAGGGTTTGATCGCTGCCGATCGCCAATAGGAAATGCGCAAACTCACCGGAAAAGAAAGGCCAGACGCGGCCGCGCTGGTCCGGCGTATTCCCACCGTCCAGCTCGTGATAATTGGTACCGCGTTCGCCGTCCTCGCCGTAGCCATCATTGCCGTATCGACGAAAGCCGAACAGGTTTTCTGTTCCATCGCCGAATGTGTACAGGTTGCGCAGATTGTCTTCGCGGCGCCGGCTCTGATAGACTTTGGCAGAGTTCATGATCGAGGGCGCGGTGGCGCTTCGCACGCCATAGCGGACCAGCTCGAGGAACCCGCCATCCATGATCTGATCTTCCGGCAGGCCGGGGCGGCCATTATTGTCGCCAAGCATGGCCTGATCGTTTGGATCGGTATTGCGGGTCACGCGTATGAAGTATTCGCCATCACCAAACGGTCCGTTGGTCGTGTACATCCAGGCCTCGATATTTTGCTCAAGCGTGTCGGCCGCATCCAGATATCTTTGGGCATCGTCAGGATCGCCGAACCGCTCCGCCAAATCGGCCGCTGTTACCAGCCCGCCAATCACGGCAGCAATCGTGGAGGGCGAATACCCTTCCTGCTCTTCCCAGCGTTCTTGCTGCGTGTAGCCCAATGAGGCTTCGAATTCGGTGTTCCAGAGCAAACCCGTGCGTCCGCCATCGACCAGAAAATCCGCGGCAGGTTTCAGCATGCTTTGATAGCTGCGCGCCATTTCGTCATCCGAGATCACGCCCGCTTGCCATAGCTTCCACCCCAGCATGATCGGCATCGCGGTCTGGTCCTGCTGCACCGCAACCCATTCCAGCGTGCCGTCGACATGCGTCTTTTGCAGGAACCATCCGGTGACGCCGGTATTGCCCGGCGTGTCATCCGTCACCTGGACTTTGGGCAAGTAGCGATACGCCGCGCGCGCCGTATCCTCATCCCCCATGGCGAGGAAGGCAGACGCCACCTGAAAGAAGTCGCGCGGCCAGACCGCCTTATACCCGGTTTGCGGCTCCTCAGCTGGCGCTGTTTCGCCCCAGGGATTGGACAATGACGCGATCAGCGCGCCAGCATGCGTCTTGTCTTCCATAACCTTGAGATTGATCGCAGACATGTAAGCCAACGCCCCGCCATCGCCGGAAGATTCTGCGATGCGCGGCAATTCTGAAAGCGAGTCGAGATAGGCCCGCCATTGATCTGAATAGGCGCTATAGACGTCGAGTGCATTTGCGCTCGCTGTCTGATCGGCATTGGACTTTGCGGCCTCATAGGTTTCGCCAAACCCGACAATCAGAACCGCCCCCGGACCGAGCGACGGACCAAAATCCGGCGCCCCGGAATCCAGAGGCTGATCATGAAAGTCGAGCGCGATCAGGCCGGCAACATTGCCCGGAACATCGGCAGCGCCATAGGCGGCATCCAGCACGCCATCGCTGATATCTGCGAGCCCATCCGAAGCGCCGACATAGCCGACCGAGCGCTCGGGCACACCGCCACCCGCAAGGCGCACAAACAGATGCGCCTCGCCCTCGTACGCATGCAAGCCATTGTCGACGACGCGCGCACGATCGCCGCTGCCGGTATTCGCCAGCGCCGGGTCGATATAAGCGAACAGGCGATATCCATCCGGCAATGGCTCCAGCATGTCCACTTTCATCACGAGCGTTTCACGATCCGGGTCTGTAAAGACGGAGACCTGAATGGCGCGATCGATCTCAGGATGATAGAATCCGAGGCCAGGCGCAGGTGACGCAGGAAGCGGCGCGCCATCGATGGTGAGGGTAAGCTCTGATGGGGATAGAACACCTTCGGGCCCGACAAGCACAAAGCGGATCTCGCGGATCTGCGCCTCGTGAATAAGCCCCCACATCACTTCGGTGATCCGGTCCCTCGTCAGCGAAAACCAGACTCTCGAGATCGGGGCAGTCGGACTCGCGTCAGAATACTGACCGTCTGCATCATAGGCTTCGTAAGAGGTTCCGATCGCGACCTTCTCAGCATTCGACCAGGTTGCCGGCGCGCCTGGCGCACCTGGCGCCGCTTTCAGTGCCGCTTCTGAACCGGGTGCGTCCGCGGTCGAACACGCAACCAGAAAGACGCCGAACAGAGCGCCCATAATCTTGTTTTTCATCGCGACCACCCTTTCGCAAATTTTTGCAATTATCTGCGCATGATTGTCGAGGTATGAAAAATGGTCAACCACATTTTTTGCGCCAAACCGTTTGCAAATTCCCTCAAAATCGGCTTTACCTCAAGCAGAACGCAATGCGTATGACAGAAAGCGCATGCTGGAGGAAACGGTCTCATGATTATTCGCGCCCTCGCTGCGCTGTCAGCATTTGCCCTCTGCGCTTGCGCCAACACCGATCAGGTTTCGCAAAATCTTGCAAACGGACAATCATCGGAATCAATCTACACCCCCTCTCCATATGTTCAGATCGATCACCCGGACTGGGCTGATGATGCCGTCATCTATCAGATCAACACACGCCAGTTCACACCGGAAGGCACGTTCAAAGCGGCGCAGGCGCAATTGCCGCGCTTGCGCGAGCTCGGGGTCGACATTCTGTGGCTGATGCCGATCCACCCGATCGGCGAGGTCAATCGCAAAGGCAGTCTGGGCAGCCCCTACGCTGTGAAGGACTATTTCGGCGTCAATCCGGAATTCGGAACCGAAGACGACTTTCGTTCATTTGTCGACGCAGCGCATGACCAGGGTTTCAAGGTCATTCTCGACTGGGTCGCCAACCATACGGCCTGGGACAATCCGATGGTGACCGACCACCCGGACTGGTACGAGACCGACTGGAAAGGTGACTTTCACCCGACCCCGTGGACCGATTGGGCCGACATTATCGACCTCGACTACTCCAATCCCGAGCTACGCGCCTACAAGACACGTGCGTTGAAATACTGGGTCGAGGAATTCGACATAGACGGCTATCGTTGCGACGTTGCCGGTTTCGTCCCACTCGACTTCTGGGAAACCGCGCGGGCTGAGCTGAACGCAATCAAACCGGTCTTCATGCTCGCGGAATGGCAACAGCGCGACATGCACCGAAAGGCGTTCGACGCGACATATGCCTGGGCCTGGAAAGAGGCCGCACAAAGGATCGCCAAGGGCCAGTCAGATGCCGGTGATCTGCGCGGTTATCTCAGTCAACAGATCTCGACCTGGCCACTCGATGCCTATCGCATGCTGTATACGGAAAACCATGACCAGAACGCCTGGGACGGCTCCACCGGCGAGATCTATGGCGACGCCTATCACGTGATGCTGACCCTGTCCTTCGTCACTGAGGGCATCCCGCTCATCCATAATGGTCAGGAAGTCGGCAATCAGGACCAGCTGGAATTCTTCGAGCGCGACCCGATTGAATGGGGTGATGGCACGCATGCGGATGGCGAGTTGATCAAGCGATTGATCGCGATCAAGACCGAGAACCCGGCGCTTCACAATGGCGCCGCGGGCGGCCGCATCATTCCGGTCTCGACGGACAATCCCGGCCAGATCCTGAGCTTTGCACGTGAAAAGGATGGCAACCACGTGCTGGTCTTTTTCAATCTGTCGGATGAGCCAGCAGATTTCGCCATCACGGATGGCCCGGCTGCCGGCGCCTGGACCGATGCGCTGACCGGGAACAATGATACGATCAGACTGGGCGCGACGCGGACTTACGGTCCCTGGCGCGGCGTGGTTCTGGTGTCGAACAAGAACAAGACTTAGCGGAGGAAGAAATGGCTGTTTCAGGAGGCGCCGCCGGCGCAGATGACGCGATCCGAAAACCGGAACTGAACCTGTTCCAGATCGTCAACATGTCGTTCGGCTTTTTCGGGATCCAGATCGGCTTTGCCCTGCAGAATGGTAATATTACGCGGATCTTCCAGACGCTTGGTGCGGATATGGATCTGGTACCATTGCTGTGGATGGCAGGCCCGGTAACCGGCCTCATCATGCAGCCAATCATTGGCTATTTCAGTGACAAGACTTGGGGACCTCTCGGTCGCCGGCGCCCCTATTTCCTGGTTGGTGCAATCCTGACCACGCTCGCGCTCTTCATCATGCCGAATTCGCCCTATCTCTGGATTGCGGCCGGCACACTCTGGATTCTCGACGCCAGCCTGAACATCACCATGGAGCCTTTCCGCGCCTTTGTCGGCGACATGCTGCCAAGCAAGCAGCGCCCGCTCGGATACTCGATGCAGACCATCTTCATCGGCACAGGCGCCGTCCTCGCCAGTGCGGCGCCATTCGTCCTGAACGCGCTGGGCGTCTCGAATGAAGCGCCGGAAGGGATCATCCCGGACAATGTCCGTATCTCTTTCTACATTGGCGGTGCTGCGCTCTTCCTTGCTGTTGCCTGGACGGTTTTCACAACCAAGGAATACTCCCCTGAACAGTTGGAGGATTTCGGCAAAGATGACGACAATATCTTTGAACAGGAAGGCGGAATCGAAACGTCAGAGCGCCCAGGCGCCGGCTTCTTTCAGCTTTGGGGCGGCCTGACCACGGCCTTCGGCCTGGGCCTGACCTATGCCGTCCATGCCCTGAACGGGAATCAGCAATTCTACATCATCACGGGTGGCACGGTTTTTCTGGGCGCCTTGTTCCTGCTGAATTCACTCTTGGTGCGCTCAGATCGCAACGCACGCAACTTCCTGTCAGACGTCCTCGGTGACCTTACAACAATGCCAACGGTGATGAAGCGCCTGGCGGTGGTTCAGTTCTTCTCCTGGGTCAGCTTGTTCATCATGTGGATCTACACCACACCTGCCGTCGCCTTGCAGGCCTGGGACACCGCCGATGCCAGCACCAAAGCCTATCAGGATGCCGGCGACTGGGTCGGGATTATGTTCATGGTCCAGAACGGCGTTGCCGCCATCTATGCCTTCGTCATCGCCAATATTGCCCGCAAGGTCGGCACACGCAGTCTGCATGCGTTCAACTTGCTGGCCGGCGCAGCGGGCTTCATCGGCTATCATTTGTTCGGATCGCAATATGGTTTGCTGATCCCGATGGTCGGCCTCGGCATGGCCTGGGGATCGATCCTTGCTTTGCCTTACGCAATCCTGGCGGACGCGCTGCCGGTCAAGAAAATGGGCATCTATATGGGCATCTTCAATTTCTTCATCGTGCTGCCGCAATTGCTGGTCGCCGGCACGATGGGGCCCATCCTGAAAACGCTGGAATCCAGCGTCGCACCCATGGTTGGCGGGGTGCCACTTCTGGCTGTCCTGTTCGGCGCCGCGAGCTTCTGCTTCGCCGCCTTTGCGATGAGCTTCGTGAAAGTCGAGTCGACGTGACCGGCACGCGCAGACAACACCGCGTGAAATAATTCGGGCCGACAATCGTAGTCCTGGTGTCGCAACACTAGGAGGCACGACATGAAACTGAAAACGATCGCAGTGTGCGGGCTCTATGTCGCCGTGGCCGTTGGCGCGACGGCCTATTTCGCCACATCGGCCGCTGCGCAGGCGGCAGAGCCTGCAGAGATTGCCGGTCCAGCCGTCATCCTGTCAGACGTCTCAGATCGCGCGCACCGACCTGCGCCACCTGAGGGCGTCCCACCTGCGCTGCATCGCAAAGTGTTGCATCTGTATAAGCGCATTCACAATGCCTATCCGGATGCATCGCGTCAGCGGATCTTCCTGAAAATCGCTGAAGAGCTTGGCATCAATCCGCGGCGCCTGTGGAATGCGTATCATCCCAGTGATCGCGTCAGACGCGATGTCAAACGCCGAGATATTGTGCGGGATCGACAAATCGACCGCGTGCGCGACCGTCAAACCGACCGCGTTCGAGACCGGGTCACGCGCATTGATCGTGCGCGCATCGATCGCCCTGTACGAGACCGCCCGGTTCGGGATCGTCCGGGCCGGAATTAGGTCGGGCGCACGCCCAGCATGCGGGGAAGGTTCGCAGACCTTTCCCGCATGCGCTATGTTGTCAATTGGAGGGATATTATGAAGACACTCGCAGTCATGTTCGGCATCGGGTCGATCTACGCTGGTTCGCTGGCCTACGCACAATCGTTTTCAGTTTCAGCAGGCGCCGAGTACACCACCGGCGATTATGGTGGCGGCGCGGATACGGACGTGTTCTACGCCCCGATCGCCATCGGCCTTGATAATGGCGATTGGTCGGTTCGCGCGTCTTTGCCTTATTTGCAGGTGTCGGGACCTGGCATTTTTCTGGGAGAAGACTTGCCGCTGGTGCGCGATGTCGCCGCGCCAATCCGAATGGCGAATGAAGATGTCTCCGGATTTGGGGATCTCAATCTGCGGGTCACCAAAACCACCCGGCTCGACGATCAGGGCAGATGGGAACTCGATCTGACGGGACGGGTGAAACTCCCGACCGCGGACGAAGACCAGGGCCTCGGCACCGGCGAAGCGGACTATTCCGCCAGCGCCGACCTGATTCGAAATATTGGCACCTGGAGCCTGTTTGGCGGCGGCGGTTACCGCGTCAATGGCGACCCGGACGGACGAGACCTGAATGATATCGCGTTCGGTTCGCTCGGCGCGGTGCGGTACACCCAGGCCGGCTCCAGCTGGGGGCTCGCTTACGATTTTAGTCAAGCCGCGAGCGACGGTGTCGACGATGCCCATGAACTGTCATCATGGCTCAGCTTCGGTCTGTCCAGCCAGGTTCGCGTCCAGGTCTACGGGCTTACGGGTCTTAGCGATGGTGGCCCGGATTATGGCGGCGGGGCGCGACTGGTCTTCTCACGTTAATCCACTTGGCGGCGCCAGTTCTGCGCAATTTGCGCCGCCTCTTCCTCATCAGTTAGCACTCTGGCGACACCGAGCCCGGCTGTCGCCACTGCCATCGGATCGGTGCCGCCCGCAGCTTGAAAGTCGCTACTGCCAGCGACGTCCGTGAGAATGACGAGATGCCACTCGCTCGCGTCCAAACACGCGATCCCATCCTGATCCACAAGCGTAAACTGACGGCAAGACCGCCCCGCGCCAGACACAAAACTGGTTTGCACAGTGAATCCGTCTACGTTCTCCCCGGCTGGCGTCTGGCTCAACGCGCGTTGAGCGCGATCCGACAACTGCGTTCCGGTCGCTTCGGTCAGGGTCAAGAAAGCCTCTGTCTGCGTCTGAGGCATGAGTGCCCATGTCGCCAGTGCGCCGACGGCTACGCCCATCGCGGTCATGGCAGCCGCACGATGGCGGGCCCATGACAGCATGCCAGCGCCGCCAGATGGTGACGCGTCAGCGCTTTGCCAGGCTGGCGCATCGCTGTGTGATTCAAGCCCAGCTTCCAGATCGTCCATCATGTCCTGCAGCGCTCGAGACAAAGGCGCCTCTTGCATTGGCGCATAGGCAGCGCGTGCCACCGTGCGGCTTTCAATCAGCGCATCGACTTTTGCCTGCAATGCCGGGTCTGCCTCAACCGCTTCTGCAATTCGTTTGCTCGACTGCGCATCCAATTCGCCATCGACATAGGCCATGAGTTCGAAATCGTCCGGAATCATGCCCGGCCTCCGCGCGTGTGATCACTGTCCAATTGTTGCATCAGCGTCTGCCGCGCCCGATACAGTCGGCTCATTACCGTACCCACGGGCACGCCGAGTATCTCCGCTGCATCCTTGTAGCTTTCGCCATTCACCAGAACCAGGGCGACAACGCTTCGATGATCTTCCGGCAATTGCTCGATCGCCAGGCGTGCCTTGAAGGAAAGGTCGCGGGTCTCGACCGATTGACGGCCATCTTCGCCCATGAGGGAATAAGCTTCATCAATATCAACATTGGTTCCGCGTCTCGCTTGTTTCCGCATTTGATCGGTCCAGTAGTTTTGGATGATCTTGAACACCCAGGTTTCGATCTTGTAGGCGGGATTGTAAGACCTGGCTTTTGCCAGAGCGCGCTCAAATCCTGCCTGCACGAGGTCGTCCGCATCCGCCTGATTGCGCGCGAGCGACAGGGCAAACCGCCGAAACTTCGGCAGATGCTGGACCAGGCCTTCGCGGACCAGACGTTCGGGACTCCTCGCCATATTCACAGAGATACTACGTCATCATCGCGAATTTCTTCCCGATTTTCTTCATTTTCCATGGAATGATATACTCCAACGCGACGTAGTCGTCAGGAACACAAGGGGATCGCATGCGGAGACCGGGGATAATCGTCCTGTGCTTGATAGGCGTTTTGCCATGGCTCGGCGCCGAAGCGCAGCGAGCGGATCGCGCCCAGCGGCTCGATCGCATGGACCGGGTGCAAGACCGCATCGCCGCGCGTGATCGCATCGCTGATCGCGTGGTGACCGACCGGGTTCGCGAACGTACTGTAACCGATATCGCAGTGCGCGAGGTCGACGCAGAGCCAGTGCGTGAGATAGAGCCCGTCGATGATCCGGCTGAGTCAGACGCAGACACGCGCGAGCCCGGCATCATCGTGCTTGACCCCTATGGCGATCGTATCCGGCGCGGGGAAGTGCTGGCGCTGAACCCATCTTCTGATGCGCTCGCGGAAATGGCGAGGCGCAATCTGCGAGTGGTCCGGGAACGATCGCTGTCGGGCGATGCGATACTCTACTTGTTCCGAAGCGCCGGTCCGGCGAACCTCACAGAGCTACTGAGCACCTTGAGCAACATCGACCCCGTTGGACTTTACACGCCCAATCATGTCTTCGAACCGAACGGTCCGCCCGCGCCAACCGCATCTGACTCCGTCTTTGTCGCGCCCCCCACAAATGGCGGTGCGTGCAATGTCGGCCTGATTGATGGCCCTGTGAAATCACTGCCGGCATCTGCTCAAGCAGTCATCACGCAGGTGCAGCGATTTGACCCTGGCCCTGTCTCGGATTCCCGGCATGGCGCAGCGGTTGCGCACCGCCTGATCGACGCTGCGAGACAAGTTGATCCCTCGCGTTCGCTCTCGATCTGCGCGGCAGACGTCTTCGTCGCTGGCCCCGAAGAGGCGATCACCGCTGAAGCAATCGCGGCTGCGATGCACTGGCAAATGACGCAGGACGTCGACCTGATAAATGCCAGCCTGGCCGGCCCGCACAATGCCATCGTCGCCTGGACCGTGCAGCAATTTCTCGAGTCAGACGGGACGCTGGTCGCAGCGGTCGGCAATGGCGGACCGCTCAGCCGCAACATTTATCCGGCCGCCTATGACGGTGTGGTCGGGGTCACCGCTGTGGATGAGGCCGGGGCTCTCTACCCGCTCGCCAGCCAGGGCAGTCACGTTGATATTGCTGCCCGCGGCGTCGGCATCGACATCACCGAGATCGGTATGGAGGTGCCAATTTCAGGCACTTCGTTCGCAGCCCCGCTGGTGAGCGGCTGGCTTTTCGCGCACAACGCGACACTTGAAACGCTCCAGCTCAACGTCGTCGATCGCGGTGAAACAGGACGCGATTTCGCGTTCGGATATGGCGAACTCGCTCTCACGCAAAACGCCAGACTACACTTCGCGGCGGGAACACCGGGACAAGACTAAGCGGCGCCGTGGCTCACTGGAACGCGCTGTCCATCCGAATGCTGTATACGCTGGCCGGATGTGACAGGCGTGCACGCGTCAGCCAGATGGCATCGAGATAGGTTTCTCGTGTGACGAGGAATACTGGCTCGTCTGGCTTCAGGTCGAGATATTTCACATCATGCGTGTTTGGCGTCGCAGCGCTGAGCTCTGTCTCGACCCGTGAATAGGGTTGCTGCTGCAATAGCCATTCATTGGGGCTGATCGTCGCGAAGTCCGCTTGTTTCGCGCTCGGAATTCCGTCCAGGCTGATGCGCCTGTCTTCCAATTGATATGGGCGGCGGTCACGCGCATGCAGGCAAAGCACATGGCGAACGCCGTCCCTCACCTTATCGTCCAGCAGCTGATACGCGTAAGCATGACCGCCTTGCTCGATCTGATCGCGAACCAGCGCGATGCGGAGCGTTGATGCGTGGTCTTTGGGATAAGCCACGCGGGTTCCGGCGCGGCGTTTTTTCTCGAGAAATCCCGCCTCCACGAGGCTGGAGAGTGCCTGGCGAATGGTTCCGCGCGCGACACCGAATTCGGCGGCAAGCTCGTCTTCGTGCGGGATGGATGTGCCGACCGGCCAGGTCTGTGAGTTGATCCGGCGGGTCAGCTCCATGCGAATTTTTTCGTATTTGTGCACAGGCAGCGCCTCTGATCGATCTGACCTTCACTTGAACATCTAATCTAATTATGTCTATACATATTTAATGAGCTCGACAAGAAACACCTCGAGAATTCTACGACATGGGCGCCTCGCGACGATGACCGGCGCGGATGGATATGGGTTGATCGAAGATGGTGAGATTGTCATCCGAGATGGCACGATCAGCGCTGTCGGGCCGTCCGGGCAAAACGTAGAACACGTACACGACGCGGAGATCATAGATCTAGACGGCCGCCTGGTGACCCCGGGTCTGATCGACTGCCACACCCACCTCATCCATGCCGGGTCACGCGCCCGCGAGTTCGAGATGCGCCTGGAAGGCGCGACCTATGAAGAGATCGCCCGGGCCGGCGGCGGTATTTTCTCGACGGTTCAGGCGACGCGGCAGGCCAGCGAAAACGCGTTACTTGCGGGGGCTGTGGCCCGCCTCGATCCATACCTTGCAGAGGGCGTCACCATGATCGAGGTCAAGTCCGGTTACGGCCTCGACCTTGAAACCGAACGCAAGATGCTGCGCGCGGCACGGCGATTGGAGCAGGAGCGCCCAATCCGCGTTCGCACGACCTTCCTTGGCGCCCATGCCGTGCCTGCCGACATGGACGGCGATGCGTATCTCGATCAAGTCTGCTTGCCAGCGATGCAGAGCCTCGCCGGTGAAGGCCTGATCGATGCGGTCGATGGCTTCTGCGAGTCGATTGCGTTCACGCCGGCGCAGATCGAACGGGTTTTCGAGCAGGCCCGCTCATTAGGACTGCCGATCAAACTTCACGCGGAACAATTGTCCGCGCTTGGCGGCAGCACCCTCGCCGCGCGCTTCGGCGCTCTGTCTGCCGACCACCTCGAATATGCGACCGAGCAGGATGTCGCCGCCATGCAAGCGTCCGGTACCGCCGCCGTGATCTTACCCGGCGCATTCTATTTCCTGCGCGAAACCCGCAAGCCACCAATTGAAATGCTGCGCCGTGCGAGCGTACCGATGGCGGTCGCGTCCGACTACAATCCCGGGTCCTCGCCGATGACATCCCTCCTGCTCGCGATGAACATGGCGGCAACACTCTTCGAGATGACGCCGTCCGAGACATTGCGCGGCGTGACCGTGAATGCGGCGCGGGCTTTGGGTGACAACACTTCCGGACAAATCGCGACAGGCTATGCCGCTGACCTCGCCGTCTGGAACCTGAAGGACCCGGCTGAGCTCACCTACCGCATTGGCGGCGCGCCGCTGCACGCTCGCTATTTTGAGGGAACCCCATGCTGACTCTAATACCTGGCAAGGTAAGTCTCGAACAGCTCGAGCAGTTTTGGCGCACCAACGTGCCGGCGCGTCTGGCCCCGGAAACCCGCCCGCTGATCGCGGCATCCGCGGCGCGCATCGAGAAGGCGGCCCAAGGCGATCAGCCCGTCTATGGGGTCAATACAGGCTTCGGCAAACTTGCCTCGGTTCAGATCCCGCCCGAAGATACGCAAACGCTTCAACGCAACCTCATCCTGTCCCATTGCTGCGGCGTCGGGGAGGCCAGCCCGAAATCGATCGTGCGGCTGATGATGGCCCTCAAATTGATCTCGCTCGGCCGAGGCGCTTCGGGCGTACGCCCTGAATTGGTGGCCCTGCTCGAAGCGATGATCGCCGCGGACGTGGTCCCGGTTGTGCCAGCGCAAGGATCCGTCGGGGCCTCAGGCGACCTCGCCCCGCTAGCGCATATGGCGGCGGTGATGATCGGCGAAGGCGAAGCCGTCTTTGGTGGCAATACGATGCCCGGCGCGGACGCCTTGAGCGCAGCGGGGCTCGCTCCGATTACTCTAGGCCCAAAGGAAGGCCTCGCACTCATCAATGGCACGCAGTTTTCGACGGCGCATGCGCTGGCAGGCCTGTTTGAAGCCAACCGTGCGGCGCGCAGCTCGCTGCTTACTTGTACCTTGTCCATCGACGCTGCGATGGCCTCGACATCGCCCCTACTGCCAGAGATCCACACCCTGCGCGGTCATCCTGGACAGATATCCGCCGCCGCAACGATGCGCGCACTTCTGGATGGTAGCGAAATCCGGGATTCGCATCGCGACGATGATACCAGGGTTCAGGATCCGTATTGCATCCGATGCCACCCGCAAGTCGTTGGCGCGGCGATGGACATGCTGGGCTTTGCCGCCACCAGCCTGATCCGCGAAGCCAATGCCGCCACGGACAATCCGCTGGTCCTGACCAGCGAGGACCGGATCGTATCTGGCGGTAATTTCCACGCCGAACCGGTTGCCTTTGCCGCCGACATGATTGCGCTCGCCATCGCCGAAATCGGCGCCATCTCGCAGCGTCGTATCGCGCTGCTCGTAGACCCAAGCCTGAGCTTCGACCTCCCAGCGTTCCTGGCCAAAGACCCCGGATTGAATTCCGGCTTCATGATCGCCGAGGTGACGAGCGCGGCCCTGATGAGCGAGAACAAGCATCTCGCCAATCCATGCTCCACAGATTCCACCCCAACCTCCGCCAATCAGGAAGACCATGTCAGCATGGCTGCGCATGGTGCGCGCCGCCTCGACCGCATGGCGCAGAATCTGTTTCAGATCCTCGGTATCGAACTGCTCTGTGGCATCGAGGGCATTCGCTTTCGTGCACCGCTTCAGACCAGTCCGGTCTTGCGTGAAGCGATGATGACAGTCGAGCGCGAGATTCCACCATTGGATCGAGATCGCTATCTCGCCCCTGACCTCGCGCTTGCGGCCAGCCTCATCCGATCTGGCGACCTGATTGCAAATCTCAACTTCGATAACTCAGCCCTCGAGGAGTCCGTCTCATGAATAACCGGCTCAGAAACGACCGCGAAATCCTGCCCCCCACCGGACCCGAACTGACAGCGAAAAGCTGGGCGACGGAAGCGCCCCTGCGGATGTTGATGAACAACCTCCATCCGGACGTCGCTGAAAACCCAAGCGAGCTGGTCGTCTATGGTGGCATCGGCCGCGCTGCGCGCAACTGGACCGCGTTTGACCAGATCGTGGCGTCGCTCAAAGAGCTGGAAACCGACGAGACGCTTCTGGTTCAATCCGGCAAGCCCGTCGGCGTCTTCAAGACACATGCGGATGCTCCGCGCGTCCTGATCGCCAATTCCAATCTCGTGCCGAACTGGGCCAATTGGGATCACTTCAATGAACTCGATCAGAAGGGTCTCGCCATGTACGGGCAAATGACCGCAGGGTCATGGATTTATATCGGCACGCAAGGCATCGTTCAGGGCACTTATGAGACGTTCGTTGAAGCCGGGCGCCAGCATTATGCCGGCGACCTCACCGGACGCTGGATCCTGACGGGTGGACTTGGCGGCATGGGCGGCGCTCAGCCGCTCGCTGCCGTCATGGCCGGGGCATGCTGCCTCGCCGTAGAGTGCGACGAAACACGCGCGGATTTCCGCCTGCGCACGAAATATCTCGACGAAAAGACACATTCCCTCGACGAAGCGCTGGAGATGATCGAGCGGTGGACGGCCAATGGAGAAGCCAAGTCCGTCGGACTGATCGCCAACGCGGCAGATGTGTTTGAAGACATCCATGCCCGCGGCGTGCGCCCCGACATGGTCACTGACCAAACCTCCGCGCATGACCCGATCAACGGCTATCTGCCGCAAGGCTGGAGCGTTGCGGAATGGCGCGAAAAGATTCAGAGCGCCCCGAAGCAGGTTGAGGCAGCGGCGCGCGCATCGATGAAGGTCCATGTCGAGGCGATGGTCAAATTCTGGCAGGACGGCGTCCCGACCTTCGATTATGGCAACAATATCCGCCAGGTCGCCAAGGATGAGGGCTACGAGGAGGCATTCGCATTTCCCGGATTTGTGCCCGCCTATATCCGCCCGCTCTTCTGTAAGGGCGTTGGCCCGTTCCGGTGGTGCGCGTTGTCGGGAGACCCGGAAGACATCTACAAGACCGACGCCAAGGTGAAAGAGCTGATCCCGGATGATCCGCATTTGCACAAATGGCTCGACATGGCGCGCGATCGGATCAGTTTCCAGGGCCTGCCCGCGCGGATCTGCTGGGTCGGTCTCGGGCTGCGCGACAAGCTTGGTCTGGCGTTCAACGAAATGGTGCGCAGCGGAGAACTCTCAGCGCCAGTTGTGATCGGGCGCGATCACCTGGACAGCGGTTCCGTCGCCTCGCCCAATCGCGAGACCGAGTCGATGCGCGATGGGTCGGATGCTGTATCGGACTGGCCCCTGCTCAACGCCTTGCTCAACACGGCGAGCGGCGCGACCTGGGTCAGCCTGCATCATGGCGGCGGCGTTGGCATGGGCTTCTCTCAGCATTCCGGCATGGTGATTTGCTGTGACGGCACCGAAGACGCCGACCGGCGCATTGCGCGAGTCCTGTGGAACGATCCGGCCACCGGCGTCATGCGGCATGCCGATGCTGGCTATGATCTCGCGGTGGACTGCGCCCGCGAGCACGACCTCAACCTGCCGGGAATTCTCTGATCGATGAGCGTAAGCTTCCAGCCCCCAGAACCCTGGACCGGACGGACAGACCCTGAGGACGGTCCTGGCGCCGTGCGCCTGCATCATCTTCAGCAAGCGGACACGACGCGCGGCCTGATCGGATTTGCCTGCGATGCGGGCGTCGCACGGAACAAGGGACGCGTGGGCGCTAAAGAGGCTCCTGACGCGATCCGGCAGGCTATGCGCAACCTCGCCGCGCCGGAAGCGGCATCAGGTTTTACCGACCTTGGAACCATCGCCGTGGAAGACGACGATCTAGAGACCGGTCAAGTCATGTTGTCGGAGCAAATTGCGAAAGCGATGGACAGCCTGGATCGACTGGTCGTGCTCGGCGGCGGGCACGAAACCGCTTTCGGCAGCTATTCCGGCTTGAAACAGAAATGGCCCGACAAGCGTATCGGGATCATCAACCTGGATGCGCATCTGGATCTGAGGGCCATCGGCGATGCGGGTCCGAGTTCAGGCACACCCTTCTACCAGATCCACGCGCTCGATCCGGATCGTTTCGATTATCTCTGCCTCGGCATCGCTGAGGAAGCCAACACGGCGGCGCTGATTGAGCGCGCAGCGAAGTTCGGCGTCACCGCCATCCACGATCATGAATTGGCGCATGATACAGCCCGCGCCGAACAGGAAATCGATGCGATGTTCGCCCGCAATGATCTTGTCTATCTGACGATCGACATGGACGTGCTGCCGCATGCCGTCGCTCCCGGGGTCAGTGCGCCCGCAGCGCGAGGTGTGTCGCTGGCGACAATTGAAGTGCTCGTCGATCATGTCTTGAGCCACGCTCGAACCCGGCCTGGTGCCCTGCCCCTGGCTGACATTGTCGAGGTTTGCCCACGCTTCGATCAGGACAGTGTCACCGCGCGGGTGGCCGCCAATCTGGCGCGTATACTTCTGCTGAAATAGCATCGCGTGATGCCGCGCGGCATTTTATTGACATTCCAATTGCCATTAGTACTGTTCCGGCCTGGAGGAATTTCATGACAAAAATGGCTCGGCTAGAACTCACCGGCGCAGCTGGTTCGCCGTACACACGAAAAATGCTCGGCGTGCTCAGATATCGGCACCTGCCCTACTCGGTATATTGGGGCAATGGAAACATTCCGGAGGGCTATCCAGAGCCGAAAGTCCGGCTTCTGCCGACATTCTTCTTTCCAGATGGCGACGATGGCGCGCTGGTTCCGGTGACGGATTCCACACCGATCATTCGCCGCCTTGAGAAAGACTATTCCGACCGCTCAGTCATTCCAACCGATCCGGTCTTGCGCTTCCTCAATGAGCTGATCGAAGACTATGCCGATGAATGGCTGACCAAGGCCATGTTCCATTTTCGCTGGGCGCACGAAGCCGACTGGAAAAATGCCGCGCCTTTGCTCGTTTACTGGGGCATGAACACCGCGCCAAAAGACATGGCCGACAAGGCTGCCGCCGATTTTGCAAAACGCCAGATCGACCGCTTGTATGTGGTCGGCTCGAACGATGTCACGGCAGAGACGATTGAAAGCTCCTATGCGCGCTTGATCGATTGCCTCGACACGCTGATCGCGCGCAAGGGATTCGTGCTTGGCAGCCGTCCATCGTCCGCCGATTTCGCGCTTTACGGACAGTTGACCCAGCTGGCCATTGTCGAGCCCACCTCAGCAGCCATCACCAATCAGGTATCGCAACGCGTACGAGCCTGGGTCGACTTGATGGAAGACCTGTCGGGGGTTCAACCGACGGACGATGACTGGTTCACAGCGGAAGAGGCAAGCGAGGCGCTGGCGCCATTGCTCGCAGAGATTGGCCGCACTTATGCGCCCGCTATGGTCGCCAATGCAAAAGCGGTGATGGCTGGCGAAACCAACTTCGAGACCGAGATTGATGGGCGACCATGGACCCAGCCGGTGTTCAAATATCAGGTGAAATGCCTGCAATGGCTGCGCGATGATTATAGCGGTCTGTCCGACAATGAACGCGGCGCGGTCGCTGCCCTTATAGACGGCACTGGCTGCGAACAATTGTTTGCTTAGAGGCTGAAGACATGTGGAAAAAACTGATTATCGGCCTGCTGGTCATCGTGTTTGGCGCCGGTCTTCTCGCCTGGTTCAATCGAACGGCGCTGCTCTCTCACCTGGTGCTGAATCGCGCGGCCGCGAACAAGATTGATGCGGCGCCGTACCAGCCTGTCACCTGGCAACAGGGCCCGGCTGTAGCCACCATGCCAGCGTCGGAGCGAGCGCCGAATATCGTGTTCATTCTGCTCGATGATCTCGGCTATAATGACATTTCGACATTTGGCGGCGGCGTCGCGAATGGGCTGGTGCCGACACCGAATATTGATCGTCTTGCCGCTGGCGGCGCGATTTACTCGCAGGCCTATTCCGGCACCGGTACATGCGCGCCGTCACGGGCGATGCTGATGACTGGACGCTATCCGACCCGAACGGGATTTGAATTCACCCCAACGCCGGACGGCATGAGCCAGGTCATCGCCACGATTTCCAATGGCATGGATCGCGGCGTATTGCCGAAAATCGTCCCCAATCGAGACATCACAGATGGGGCATTGGGGTATGACGACCAGGGACTGCCTGGCTCAGAAATCACCATTGCTGAGCTGCTTCAGGAACAGGACTATCATACCGTCCATATCGGCAAGTGGCACCTCGGCCGGCACCCGGACTTTCTGCCGAATGCGCAAGGATTCGATGAAAGTCTGTTTATGGAAAGCGGGCTCTATCTGCCGGAAGATGATCCGGATGTGGTCAATGCCAAGCTCGACTTTGACCCGATCGACAAATTTCTCTGGGCGGCGCTGTCCTATGCCGCCACGTTCAATGGCGGGGAAGCGTTCGAACCCGGCGGCTACCTGACCGATTGGTGGACGGATGAGAGCCTGAACGTCATCGAGGCGAACAAGAATCGGCCCTTTTTCCTGTACCTCGCGCATTGGGGACCGCACACGCCCCTGCAGGCGACACGCGCTGACTATGAGGCCGTCGGCGACCTGCGGCCGGAACGGATGCGCGTCTATGCGGCGATGATCCATGCCCTCGACCGAAGCGTCGGCCGGGTGATGGACAAGCTGGAGGCAGAGGGCCTCGCGGACAATACAATCATTGTGCTGAGCAGCGACAATGGCGGTGCCGGCTATATTGGGCTGCCAGAAGTCAACGCACCCTATCGCGGCTGGAAGATCACGTTGTTCGAGGGCGGGATTCGTGTGCCCATGTTCGTCAAATGGCCGGATCGGATCGCGCCGGGAACCGTCATCGATACGCCGGTCGCACATATCGATTTGTTCCCGACCCTGGCCGCCGCCGCTGGTGCGGAATTGCCAGGCGATCGCATCATTGATGGTCAGAACATTTTGCCTGAAGCCACCGGAGAGGGGGTGATCCAACGCCCCAATGACGCAATCTTCTGGTCATCCGGCGCCTATCGCGTTGTGCGCGCCGGTGATTGGAAATTGCAGGTCGATGGACGCCAGAACAAGTCCTGGCTGTTCAACCTTGCCGACGATCCGACCGAACAGAACAATCTGGCGCAAACGCGACCCGAGAAAGCCACTGAACTGCAAGCTCTGCTCGACGCCCATCACGCGGAGTCAGTTGGACCGCTCTACCCGCACAAGATTGCCAGTCCAATCGCGATCGACAAAACGATCGTCGAATCCGTCGACGACAGCGACGAGTACATTATCTGGGAAAACTGATCGATGCGACAACGCCCGTTATTCCTTTCTGCGCTGTCGGCAGTATATTGCCGGTCAGACAGCCACCAACATTGGGGACGCTCGTGAGTACAGCGGTCAAAAAGAAAAACCCCTGGCCCGCTCTTGAGGCCGGCACCGAGGATGGACGCAGGCAGCGCAGCGATCGCAGTCGTCGCCGCATCATCGAAGCCATGTTTGATCTGATCTCAGAAGGTCATATGTCACCCAGTGCCGTCAGTGTCGCCGAACGGGCCAATGTCGGCCTGCGCACCGTGTTTCGCCATTTCGAGGACATGGACAGCATCTATGACGAAATGACCGCTGAGCTGACTGAAGCGGTGATGCCCAAGATCGTCGCCCCCTATGAGGCGACGACGTGGCGCGACCGCCTGATGGAGTGTATCGACCGGCGCGCAGAAGTGTACGAAATGGTCTTCCCGATGCGGGTATGCATGGCGCTCCGACGGTTTCAATCCGATTTTCTCGGCGAGCAGTATCAGCGCGACACGAAGCTCGCCCGGTCATCACTCAAATCCCTTTTGCCGAAGGCCGTGACCTCCGATCGCGAACTGTTCGGCGCGATTGAGGCGACCTTGGATTTTTCGACCTGGCGGCAATTGAGACAGGACCAGAATCGATCTGCGGAAAGCGCCAAAGCGTCCCTCCGATTGGTGATCCAGGGTCTGATCGCGAACGTCGATGCGGATTAGCACGCGGGCAATTCTAACCCTTGCGGTTGTGGCCACAGCGGCATCGTGCGGAACACCCGAACGCAATGGGCAGGATCCCGCCAAAACGTGCATCCTGGCGCCCTCTGACCTCGGCGCATTTGTCAAGATACCTGCGGGTCAGTTCACCAAGGGGGCGCAGCCCGTCTATCCCGAAGAGCGACCGACCCTCAGCCTTCATGTTGACGGGTTCTGGATTCAAAAACACGAAGTCACAAACGCGCAATTTGCGACATTTGTTGACGCGACAGGCTATGTCACGGACGCCGAGCAAGGCGTTCTCGATGGGCGCGAAGGGGCGGGGTCCGCTGTATTCATCCACCCGGGTCAACGCGCGGAGACAAGCGCGCCATGGGGTCTCGAAGCATCCGCAAACTGGCGTGCACCGGAAGGCGATGACAGTTCGATTGACGAGCGCATGCGAGAGCCTGTGGTGCATGTGTCCAAACGCGATGCTGAGGCCTATGCCGAATGGGCGGGCGGACGGTTGCCAAGCGAGGTCGAGTGGGAATACGCGGCGTCGCTGGGGCTTCCTGACCCGTCTGATAGTGTTTCCGGCGCCTATGGCGAAGACGGCCCACGCGCGAATACATGGCAAGGCATCTTCCCGGTCGCAGATACAGCCGCGGATGGATATTCGGGGGTCGCGCCGGTTGGATGTTTCGACGCGGATCGCCTGGGCCTGCACGACATGATCGGCAATGTCTGGGAACTGACCGACACGCCCTACGGGCCCGGCACGCAGACGATGAAGGGCGGCTCTTTCTTGTGCGCGGACAATTTCTGCCGACGCTATCGCCCGGCGGCCCGACATCCGCAGGAAGTCGATTTTTCGTCAAACCATATCGGCTTTCGGATTATCCGGGACACACCGCCCTGATCCGGCGCCATGCTTGATCTCAAACTATTGGCACGCTAAACGCAATTATATTCCCTCATTGCGAAAGACGGCCACCATGACACTTACCAGACTGAAGATTGCCTGGGTTGTTTTCCTAACTGCTTTGTTCGTCTGGTTCAGTGCCTGGTATGGCGGCGCTGGCAAACCGATCTCCATCGAAGAAGGCGAACGCCTGCTGGAACAGATCCGACAGACCTATGAGAGCGCGGATGACAGCGAACGCCGTTTCCTCGCCAATATCGAGGACATGATTCCGCGCGATGATGGCCGGGAATTCTACGCCGTGAACCTGGAGAATCTGAAAGACGGTCCGGAAGCCGAAGCATCGGACCGCGCCTATGCGGGCGTCGTGATGCCCCTTCTGTTCAAGCGCGCCAGCCACCCTGTCTTCTTGTCAAATCGCGTCGGATTGATGCTGGGCGACTATGGCACCGAGGTCGATCGTGTCGCCGTGGTGCGGTATCGCTCTTTGCGCGACATGATCGAGATGACGCTAGAACCCGCCATGAAAGCAGGCGAAGGCTACAAGTTCGGCGCGCTGAACCATACCGAAGTGTTCATCACTCGGCCGACCATCACGTTCGTCCATGTCCGGGTGACGCTGGCCTTGCTGCTCATCCTCATCGGTTGGCTCGGTCTGCGCGGCATGACCTGGTTCAGTCGTCGGCGGGCCGCGCAATAAGGCAGCCCGCCGAAGTCCCGCTCAGCTTTTCGATTTCACGATCTTGTCTGACCCGGCCGGCAGGGTGAAGATCATACCATCCTCGCCGACGGTGATCTTGCCATCAAAGATCGACTTGGAGTCGCCGAGAAACACTGTTTCCAGCAGTTTCACCGGAAGCTGCGGCACGATGTGATAATAGACAAGGTGGTCAACACCCGCCTCTTGCGCCGCTTTGGCGGCCTCTTCCGGATCGGTGTGGTAGTCCAGGATATCCTCAAAGATGGTCGCCTGGTTTCGCAACCCGCGTTCCTCGAGCGCCGCGCCGATCGTCTGGACCATGCCCTTGCTCAGCGCCTCGTGCAGCATCAGATCGACGCCTTCGGAGGCCGCGACAAAGCGCGGTTGATAGATCGTATCGCCGCTGATCGAGATCGAGCGATCCTTATAGTCAATCCGATAGCCGAATGCCGGGTCGATCGGCGCATGGTCGACGCGGATCGCGGTGATCTTGAGATCATCGTCTTCAAATACGACCAATTGACCGCCTGGCCCCGCAGGGATCGTGATCTCATCCGGCGCGCCGCCAAATCCGTTCGGATTGGCCACCTCTGTGCCGTGATGCGCAATGCGGTACGTACTGTCGAGGCGATACGCCGCGTTGAAGCCGTTGACGACCCCTTCGGTCCCGGTTGGCCCTCTGACGGGCATGGGCTCTGCCCGGTTCCCGCCAATCCAGCCAAGCGTCAGAAGCTCTCCCAGACCGTCAATATGGTCCGAGTGCAGATGCGTTAGGTAAACCGTATCCAATTTCGCGAGCGGAAACCCCATCGCGCCAAGGTTTCGCGTCCCGCCAGACCCGACATCAAAAACATATGCCCGGTCCCCCGCCAGAACGCCCAGGCAGGGCCCGGCGCGCGTCGCATCAGGCATCGGTGATCCGGTACCGCAAAGATAGACATGCAAGCCGTCCGGCAGCGCGGCGCTGCGATCGACGCCCGCGTTTTGATCGATCGCGCGCTGAAAGGCGCGCTCCGCGATTTGTGTCTTGAAAAGATTGAAGCCGATTATGGCGATCACCGCCAAACCGAGCAGACCGATTAATCCTCGCTTGAGCCAGATCATGCGCTCATCTCCTTCAGAAACATCTCCATCCATGGCAGCCCCTGCGCCGCCTTTGGCATTACCGTCTCGATATTAAGCTGCCCGGCGAGCCCAGCGGTGCGGTGCACGCTTGCGGCCTGCCACGCCTCGGACATGGACATGCGGAGCAAGGAGGCGCGATCGGGATAGGCCGCAATTGCGACTTCGTCCCAGAGATCTTCGACCTGCCCGAGCGACAGAAAGGTGACGTCTGACATGTAGAACAATCGCCCGCCAAAATCAGGGAGGATGCCCGCGACGGCGGCGCCGTAGAGTCCATAGGCCTGACGCCCGGTAAGATCGGTTTCGCGGCCGTCTTCATACTCGGCCTTGTCTTTGAACTTGAGCAAGTTGACCATGAAGATCGGCCCGTCCGGCCCCTGTTCCGTCATGCCTTTGATTTGCGCCGGATCGCTCGGCCTGACCTCATTAATGACGTCCATTTCAATCTCCTCCTGTGTTCACGCGGTCTCGTTCGATGCCATCGCCCGCAAAGCGTCTTCGATGACCCACAACCTGTCCTGTCCCCATGCGGCGACATCACCCACGCGGAAACTCGGCACGCCCCAGACATCATAGCTGAGCATCTCGGCCTGATTGCGGTCCTCGGTCTCGCGCCAGAGGTCCTGACCGCGCAATTGTTTCATCTCATCCCAGTCCAACCCGGCGCGTTCAGTGATCTGTTTGAGACCGCTATTGCTTCCCGCATCGATCCCTTCGCTCCAGACACCGCTCAAGAAGGAGTGCGCGAACTCGAACCCTTTCCCAAGCTCGATCGCCTTGTGCAGGATCGCATAGCCATCCTCCACCGGCTTGCCGACCGGGTCACAGATATTGCCAAACGGAATGCCGAGGCGCTCGGCTTCGCGAACGACATCACTCATGATGTACGAACTCTTCGAACGCCGGATCTCCATCCCGCGCATCACCATGGGCAAGACGAAGCGCAGCTTCAGGTCAGCGCCATACGCATCCGCGAGCGCCTTGACGCGATCGGCGACAATGCCCGTATAGGGGCTGCGAAATGACAGGTACCAATGGAGTTCGGGGCGAGTTTTCAGAGGCGCCTGCGCAGCCGCAGCGGGCGCAAGCGGAGGCTCAAAAATTGCGGAGGAGTGTTCGCCTTTGGCTGCGCCCAGTTGGGTCAGGCGGGCTTCGAGGTAATGCAGGCGATCGACGCCCCAATACCACTCGCCGCCATAAAAGAGGGTCGCGCCGAGATAATGGCCCATGCTGTCGCGGCGCTGGGTACTTTCCGTCAGCGAAGACTCGTTTCCGCTGGTGCTCGCCGATACAGGCTCGATGTCTTGGTCTCTCCAAAGCTGCGTTCCGATTGTCTCGGCACGCTCCAGAAATGCCCCGCTTGCGAGCGCCTGTGACAGCGCAGCGTTCGCCGCATCCAGTTTTTCGCGGGACGGCTGCTTGCCGGAATCAGCGAAACTCAAGCCAGCGCGAGCGGCGAGCCGCAGCGCGTCCGTGCGCGCATAGGCTTCGAGTTTTTCGCGCTCCGGTGCGGCCCAATCTGGCGGCGGCGCCACCAGATAGACGTTCAGCTCAACATCAAACCGCCTGCAGAATTCCGGCAGAACCTGCACCATCAGGTGCGAGTATGGATCGCTGGCCTCGTGATAGTAGTCGACCACATGCGGCGCATTCTTCGCCGCGCGTTGCCGCTCGAACTTGCGGCGTTTGGCATCCCGCCTTTGCACACCGAACAGACTCTTCGCGGCCTTGTTCTGAATGAACGTCTTCAAACGCATGCTGGCCTCCCGCTGCTCCACACCGCAATTAATGGCATTTACCATGCCATTACAACAAAAATCTGCGCTCGGTCCTCGAGGTCAATCCTCGCGCGGATAATCTCGCAATTCATCGATCACGGCATGCAGCACGGGATTGTCGTTTGAAGCGTGATACACGGCATGCCATCGCCGCTTCATACCCGCTTGACCAAGACGTAAGCGCACCATTCCGGTCTTTTCGTGGCGCTTCATCACCCAGCCCGCCAATACTGCCACACCCAGTCCGGCCCGCGCCATTTCAATCATGCCTTCGGTTAAGGGCATTTCTGACAGAAGCCGCGGTGAACACCCGGCGGGCTGCATGAATTCGTCGATGACCGGCGATCCCTGCGCAGAATAGACCAGAACGTTTTCGCCGCTCAAATCTGCCGGCGTGACCTCGCCCGTCCCGGCCAGCGGATGATCCCGCGAAACCAGGGCGAAGAGTTCATCTTCGAACAGAAACCTTGTCTGATATTCGTTAAAAGAGTTCGGATATGCGGTCAGAACGAGTTCAACTTCCCGCCTGTCGAGAAAGGCCTGCGGCGTTCGGGTCGCATCCACATTGACCTGGACATCGAGATTGGGAAAGCGGTGCCGCAAACGCCGGGTCACATCCGGCAGCCAGCGATAGGTGGTGAAGCAATGCGCCGCCAGTCGCAGGCACTCGGTCGATTGTCCGGCCAAGCTGTTCAGGTCATCTTGCAGACGCTGAACATCCCGCGCGATGGATTGTGCGGTGTGCAATGCCCGTTCTCCGGCTGCGTTTAACGACAGACGTCGCCCGGTTCGGTTGAACAAGTCACTTCCGAGCGCGTCTTCCAGCTTTGACAGCCGGTAGCTCAGGGCCGGTTGCGTCAGCCCCAACCTGTCAGCCGCGGCCGTGAGGCTGCCACACTCAGATACCGCGATCAGTAAACTCAGTCGGGATGGGATCAGATGTTTCATAAAAAATTTCTATCATATTTTTCGAAATATTCCATTGGACTTATTATTTGGGCATCCACACACTCCCGAGAGCCCGCCGCGCATCGTGGTGTCGGATCGTACCCAGAAGAAGGACTCTTCATGATCGCTGCCTGGTTTAAACGTTTCAGTATTGTCGCCATCGTCTTGACCGCGTCTCAAGCCTCCGCCCAGCCTTCCAAACTGGACGTTCAGCGCCTGACCTGGGCCGGAATCAAGATTGCCGACGAAAACACGACCGTGTTCGTCGATGCTATGGCGACTGACATCTGGAACGGCGACGCGCCGGAAGGTTTCCACAAACCGGAAGCAAATACAGAACGGCGCTATGCACTCGTTACCCATGTCCACAACGACCATTTTGACGCCCAGGGCTTGCGCGACTTGCTTGGAGATCGGGGCTACGTCATCTGCCATGAACCGATCGCCGCCTATATTGCGTCACGCGGCTTCCAGGTCATTCCTGTTGCGCTCAACGAGTCCGTCAATCGTGGCGGTTTCTGGTTTACGGCATTGCCCGCCAGCGATGGCTTCGGTGACGCTCAGGTCAGTTGGCTGATTGTCAGCGGCGACACGAAAATTTTTCACGGCGGCGATACGCTCTGGCACGGCAGTTTTGAGCGGATCGGCGCACAATACGGACCATTGGACGTGGCGTTCTTGCCGATCAATGGTGTCAGCGTCCCGGGGCCTCTGGGCGCGTACTCTCCGCGCGTGATGACGCCTCAACAGGCCGTCGATGCCGCGAAACTTCTGCGGGCCGATGTGCTCAGCCCGATCCATTTCGGGCTGACCGGCGCACCTGGTTATGTCGAGGTCGACGCACCGCTGTCCGACATGAACGAGGCCGCGACGGATCAGGGCGTCACAGCCGTTCACCTGAAGCCAGGTCAGCTCTTGTCACTCAACGACGCAGAATGAGGACCGCACCCGATCGACACCATCGTTACAATTGCTGTTGGTCGCCCGCGTACGGTCACCCACAAGGGCAAGGCCGTGGAAACCAGTATCTTTAAGACACCGACATCCGGGCCGGTGTTCGCTGGCTTGTCAAACCTGGCGGGCGATGAACAGGCCGATCTCTCTGTGCATGGCGGGCGCGACAAGGCCATCTACGTCTATTCCAAGAACTATTATGCCGAATGGCAAGCTGCACTCGCGCGACCGGTGCTGGAAGCCGCGCAGTTTGGGGAAAACCTGACGGTGAACGGATGCCGCGATGAAGACGTTCTGATCGGCGCGCGCTATCGCGTCGGCGACGCTGTGTGCACCGTAACCCAACCCCGCGTGCCATGCTTCAAGCTCGGCCTGAGGATCGGAGATGATTCGGTTCCCGCCCGGTTCTGGCAACGCGGCCAGCTCGGATTCTACCTGCGCGTCGAACACGAAGGCGACATCCGCGTCGGCGACGCTCTCGTTTGCGCCCATCGTCCGTCGCACGGCATTTCCGTTCGGCACTTGTGGGAAGCCGTAACGCAGAAAAAACGCGAAGACGCGCACCGCGCACTGCGAGAATTACAACACCTCGACCTGGGATGGCGCCAGCGCCTTCGCGCGATTGTGGCGGCGGGCGCGAATTAGGCGCCGACATGTCCAGCCTATCGCCAGTCACCACCAAGCGCCAGGTTCAGATCGATATACTGATCCAGTTCCAGACGGCGCAACGTCAACAGATTGCTGCGCGCACCAAAAGCCGACTGTTCGAGTTGCAGGACGGAAAGCAGATCGATCTCGCCTTCATTATATTGCAATCGTGCCAGCCGAAGCGCTTCGTCCGACGCGACGGAAGCCTGTTCCAGGAACACTTCACGGCGCGCAATCGTCTCGCCATCGGCGAGCGCCTGCTCGACTTCCGAGAAGGCGTTCAGGGCCGCACTGGCATAGGCCTCCACGGCCGACCTTTGTTCGACGGTGCTGACCTCGACCTGGGTTTGGCGGGCGCCGCCATCAATCACCGGAACCAGCAAGCTGGAGGCCGCCTGCCAGGCCAGATTTGCCGGGTTCAGGATGTTTGACAGTTCCGGCGACGCACCGTTGACACCGCCAGTCAGGCTGATGCTGGGCAGCCGGGCCGCTTTGGCCTGATCGACGGAATCGATCGACGCTGCAATCCGGCGCTCGGCCGCGATCAGATCGGGACGGCGCTCCAACAATTCAGCCGGCAATCCTGCCGGTGGGTCAGCAGGCTTGGCCGGCAATGTCGTGCCGACAAATAGCTCTGTCGAGGGGTATCGACCGAGCAGGACTTCAAGCGCGCGCACGGCGCTGTCCTTGCTGGCATTGGCGCTTTCCAGCGTATCACTGGAGCTGGCGAGATTGGCTTGTGCGAGCGCGACATCCTGCGCGGTGGCGACGCCATTATCGAACTGGACCTGAACGATCCGCGCGGTCTCAGTCAAAGCTGTGACAATGTCCTGCGCGATCTCGGCCTGTTGCTGGGCATTGATGGCGCCGAAATAGGCGCGGGCGACACCAGCGGCGATGGAGTATTGCGTGAACCGGTAATCGGCATCGGCAGCCTCAGCGCTTTCAATCGCCGCTTGCTGCCCGGAGCGAATACGGCCCCAGATATCAAGTTCCCAACTGGCTTGCAGGCCGACATTCAGACTGTCCGAGCTCTGTCCCTCGAAATTCCCCTGCCCGGAATTTCCGAGCGTCGCATTGACCTGTGGACTAAGGGCGGCGCCCGATTGCTGTGCCAGAAGACGCGACCGTTCGACGTTCAACGCCGCCGCGCGCAGGTCGCGATTATTCGATTGTGCTTCGGCAACCAGCGCGACCAGTGCCGGGTCACCGAACGCCTCGATCCAACCGGTTTCAACATCGCCCACGCGGGCCGCCGCCGCGGTCCAATAGTCGGGGCGATCCGCGATCTGCTCCGAGGCTATGGTCCGCGCCTCTTCACGAGCGGGCTCCACTGTCGCGCATGCGCTGACGATCAGGGCGGCGGAAAGCAATAGAGATGTTCTGAGCATGTTGTTTTACTCCTCGAGCGTCGCCGGCGCCGTTTCGCTGGCTTTCACATTGAAAAAGACGGCGTACAGAACCGGCACGATGATGAGCGTAAGCAGCGTTGCGAAGCTCAGACCATAGACCAGCACAACAGCCATGGATTTGAAGAAGGCATCGCCAAACAGGGGGATCACGCCGAGCACCGTCGTCAACGACCCCATCATCACGGGCCGGACCCGGCTCGCGGCGCTGTCGACCACAGCATCAAATCGCGGTTTGCCTTCGCGGATCTCCAGATCCATCTGGTCGACCAGCACGATGGCATTCTTGATCAGCAATCCGGAGAGCGACAGCAGCCCGAGAATGGCCATGAACTCGAGCGCCGTCGACGTCATCACCAGACCAAGCACCACACCGATCAAAGCCAAAGGCACAACCAGGAAAATCAACATCGGCTGGCGCAGGGCATTGAACAACACGACCACAACCAGAACCATGGCCAGCACGCCGAGCGGCAATGTTGACGCCAGATTGCCATTGGCTTCCGCGCTGTCGCCAAACTCACCGGCCCATTTGAAACTATAGCCCGGCGGACGGGGTATCGCTTCGATTTGCGGGCGGATGCGGTCGAGAAGATCAGATGCGAGCTCTCCGGTTGCCGGATCGGCCTGCGCTTTGATCGTCCATTGCCGGTCCACCCGGCGCAGCATGGCGTCGCGCCAGATTGGGTCGACACTGTCGACCACCTCAACCAGCGGAACGACGCGGCCCGTTGTCGAGCTGGGGATCTGTATGCCCAGCATTTCCTGCGCATTCACGCGTTCAACCGCTGGCGCCCGCGCCACGATGGGAATCAGGCGATCAGCTTCACGGTAGACACCGACATTGCGCCCCGAAAAGTTCGTCTGCAGGGCGATGGCGAGATCTTCCCGTGAGACGCCTAGCCGCCGTCCACGAGCTTCTGAATATTCCGGGATGATGACGCTGACCTGTTGGCGCCAGTCATCCTTGATGGCGATGGCCTTGTTGTCTGTCGCCATGATGGCTTTCGCTTGATTAGCCAACTCGCGCAGCACTTGCGGATCCGGGCCGCTGAACTGTGCTTCAATCTTGGACCCGCCGCCTGGCCCCACCTGGAAGCGCCAGACTTTCGCCTGGGCATTCGGATAGGCCTCATCGATATGGTTCTGGATTTGCGGAACCAGTCCGGCGACCGCATCATAGCTTTCCGCTTTGATCAGGAACTGGCCGTAGGCTGAGTTTTCGTTTTCCGGCGAATAGACGAGCGTGTAGCGCAAGCCGCCGCCGCCGATCAGCGTCTGGACGTCTTCGACGCCTTCCAATTCGGCGAGAAACGGTTCGAGGGACACCATGTCGGCCTTTGTGACGCTGACATCAGTGCCTTCTGGCAACCAGTAATCAACGACGATTTGAGGCGTCGTCGAGGCCGGGAAGAATCCCGATTTCACGAACTGGAATCCCCAGATCGCGATCGCAAACAGGCCGATGGTGCTGGCGACAGCAATCAGGCGCACGCGCAGAACAGCGCGCATGAAGTTCTTATAGAGACGGGTGAACCGCCCTTCCGCCTCAAACGTTCCGGAGCCGGTTCCGTCCTTGAACAGCAAGTCGGCGAACAGCGGCACGGCGGTGAGTGCGAACACCCAGCTGAGCAGCAGAGATATCAAGATCACCCAGAACAAGTGACCGGTGAATTCAGCCGTAGACCCGGGCGCGAAGCCAATCGGCGCGAAGGCGATGATACCGACCAGCGTGCCCCCGAGCAGCGGCCAGATCGTGCGCCCGACAATTTCTCGCGCAGCGTCCAGTTTTTTCCGCCCCTGTTGGATCCCAACCAGAATACCCTCTGTGACCACGATCGCATTGTCGACCAACATGCCGAGCGCAATGATCAGAGCGCCGAGCGAAATTCGATGCATCGGGATGTCGACCAGGAACATCACAAGCAGCGTCGCAGCGATGGTCAGGATCAAAACCCCGCCAATGATCACAGCAGACCGCGGCCCCATGAAGATCAAAAGCGTGATCAGCACGATGGCCAGGGCTGCAATCACGTTCATGGCGAAGTCGGCGACGGACTTCTCCACGGTCTTGCCCTGATGGTAATATTCATGCAGCTCGATCCCGATCGGACGGCTCTCCAGCGTTGCCGCGAGCTTGGCATCGATCCCCTCGCCCATCTTGACTACGTTGGCGCCGAGTACGTTGGAAACCCCAATGGCTATCGCCGGTTGTCCGTTCCAGCGCAGCTCCAGCTCGGATGGCGAAACATAATCCCGGGTCACGGTGGCAATGTCCCGCAAGTGAACGATGGTCCCCGACGCCGCGGTCGAGACTTCAAGATTTTCAATCGCGGCGACAGAATCGACCGTACCGGTTGGCTGGATCACCAGGCGGCGATCACCGACTTTGACGTCACCGGCTGAAACCACGGCATTCTGCTGGTCGAGATCATTATAGATCTGGGACACGGAAACGCCGAGCGCCGCCGCGCGTTCGCGAGAGATTTCGACATAGATCGCTTCGCGTTGCGTGCCGTGCAGCGTGACCTTTGCGACGCCGTCCACCGCGAGCAGGTCGCCGCGCAGGCGTTTGGCGTAATCTTCCAGCTCGCGCATGGAATAGCCTTCGCCCGTGAGCATGTAATAGAGCCCATAGACATCGCCGAAATCGTCATTCACGGATGGCGTCGACGCACCAGGTGGCAACTGGGATGATGCGTCCGCCACCTTGTTGCGAAGCTTGGTCCAGAGCAGTTGCAGGCTCTCCTTGTTCGGAGAGAATTCGTATTTGATGTCGACATTGATGATCGACAATCCGTCGGACGATACCGAACTGATCTCGTCCACTTCCTGCAATTGCTGGATGGCGGTCTCGAGCGGATCAGTGACCTCGCGCGCGACTTCTTCAGGCGACGCACCGGGATATTGCGTGGCCACGACCGCGGTGCGAATGGTGAATTCCGGGTCTTCGAAGCGGCCCATATTTTCATAGGCATACCAGCCACCCAGCATGGATCCGATGATCACGATGAACATGATCAAGCGGTTCTTGATCGAAAATTCTGCGATACTCATGACGCGCCCCTAGTCTTGGAGGCGGCGAATTTTCATACCTTCGAACAGGTATGATGCACCGGCACCGGCAATGGTCTCCCCTTCTGAGAGTCCCGAAAGCACGACTATGTCCTCACCAATCCCCTGATCGACCTCGATCAGACGCTTGGTGACGGTCATGCTCTCGAGATCGACAACCCATACAAACGCCTCACCGCCTTCGGACAGGATCGCGCCTAATGGAATCTGCACCTGGTCGCGCCCGGCGCGCTGGGGGTCGATAATCTCCATGGTCGAATGCAGCGATCCCGCCATGCCCGGTAGAATGTTGATTTCATCCGGCGGCGTGAACATGAACCGCGCCGGGAAGGTCTGAGTTGAAGCATCGGCCTGCGTCGAGAAAGACAGGATCTCTGCCGGCACGCGCAGATCCGGAACTGCCTCCAGCGTAATGTAAGTCTCGGTCGGGATCACACGTTCCGCATTCGCGACCAGCGTGCTGGGCACCTGCACCAGCGCTTCGGCGGCACCGGTCGTCTGCAGAACCACAATTTCCTGCTGTGGGCCGATATTCTCAAATTGCTCAACCGCAACGGACGCGATCACACCCTCGAACGGGGTTCTGAGGACAGTGTCATCCAGCGCCTTTTGGGCCGTATCCAGGGACGCACGCGCAACATCGCGCTGCGTCTGGCGCTGTTCGTAGACGCTTTGCGAGATGGCATTCTCCGCCACCAGGCGCGCGGCGCGCTGAAACTCGGAATCAGCCGAGCTGTATTGCGCCTGTGCTTGTTGCAAGGCGTTGCGGAAGTCACGTTGATCGAGGCGGCCGATGACCGTCCCTTTGGTAACGTCCTGGCCTTCCACGACGTTCAGTTCGGTCAGCCGACCGCCAACCTCAAAGGTCAGCACGCTTGTGTTCGACGCTTCAATGACTGCTGGCAGGTTGAGCTGAAACACATTTGAACGAGCAGAAACCTCAATCAATTTAACCGGCCTGATCGGATCAGGTGATTCAACGGGTTCAGGTCCGCTGCAAGCGGACACAGCGACAATCGAAATGAGCCCGAAGCTGAGTGCGACCTTCTTTCCGAGCGACAATAGTCCCGACATAGCTACCCCTTTTCGGCATTTGTCTGACCTATCTTGCTATCGCGCTCGGTCGGCGTTGCATAGGCCATCAATTCGAATTTGAAGCGGGTATTGCCACCCTGTCAGCTTGCGCAGCTGCCATCCATTTCGGCGATCCATTCGCGAATGAGCATGACGCCTTCGACATGTGACAAGGCCCGTCCGAGCTCTGGCATCATCGCCCCGGGCTTGGTCGTCTCCAGGCGGTAAACCAGGATCGAGTCATCCGGCGCCCCCGGCACGATGCTGAACGCCCGACCGCCGGTGCCCGACCCGGCCGCAATGGGCAGTTTGCAGACCCCCAACGCCGGCCCGATTTCGGCGTCCACGGTCAAATCCAGACCTGACGTATCCGCCGGGCCGACAGGATTGTGGCAATGCGAACAATTGATATCGAGATAGGATCGCGCCCGCTGATCAACGGATAGAGACGTGTCGGTCCAGTCCGCATTGGCGAATAGTTGGTCGGCTTCGGTTTCTTCCAGGATCCCGCGGTCCGCGAGCAGCGTCAGCTGATTCACCGAGCCTCCGTCATGCGTGTATGTTTTATCCAGATGCCGCGCCCGCACACCAAGCGGCTCGATCGCGCGAGTCGTATTGTTCGGGGCGTGGCACCCGGAGCACTGGTTGATGTCGGGCACGATGTAGGTGAAATCCGCAGACTCCCCATCAGGGTCAACCAGCGTCAATGGCGCGGCATCGCCAATCCGGGTCAGAACCGCATCGGTCTGGGCCGCATTCCAGACATAAGAGACTGGCTCCCAGCCCTGTTCCCGGCGCACCAGAAGGCGGGTTTCCATCAGTCGAACTCCGTCAAGATCGCCGAGGATTGGATTGAATTCCCCAATCGGGTCGTCAGCTTTCGAGACGCTCGCAGCGTCCCCGCCCGCCCGGGGATAGTAAAACGTCTTGCTGATCACCGTGCCGACCGGAAGGTCTGGCACCCCACCCGCATTCAGCGCCGCCGCCGGCGCACCTTCCGGAACCCAGATCGTGCGCAGCTTGTGCGCATAATCGGTGAACAATGGCGCATTCAGGTCATACGGGATCACGCCATCGCTGAGCTCGAAGGCGCCGCTGGAGACATCGAACAGTCCCCAGGCGCTGAGCCGCTCTGGATTCTGCTCTGGATGCGAGACAACGGCGGTGCGTTCCGGCGTGCATGCGGCAAGACTTGCCGCCATCAAGCCAAGACTCACCAGGATCGCAGTGATGCGGATCATGTTCGATTCTCAGCGACGTCTATGACCGACCAAGGTCGATCGCGGGCAGTTTTTCGAGCGCGCATTCGAACGCCGAGATATCGGTCGACGGCTCGGTAAAGCCGCTTGGTCCATTTGCGTTCAGAACACCGACATCGCCATTATCGATACAGATCCGCAGCGCGGCGGGCATGGCGCCATCGACATGTTTGGCTTCGTCGTAAAACCCGTCCCAGATAATATCCGGCAGGCGCCCATCCTCACCGAACAGCATCACCCGGGCCAGCGCGAGTTCCGGCGTATCAGGATCGTCTCCGCCGCCAGAGAATGTGTTGCCATAAATGTAAATGCCTTCGGGATACGGATCGAAGGATTCACTGGTTGAGCTCTCAGAATATCCGGTCGTGTAGAGGCTCGAAATGATGACATTTCCGGTCTTGTGATCAGAAATCTCATTGTTGAAAATCTCGACATCATCATTGGAATTCACGATCACGCCGGTGCCGGCAGGCACGCTCGCCACAGGGGTGCCCGGGTGACCGAAATTGCCGGTATTGTTGGCGAAGACCTGATTGTCATAGACGCGCGTGACGCGACCCGCCTGTTGCAGCTCTGGCATGTTGAAGACGAGGATGCCGCCCGTATTGTTGGTGGCAACATTGTCATAAACGTCGGCGCCGACTGTGTTCTCGATCTCGATCCCGGCAACATTGTACTCGGCGCGGTTATTGCGCACGATGACATCGCGTGACTGCCCGACATAGACGCCGGCATCCGATGCGCCGATTGCGACATTGCCTTCAACCAGAACATTGGTCGTCTGGACCGGATAGATCCCGTACGCTCCGTTTTCCTGGCTCGGGCCATTGGTCCATTCGGTGCGGACGCGCCGAATGGTGATATTGTCGCCTTCATTGATCTTCAGGGCGTCGCCTTTGGCATCTTCGATCGCGAGATCCTCAATGGTGAAATCGCTGGCTGTGACCAGCAGGCCTTCAGCCCCGGCAATCTGATCGGCAAAGCTCAGCACGGTCTTGTCCATGCCCTGGCCGCGAATGGTGACACCATCGACAGTGAGGCTCAGGCCGCGATTGAAATTGTACGTGCCTTCAGGGATTTCGATGACATCGCCGGGCTGCGCATCAATCAACTGTTCCATCAGCAGCTGTTCCGCGCTGGCGCTGGCGCTGGTGTCCGGGGCGTCGGTGTCCGTTGCCTGTCCACAGCTCGCGATCGCCAGGCATGATAATGCCAGCAACACAGTCGATAATTTCATCTCAATCCTCCCAAAAGATGCTTTGGTCGGGCTACCACGTTTGCGGCGAAACGGAAATTGTTGCTGTGTTCTGGATGAGACGCGGGTCGCCCGCGCTGGCAATGGTCAGAGTTTGTAGTCCGCCACCGAAGCGACAATGACATCCGCCAGAGACAGGTCTGCATCGTGGCTTGCATCGACGACGCCGACGCAGAAAAACCCACCATCATGCGCGGCGCGAACACCGGATTCGGAATCCTCAAACACGATACAGTCTTCAACCGGCATGCCGAGCTGGTGCGCAGCACTCAGAAAAATCTCCGGATTCGGCTTGCCTTTTGTGACCTGATGACCGCCCAGGATGACATCAAACTCATCAATGATTCCAGCCTGTTCCAATATGTACTGAACATTGGCACTGCTCGAAGCGGCAGCGATCTTGTGGCCATCCTGCTTGCACTGCCTGACATATTTGGCGGCCGCATCGAACACGACAAACTGCCCGGCGCGGATGCGTTCGAGGTAATACTCATTCTTGCGGTCAGAGGCTTCGACAATCTCGGCTTCGCTATGGTTCACCATCACGGCACGCGCGCCGTCCTGGCGAAGTTTGCCATCAACGTGATCGCGATAGATCCGTTGATCAAAATCATAGCCATACTCATGAAACATCTGAGACCAGGCCTCAAAATGCGTCGGCACGGTGTCCACGAGAACGCCGTCCAAATCGAAAATCAGTCCCTTGGCGGCCACCGGCGCACTCCATTGTTTCAATGTGTCTGAGCGCCCTATCAAAACATGGATTGGGCAACAATCGCTTTACATGAAAATGACTATCCGGAATAGTTATTCACAACAGTCGGCCATCCCGATCATGACAATTGGAGCCCGCTTTGGACGTAAAGAGTTTGCCATTGGATCAGCGGGCGCAGTGCGCCGCCTATTTGCGGGCGCGCCACAACATGTCGCAAATCGAGATCGGAAACGCGCTTGGCGGCCTGTCCCAACCGCATGTCTCTCGGCTGCTCGCACATGCGCAAAAGGAGAAATACCTGATCGTCACCGAGCGATTTGCCGAAGAGCGGTTCACGAACGAGTGGATGCAGCAAATGGACGAATTGCTGGCGCCGCCGGCCTTGTCCAATTCGCTGCAGGACTATTGCAGCGCACATGGTTACATCCAGCCCAATATTCGCGTTTTTGAAAGCGGATCAGGACAAACAGAAACGGCGATGACGCATCGACGCAATCGGTTCGGACGAACCGCGTCTGGGCGTCTGGCTGAACTACTGTCCCGCGCCAGCACAGTTGGCGTCGCCTGGGGTCGAACCATTCGCGCCCTGGTCGATGGCATTGCCAGCTCGCACCGTCTGGTCGATCCGTCCCAGGCCATCGAGTTTCTGCCAGTCTGCGCGGAGTTCGTGAAACTCACCCAGCGCGGATATTCTGCGTCTCGATTGGCGGAGCTGCTGGACGATATCTATAATGGCGGCGAAGGCGAGACGATCAGCATGACCGGATTCCCCGCTTTCATTCCGCGCGCCTATGACCCGGATATGCAACGATCGATCCGGCAATTGGTGACCGACACACCCAGCCACGCACACCTGTTCTCTGGCGATGATCCGCTGGTGGACCGGTTGGATATGCTGATATCGAGCATTGGGTCATCGCAGACCCCGCTGATCGGCGCGCTCGAAGAGTTGATGCATGCCGGCCAGGTCAGTGCCAGCCGATTGGGCGAGCTGATCGTCGGCGACCTGAGTGGCATCCTGATCCCGAAGCACGACCTTGATGAAGATGATCGCGCACTGGTGAGCGACCTCAATCAGATGTGGACCGGGATCCAGATTGAACATGTCCGCTCACTCGCGAGTCGCGCTGCGGCTGATGCCAGCCAACCCGGCGTCGTCATCGTTGCGCTGCAGGCTGAGCGCGGCGATGCGATTTTGGAACTCATACGCATGAACCTGGTCAACGAACTGATCATTGATCAGGCAGCAGCCGAGCGCCTGTCGGATTTGCTCAATCACGCCGCGTCTACGTAGTGAAAGGCGCCAGTTCGATGGTCTGGGCGATGCCTGGCTTCAGAATGACCGGCGCACCCTGAACCAGGATTTCCAGATCATCACTCGCCTGATCCGACAGCTCGAACACCATCGCGCCATGCGCAAGGTGCACCGAAATCAGATCGGACTGCCACAGGAACTTGAAGCGAACGCCAGACCAGCTGTCTGGAAGCCAGGGCTTGAAGGTCGGCTGGCCACTCTTGATCCGCAAGCCGCCAAAGCCGCACACCAGGGACTGCCAGGTTCCGCCGGCCGAGGCGATATGCATACCGTCCTGCGTGTTGCCCTGATTATCGACCAGATCGACGAAAGCAGATCGGGTGAAATATTTGAGCGCTGACGAGTAATCGCCGGTCTCGATTCCCATGATGCAGTGGATCGAAGGGCTGAGGGACGATTTGTGCATCGTCCGCTTTTCATAAAACTCGAAATTGACCTGTTTCTCTGCGTCCGAAAACTCATCCGGCAGCAGGTAATTCAACATGATCACATCCGGCTGCTTGAGGATCATTGTATCGTTCAGGGTGAAATGATCTCGCCCGTCCGGATAGCAGGGCATGTCGTTTTCATCCCATTCGGTAATCTCGAGATCATCAAGATCGAAATATCCCGAGAATTGCTCGATCAGGCTGGTTTCGGAATCGTAAGGAATGAGGACCTTGTCAGCGACCGCCTGCCAGGTCTTGATCTCGTCTTCTGACAGATCGAGCGCACGCGCGAGCTTGGCATAGACGTCTGGATGCTCCGCCGCGATCTGAGCCAGGAGTCTGGCCGACTGGGTCAGATGCCATTGCGCCATCCGGTTGGTGAAGGCGTTATTGTCGATATGCTCGTGAAACTCGTCAGGCCCGATCACCCGGGTGAGTTCATACTGTTCGTCCGCTTCGTTATACTCCAGCCGGCTGACCCAGAACCGACTGGTCTGCGCCAGCATTTCAGCGCCATAATCGAGCATGAACTGCCAGTCTCCTGTATGAGCGACATAGCTGATTGCGCCATAGGCGACGCAGGCCGTGATGTGAATCTCTTCCTCGCCGGTCCAGATGCGGTTGAGGCCGTCATGCGTCCATTTTGGTGTGGTTTCGCGTCCGGTATCGGCAGATTCCCAGGGGAATTGTGCGCCTTCGAAGCCATTCTCCGCAGCATTCTCCAAAGCCCCTTGCAGCGTATTGTAACGATACAGCATCAGCGCCCGGGCGGTCTCCGGCTGGGTCAGAATGAAAAAAGGCAGGAGAAAGATCTCCGTGTCCCAGAACACATGGCCCTTATAGCCCTCGCCGGACATCGACTTGGCGCCGATATTCGCACGCGGATCGTTGGCGTTGGCGGCAATCAGCATGTGATAGATATTGAACCGAACAGCCCGTGTTGCGTCCTCATCCCCCTCGACAACGCAGTCGCACACGTCCCATTTTTCGCGCCAGGTGGCGACGCTATCGGCCACGCATTGCGCAAGTCCGGCGCTGCTGATCTCAGCGAGTTTGCGCTGACACGCGGGTCCGACCTGGTCGAAGGCGACATCGCGGCTGGTAAAGATCGATACCAGTTTCTGAACGCTGATGGCTTCGCCCTGTTTCGGATGAACCGTCAGTTTTTGCGAGACGCTTTCATAATCGCTCCAGGCGTCGATGCCCGTTTGTTCGTGATCGCAAACGAGGCTCGACGCTATGCCGATGGAAATCCCGGTATCGATCGTGACGGCATTCAAATAGGCGGCCTCGCTTGAGACCGTCTTCTCGCGAGTTTCAAGATGCCGGCTCTTCGCCCACTTTTCCCATTTGATCTCGGGATGCAGGACCGGTTTCTCCTTGTAAGCGGGCAGGCAATCAAGATTGTAGCGCTGACCGTCGATGCCGGCATCGATGACAATCTCGCTGGCATGATTGATGGGCGTCACGGTCAATTCGATGCCGGCAACATGCTGATCGGCGAAACTGCAAAACCGCGTGGTTTCAACCCGGGTGAGGCGCCCACTCGCATCCTTGAAGGTCGTCGATCGGTGCAACAGGCCGGTTTGCAGGTCGAGCACGCGCGCGTGTTCAACCACCTCGCAATTCTGGACGTTTAATGCCTGCCCCAGCACCGATACGCTGACAGGCAACCAGGAGGGCACGTTGACCTGGTCGATCACAGAGGAGTCATGATGATCATACACGCCCGCGAGATATGTGCCCGATAATTCGCCCTTGTGGCCTTCGGAAAACGATCCCCGCGTTCCCTGATAGCCATTCCCGACGGTAAAAATGGTTTCGTAGAAATTGGCCTTTTCAGCCGAAAAATCGGTCTCGCGGACGAGCCAGCCGTCATCGCTCAAAGACTGTGGCATGTCAGAATTCCTTGTTTGAACGCGTGCGATCAGCTGCCGTAGGTTTCGTCGATGACGGCGGCGGCTTCTGCCATTGTTTTATAGACGTCGAGCTCGGTGCTGCCGCATCGAAACGCGCCGGCGCAGTTTCCGTACTGGCAGGCTTTGACATAGTCCTGGGTCTTCAGGAATCCCAAGGCCAGGCCGCCCGCAAAGGAGTCGCCGCAGCCGGTTGTATCGATCACCGGATCAACCAGGACACGTTTCACCGTATGCTCGCGCATCTTGCCGTTCTCGTCCTTGAAATAGACGGCGCAGCCATGCTGATCGAGGGTCACATACAAGCCTTTGACACCGTGATCGAGGCAATGGGCCGCGAACTTGGGCAGCTCATCCATGGTCAATTGCTCGACACCCGCGAGTTCGTCGGGCCCATACTCCCCTTCAAACCAGCTGCACTTGGCTTCTTCGAGATTCATTTTCAGGATGTCGATGTGCGGCAACCAGCGATCGCGATCGACCCAGAACTTGTGGAACCGTTCGCCATGCTTCGAACAGCCATTGGTCGGTCCGTGCGCATCGAACACGACCAGGCCCTTGCTGTTCTGTTTCAGATAACGCAGCGTTTCCAGCGGGACTTCATAATCGGTGATCGGAACGAATACGAATGCGTCACAATCGAGAAGGTCTTCAAAGTCTTCGGGCAAGAGCGGGTTCATGAACCCGGTCTGTTGTTCATTGCGACGGTTCTTGTCGACATATTTGAGATTGATGACGTCGCCCTGGTCCAGGGTCGAGTCGATATGGGTCAGGTCAACGTGATCGAACTGTTCCAGGATCGCCCTGATTTCAGGCTCGTCCGATTTTCGAACATGGGTCACGGGATAGACCACTGATCCTTCATCTACCCATGAAGACAGCACCGCCGTCGTGTACAGCGCGCAGCCATACTTCTCCACGGTTTCTCCCAGATGCGTGGTGATCGTATCGCGCGGAATCGGCCCGCCGACCGCTATTTTGAGTTTCTCGGTCATCTCATTGCAGCCCTCGTGACAATCTATGGAGGGTTTTCGCCCCTATCGTCATCGAAGGACAAGGGCGGCATTTGTATTATAGAATAGAATATTCATTCACAACGCGCGCAGCGCGTGCCTCGCAAGGGTCGCCCGATCAGGCGTCCCAGCGATAACCGAACCGCTCAATGTCGCTCTGGAACAGCTCTTCCACCAGTTTCCGCGTCTCGTGCGAATAATAGCTTCGCCAATCCCGGCGACGCTGCGACGCGTTCAGGAAGGGCAGCTCCGCGCGCACACCAATTGCCTCGCACACGCTCTGAAAATCAGCGTCGAGATTCTCAAATCGACCGACAAAATCGACCAGCTGTTCGCCCGCCTCGTCATCTATGAAACTGCTCTGCGTCGGCGCCCGCTGCTCATATTGATAGCGAATGTAAGCGTCGAAACTGCCAAGCTTGCGAATAATCTCATGCTGGCCATGCGCGGGTGTCTGCAGCGCATATGCATAGTTCGAGACCTGCCAGTCCCACGGGTTGCGAACAAAAGTGAACTTGAACGCATCATCGAACGCCTCTGCCGGCATCTCGCGGCGGATCTCGGACGTGGTGAAATGCTGACCGCTCACCAATCGGGCCCGCCATCCCAACAAGGCTGACGATGGGCCCGGAGCCAGACGAATAGCTTTATTGACATAGCGATTGCGAAAATAGAGCGGGCAATGATCGCGCAGCGCTGAAACCACCGATTCACCACCGGTTTTCCAGATATGGATGAAAATGAATTTTCGGATTGGATCATAGAGCATGAAGCCAGCCGTTCGTTTGATTTGCAGGGTCGTTTAGCACAGCACCGGGTGCCGATCCTCCCTCCAGCAACATCAACGCCCGGGCTTTCGGATAGGGCTTTGCGCCGCCGTCTGTCAATCCGAACGCGAAATGGGGTGATTTGACCTTGCGGGGCGATCAGAAACATGTTGCCAATAAGGTTGGGACGCCGCCAGCGTGAGCATTTGCAGTGGCCGGACGAAATACCAGGCTGGATGGCAAGATTCTTGCGAGTGTTTTCCTTTGGAAACTGCGAACACAAGGCAATTGTAACCATGCGGGTAATGGTCATTGGAGGAGATGGTTATTGCGGTTGGCCGACGGCCTTGCGCCTGGCTCGGCTTGGCCATCATGTGTCCATTGTCGATAACTTCTCCCGACGACGGATTGGTCAGGCGCTAGGCGTCGAGAGCCTTGTTCCGATCTCATCGTTGGATGAGCGGCTTCAGGCCTGGCATGAGTTAGGCGGCACACCGATCACTTCGCATGAAATAGACGTGGCAGAGTCGTTCGAGTCGATTTGCAGCCTCATCGAGGACATCCGCCCAGACGCATTGGTTCATTTTGGCGAACAACGCTCGGTCCCCTATTCCATGGAATCGTCATCTGGCGGTTTGTTCACCGTACGCAACAATCTCATGGCGACAACAAACTTGCTTGAGGCTCTGGTCCAAACGCAGACCGATGCGCACATCATCCACCTCGGTTCGATCGGCGTCTATGGTTATGAAACACTGGGATATGAAATCCCCGAAGGCTATCAGCGGATTCGCCGCGTCGACCCGTCCGGAGAATTAGGGCCCGAACACGAGTCTCTGCATCCGTTCAATCCGGTCTCGAAATACCATCTCACCAAAGCCATGGATCATCTTGGCCTCGCCTATTACGCCGCCAAACACGGTGTGCGCGCCACCGATCTGTGCCAGGGGACAGTATGGGGCGCAGAGACGGAAGAAACCCGCCGGGATCCGCGTTTGGCCAATCGCTTCGACTACGATCCGACTTTCGGCACGGTCCTCAATCGGTTCGCGCTGCAAGCGGCGCTCGGTAAACCGATTTCTGTCTATGGCACCGGCGAACAGACCCGCGCGTTCATTCATATCGAAGACGTGCTCGGGTGCATTGTTGGCGCGTTGGCATCGCCGCCAAAACGTGACGATCACCGCGTACAGGTGGTAAACCAAATCGCGGAATGCATGCGCATCAACGATCTGGCAAATCTGTTTGCGGATCGATCAGATTCGGAAGTGGTGCGTATAGCGTCTCCACGGTCCGAACCCGATGAAAACGACCTCGCCGCGCGGAATCACGGGGTAAAAGCGTTCGGCGTAGACCCGGTTTTGGTGTCACCTGCGAAGATTGATACCCTGATTGAGTTTGCCCGTGGCTACGCGGATCTCGCGGATCCACGCAATCTCTATCCGACGGAAGCGCCCAAAAACCTGGAGCCCGTCACCTAGCGATCTGCATCATGACGCGCTCTCGTCCTGCGTAGACTCCAAGGCTTCTGAATCGGAGAGTTTGTTCAACAGCGCTCTCACGCCCGATCCATCCTCAAGAAACAGCTCGTTTCGAAGCGCCAGTATCGCGTCGCGCTGCTGCGTGTATTGCGTCCAGTCCATCCCCTGAACCAGGTCACATATGCCATCAACGTACGGGTCCGCGACGGCGTGACCGATTGAATACGGCGCCAGATGACGCGCCATCTGGGACTGTTCAGTGAACAGGGGAACGGCCCCGAAATATCCGCCATGATACATGCGGCAGGCGAGCAGCAATTCCGAGTTTCCGTTTTCATCGTGGAAGTCCAGGCACCAGACAAAATGGACACGCCCATACAGATCCTCAAGATCGTCTGGCATCTGGTAGGGCCCCTCATGAATCCAGTTCGGATGGCGGTTGACGATTTCCATATACGCATCAAGTCCCGTCTCGGTTGGGTATCCGCGGGTATATATCAACACGCGATCTCCCAATCGTTCGGCAATCTCTGACAGAAGGCGCATGCTTTTCGTGCACCGCAAGGTACCGAACCACCCAATGACCCAGCGATCCCTCGTTGACTTCCAGGCCTCTGCGCGGGGTGATGGAGGTGCGTTCTCACGCGGCACCTCGTCGAGTTGAATGCGGTTCTCGAGCAAAAAATATGGACGCTCATAACCCTGGACCGGAACCAGATATCCTTCTGCAAAGCCGGGTGACGGCAAGACAACGAGATCTGCAGACGCCAGGATGCGTCGCTCGAGGAACCGCATGATCCTGGCGGTGAAGGATTTCCGGAAGAACACTTCGTGGACGTCTTCGATTTCGTAGACGAGTTTTGCATCCAGTCTGAGCAATTTCGCCATTATCAGAGCGAGAAAAGCAGAATCAAACAGGCGCGCATATAAGACGTCGACGCTGCGCAGACGGTCCCGGTGGCGCCACAGGATGCGAAGCGCTTTGACGATCGCCATCAGGCGTTTGAAATAGTCGCGATCCTGTGTGTTTCCGAGTTCGACATTGTTCCAGAACGGAACGAAGTCACTGTGGAATTTGTTTCGTCGAAAGGTGAACCCTGTCACATCAGCATCGTTTTGCAGGAATGATTTTAGTCTCAGGCGAACCGTGGGGTTGGTTGCATCGCCAGCAAAATAGGCGATCGAGCACGCGCGCCGGCGTGATCGCTGCGGCCCAGCGTCCGCGATCGCGGCTCCTTCTTTATTGTCCGCGTCTACCAGAGTCATCTGGTATCCCCTCACTCTGAGCATCCTCCCGAAGAAGGACTTGGTTCATCGCGACTTAGTTGAAACAAAAGCCCTGACGGTCTGCGATCGATTCAACTTTTGCGCCAGATACCACATATAATCCGGTGGTCTCACATTAATTGGATCATTTCGGCGATGACAGCCTCGCCAGCAGTCGAGTTGCGGGTGTTGAGCTCGCCCCAGACTGTGCCAGTCTGCCCCAACTGATCGATTGGTATGGACCGCCGCCTATGGTACCCGTTCAGGGTACAAGACCGATCCACGGGAGCACAGAGCACTTGAAACGCAACCCGCAAATCAGTGAAACGCGATTGCAGGCGTTTCTGGCGGAGGCTGCACGCGCCGGCGTCGATATCGCACGTGTTTTCGAAGGTCTGGGTTTCGGAAGCGACTGGCAAGACCAAGAGGTGATGCCAGAACTCAGCCTGATCGATTTCTTTCGGATTGAAGGCGAAGTTGCGCGCCGCCTGGACGATCTGACGGCGCACCTGTCTGAACGAAAGCTCACATTCGAGACCGGGGCGTTTGTGACCACACAACTGCACCACTCGACCACTCTTTGCGATGCCATCACCTCGCTCGCCAAGCACTTCAACATGATGCATGGCGAACACTACAATACAGTCCGCGTGACCGATCGAACGGTCTCCTTGATCATCGATGATGGCGATTTTCCATACACGATGCGCGATGATCAGGACATGATCGACTTCATCGGCGAATGTGTTTTGATTCAAGTGTACTGCCTGCTCGACAGTTTGAGCGATGGATTGGCCGAACGTGCGCTGCAGCGGGTGTCGGTGAAGCGAACATCCAGCAAAAGCCTGCCAGAGCATTTGCAGTTCTGGAATGTGCCACTGTCGCTGAATCAAACGGCATATGAACTCAGTTTCGACCACGAACTCGCGCATGCGCCCATGTCGAAGACCGGTGAAATTGATTTGAGTTCCGAGGGGATTTATTCCCGGGTCATCGCATATCTCGAAACCCATGCCACAGCGTCCGAGTTCAATTCATTCAGCGCCCGCTCGATGGATCTGATCCGCCAGGGGGTCACCCAGCAGGAGATCGTCGCTCACCGGCTCTCGCTCAGCGTCGCAACGTTGCGGCGACGCCTGGAGTCAGAAGGCACAACCTTCCGGCAACTGGTCAATGATCATCGCATGAGCGAGGCCGTCACACTGCTTGAGAAGGGCTACTCCGTCGCGCGAGTTTCAGAGATGCTCGACTATTCCGACATCCGCGCCTTCAATCGCGCTTTCAAACGCTGGAAAGGCGAGACGCCAGCAAAATTTGCGCGGCGCCCTTCGCCACATAGCGAACCAGTCTGAGCGAATATGTTCACTCCGTAAAAGCGTTTGGGTCATAGCCTGCCCTCCGGCCACGCTTCTATCTGTCCCCAAAATCAAAGACTCTGCCGGAGGACAGCAATGACACACAATCTGCTAAGAATGGGGCTGGCATCGACGCTGGCGCTGACCGCAGGCCAAGGCCTGGCCCTGGCGCAAGACAGTGGCGATGACGCGGACGAAGCGCGCCGCTTTGGCACTGTCACCGTGACCGCACAACGCCGCGAACAAAACGCCCTCGACGTTCCCCTGTCTGTTTCTGCATTCAGTGGCGAAGACCTCGAAGTCACCGGCGCGGTCGATATTACCTCCATCCAGCGCGCGACGCCCAACGCAACGATTGAAGTCGCACGTGGCTCGAACTCCACCCTGATTGCCTTCATCCGCGGCGTCGGACAACAGGACCCTCTCTGGGGCTTTGAACCAGGCGTCGGACTGTACGTGGATGATGTCTACGTCGCCCGTCCCCAAGGCGCGATCCTGGATATTTTCGACATTGATCGAATCGAAGTCCTGCGCGGCCCGCAAGGCACGCTCTATGGTCGCAACACAATTGGCGGCGCGATCAAATATGTCACCAGCCGGATCGGCGACGAACCAGACCTGAAGGCGAAAGTGAACATCGGCACCTTCAATCAGGCCGACCTTATCGTCTCTGGCTCGACCCCATTGAGCGACACATTTGCTGTTGGCGGCGCAATCGCCAAATACACACGCGACGGCTATGGCACCAATCTCAACACCGGCGCCGAGCATTATGACAAGGACGTCCTTGCCTATCGACTGAGCGCCGAATGGGCGCCCAGCGCGGATTTCTTCGTGCGCGCTTCCTATGATCGCAGCGAAGATGACTCCAATGCCAAGCATGGTCATCGCCTGTTGCCGAGCGCCGATGGCACACTGCCGGTCACATCCAATGTCTTCGACACGCGCGCCGGTCTCGGCGATGCCAACTCGGTTGAAACCGAAGGCTACTCCCTGATGGCGGAATGGACGGTCAATGATGCGGTAACGCTGAAATCGATCACCGCCTATCGCGAAGGTGAGACGACCACACCGATCGATTTCGATGCCTTGCCGCAGCCGGATTTCGACGTACCCGCCATCTATATGGATGACCAGTTCAGCCAGGAATTCCAGCTGCTCTATAGCGGTGACCGGATCAATGGCGTGGCCGGCATCTATTACCTTGATGGCAATGCCAGCGGCGCGTTCGACGTTATTCTCGGCGGTCTCGGGCTGACTGTGTATCAGGCCGGCGATCAGCAGAAAGAGAATTTTTCGGTCTATGGCGACTTCACCTATGACTTCACCGACCAGTGGGCGCTCACTGTTGGGGGCCGCTTCACCAAGGATGAGACAACAGCGGATGTCCTGCGCGAACTCTGGCTCGGCCTTGGATCTGGTTCCTTCGACAGCTCGAACACCGCGTCAGCGCTGTTCGTGACGCAGACCGACTTCCAGGGGCTGACCCGCTCGGACGAAGAGTTCACACCGCGTGTCTCGCTGTCATACAAGCCGACGGACAACGTCAATCTGTACGCGACCTATGCGCAAGGTTTCAAAGCGGGCGGGTTCGACCCGCGCGCCCGCGCGGACCTCGACCCGCTGGGCCTGTCAGAACAGGGCTTCGGGCCGGAATTTGTCGACAGTTATGAGATTGGCGCCAAGGGCTCCTTCTTCGACAATGCCCTCAGCCTGAATGCGGCGATCTTCTTTGCCGAGTATACCGATCAGCAGATCACCGTTCAGAGCGGTGCGGACTCTGACAATGACGGCGTCAATGACACCTTTGTTTCATCCGTCTTTAATGCCGGGGCTTCGGAATATACCGGCTTCGAGCTGGAAGGCACCTGGTTCATCAACGACCTGTTCACCCTGTCCGGAAATCTCGGCATCATCGACGCTGAAATCACTGAAATTCTCTCGGCAGACGTGAACATTGCCGATCAGTTCGAGACCCAGAACACCCCCGAATTGCAAGGCCAGGTCTCGCTGAACTATACCAATGATCTCGGACAGAATGGCGAGATCTCGGTCACCGGCGCCCTGTCTTATCGCGATGAGTATTTCCTGTTCAACGTCGCGAACCCAGGCTTTGGCGCCGGCGTGAACCCGCTCTTCCCGAATGGCGGACCCGCGCTCGATCCAGACGCCTACACGCTCGCAGATCTCAGCATTGTCTGGACCTCACCAAGCGAGAAATACCGTTTCGGCCTGCATGGTCGCAACCTGACCGACGAAGAGTATCGGGTCGCGGCGTACAATTTCGTGACCCCGAGCCAGCTCGGCGTCGACAGCGCCTATTCCGCCTTTTACGGCGCACCATCGACGGTCACCGCTTCGCTTTCTGTCGATTTCTAAGATCGCCTGACACCGATGATGGCGGCACATTCCTCCCAGAGTGAGGGTCAGTTTGGCGGGCGCGTTTATGTGCTCGCCATTCTGACCCTCGTTTACACCTTCAATCATATTGACCGGCAGATCCTGCTCATCCTGATCGAGCCGATCAAAGCCGAGCTGGAAATCAGTGACAGCCTGATCGGCCTGCTGACCGGTTTTGCGTTTGCCGCCTTTTACGCCACGTTCGGTATCCCGATTGCGATCTGGGCCGATCGCGGCAACCGGCGCAACATCCTGTCCCTCGCCCTGGCCGTCTGGTCCGGCATGACGGCGCTTTCCGGCCTGGCTCAGAATTTCTGGCAATTGCTGGTCGCGCGCATGGGCGTTGGTGTCGGCGAAGCCGGCGGAACACCGCCAGCAACCTCCATCATTTCCGACATCTATGCCCCGAAAGAACGCGCCTTTGCGCTCGGTATCTACACGTCCGGCATTGGTCTTGGCATACTCGCAGGCTTTGCGATTGGCGGCTTTGTCTATCAGGCCTTTGGCTGGCGGGTGGCGTTTTTCGTCGCCGGTATACCCGGCCTGTTGCTGGCCATCCTGGTCAGACTGACATTGCGCGAACCAAAGCGCGGCGCTGTTGAGCAACGTGAAAGCGCATCGCAAGCCTCCAGTCTTGGCGAGACGCTCGCCTTCATCGGCGGGCAATCGTCTTTTCTGTGGCTGCTCGCCGGTTGCTCAATGATCTGCATCTCCGCCAACGCGTTCCTGGCCTGGACGCCCAGCCACCTGCAGCGCGCCTATGAAGTCGGACCGGCCGACATCGCCATCCCGCTCGGCCTGTTGATTGGCGGGGTGGGAAGCATTGGCGCCATTCTATTGGGGCGCGTGTGCGATCGCTTGTCTCAACGCAGCCTCGCCTGGCGCCCCCTGATGATTGCGATTTGCGCCGCGCTCGCCTTGCCCTTTGCCTGGATGTTCCTCAATGCCGAGACGATCAACATGGCTTATGCCTGGAACCTCGTGCCCAGCCTTATCGGGCTGATCTATGCCAGCATTGCCTATACTGCGTCGCAGGAACTGGTTGGCTTGCGGATGCGCGCATTTGCGTCTGCCTTCATGCTGTTCTGCCTGACCCTGATCGGGATTGGCGGCGGGCCCACCGTGGTTGGATGGCTCAGCGATCACTTCGCGGCATCGGGTCACGAGATGCCATTACGATCAGCGCTGGAGATCATGCTCATCCTCAATTTGCTCAGCGTGTTCGCGTTGCTTATGTCGGCGCGAACCTATACCCGGGACGTCGCGCGCGCCGCGCAGGTGAATTAAAATGCTTCGAATACTGTTACTTATCTGGATTGCTTTAGGTGTCGCAGCTTGTAGCCCACCCCAGGGCCCACCATCCAACATGACAGATGTGGAGGCCGCCTTTAGCAGTCCCTATTTCGAGGTAACGGTCACCGGTCAGGGCCCGAACGTCATTCTTGTACCCGGTCTTGCCTCGAATGCAGCCGTCTGGAATGGCACCGTCGCAACGCTTGAGGACAGTTACACACTGCATGTCGTGCAGGTCAGCGGGTTTGGCGGTGCACCGGCCAATGGAAATGCCGACAATGACAACATCCTGGACGACCTTTCAATCGATCTCGCCCGATACACGCGCTCGCTCGAAAACGCCCCCATTATTGTTGGACACTCGCTGGGCGGCCTGGTCACACTCAAGACGGCGCTGCAGGACGACGCGCATCTGAACGCGGTCGTGATTGTCGATGTGCTACCCTTCTTCTCCGTCCTGATGGATGAGACCGCGACCGCGGACAGCATTCGCCCGGTTTCGGCGATTATGAAGGCCACCTTGCTCGCTCAGCCTGAAGCGGAGTTTGAAGCCAGTCAGGACGCCGCTCTCGCCAGTCTGGTCAAGGATGACGCCGACCGCGCGCTGGCCCTCGATTGGTCCATGCAGAGCGATCGCGCAGTGATGGCGCAGGCCATGTCTGAAGTCCTCGTCACTGATCTGCGATCCGAGATCGCCAATATCAAAGTGCCGACAACCGTCATTTTTGCGCGCGATGACAACATTCCGAATATGGCCCGGAACGAAACGTTCTACCGCGATCTGTACGCCCCACTGGCCGACGGCACGGTCATCGGCGTCGATGATGCCCTGCATTTCATCATGCTCGACCAGCCAGATGCGTTTCACACAGCCCTGCGCGCGGCAATCCAGTGATCTGATACGGCGACACGCAGTCCTGACCAGACAAATCGATCCGGCTGCGCTAGAGACGAGCGAACCAGAGTCTCGAGGGGAGCCGAGCATGATCTTTCGTTTTCTGACCGCGCCATTATTGGCGCTGCTTGTGACAGGTTGCACGATCAATGATGTGCCTGCTGACGCGAATGATATTGGCCCGGCTGCGTCTGGTCTTGCGCCGCCATCGGAACTCCACCGCGCCCGTATCGCCGGAATTCTGGATGATCCTCGCGTGAAATCCGCGATCAGCCATTTTGAGCAGGACCGTGCCCGGACGCTTGAGACAATGATCGCGCTGAACGAGATTCCGGCGCCGCCATTCCAGGAACAGGCACGCGCCGAGGCCTTCGCTCAGCGCCTGCGCGATCTGGGATTGTCAGATGTTTCGATCGATGGAGTTGGCAATGTCATCGCGTTACGTCCCGGGCAGCCAGATGGCCGCCGGATCGCTGTCGTGGCCCACCTGGACACGGTATTTCCGCCAGGAACGGACGTCAAAGTTCGCGTCGACGGCGACACCTATTTCGCGCCAGGAATTTCTGACAATACCCGCGCCCTCGCCGTGGTACTGGCTGTAGTTGAGGCGATGCAGGCTCACGATCTGCAAACGCGCGACGAGATTGTCTTCGTCGGATCCGTCGGAGAGGAAGGTCTCGGGAATCTGCGCGGCGTTCGCCACCTCCTGCGCGGAGATCATGGGATCGACAGCTTCATCGCGGTCGATGGCGGCGCGCAGGACCGTTTGATTACTTCGGCCGTTGGATCAAACCGCTACCGCGTCACGTTTCACGGCCCGGGTGGGCACTCATATGGTGCATTCGGGCGCGCGCATCCGCATCAGGCGCTTGCGCGAGCGATCACCGAATTCACGGCCCGCGCCGAGCCGATCACGCAAACCGATGGCGCCAAGGCGGCATTCTCGGTTGGCAGAATTGGCGGCGGTACGTCGATCAATTCCATTCCCTTTGAAAGCTGGATGGAAGTCGACATGCGCTCAGTCGACCCGGTCAAACTGGAAGCCCTGGACGCTGCGTTTCGCGACGCGCTGGCCGTTGCTCTCGAGACTGAAAACGCGCGCCGCAAAAGCGCTGAGGCGATGACCGTTGAGATCGAAGACGTGGGCAAGCGTCCGGCCGGACAAGGCGCGCGCGATTCGCAACTCGTGCTGAACGCCTCGGCGGCCATGCGCGCCCTCGGTGTCGAACCGAACCTGAGAGCGTCATCGACAGATGCGAATATTCCGATCTGGCTCGGCGTGCCCGCGGTCACGGTCAGTCGCGGCGGTATCTCGCAGAACGCCCACAGTCTTGACGAATCGTGGACCGATGACGGCACGGTTTTCGGCGAGACGTATCTTCTGACCTTGCTGCTGGCCGAAGCCGGGTACATGGCTGCGCCAGAGGAAGCCCCCGCGCCGGCAGTCGCGCAGAATATGAGCGAATAATTGCTCTAAGCGACGCTGGACAACATAGGCGGGTCAAACCGCGTTTGCAGATTGAAGGCGTGCGGCGTCGGGCCGTCCTTGCGCAACCGTTGCAGGCGATCCCAGGCCATTTCCAGCGATACGCGCGTGTCGCGCTTCTCCCACCAGGTCACCAGATTGGCGCCTTCGGAGCGATCGACCCAATGGCGCAGACGCTTCATGTTCTCGCGGTGCTGGACATCGCGATAAGCAAAGCTGTGCAAGTCCTTGGCGTCGCGCCATCCGGCGACCGTGTAGATATGCGGGTTGTCGTCACCGGACGTATTCAGAGCGGCAATTTCGAAGAAATTCAGCTCCTTGCCGTCGGCAGCGCGCATACCTTGGCGATGCCAGAGCAAGCCGTCATGCAGGTGATCACGTTCGAACAATTCCTGCAGCTGTTTGAAAAAATACTTGGATTCTTTCTGATGAACCGAGAACGTTCCGAGTGGCCGTGCAACATTGAAGTGCGCCAGAAAATAGTCGTGCATGATACCCAAACCCTTGATGCGATGGAGCGCACCATATCAACCTTGCGTTGAATTCAATTCACGATGGTATGGAAAATTTGCGGTCAGACATTAGGGAATTGGCAACTTGCGCGGCGCGGGCACGAATAGACGATAATTCTCGGAAAATCTGCGAATGGTCCACCGGCTCAAAAAGGGGATTGAGCCGGTGGACAATGACTCTCTACACAAAGAAGGTCGCAGCGAGAGAGACATCTGACGTAAACGTCAAGCCAAGCTGTAAACCGATCCCTTGGTCCCTCACATCATCAATTTTATGTACACATTCGGTGCGAAATTTGCGTAGATTGAGCCGTCAATGACAGATTCACAACGGAGACAACAGCTTGGGCGGCGACGAACCAGTAGATATGCCAGCCGAAAATCGCGCGGAATCGGCCCTGGAGTTGCTGAAATCCCTGGCCCGTGCAGACGAAGATCCGGATCGCTTTACACAAGCTTGCCTTGATTGGTCCCGCCTGTCGCAAGACGCCACCGCCATTCCCGAATTCCAGTCCGTGCTGTCGATGATCTCGACATCTGGAAGAGAGACGCTCGACCCGATCTCGGAGCAAAGCGATTTTGCCTCACCCAGCGCCTCGCTGTTCACACTCGACATTAATGGCATCGTCACGTCGATCCCGAGAGACCTGTCCGAGTTTCTAAGCCTGAAAGTGGGCGATACGCTCGAACCACTCTCATTCGAGAATGATGAGGGTCCGTCGGTGCAAATTGGACACGTCGTAGAACTGTCAGACCGGTTTGGCCTCAATCGACATATCAAGATCTGGCCACAACTGGATGACGGCTTGGTCACCGGATACACCGCACGTGTTGTGCTGTCGTCCATCAGCCAAAGGCTGCGCGAGCAACTCAAGTCTGAGTATGATCTGACCACGTCCGAAATCGAGATTCTGCAATTGGTCTTTTTGAGGCTCAATCTAGAACAAGTCGCGGACATGCGCGGCATCAAGCTCAGCACGGTACGCACACATATCAGCCGGATTACCAGCAAACTGAGCTGTCGCAGTCTGGTGGAAGCGGTGTCGACGACGCTCGAACTCTCGCGCGCCCTGATCAACGAGCCGCCGCCGCTCGACCTGACTCCAGAGGTCAGCGAATCTCAGGTCCGGCATCTGACCCTGCCCACGCCTGGCAGATCCGTCGAGTATCGCCGCTATGGCCCCACCGGCGGACAGCCGGTGATCGTGCTGCACTCACTGGAATACGGATACATTCCGTCACCCCAGATGATCCGCTCAGCCAGCAGCCGCGGATTGAATTTGATTTTCCCCGTGCGTCCCGGATTTGGCGCCACCTCGCGCGTCGAGTCTTCGCAGGACGCCGCCAGGATGATGCTGGAATTTGTACGGGCGCTCGAGCTCAGCTCCGTGACACTGGTCGGCCTTTCCACGGCCGCCCCTATCGCCTTGCTTATGAGCGCAGACCGCCAGAGGATCGGCAAAACCGCGTTGGTCAACTATGGCCTGAACGTGGCTGACAAGCTGAGCAATATTCAGCCAAGCTGGATTCGCGGGATGTTGCGCATGTCACTCAACTCTCCGTCGAGTTTCACCGTCGGTCTGCGCGCTTTAACGACGATCATCCGAACGTTTGGCGGATTGCGATTCTATCGCCGACTCTACGCGAACCAGGCCTCAGACCAGGCGTACCTGGAGAAAAACCAGTCCTCGTTCGAGCTCACATCGAATTATCTGGTGCGCGCGTATAGCCAGAGCATTCGCCATGATATTGTCGCTGCGTTCCTGAACAATCGTGATCTGGAATCGAGCTTTCGCGATGACCGTGAGATCCTGGTGACCAACAGTTCTGATCAGCATGGCGTTGCCGCCGATGCAGCTCGCGACGACGCAGCGCGGCTTGGTGTGCGGTTCGATGAAGCGCCTTATCCAGGCCGAAACTGGCTGTTCCAGAATCCGGACTATTTCTTCGATTTGATCGAGTCCATGTGATGCAAGTACGCACGCTCGGTGGCGGCTTGAAGATCACAATTTGTTGAAACAGTCACTTCGTAAGAAGTGGCGCGAGTGACGGGACTCGAACCCGCGACCCCCGGCGTGACAGGCCGGTACTCTAACCAACTGAGCTACACCCGCGCATGGGCACCCCGCCGAAGCGGTGAGAGGGTGATCTATACGTCCGCTTTTTCCCGGTCAAGCGCCAATTGCCATGACTTTGACATCAGTTGCAGCTATTCAGCTGCAATACAGAATAACAAGGCCATATTCCTCCCATGAAACGTCTCCTGATCATCCTCAGCGCCCTGATTGCGATCTTGCTGGCAGCCGCTGTGATCATTCCCTTTTTGATCCCGACCTCGGTCTATAAGAGTCAGATCGAGAGTGCGGCGACGACCGCGCTCGGTCGTGAGGTCACGCTGAAAGGCGACCCTAAACTTTCCATCCTGCCAGTAATTTCAGCGCGCATTGACGGCGCCGATATTGCCAATCCAGAGGGATTTTCCGACCCGCTGATGATTGAAGCCGGCAGCTTGCAGGCGACCGTCAAGCTGCTGCCGCTGCTGTCACGCCGGGTCGAAGTCGGCAAGATCACGCTCGACGATGCCACGGTGCGCCTGGAACAGCTCGCCGATGGAAGCGTCAATTGGGAGTTTGGAACACCCGGCAGCGATCCTGAGTCCGGCGGCGGATTTGAGACCGGCATCGACCGCGCCGCCCTCTCCAATGCGTCCGTGTTCTATCGCAGCTGGGTCACCGGCGAACAGTATGCTTTGACCGAGTTTGACGGATCAGCCCAGCTGAAGGCGCTTGATCAACCGCTCTCTTCGAACGGAAAAGGCCGCCTGAACGGGCAGCCCTTTGATTATCGCATTCGCCTCGACACCTTGCAGGACCTGACCGCCGGACGTCCCGTCATCCTGGATGCCAAGCTCGGCACGATTTTTGGCGATATCGATTATGACGGCGCGCTGACGCTGGCGGATACGCCGGTGCTGGACGGATCGTTTGACATTGCCTCCGATACGCTCGGACAATTGCTGACAGTGCTTGGCGACGAAGACCTGCCCATCGTCGCCAGTGCGCTGAATTCGGTTCGCGCCAAGGGCACTGTCAGCGGCCCCGCCCTCACCGCAGCGATCGATTTCACCACGCTCAAACTCGGCGCCACAGGCCTCGACCTGGATTATAAAGGCGCGCTGACCCTCGGCGCCTCACCGAGCCTCAATGGGACCGTCGACATGAACGCCGCCGATGCGCAGCGCCTGTTGAAGCCCGGTCATGCCTTGATCCCGCTCCTCGCGCTCATGGGCGATGTCGATCTTAGCGCCGACGTAACCGGTCCGCTCAACGCCCCGGCGCTGACGGGAATCAAACTCAAGCAACGCAGCGCAGATCTGGCCACCGACTATTCCGGTGACCTGTCTCTGGCGGGCGACCAGGCGATTACGGGCGCGCTCGACCTGCGCAGTGACAATCCCCGCAAAGTGCTGGAAACCTTCGGCACCGTGCTGCCTGAAGGCGAGTCGCTGAACGCTGTCTCGATCAAAGGCCAGACGACGGGTAGCCTGATGGCACCAAACCTGAGCGGCGCCGCTTTGGTGCTGGATGACACAACTGCGACCGGCGATATCGGCGCAGATCTGCGCGGGCCCCGTCCGCGTATTGTCGCTGACCTGACCATGGATACGCTCGACCTCACGCCATTCCTCGGCAGCGGGTCGCAGAAACAGGACCAGACGCCCAGCCTGAACGAAGACTGGGATGACACGCCCTTCGATCTGGCCGGACTGCGCGCTGTCGACGCAACCGTCACGGTCGCCGCCGACACGGTTGTGATCGACCAGATCACGCTACAGGACGCCTTGCTGAACACCCGCCTCGATGATGGCCGCCTGTCAGCCATTTTCCGACGCGACGATGACACGCCTGGCTTCCGTGTCTTCCAGGGCGACTGGTATGGCGATCTGGTTCTGGACGCCTCGCGGTCGACGCCGACCCTGGAGCTGGAGGCCCTGGCGACCAGTATTGCGGCGCAGGAAATGCTCACCGCGCTGACAGGATTTCAGAATCTGAGCGGCTTGGGCGATGTCCATGTCAAAATGTCCTCGCAGGGCAACAGCCTGAAATCGCTGATCAATGACCTTGATGGCAATTTTGAAAGCGATCTCAATCATGGCGCCCTGAAAGGGTTGAACCTGGCCAAGATGGTCCGCGATGCGACCAGTCTGACCGATCTGGCGCGGAGCGGAAATCTGACCATTACGAGCTTTCGGGACGCGATTTCGCCAGAAGCCGAAACAGACTTTTCTCAATTCATCGGCAATCTCGAATTCACCAATGGCGTGGCCAGCATTTCGGATTTGAGCATCGAAAATCCGGTGGTCGGGATTACCGGTGCCGGCAGCATCGATCTTGGCGCGCGCACGCTTGATATCAGTCTGACGCCGCGCGTGGATATCAGCGCGTCGGGCGCCGGATCGACTCTGGCGCTGGGCGACATTCCAATCCCGGTCCGGGCCTATGGCAATTGGTCGAATATTCAGTTTGGCATTGATCAGGCGGCGGTTCAGGCTGAACTGACGGCGCGCCTGCGCGGCCAGGCGGGCAGCGAGATTGGCGATCGTATCGGCGGCGATGCCGGGCGCATCATTGGCGACATCATTGGCGGACGAAGCACGGCGCCGTCGACGCCTTCTGAAACGCCTTCTGAGCCATCGACCGAGCCACCCGCCGATGCCGAACAGCCCGCTGAAGAGCCAGACCTCGAAGATGAATTGCGCGACCGCGCTCTCGACGCCCTGTTTGGCCGCCGCGATCCCGAGCCACCAGCCGAGGAAGCGCCGGAGCCCGAGACGCCCTGATCAGTTGTGATCGCGGAAGAAAGCGCGGGTTTCAGCGCCTTTCGCGGCCTCCAGCGCGGCGCAGAGTTCAATCCGCTCCACGGTCTGGGTCAGCGATCGCTCATGTCCCGGCACCTGCGCGCCATGGGTTTCAAACAAGGCGACCAGATCATCGCGCGCCTCGAGTGAACACATGGCACTCGCCAGGCCCGGCGTGAACCGTTTGCGCTGGCGGGGAATGATGTTGAGGTAGGAGTCGAAATTCTCCTTCAGCCAAGCCCAGGTCGCGTCGCGAGTCGCGCCTTGCTGCATCTGTCCCTGCACGATTGCGAGCGTCTCTCGCGTCCCGAGCGAGCCTGACAGTGCCAACGCCAGAATGCGATCTGACAGTGCCGGATCCCGGTTCTGTCCAATCGCAAACGCGACGGCCTGTTCAAATACAGGATCATCATATGAGGTGCGCACCTCCAGCAAGCGATCAAGAAACGGCTCACCATGCACCTGGAAGCCGGTCGCGATGCCGTTGAAATACTCATCCGTGTTGAGCACCCGCTCTGACGTCACACCCTCAAGCCCGATATAGGCAGCGGCCGCGTCCGCAAGGCTTTGGCGAAGCGTCTCATCCTGTCCGGACTTGATCAGGAATTGTTCGAGACTGGACTTCATGATCGCCTGTTCCGGATCATCCGCGCCACGTTGATCGAGGGCCGTGTAGCGATGCTGGAAAACGTCCAGGACAGCGGCGCGATACCCCGCAGCGGCAGCGTCATCACCCGCGACAAGCCGTTCAAACTTGGTCGCCTGGCGGATAGCGGCCTGCACGACCCGGCGTTCGTCATCACGCACCGCTTCATCGATAAACCGCCAGACCGTATCAACATCCAGACGCCCGGCCGCGAATTCCGCGCCCGCGCTATCGAGAACGGAGAGTTTTTCGCCGGCGCTCAACTCATCGAACGCCATGCCGAGCTGTTGCCACATCTCATATGGAAGCGAGAACCGGTAATAGCCGGTGCCATCAGCGTTCGGGAGAAGCCAATGCGCCTGCGCGCCGTCTCGGGGGTCACCAATGAACACTTGCGACGGTTCTGAAATCAACGCGCAATGCCGGCTCTTGCCGCGTTCATGCCCTTCGCGCCAGCAGAACGGCACAACCCAGGTCCGGTCGTTTTCAATCGCGCTGCCAAGCGGCGCATAACGCGACTGGGTGACTTCGAAGCCACTTGCGGCGCCCGGTACAATCGTCATCAGCGGCAAGCCGTTTTGTTCCACAAAGCTCCGGAACGCGCGCGTGAGATCGGGTTCGCCGGTCTCGGCCCCAATAATATCAAAGAATTCCGGGCTTCCCGCCACGCCGTCCTCATAGGCTTCGACATAGCGCCCGAGCGCTGGCCTGAACGTGTCGGCGCCAAAATAGGCGTCGACCATTCCGATCACGGCGAGGCCCTTATTATAGGTGATCGCATCATAGGCATTTCGGACATTCTCGTTCAGCGCGATCGGCTCACGCACGGCGCGGGCGCTGGCGAGGCTGTCCAGGTCCATCGCCCCGATGCCGTCGACAATGGCGTCGAGGTCATAGCCTTCGCCGGGATAGAGTTCCGACAGGCTGGCGCCCTCGCCCCAGCTGGCAAAGCCTTCCTTGAGCCAGAGATCATCCCACCAGGGCGGCGTCACCAGGTTGCCGAACCACATATGGCCGACTTCGTGCGCATGAATGGCGAGCAGGCTGCGCCGCGCTGCCGGACCGATATCGTCGCCGGCCAGGATCCGGCTCTCGCGATAGGTGATTGCCGCCGCCAGCTCAGTCGCCCCGGACGGCCATTGCGGCGCCGCGACAATGTCGAGCTTCTTGTAAGGATATGGCTGTTGCAAGGCCTCCTCGAAGATTCGCACCAGCTCCGGCGCGGTTTCGAGCGCGAGGCCGAGTTCACTTCCCTTTCCGCGCCGGGCAAAACCGCGCAACGGGATCGGCTCGGATCGGACGTCATTTGGCGGGATCATGCCGGCATCGACGACGTCAAAGCTGCCCACGGCCAGAGACAGCAAATAGGTCGGCAGAGGGCGCGTGGTTTCAAACGTGATCTTCTTCAGACCGTCGCCGAGCAGCTCGACCGACGCTTCCGGGGCATTGCTGATTGCGGAATCGGTTTCCGGGACGGTCAGCGTGATATCGAACGGCGCCTTGAAGGCGGGTTGGTCGAAGCCCGGCATGAACCGCCGCGCCTGGATACTCTCGGACTTGGCAAGCGCATAGGCGTCGCCCTGCTCGGTCACTTTGAACAGGCCGGACAGATTGGCGTCGAAGGCGGTATTATAGTCGATCTCCACGACCACTTCCCCGGGATCTACAGTCTGACCAAAATCGAGCCAGGCCACGCCTGACTCCAATGCGGGTTCCCAAACACCTGTCTGCGCAGGCTCGTCCGCGACCCGCGACCGGACCTCGGTCACCACCAGATCACGCCCATGCAGATAGACGCCGCTTGAACGCTCGGTCACATCCAGGGTGATCGCAACGGTTCCGCCGAAGCGCGCTTCGCGTGGGTCCAGCACCAGATCAAGCTGGTAGTGCAAAGGATATGGCGTGAGATCCAACGGCCCTGGCGGGGCGAGCGCGATCCGGTCTTCGACGCCGCGATCAACGGCATCGGTCGGCACCGCGCCGACGCTGCAGGCACTCAGCACGATGCCAAGCAGCGCAAAGAAACCAAATCGCATATCGTCCTCCAACTTGTTTCTGACCTCTGCATAGCGCACAAGACGGAGGATGAAACCCGTGCTTTCCATTCTTGATCCGTCGCCGATTTTCAAAGGCCGGAGCGCCGCGGATGCGCTCAAGGAAACCCGCGCCCTGGCAGCGGCTGCGGATACGATGTCCTATCGGTCCTATTGGGTTCAGGAACATCACAATGCCAGCAGCTTTGCCGGTACGACGCCTGAAATCCTGATGGCCGACCTCGCCGCGCGAACTGAGCGGATCACGCTCGGGTCTGGCGGCATCATGCTGCCGAATTATTCCCCGCTCAAGGTCGCGGAATGGGGGCAGACGCTCAATCAGCTCTATCCAGGCCGGATCGAGATTGGCCTTGGCCGCGCGACCGGGGCCGACCCGCGCGCGTCGGCAGCCCTACTCGGCCCGGGCGGAGAGACTTTTCCGACCATGCTGCGCATGCTGATGGACTGGATGCTGGATGCCAGTGGCGCCGTGCCATTTCCAACGGATCACCGGGCGCGCGGCATCGCCGCCAACCCGGCCGGCGACAATCCAGGCTTGTGGATGCTCTGTTCATCGCCCGGCTCCGCTGCCTTTGCCGGGCAGATGGGCTTGAAGCTCGCCTTTGCCGATTTCCTCAATCCTGGCGGCGCAAAAGCTGCGCTCGATGCCTATCATGACGCGTTCGAACCGTCGCCTTTCTGCCATAAACCTTATACCGGCATCGGTCTGGTCACGCTCGCAGCTGACACCGACGAGGAGGCCAACCGCCTCGCCGCGCCGATCAGGGCCTGGGCGCTCGGGCGCGGCGCGGGTCAGTTCCATCCCTATCTGAGCGTCGCAGAAGCGGAATCCGCCCTCGACGCAGCGCCGCTCATCCCACCGGAGCGCGGCATTATCGGATCGGCCGATGCGGTGGCCAGATCGCTGATCGAGACCGCAACCGAAACCCGCGCGAACGAGCTGTTCCTGCTGACCATCACAGACAGCCTGAAGACACGCATTCGCAGCTATGCCCTGATTGAAGCGGCGATGGCGGCGCTCAGCGAAGCGCCGGCAGCACAGCCAGGATAGGCTCAACCGCATCCCGGCCCAGCTGTTTGGCGCGCTCTGGCGACCAACCGAATTCAGCGTTCGGAAGGTCGGCATTGTCCTTGAACGGCATTTCCAGCGTCATGGCCAGCGCATCGAAATGCTGTGCCAGCGCATTCGAACAAATCGTCAGATTGGCTTTGCCGGGTTTGTTCTTGGGATACCCAAATTTGGTCTGAAACTCGCCGCTCGAAGATGCGACATAGGAATCCAGGAAGCATTGCTGCAAATCTGCGAGCCGATTGGTCCAGTCCGGGATGCCTTCGGTGCCAGCGATGAAATTGTAGGGCAGCGCCTCATCCCCGTGCACATCGAGCGCGAGGTCGAGACCCGTCTCTTTCATCTTTTCCAGCACCAGAAAGACTTCCGGGCTTTTCTCCAGGCTCGGGCTCGCCCATTCGCGATTGAGGTTCACGCCGGCCGCATTGGTCCGCAAATGGCCGCGCGCGCTGCCATCCGGGCACATGTTCGGGACAAGATAGAGAGTGGCTTGCTCGCGCAGCGCGCTAACAGCCTCATCGTCCTCATCGCCGAGGCGTTCGAGGAAGCCTTCCATCCACCATTCAGCCATGGTCTCACCGGGGTGCTGGCGCGCTGTGATCCAGAGGGCGCGCTTGCCGTCGCTTGGGGCGCCAATCGTGATCAGGTCCATGTCGCGGCCATCCAGCGTCTGCCCGAGCACGCTGACACTTGCGTCGTTAAGGGCGCCCGCCTGCGCGATCAGCTTGCGATGGCGACCGGTCGGATAAGGGGCAAAATAGGCCACATAGACTGACCCGGCGCCGGTCTCTGCATCGATGCTGAGCGTTTTACCATCATAGCGTGTCGGCACACGTCGCCAGTGTTCGAGATCGTGAGACACGACGGCCTGATAATTCTCCCAGCCTTTTGGATAGGCGGCGTCACCGGCATTCTCGATCACCAGGCACAGCTTTTCGCCCACCGGGCCGGTGACGCGAAAATAGAACCATTGATAGAATTCGGACTGGTGGTCCCGGGCGATCTCGAGGCGAACATTGCTCGGATCGCTGAGATCCTTGACGATGATATTGCCGCCATCGAAGGCAGACGAAATTTGCAGGCTCATACAGTCTCTCTCGCAGCAAGATCGGCGTGGTAGGCTTTTGCCATGCGTGAGTCGATCCCCTGCATCTTCAAAAACGCGCTGAGGACACCAAGTTTGCGGTTCGGGTCCATGCCGTCGGCGATGCGGTGCAGCTGCGTATAGAACCAGCCCTGCATGCCGAACCCGTTCAGCGCCTTGAACAAGCCAATCGAAGAATTCGGGCCAAAGATTCCGGGCCCGATGCGCAGGGTTTTCTCCCATTTCGGCAGCTCGGTGAGCGCGCCGGACAGCAATTGCGCGGGCGCATCGACATCGACGCAGAGCGGGCGACCGAGGCCAATCAGGTCGGCCTCTCCACCTGCGAGCGCGTCATTCATTCCCGCCAGCGTGCGGAACCCGCCCGTCACCATCAACGGCATTTTCGCCACGGTTTGCACTTCCCTGGCATAATCCAGGAAATAGGCCTCGCGCTTCTTGGTACTCTCGCGCGCGCCGTCTTCGTGCACCGGTTTGAGACCTTCCATATCCATCATTTTCGGCTGCTCATAATTGCCGCCGGAAATCTCGACGAAATCGAGATCGAGATCGTTCAACATGCCGATCACAGCGGTTGAGTCCGATTGCGTGAACCCGCCTTTCTGGAAGTCAGCAGAATTCAATTTCACCGACACGCCGAAGCCCGGCCCGGCCTCAGACTTTGCTGCTTTCAGCACACTCAGCAGCATCCGCGCCCGGTTTTCGAGCGGCCCGCCCCATTCATCGTCACGCTGATTGGTCAGCGGCGACAGGAACTGGCTCATCAGATAGCCGTGCGCCGAGTGAATCTGCACGCCGTCAAAGCCCGCCGCTCGGGCCGCCTTGGTGGCGATGGCGTATTTCTCGATCAGGCGCTCGATATCGTCCGCCGTCATCGCCCGCGGTGTGCCGAACTGTCCGCCAGGCAAATCAACCGCGATCGCGCTCGGCGCATCTGGCGTCGGATTGACCATTTTCTGCGTCTGACGCCCGGCATGACTGAGCTGCATGACGACCTTTCCGCCGCCCGCCTTGCACGCTTCTGCCCATTTTCCGAGCATTACAGCATATTCATTCGAAGGCGGGCCATCGATCACGACATTGCCAGGCGCCTCCAGATTTCGCCGGTCGACCTGGACATTTCCAGTGATCTGCAGGCCGATGCCGCCCTCTCCCCAGGCCTTGTACAATTGCAGTAGGCGGTCGGTGACCTCATTACCTGCACTGGCCAGCCGCTCGGTCATCGCCGCCTTGACCAGCCGGTTGGGCAATTCGACGCCTGACGGCAGGGTTAACGGCGTATTAATCGTATTCGTCATGATGGAAGTCCTTGGAATCAGTGGGCGAATGGGCTTACGGGGAGAAAACCATTATGGGCGCTGCAAAGCAATCAAACCTGTTCAACGATATGAAATCTGATCCATCTGGCTATAGCGCGAAAGATATCGAGGTCCTCGAAGGCCTCGAACCCGTGCGCAAACGTCCCGGCATGTATATTGGCGGCACCGATGAGCGCGCCTATCATCACCTGTTCGCGGAAATCCTGGACAATTCCATGGACGAGGCCGTCGCTGGCCATGCCTCGCGCATCGAAGTGCATGTACGCGCTGACGGCTATGTCGAAGTCGTGGACAATGGCCGCGGCATCCCGGTTGGCGAACACCCGAAATATCCCGGCAAGTCCGCGCTCGAAGTGATCATGACGACCCTGCACGCGGGCGGCAAGTTCTCGAGCAAGGCCTATGCAACCGCTGGCGGCCTGCACGGTGTCGGGTCCTCTGTCGTCAACGCCTTGTCCGAGCGGATGGAAGTTGAAGTTGCGCGCGACAAGAAGCTGTATTTCCAGGCCTTTGAGCGCGGCAAGGTCACCGGCCCGCTGGAGCTGAAAGGCCCCGCCCCGAACCGCCGCGGTACCACGGTCCGGTTCAAGCCGGACATTGAGATCTTTGGCGAGAAGCTGCGCTTCAAACCAGCCCGCCTGTTCCAGCAGACGCGTTCCAAGGCCTATCTCTATCGCGGTGTTGAAATTCGCTGGAAATGCGACCCGGAGCTGCTGCCTGAAGACTCCAAGATCCCGGCTGAGAAGACGCTGTCTTACCCGAATGGCCTCGCGGACCAATTGGATGAAGTGTTCAAAGGCAAGGCCACGATCACCGAACAGCAGTTCGCAGGCCTGGTTGAAACCGATGATGGCAAGGTCGAATGGGCGATTGCCTGGACCGCCGCCGGATTTGGCGAAACAGACGGGTTTTCCAGATCCTACTGTAACACGATCCCGACCCCGGATGGCGGCACGCACGAAGCCGGCTTCCGCTCTGCCATCACCAAGGGCCTGCGCAACTATGCGGACCTGACCGGCCAGAAAAAGGGCACATCTATCACGGCCGACGACATTCTCGGCCATTCCGGCCTGTTGCTGTCCGTGTTTATCGGCAATCCGGAATTTGTTGGCCAGACCAAGGACAAGCTCTCAACCACAGCCGCGTTCCGCCTCGTCGAGAACTGCGTGCGGGACCGGTTTGATCACTGGCTCGCCGCCAGCCCGAAAGAAGCTGACAAGCTGCTGACCTGGGCGATTGAACGCGCCGATGAGCGCGCCCGGCGCCGCAAGGCCAAGGAAGTCGCGCGTAAATCCGCGACCAAGAAGCTGCGCCTGCCCGGCAAGCTCGCCGATTGCGCCGACAGCAAGGGCGATACCGAACTCTTCCTCGTCGAGGGTGATTCTGCGGGTGGCTCAGCCAAACAGGCGCGCGATCGCAAGACCCAAGCCATCCTGCCGCTGCGCGGCAAGATCCTCAACGTCGCCTCGGCAACCGCCGACAAGATGGACAAGAACCAGGAGCTGCAGGACCTGCTTCTGGCGCTCGGCACAGGCACCGGTTCGCGATTCAATATTGATGACCTGCGCTATGAGAAGAGCATCATCATGACCGATGCGGACGTTGATGGCGCTCACATTGCGGCCCTGCTGATCACCTTCTTCTACAAAATGACGCCAGGGCTGATCGAAAGTGGCCGCCTCTATATGGCGATGCCGCCGCTCTACAAGCTCTCTTATAAGGGCAAGTCCGTCTATGCGATGGATGACGAGGACAAGGAGCTTCTGATGGAGCTCGAATTCAAGCCTAACCAAAAGGTCGAGCTCAGCCGCTTCAAGGGTCTCGGTGAAATGAACCCGGGACAGCTCAAGGAAACGACGATGAATCCCGAAACGCGTACACTCGCGCGGATCACGCTGCCGGATAGCATTGACGAGCTTACCGAAGCCAAGCCAGCCGAGCTCATCGACACGCTGATGGGTAAGAAAGCCGAGCATCGGTATCGCTTCATTCAGGAAAATGCCCACTTCGCCGAAGAGCTCGACGTATAGTGGAACAGGCGTGAAATTCGCCTAAAACACGAAACTGGACCCGTTCTTGCATCTCAGACGTGAGTTTCAACACGCCTGACTAGAGATGCGACATGCCTGTATATTGGCCAGATAATGCGAAGACCGCTTTTGGGACAGAAATCCTGAGAGCCGATCACCCGTTCGATCAGTCCGATCTGTTTAGCGATGACGGGCTTGCACATCTGCTGGATCACTATCCGCGGCATCTTTTGGAAATCTGGAGTTTTGGATCAGATCAGGCGGGGAAATCGCCGGCGCTCAAGGGCCGCGCGCCACGCTTGCCCGGCAAGGACATTGTCGATGCGGTGAAGCACGGCGATGTCTGGCTCAATCTGCAGCGCAGCAATTTCGAACTGCCAGATCTGAAACCCATCGCAGACGAAATTTACGGCAGCCTCGAGGATACAAGCGGGCGCCGCGCGCGGCAGAGAGACATGAACCTGCTGATTTCGTCTCCGAACGTCGAGGTGAGCTATCACATCGATGTTCCGATGGTCGCACTGTTTCAGGTCCGCGGATACAAACGCCTCTGGGTCTATCCCAGAGACCGGGAATTCGCCCCGCCCGAACATGTCGAACAATTGATTCACATGAACCGCGATTCCGACCTGCCTTATCGCGACGCGTTCGATGACGAGGCCCGCGTGTTTGAGCTCAAGCCCGGCATGGGTTTGACCTGGCCGCAACTGGCCCCGCATCGAATCCGCAACGCCAATTGTCTGAACGTCTCGCTGTCATGCGAATTCATGACGCTGGAAAGCTTGGTCAATACGAACGCGATCTACACCAACGCTTTCCTGCGACAGAACATGAATCTCTCGCCTTCGGCACTCAACGGAATTGGCCCAGTCTCGCTGAGCAAAGCCGCCTTTGCGAGCCTGCACAAAGCCCTGCAATCGCAGGATCGGGAACGGGCCTCAACGCCGATCACATTCGAACTGGACACTTCGGTCGAAAATTGCGTGAAACCGCTCTGGGCGTAGCAAGTTTCCCCTTGCCAAGCTGAAGAAAAGCAACACACTTGCCCGCGATAGTGATTTGCGGGGTAAGTGATGAAAAAACTGTTCTTTGTCCTCGGCTCAGCCGCTCTGGCGCTGGCCGGATGTGGTGGCGGAGGCGGCGATGATACGTCGAGCAATGGCGACAAAGTCGAGATTGATCGCAACCCCTTCCCCTCTACCTATGCCCCATATCCGTCGACCGTCACCTTGCTGAAAGACGCGACCGTTCTGGACGGCATTGGCGGCCAGATCGAGAATGGCGATGTTCTTCTCGTTGATGGCAAGATTTCAGAAGTCGCTGAAGATATCGGGGCACCAGACGGCGCCACGGTCATTGATGCCAGCGGCAAGTGGGTGACCCCGGGCATTATCGACAATCACAGCCATCTCGGCGTCTATCCGAGCCCGAGCGTCAGCGCCCATGGCGATGGCAATGAAATCAGCGCCCCGGTGACCGCAGAGGTCTGGGCCGAGCATGGCATCTGGCCACAAGACCCGGGTTTCCCCCGCGCGCTTGCCGGCGGCGTCACTTCAATGCAGATCCTGCCTGGTTCCGCCAACCTGTTTGGTGGCCGCGGTGTGACTTTGAAAAATGTCCCGGCACGAACCGTCCAGGGCATGAAGTTCCCGGATGCGCCCTACACGCTGAAAATGGCCTGCGGTGAGAATCCGAAGCGCGTATATGGCTATGGCGGCGGACGCTTCCCCGGCGGCGCGCCCTATTCCCGCATGGGCAATGTTGCCGGCTATCGCACCGCCTGGGCGAAGGCGGTCGAATATAAGCGCAAATGGGACAAGTATGCGGATGAAGGCGGCGATCCGCCCGCTCGCGACCTTGAACTCGACACGCTGATGGGTGTGTTGAACGGCGACATCCTTGTCCACATGCACTGCTATCGCGCCGACGAAATGGCGCAGATCATGGATATGAGCCAGGAGTTTGGCTACAAGGTCACCAGCTTCCACCACGCCGTGGAGAGCTACAAGATTGCTGACAAGCTGGCCGAATATGGCGCCTGTTCCGCCATGTGGGCGGACTGGTGGGGCTTCAAGATGGAAGCCTATGATGGCGTCCGCGAGAATATCCCAATGGTCCACAAGGCCGGCGCCTGTGCCATCGTGCACTCGGATGATGATATCGGCATTCAGCGTCTGAACCAGGAAGCCTCCAAAGCGCTTAGCGATGGCCGCCGCGCCGGGATTGAGATATCCGACGCCGATGCCTGGCAATGGCTCAGCGCCAATCCAGCCAAATCGCTTGGCGTGTTCGATCAGACCGGATCGCTGGAAGCCGGGAAAGACGCCGATGTCGTGCTCTGGTCCGGCGACCCGTTCAGCGTCTACACCCAGGCCGAGAAAGTCTTTGTCGACGGCGCGCTGATGTATGATCGCGGCAATCCGGACGTGACCCCGGTCATGGATTTCGAACTTGGACAGCCCGGTGAAGGAGAACTGAAATGATCCGCAAGATTCTTCTTTCCGCGGCTGCGAGCGCCGCAATCGCCCTCGGGGCTGCCGCGCAGAACGTTGCCATCGTCAACGCCAAGGTCTGGACCGGCACCGATGCCGGCACGCTCGAGAATGCTACGGTCTACATTTCGAACGGCGAAGTCGCGGGCCTCGGCGTGAATTTCGCGCCGCCCAGCGGCACCGAGCTGATCGACGCAGAAGGCAACTGGGTCACCCCGGGCATCTTCTCGCCCTTCTCGCGCACCGGCATTGTCGAAGTTGGCGCCGAAGACTCGACCAATGATACGAATGCGGCCGGCACACAATTCTCCGTCGCGCTGCGGGCCTCGGATGGGTTCAACCCCGCCGCGACCACGATTGACGTAACCCGTATTGAAGGCGTGACCCGTATCGCCGTGGCGCCGGCCAATGGCGCGTCGCTGATTGCAGGCCAGGGATTTATCGCGGACACGACCGGCGATGCTGACTCGATCTCGTACGATCGCGCCTTTGTCTATGTCGATCTGGGCGAAAACGGTGCCGGACTGGCTGGCGGCTCCCGACCCGCCGCCTGGGCCAGTTTGCGCGGCGCGTTTGCTGATGCACGCGGTTACCCGGCACGCTTCATGGCGCACAATGAAGGCGATACGCTGACCCGCGCGGACGCCCAGGCCTTCGGCCGCGCGGTGCGGGGACAGCAACTCATGATCATCGCCGCCCGCCGCGCCAGCGACTTGCGGATGGTGATGGACCTGAAGGAAGAAAACCCAAACCTCAACCTCGCCATTGTTGGCGCCGATGAAGGCTGGATCGTCGCTGATGAGCTGGCCGATGCGGGTATTCCCGTCATCATCGACCCGTTCCAGAACCTGCCAGCGAGCTTCTCGCAACTCGGCGCAACCTCCAAGAATGCAGAGCGCCTGATCGACGCTGGCGTGACAACCGCGTTCGCGCATCTTGGCAGCAATAGCCATCAGGCCCGCCTGGTCCTGCAATCGGCTGGTAATGCAGCTGCAAATGGCGTCAGTTTTGACGATGCCATGGCCGCGATGACGACTGTTCCCGCAGCGATATTCGAGGTCGAGAATTACGGCACGATTGAACGCGGCCACACCGCTGATCTGGTCCTCTGGGATGGCGATCCGCTGGAAGTCTCGAGCGCGCCTATTGCCGTCTTTATCGACGGGGAGGCGCAATCTCTTGAAAGCCGGCAGACGAAATTGCGCGACCGCTATCTCGATCTCGATGAGAGCGAGAAGCCGCTCGCTTACAAGAACTAGTCGCCTTTGAAATCCGGTTCGCGCTTTTCCAGGAATGCGCGGACCGCTTCGGCCTGGTCGTCCGTAGTCGCGGCATAGGCGAACTGATCACGGTCCATGAAACTGGTGGCATAGCCAAGCGGTGACGCCGCAACATTCATCGCCTGTTTGGTCATGCGCAGTGCAATGGGCGGCACTTTGGCATAGCGTTCAGCCAGTGCCTGCGCCGCCTTCAATGCCTCGCCGGATGCCGTAACCTCATCCGCCAGTCCCCAATCGAGCGCCTGGCGTGCCGGGCACGCTTCACCCAAGATCGTGAACAGTTTCGCCCGCGAAGGTCCGACCAAAGTGACAGTTCGCGGATTGCTCTGCCAGCTCATATTCATGCCGAGCGGGATTTCCGGCAGCCGGAAATGCGCATCCTCGGCGGCGATGCGGTGATCACAGGCAATCGCCAGAGCAACACCGCCGCCAATGCAATAGCCTTCAATCGCCGCTATGGTGATCTGTTCCAGGCGCTCCCACGCGCCGCACATGTCCGGGCCGAGTTTCAGAGACTGGCGCTGCTCCAGCCGCGTCCGGTCGCGCAGGCTGGCCCGGTCCGGGTCTTTGAGGTCGGCCCCGGCACTGAACGCCCCTGTGCCCGTCAGGATGACCACGTTGATATCTGTATCGCTGGCCAGATGCTCAGCGGTATCGATCAAGGACTGCATCACTTTCAGCGACATCGCATTGCGGCCATCGCCGCGATCGAGCGTCACCGTGGCGATCGATCCGTTACGTGTCAGTTCAACAAAGTCTCCAAATGTCTTTGTCATTTGCTCTTCGATACATTGGCTACGCGCTGCAAGGGCTCAGTGCTTTGGATATAGCCCGCTTCTTCGGGAATGTGCAGGCATGGGGCGCCGGCATCGTCTTTGCCGATGACTGGCAACACGGTTACGACTTTCTCGGTCGAGAACCGAGATAGAGCAGCGGCTGTTGTCTCCGTCTCGGCGAGCTTGCCGAGATTCATCCGGGTCGGGAAAATGATCGTCGCCGTGCCGGCTTCTTCCTGGTCGAGCGCGTCCTGCGGCCCGACCCAGACAGCTTCGGTCGTCTCGCGTCCATCTTGCTCGGCGACTTGTCCCGGCGGCGTCGCGGCGAGATAGAAATGCGTATCAAATCGTTTCGGCATCATGGTCGGCGTGATCCAGTGCCCGAAATGCACCAGCGCATCGAGCGCCAGGACGAGATTATTTTCCCGGATCAGCTCGAGAAAGCTCGCTTCACGTCGATCCACAGGGCCGCGCATCGGTGCCAGGGCATCCGCGACATCGGCCCCCACCAGGGCCGCATCGGCGCCGCGTGCCGAGGCTGCGCGGGCGAGAATGATGCCGGATTCCTCGAACGCCTCACGCACGGCAGAGACCCGCGCCGCCTGCTCCTCACCTGAGAACTCACCGTCGCAGAGATCGGCCCAGGCCGGATCGGCATCCTCTTCATGCGCTTTGCCGCCTGGGAATACATACGCCCCAGAAGCAAAATCGATTTCATAATGACGCTTCACCATCAGCACTTGCAGCCCCGGATCGTCCCGCAACAGCAAGATGGTCGCGGACAGACGAGGCGTGGCGGGATCTGACATATGAGCTCCGAAAAAATTCGATCAAATTTGCGCGAAATCACAACCCAAACGTGCGCGTGATTTCAACTATGTTTCTGTAGGTACGGTGCTTGTCCCAACGTCACGGAAGCAGAATGCACCAGTTCACTGATCACCAACGCGCCGCCCAAGCCCCTGTCCACAACCGCAATCGGTTGCTGCCTGTCATGCATCTGGAAACCGGGGATGCGGTCCTGTTGTTCGCTGAAGCCGAAAAGCGTTTCGAAGAACGTGCGGTCTTTGGCCGGGTGGCGCTTGCTGCAGAACGCAGTGAGGCCACCTCTCCTGCTCAGTGGATGGCTGAGCGCGTCGAAGAAGTTGCCCATGATGCGCACTATCGCACCACCGAGCGCCCTGTCATTCTGCCGATCCCAATGGCGGCCCTGATCCATGCCGATACGGCAGTGGCCTGCGATGCGGCGGTGGCACGCACCCGCCTGTGCCCACAGGAAATCTGCCTTGAAGTCGATGATGCCGCCTTGGCAACGCCGTCCAACCAGAATGCGATGGAGGGGATCGAAGCCCTGCGCCGGTGCGGATTTCGGGTCTCATTGAATGCTTCGCGATCCTGGCAGGCGCCGCTCTGCTACTCGCTGCGCGTCCTTCTCGACAGCATGCGCGTTGATGCCCGCAAGATTGAAGCTGACGACGAATTGCTCGACCGTATCGATGCGGCTGCCTGTAGCGGCATGCTGGTCATCGCAGAGAACGCCTATTGGCGCGATTCAGACTTCCTGAATGAAGTCGGCGTCGAATATGGATTCCGAATGAAAACGGACGGTTAGGCCGCCGTTTCTTCACGGCGCTTCGCCTGCTCGGCATAGGCGTCGAGTTTTTCCAGAAGATAATCGAGATCATCCTTCGGAATGGCCTGGAACTGGGTCAGGACGCGTTCGATCATGCGCATGCGGAAGCGCGCCTTGTCATTGGCCTCACCATCAAGCTCGAGCTCGTGGAAGACTTTCACGGCGGCTCGGAAAGCCGGCAGCAATTTGCGGTGCAAACCCGCACGATCAAATATCGCCTGCAGGCCGAGCGGTCCGGCATCGTGGATCATCAGCCAGGCCCGCGCGTGCGGTACGCCCGACAATTCAGCCAGCGAATGTTCAACAAACGGCATATGCCCGACACAGAGGGCCCGCATGATCAGCGAGTGCGTCAGGCGCCCATTCAGGTTCAGCTGCGAGACGAAACGCGGCAGATCATTCGTCCGCCCCGCCTGCTCGACCAGGTCAATCGTCGCCCGTTCCCGCGCACCGGCGGCGAGATCGATCGCCATCTGCGCCGGCAACTCGTGCCGATTGATCAGCATGTCGAACACCTGGCCGGATACCAGCGAGACCATTTTTTCGGCGATGTGGACCGGAATATGGTCGCGCAGGACCAGGTTCTCATGCATCTGGGCATTGGCCGGGAAGCGCTCGATCGAGTTTTCCATGGCCCGATCGGTCATCTCAGCGCCCATGTTTCCGGCGAGCGTTTCGACCGCGTGCTCAGCGGCATGTTCACTGATAACCTCGGCAAGCGGCCCGGAAATGGTCGCGCGTGCTGCGATAGCGCTTTGTTTTGAAGCGGTGACGGCCAGCACCAGCTCGATCAGGTCTTCGTCCGAGAATGCTGGTGAATGTTCGAGGATCGGGATCGCGACCGATTCAACGTCCTGCGCAAGATCAATCGCGACGCTGTGCGGCAAGCGCGGAGAATTGCGCAGCGTCACAGCGAGCGTGCGGCGCACCAGCTCAGCGGTATCCTTGGCCAGGATCTGGATAATCTCATCGGCGAACTGGCGTTCATCATCGGTCAGAACATCGACCGCGATGCGGCGACACAGGCGGTGCGCCACCGTGGCGCGCTCTTCTGAGGTCTCGCCCTTCATCAGCCGAATAATGTCGGCTTCGCTGAGCTCTGGACGCATGCTTTGTACAGTCATATCGCGGGGTAATCCCTGTCACCGATTCATATTTATGAATAAATGACCTGTGTGGGTTAACGCCCGGTTTACCAAAACCGCTTTGCGGCGGCGCAAAAAGGATGAGAATCAGCATGCTGGACGGGATCAAAGTCATCGAACACGCCACCTATATGGCGGCGCCTGGAGCCGGCGGCATCCTCAGTGACTGGGGCGCTGAAGTGATCAAGATCGAACCACCACAGGGCGACCCCATTCGAAATTTTTTCAGCACGATCGGCACCGATTTTCAGGACAATCCCGTCTTCGACTTCGACAATCGCGGCAAGAAATCCATCGTTCTCGATACCAGCACGCCCGAAGGCCAGGCCGTTTTGCGGGACCTGGCCAGTGACGCAGACGTGTTCCTGACAAATGTGCGGCCAGGCGGATTGCAACGTGCAGAGCTCGATTTTGCCAATCTGATCAAGATCAATCCCAAACTGGTTTATTGCACGCTGACCGGATACGGCCTCGAAGGCCCGGATGCGGACAAGCCCGGCTTTGATGTCGCCTCGTTCTGGTCACGCGCCGGGGTTGGTCATCTGACCGTGCCGAAAGGCCAGGACCCGTTTGCGCTGCGCACGGCATTTGGGGACCACACCACCAGTATGGCGGCCGCTGCCGGGATTTGTGCAGCGCTTGTCAAAGCCCAGCGCACTGGCCAGGGACAATTGGTCGAAGCCTCGCTCCTGCGCGCCGCTCTGTTCGCCATGGGCTCGGATTTTGCCATCCAGCTTTTCTTCGGCCGCATCGGCTCGACCAAGTCGCGGCATGAGCAAATCCAGCCCTTGATGAATTTCTTCAAGACCAAGGATGATAGCTGGATCTGCATCGTCTCGCGCCAGGGTAATGTCGACTGGGCGCCACTCTGCCGCGTCATGGATCGGGCAGATTTGATTGAGGACGAGCGCTACACCACCGGCAAGTCACGCCGTGCTAACGCGGCAGAACTGGTCACCATCATGGACGCCGAGTTCGGCAAGTACACCAAGGCTGAGATCGCGCAGCGACTGGACGATGAATCGATCGCCTGGGCACCCGTGCAGACGCTGGCCGAGGTGGCCAAGGATCCGCAAGTCGCGGCCGCGGGCGGCATCACGCAGGTTCCAAGTGCCAGCGGCGACGGATCGAGCTTCTCATCGCCTGCCTCTCCGATTCGCTTCCCTGGCGCAGATGACGGGCCAAAGGGCCCGTCTCCGCTGATGGGTGAACATTCCCGCGATATTCTCGGCGCGCTTGGTTATGACGACGCCAAGATTGACGGTCTGTTCAAGGGCGACATCGTGCGCTGATCAGAACGTCGCTGCGGCGTCGTGCATGCCGCCCGTACGTGGGTCTGTGGTCGCGACCAGAGCCGGTATTCCGGCCCAGGCATATTGCCAGAAGCCCTGATAGAGCAGCATCGCGAAATACATCAATCCGACCGGGATCAGCACACCTGGGCTGGCGAAAAGCGCGAGGACCTCGTCCGGATTTGCCTCGGCGCTGTTCACGTCGATCCCGCTCATCAAGGTCGCAAACACGGTAACGCCGCCGACCAGATAGAGAATGAACACGCCGACATAGAGGATCAGCCCGAGGACGACGAAGGCGCCGAAGGTTGGCCAGAACCGCCCTTTGGACGCGCCCCAGGCACCGAAAAAGGTCAGCTTCTCGTCGCGAATGGTCATGGCGCCAGCTGGTGACAGGCGAACCGCGAAGAATAGCCAGACAAATAACAGGCCGAAGATCACGATCACCATCCAGATCGCGACCAGCGCTTCACCGCCATCCGCGACCGCGCCCAGCGGCATGACCAGGACCACGGTTGCAATGATCAAGGCAAGATAGGCGACGATGAAGGAGACCATCCATAACAGTCCGACTCCAAGCATACGCCATTCATCCGCGCCCCAGCCAATGCTGAACCCTTCTTCGCGTACGTATCGGCGCAGAACCGCACTCTCCATCATCGACCAGAACCCGGCATAGATCAGCATCATCAGCAGATATCCCAGCGACAGGCGTCCGATATCGCCGAGTATGGCGTCGCCGAAGACGCGATTGACCTCGGTTTCCGAGGCCCCTTGCGCCAGCAGGGCGAACATTTGCGCATAAGCGCCGAAAAGGGGCCGCAGCGCGACAAAGCTCACCAGCGCGAGAATGACCACCCCGACGGCGTAAGCCGCGAGATATTTGGGGAGAAATCCAGGCGGCCCATCGGTCCGCGCAAAGTGGAATGCTGCATTGTCAAAACTGAATGGTCTCGCCATGTTTCCCTCCCTGATTGGTATCAAGAAGACCCCAGCGTCGGGCTTGGGTCAAGCTGAGGCGGGGTCCGGCGGGGCAATGCGCGTATAGATGGCAGTGGCATATGCGTGACCCAGCCACGCCGCAGGCACTTGGAACATGGCCGCCAATCCAGCCTGTAAGGCGGTGTTTTCCGCCAGAGGGAGTGCGCGAGTCAGCCCGTCAGCTGCGTATCCGAATACGATGACCGGGACGACCACGAAGACCAGCGCCCCTGCCGCCATGGGTAAGGCATACCCCTTCGTCCACGCCCAGGTTCGAAACACGTGCACGGCGCCACGCGCCGCTGTGGCGACACCAAACAGCATCATCCGGACCCCGAACCAGAACACGCCGAGCAAGGTCAGCATGAACAGCACAGATAGCGGATAGAATGTCCCGTTTTCCCGCATCTGGGCGGTCATGTCGGTAATGCCCTGCCCGGCTTCGCCGCTGACCACGCCCAGGCTCGATCCGATCAGCGAGAAGAACAGCACGATCGCTGTCGCCAGGATGGCCGCGATGACGAAGATCAGAATCCAGGCCAGAACCAGCTTCCATGTCGCCGTCGCCAACGACCCGGAATGCGGCACCAGGCGCCGATAGATCGCAGCGGAGAACAGGCAGTACGCCGCCATCGCAACGGTCACCAGGATGAGAAAACCAAGCGATCCCGCCGTTGTTTCCGGCAAGGCTTCAGCGCCCCAGACCATGGCGGCAAAGGCGACAATGAACGCGACCGCATAGGCCAAAGTGGATATCACCACCTGCCGGGCCCCGGCGAGCGTGGCTAAAAAGACTTCAGGAATCGAAAGAACGGGCGTCATTCACGCCTGAGTAAAGACGAAATACAGCAGGACAAGCGACAGAATGACCATGCACAGCCAGGTCAGCAGCACACCAACCTGGCGCAGCTGGATTGGCCCTGTGGTCATGCCTACCGGATGCATCAGCCGGCCGACCGTAAAGGTCGCCCCGAGCGCATGGATGATCCAGGTTGGAACATCGAGAAAGGCCAGGGCCAGCAATCCGACCAGCATGGCGGGAATGTATTCAGACGCATTCCCGTGCACGCGAATGGCAACGGCGAGGTCCTCAGACCCGCCATCTCCAAGCGAGATTCGCCCGCGAAATCGGTGTGAAACGACCCGAAAGGCGAGCCATACAAGAATGAGGATATTGGCCGCGACATAAACGCTGGCGACTTCCAGGCCACTCATATGGCTCTCCTTGATTTTCCGGGATTAATCGTCGCGTCGGGCATCCGGGAGACGGTCATTAATGTCGTCTCGAATGTCCAGGAACGTAACGATCAGACCGCAGACCAGGCTGGCTGCGACCCATCCCAGGAAGGTCAGTCCAGCGAGCGTCAGGAAGTCCGCGACCGGTCCCTGCAGGCCAAGGCCCAACAATTCCACGCTGCTCTGTTCTAGAACGTAGCCATTATAGTAGCCCGCCGCTGCGCCGAGTCCGATAATGACGATGTACGCGATGTAAACCATCAGTCGGAAGCTGTTGATAATGAAGAATTTCATGGCATCCTCTTTCTACTTAAAGACAACCCGGACGACTGAGTTCTTTCAGGTCCGGGTTGTTTCTATTTCGTTGGCCAGGGGCCTTACATTTCCATGCCGCACTCAGTTGCGGCGCCCATCATGACGGTCATGAACTGACCCATTTCGGCCGGCTCAAGTTCGCCCATTTTAGACGCCATGTAAGCGTCCTCATCCTCGGCCTTGCTGGCTTCCACGATCAGGTCGAGCAGCTTCGGATCAAGCTTCTCAACGAACTGATCCGCCATGCAATTGCAGGTTTCTGCATCTGCGTCGGCTTCTTCCATGCAGGAATCAAGAATGGCTGTTTTCGCAGCGCTGCCGTTTCCGCCTCCGCAGGCTGCAAGTCCTACCGCAAACAATGATGCAAAGAACACTTTTCTCATAGGTGATCCCCTTTCCTCTCAGTATCACTTGGAGGAACCGTCCCATGAATCTGGGACCAAGGCCAGTCAAAAAAGCGACTATTCGCGGCGCAGGAACCAATCGAGGCGCAATTTGGCCTGTCCGGATTTGAGGAAATCCGTCTTCAACTGTTCGCGGTCATATTCGCTGCGCACCCAGTCCTCAAAGCCAATGCCAGTGGCCTTTTCAGCCGCCAGATAGGCCTCGAAAAACGCATCGAGCAAGCCGGTTTTACCCTCCTTCATGTGGAGGTATTTCTTCGACAATTGCTGTTTCGCAATACTGACCGGCTCACCCATGCGGAAGATCATGTAGAGCACGCTCATCAGACCGGCACGATCGGCGCCGGATTTACAGTGCATCAAGGCCGGATAGGCGATCTTGTCGAACAGGTCCCTGGCTTCAAAGATTCGCTCAACCGTCGGCGTGTCGCGGGAATAGACGCGAAAATCGATCAGCTCGATCCCGGCCGCCTCGCAGGCCTCTTTCTCGAGCAGATAATAGCCTTTTGAACTGTCACCACGCAGATTGAGAATGGTCTTGATGCCGCGCAGCCGCGCGTGTTCTGCGACCTGGCGCGGGTTTGGCTGGTTCGAGCGCCACATCTCATCGCTGATCTGATGCAGATTCTGGAAACTCTCGCGCAGGAAGCCATGATCGCCCAGCGTCATTTCACGCTCCGCCCGCTTTCGACCCGGTACGGTCGAGAGATCGGCGGCGACGTGTTCGCGTCGTTTTTTGTGACCCGGCAGTTTCATAAGGTGGCGTTACCTGAGCGTTCTGTCTCTCGCAAGTTGTCCATATCAGTGTGCATGAGACATGGAAACAATCCGGTAACCCGTTTGGCGTAAGTAGATAAAAAATAACAATATTAATGAGGGATTTGTTAAATGGGCTTCACGTCTACGCTGCGCTATGGGCTTTTGGGCCTGGCGCTGACCGCCATCGCTGCACCCGCCTCCGCTTTCGGCATCGGCTTACAGCCGACCACGGTCGAGATCTCCGTCCAGCCGGGGGACCGACAGAGACAGGTCATCAATCTCGGCAATGTCCACCAGGAAGATACCATCTCCCTGACGCTCGGCCTCGCGGACTGGGCGCTTGATGAGGCCGGTCAGATCCAGCTCACACCGCCCGGAGACAGCGACACGTCAGCGGCAAACTGGGTCCGTTTCAGTCCGGCCTTCGTGACGCTCCGTCCAGGCGAAACCGAGCAGATCATTGTCGACATGGCCGCCCCGATCCGGGTTGAGCGGGAAGGCGATTATCGCTTCGCCCTGATCGCCTCGACCCTGCTGCCGGAAGAACGTGCCGGACAGTCCGGCGTTTGGAAGAAATACCAGATTGCCAGCCTGTTCTACCTGACCATGGGCGACGCGGAGAGTCATCCGGAAATCAGCGAGGCAGTGCTCACAATGTCTCCGGACGGCGAGCAGTCGGTCACGTTTGACCTTGCCAATACCGGAAATGCGCACGCACGCCTGCGCGGCCAGATCGAGATTAGCGGCGATGCCGGTGAGACCATTACCGAACCGATCAGCAATCTCGTCGTCCTCGATGACGCGACACGGACCTATAGCCTGCCAATCACGCAGGATCTGCCGACCAATCCGGAAGTCCGCGTCACGCTGGAGAATATCTTCGCGCCGCAAAGCGCGACGGGTGCAGTGATGCTGACCCCGTTCACGTCAGACCTGGCCTTCGAGGAGTCGGCCATATCCGGCACCGCCGCGAGCAATGAAGATACCGCGCTCGAATAGTCTGAAAGCCCTGTTCACGGGACTGAGCCTGCTGGTCTCCGCACCAGCGGCCTCGGCCTCGTGGCTGGATTCTGACTTCTATTGCCGGACCTATGGCTGCGTCGTCGTGCATGACGGGTTCACCTTCGATGTGTACGACAATTATGTCTTTGCCACGGGCGGCACGGTGCCGGTCGGGGGCCGGATGATCCCATGGACCGGCAATCCGTTCCAGGGCTCCGGCGGCGTAAATCCCGTCCTCACCGGATCGCGCACAGAAGGCTTTCACGCCGTCCCTCTGCAAGACCAGAGCATGATCCTCGGCTTTGACACCAATGGCGATGGCGTCCCGGATCGCCTGCCTTTCGATGGCAATAGTAATGGCTTCCTCGATGCAGGCGACAGCATGGACCCATTCGCCCTCACCGTCGGGACCAGCCTGGTGGCGGCCGATACTTCGGCGCAGCGCAGTTTCTACCTGTCTTCGCGCACAGATTTCTACGTCACCGCAGAAGCGCGCATGCTCGGGTCTCCGGGTGGCCTGAACGCGCCTGCACAATTGGACAATGTCGGCTTCCAATACGGCGTCACCCGGCGCGGCAATGACGATGGCATGGCGTTCGGAGCGAATTCCCGGAACGGCAATTACATTCGCCAGATCGGTGCCATCAATGATCTCGGCGATATTCTCGGCACGCCGACGCGGATCCTCGAGTTTCGAAATTCGATCCGGCGCCGCGACGCGACCAGCCTGCCCTCACAATCGGTGCGGTTTGATTATGTCTACGGGTTCGGGAATTACGACCTATCCATGGGCGATGGGCATTTGCAGTATGAAATCGAGTTCGACTTCTACAATCGATAACCGAGCCCGGTCAGCAGCTGCGCCGTTTCGTGCACCGGCAATCCCATCACACCGGTATAGCTTCCCGATATCTGTTTGATATGCGCCCCAAACAGGCCCTGAATGGCATAGCCGCCGGCTTTGCCAATGCCTTCTTCGCTCGCCAGATAGGCCGCGATTTCGCCCGCTGTCAGCCGTTTGACGATGACCCGCGTATCGCTGAGGCGGTGGGCGACACGCCCATCCGGCGCGATCAGGCAAACCGATGTGATGACATGATGCGCACGGCCCGAGACCAGTTCGAGGCAGGCCTGCACCTCTTCGTCCGTTTCAGCTTTCGGCAGGATGCGGCGGCCCAGCGCGACAACCGTATCGCCGGCCAGCGTGAATTGCCCGTCGACGTGTACGGCCCGCGCTTTCTCGATCCCCAGCCGCTCAGCATAGGCCCGCGGCGACTCGCCTGGAATCGGCGTTTCATCAATATCTGACGGGCTGATCGCATCCGGCGTGACGCCGATCTGGGCCAGCAGCTGTTTGCGGCGCGGGCTGGCGCTGGCGAGAACGAGCTTGCTCATAGGATCTTGAACGTCGCGTTCGCCATCGCGACAGGCGCCCCGTTGGCTCGAATGATGGCGCGGGCAAAACAGATCGAGCCGCCAATCTTGACCGGCTCCGGATCAATCTCCAGCCACGCCCCCAATTTGGCGCTACCCACATAGTCGGTCCCGAGCGACACGGTCACCAGGCCCTTCGTGGGATCGCGATCTGCCGCCCGCAGCGCGGTGGCGCAAGACAAGCCCATCGCATTGTCCGCCAGCGCCGCGATCAAGCCGCCATGCACGAGCCCACGCGAATTGCAGTGCTGCTCAGCCAGGAACAGACCCATCTGCACACGATCATCTAATTGTCGGGAGTAAAGCGGTTCCCAGGGGTCGGTCAGTCCGGAGCGGCGAAAATGCCGCTCAAACCCGTCTGGAACCTTTGCATCGCTCAAGGCGACAAGCCTATTTGAAGCGATAAGTGATCCGACCTTTTGTCAGATCGTAAGGGGTCATTTCGACCAGAACCTTATCCCCAGTGAGGATACGAATGCGGTTTTTCCGCATTTTACCGGCTGTATAGCCAATGATCTCATGATCATTTTCAAGCTTCACGCGAAACGTCGCGTTCGGCAGAAGTTCAACGATCGTGCCGTTAAACTCGAGGATTTCTTCTTTTGACATCCTGTCTCCATATAAAACGACGCGCGATGCCGCGCCGCAGCAGATATGGGGTGCTTCGTAGCTTTCGTCACCCCTTGGGGCAAGGCTGCGTGTGAGTCCTGCACCGTGATCGCCGCTGCAGTGTGGCGATAATGCCGACCCACATACGCTGCGACAGTATTCAGCATGTTAACTTTCCATCTGTAATTCTAAGACAGGTAGAGGGGACGTATCTGTTTAGGCGAATGAGCAGAGTGAGACATGAGCACACAAGACCTCCCCTTCACGCAGCAAGATTTGCGCGCGGCAATACCGGATAGATGCTTTCAGGCAAATGCCTGGCGCTCGACGGCCTACCTCGTATTCGACCTGCTAATCATCGCCGCCCTCTATGCCGCGCTGACCCAGGTGAGTGTCTGGTATCTGGAATGGCCGATCCTGTTCCTGATCGGCACCATGCTGTGGTCGCTCTTCGTGATCGGCCATGATGCCGGACACGGCTCGTTCGCCAAAAGCCGCCTGGTCAATACGATCTTCGGCATCCTCGTCCATGGCGCCATTCTGGTGCCCTATCGCGGCTGGCAGCGCAGCCATGCGGTGCACCATATGAAAACCGGTCATTTCAAGCAGGAAGAAGTCTTTCGCCCGGCCCGGCAGGGCGAGGACACACTGTTTCGTAAGATCATTTTCCGTTCGGGGATATTCGTCATCATTGGTTGGCCGATGTACAAGATCGGCATCCGCAATCTGACCACATACAAGCCGATCACCGGCAGTCATTACCTGCCGCAAAGCGATCTCTACACCACGTCAGTCCGCGTGTCCTGGTATCTCGGGCTCGCCGCTTTGCTGGGATTCCTCAGCCTCTATGTCAGCCTCGGCGTGATTTTTGGCTGGGGCTTTTTCGCCAAGTACATTCTCGCCCCTTACCTGATCTACGGAGCCTGGCTCACCTTCGTCACCTATATGCAGCACGTCTCACCGGAAGTGCCGGTCTATGACGAGAAGGACTGGACCCGATTGAAAGGCGCCCTCGCCTCGGTCGATCGCGATTATGGACCGTTCAACTGGCTGACACACAATATCGGCAACCTGCACGTCATCCACCACATCTTCCCAACCATCCCGCATTACCGGCTGCAGGAAGCAACGGATGCGGTGAAACCCATTCTCGGCGAGCATTATCTGACGTCGAAGAATTTCGTTCTGGCCGACTTTGTGCGCAGCCAGATCAAATGTCATTTCGTCGTCCCGGATGACGGGTTCGAACGCTATGAGAGCGCTTACACGTATCGCGGATCATCGGGGTGAAGCTGAATTCTGGCGGGTGGTACAGCCTCTTGGGTTCGAACCAAGGACCTCCGGTTCCACAAACCGGCGCTCTAACCAACTGAGCTAAGGCTGCATTGAGGCTCCACATACGCCGGAGTGCGTCTGCGTTCAAGATTGAAATTCGCTTCGACCTGCAATCGATAAAGATGGCTCGTTGGCGCAATGGATTCTGCGTTATTCGAATCATATCCCAGCAGCGCTCCCCACGGGCTTGTCCGTGGGGTCCAGCGCGCGATCTTGCGGCAAGCATCGGGAGCGGTCTTATCGCTCCCGATTCGAGCGGCGCGAACGTGTGATGGACTGCCCAGACCATACTGGGCAGAGCGCTGGAAGGAGAGTCTGGGTACCAATTCGCCGCAGACGCCTGCGAAGGCAGGTGTCCAGGGACGGACCTTGGCGTCCGGAACAGGTCGAAAATGCCGTCCTTGGATACCTGCCTACGCAGGTATCACCGGAGAAATGAGACGCTCGGAATCATCAAGAAAAAGTAGCTTCCCGCCTATTTCCAGGCCTATTCAGCTGCGATCGGCACCAGGCCAGCAACTTCATCAACCGTTTCATGCGCACGCCGGAAGATCAGCGCGCCGTCTTCCAGTTTGCCGTAACGCATCAGGAAAATGTCGCGTGAATAGTTTTGCGTGATCAGCCAGGGCGCATCCTTGCCTTGTTGCGGGAACCGTTCCATCGCGCGCTGGACATAGCCGGACGAGAAATCCAGGAAATCGGAATCCGGCTCGACCCCGTCCGCGACCGGACGGGCCTCGACATAGTTCTCATTGTCGAGATGGTTGATCACCTTGCACATATATTCGCTGGTGAGATCGGCGCGCAGCGTCCAGCTGGCATTGGTATAGCCAAACACCGCCGTCAGGTTCGGAATATTCGAGACCATGGCGCCGCGATAATTCAGCAAATCATGCGGGTTCTGCTTCTTGCCGTCGACCGTGATCGCCGTGCCGCCAATGAATTGCAGATCGAGCCCGGTGGCCGTGACGATCAGGTCGGCTTCAAGCTCTTCGCCCGACTTGAGCTTGATGCCCTTGTCTGTGAAGCGCTCAATGTGATCGGTGACAACAGAGGCTTTCTCCTCCTTGATCGCGTCGAACAGGTCGCCATCCGGGATCAGGCACAGGCGTTGGTCCCAGGGATTATAGGTCGGGGTAAAATGCTTCTCGACCATCTCATCGCCCAGCTCCTCGCGCGTCAGGTGCAGGAGTTTTTCCTTCACTTTCTGCGGCCGGACTCGGGTCTGTTTATAGACAAATTGCTGCATCAGCACATTGCGCCAACGCGTAATGCCATAGGCCATCATCCCCGGCAGAAACTTGCGCAACCCATTGGCAAACTTGTCGACAGCGGGCCGGGAGACGACATAAGTCGGCGAGCGCTGCAGCATGGTGACGTGCTCTGCCTTGTCCGTCATGGCCGGAACCAGCGTCATCGCGGTTGCGCCGGAGCCGATCACCACGACTTTCTTGCCGGAATAATCATAGTCTTCGGGCCAGTGCTGCGGGTGGACAATATCGCCCTTGAAATCATCGCGGCCTTCAAACTCAGGCGTGAACCCCTGATCATAGCGATAATAGCCAGCGCACATATGCAGCCAGCCACAGGTCAGTTTCTGCTTCTTGCCGCCGGTTTCGACCGTCACCGTCCATTTCGCCGCATCGCTGTCCCAGCTCGCGGCGAGGACTTTGTGGCCGTAGCGGATATTGGCATTGATGCCGTGTTCTTCAGCGGTTTCCTCAATATATTCGCGGATCGCCGGACCATCAGCAATCGCCTTCTGGGCTTTCCACGGCTTGAAGTTGAAACCGAGCGTATGCATGTCGCTGTCGCTGCGAATGCCGGGATAGCGGAACAGGTCCCAAGTCCCGCCCATGGCGTCGCGCATTTCCAGGATTTGATACGATTTGCCCGGGCACTTCTTGAGCAAGTGTACCGCCGCGCCGATGCCGGAGAGCCCGGCACCAACGATGAGAACGTCAAAATGGGTCTTATTCATGACGCCAGTGTCAGGTTTTTTGCGGCGCCTGTCCAGACCTCCCCGTGCGGCAGCGCCCCGCGAAGCTAGTCGAGAACGCGGATATCCACACTGCTGGTGCGCCCCGCGCGATCAACGGCAGAGACCCGGTAAAAGCCCGCATCCGGCGGTCGCCAGCTCGGCAATCCACCCGCATCGAGCGGCACGGGCGCGCCATCGACAAACCAGTTCAGTGCGCCCTCCCCCCGCCCGGCAAAGACGAATGGACGGGCGGGCCGGCCATCGACGGCTCCGGCCCACAATTCCGCTGCGCGCGGCGGGAACAGGATTTCGGGCGGTTTCGCGTCGCCGTCAAAAGCGACCAGAGCGCCGCGCGCGTCAGGCTGCACGTCACTCATCAAGCGCGACCGGGACGACCCGCTCTCGCCCAGATGGTGCGCGGCGCGATCGGCGGTTTCGAACAAGAGGGGCAGCGCCGCCAGCCGTCCGGTCTGACCAGGCCGCGGCGCGCCATCAGCGCGGCCGACCCAGACCACGATGGCATAATCCCCGGACACACCGGCGGCCCAGGCATCGCGATAGCCGTACGAGGTTCCGGTCTTGAACGCGACTTGTGGGGCGTTTGCTGTCAAACGTCCAGGCATGCGCCCTTCTGGCGTCGGCGTTTCGCGTAAGATCTTCAACACTTTCTCGGCACTGTCCGCGCTCATCAATTGATAATGTCCGTGGTCTTCACCGATCTCATCTGCATCCCACAGCAAAGGCTTCGCGCGCCCACCATCGCCCAGCGCCGCGTACAGTACCGCCAACTCCTGCGCCGTCAGCCCGGCCCCGCCAAGCGCCAGGGCGAGGCCCGGTTCCTTGGTCGCTGTCCCGGAAATCCGGGGATGCGCCCCTGCCAGCGTCAAAGCGGCGGCAAAGCGCTGTGGTCCGACGCGATCCAGCGTCAACACAGCCGGCACATTCAGCGAATGCTGCAAGGCTTCCGATATCCGCACATCGCCGCGAAACAGGCGGTCGAAATTTTCCGGCTGATAGGCCGCGAACCGCTTGGGCAGGTCGGCAATCCGGGTTGACGGCGCGGCGCTGCCATCGTCAAAGGCGAGCGCGTAGATGAACGGTTTCAGCGTCGAGCCCGGTGAACGGGCATAAGATGTCAGGTCCAGCCAGCCGCCGGGACGTGTCCGGTCTGCCGAGCCGACCGCGGCCCGCACCGCGCGGGTCGGAACATCGACGACGAGGATCGAGACCTGGGTTTCCGGCTCGAGCTCACTCACAAATCTCAGCGCGATCTGTTCCATCTCGGCTTGCAAGCCGGCATCCAGGGTTGAGCGCACATCGCGATCAAGCGCACCGGCGGCATTTCCCGTGGCGTGCCAGGCTCTTGCTGGAAAGGCGTAACGACGACCTGGAATATGCGCCCCGCGCGCCTCCTCGGCCCGCGCCTCGGTCAGATATCCGAGACGCTCGAGCTTGGCGACAATCGAGTCGCGGCCCGCCCGCGCGCCTTCAGGACGCAGGTCCGGACGCCGGACTTCCGGAGATTGCGGCAAGGCGATGAGCAGCGCGATCTGATCGTCCGACAGGCGATTGGGTTCACGCCCGAAATAGCGCCAGCTGGCGGCGCGGATGCCTTCCAGATTGCCGCCATAGGGCGTCAGCGTCAGGTAGAGCTCGAGGATTTCCCGCTTGCTCAGGCGCCATTCCAATTGATGCGCCCGCCACATCTCAGCCAGCTTGGCACCGACAGTCCGGTTCGGTCTTGGTTCCAGCAAGCGCGCCGTCTGCATGGTGATGGTCGAGCCACCCGAGACCACTCGCCCGGCCTGCGCCGAGCTGGTGACGGCGCGCACCATGCCCATCCAATCCACGCCGCCATGCGACCAGAAACGTTTGTCCTCGACCTCAAGCAAGGCCTCAATAAAGACCGGATCGATCTCATCGAGATCTGCTGCAAATCGCCAGGAACCATTGTCACGCGAGATGGCCCGCAGCGGCCGGTCATCGCGATCGGAAATCATCACCGAAACATCGCGCCCGCGGTCAATCGGCGGTGGGAAAAGCTTGTCGAGGACGAAGATGGCGACCAGCGACACTGCTATCAGCGCCGCCAGCCGCTTGAGCCAGATCATCGCGTACCGTCCGCTCCGGAGACTTGTGGCGCGATGGTGATCTCAGACGCCGCCGACCGCGCGAACACATCCGGGCGGTACATGTCTTCGGCAACCACGCCGGGCATCGTGAATGTCCCAGGCGTGACAGCGCGAACGACGTAAGCCAGCGTGCGGTCTTCGTTGACGACATCGATGGCGGCGACAAAGCGATCGTCCCGCGCCTCTGCGGTTTCCGCCGCATCGATTTCACCGATCCAGGCAAAGGCGCCGTCCGGGCCATATTCGCGATTGCCGTCAGCCGGCCGCAGAACGGTCTCGATCTCGAAGCCGGCAGGCAGCAGGTCGGCCACAATAATCGGATTGTTGCGGCGTTCGCGAGGCGTCAGCGTCAGCGTCACCACCAGCTGATCGCCTTGCGTCAGATCAGCAAGGTTCACCCGTCCACCCTGCAAGGTCCGCAGCCGCTTGCTGGCCGACAGCTTTTCGCTGGCCGGACGCGGCGCGCTGGCCGGAGCACCGGTGACCATAACGGTCCGGAAAACCGGGCTGGAGCCGCGTCGCAGCCGGAAGCTCACACCGCGCTCAACCTGATCGGGCGTGACGAAATAGCGGCGATCATTGTCGCTATTTCGGCCGAGGCCATCGACATCGAGGCGCAGACCATCTTCTTGCGAGAGGCCGCCGACAGCGAGCAGCATGAACGCCTTTTCCTGAGTCGTCAGACGATCTGGTTCCGGCGTATCTTCGCTGATTTCTCCAGCCATGCGCGCAACATGATCATTGAACCCGGTCTCTGCCGCCAGGGCGAGGACGCCGGCCTGATCCCGCAGCGGCGTCTGGTAATAGTCGCCGCTATTGTCGTAGCCGAGCGCTTCTTCCGCCGCATTGAAGGCACTGAACGCGCGCGACCGGTCGCCCATATAGGACAGCGCGGCTGCGAGGTGCGCCTTGGCCAGCGGTGAGCGAATTTCGCTCAGTTCCCGATCATGCAGATAACGCAGGCGCGAGACATCCGCCTTGCCGGCCCGCGCCAGGACGTACAGCGCATACGGCGCGGCGCGCTGCATCAGCTTCTTCTCAGTGTCATCATGCCAGCGGCTTTCATAGACATCGGTGTCATAGCCATAGACGCGCCAGGCATCGCCCTGGGCAATCGTTCGCAGCGATTGATAGGCGCGATCGAGCGCCGCTTGCGGCACCTCATAGCCATTCTCCTTGGCCCGATACAGGAAGTCGGTCGTGTAAGCGCCGAGCCATGGCGAAGCATAACCATCACCGGCACGCCACAGGCCAAAGGACCCATTGTCGCTCTGACGGTTCAGAACGCGCGCAATCGCGGCCTGAACACGGTCGCGGGCGACCGGTCGATCATCGCGGGCGCCTTCCTCGATCAATTGCTCAGCATAGATCAGCGGCATGGCCCGGCTGATCGTCTGCTCGGTGCAGCCATACGGATAGCGCGCCAGCGAATTATAGAGCGCATTCGGATCAACCGGCAGGCCGGAGAAACTCACCGTCATGCGCGCCGTTCCAGGCACGAAACCCTCGAACTGACTGAGGTCCGGCGCATAGGTCTGGTCTTCTTCCATCAGCGCGCGGCTGACATTGGTGACCGGCAGGAAGGCCGACCGCGTCTGGATCTGATAATTGCGCGTCACGCTGTAATTATCAGGTCCGGTGACACTTAGCTGCATGTCCGAGATGCCGGCGCCCTCGGCCGTGAACCGAACGCCCTGATCAACACGGGTTCCGCTTGGAATGGCTTTAGACAATTCTGCCGCGGCCACACTTAGCGGTGGCGACGCGGTCAGCGTCGCGCCGAAGTCGCCAGCGGGAAGCTCGATATTGTCGATGCTCACCGTCGCCACAGCCTCGTCCCCGGGCGCCATGAAGCGCGGCAGGATCAGATCTGCAGGTGCTTCGCGGCGCACCGTCATGGGCTGATCGGCCTGTCCCAATCCGGTCGCTGACCAGGCCACCGCCATCAGGCGCAATTCGCCATTGAATTCCGGTATGTTGAAGTCGATCTCGGCCTCGCCACCGCGTCCGACTTCGACAATGCCGCTGAACATGGCCACGGTCTGGGTCGGAACGACAGACAGGCCTTCGCCGCCCAGTTGGTCACCGCCGGTTCTGACCTCAGCCGGCAATCCCAGGTTCGGGTCGAGCAGTCGGCCATAATCATCAAACAGAGAGACGCCCATGGCTTTCTTGCCATAATACCAGTCGACCGGATTCGGGCTCGAGAATTTGGTCAGCTGCAGGATGCCTTCATCGACAGCGGCCAGCGTCACGAACGCTTTTTCACGCGGCCCACCTTCGACGGACACCGTGATCGTCTGATCGCGGCCCGGACGGATGAGCTCTGGTGCTTCGATCTCAACATTGAACGTGCGGTTCTCCATGCTCACCGGCACATATCCGACGCCCACGGCACGGCGCGGCTTGGACTGAACCACCGGATCGCGCGGCGTGTAGACATTGACCATGACATAGGCGCCTTCACCCCATTCATCGGTGACGGGCAGCGTGACTGTGGTGCCGGAAGCCTGAACCTGGCGGGTTTCAATCGACAGGATGCGGTCGGTGGCGACCACGATTTGCGCCTCGCCATCATAAGGCGGCACGATGGTCAGTGCGGCGGGGCGACCGGCGACGATCTGCTGTTCGTCGACAGAGACCTCGACCCGGTCGGGCGCTTCGACACCGTCGCCAGAGACATCACCGCCCCAGCCGACACGGAAAGCGCGGCTGGCAATGCTGCCGTCTTCGGACTCGATGACCAGTTCATGCGCGCCCCATTCGAGGCCGGATACAGTCAACGTGCCCGCCCCTGCCTGGGTTCTGAGGCCGCCTTCATTGACGGTGCGGACCGTGCGCGAGCGCCGCCATTTCCAGCGCCCATCCTCGCGATACCAGTCATAGTGGTAATTGATCTCGAGGATTTTCCAGCGCAGGTCCTCAACCAGACCTTCACCCGCCGCGTCGAGGGCGGCGAGCTCGAACGTGCCCTCCTCCTCATAGCCAAGACGGCCATCAAAGCTTGGCTTGATGCCAAGGTACAGGTCTTTCGGGCGATATGGAATGCGGACGCTTTCGGTGACGGCACGGCCACCCGGTTCAAGCACGCTGACCACCGTGTTCAGGCGCAGCGGCACATTTGCGTTTCGACCACGATTACCAGGCTCGAGGCGAACAATCGCTGCGCCAGCGCCGTCGGTGACGCGATCCGGCAGATCGATAATCTGTTCGCGGAAGCTGCCATCGTGCGGCCCCCAGCTGAAGCCTTCATAGCCGAAGGGCTGCGGGTCCACTTCGACCCGGGCTTGCGACATGACGGTCAGCGCGGCGCCAGGCGCGCCATAAAGGAAACGGGCGGACACATCGATGTCACGCGCATCATCGCCCGGCAGGAACGGCGCCTCTTCCGCTTCCAAATCAACAGCGATGCGTTGCGGCACGAAATCTTCGACCGAATAGGACGCAGAGCCGACAGTCCCAATACCGTCAATCTCGACAACCGTTCGCCACAGACCGCGCGCGGCGCTGCGGGGAAGCTCGATATCGCGCTGCACCGTGCCGCTATCATCAACGGCGAAGCGCACGCGGAACGATTCCATGCCGTTCGGGCGATAGGTGATCAGGCTGCCATTGCGTTCGCTGATCGCCCGGCCGGCGCGGTCGCGCAGCATGGCGGTCAGGTAAACCGTCTCCCCCGGACGATAGATGCCGCGCTCGGTATAGAGATAGGCATCGACTTCGCCCGGCGTGACCCGGCCGCCTGTGCTCAGCTCAGAGAGATCGACCGGCGCCCGCGACAGGTCGAGGATTGCCGTGTCGCCTTTTAGCCCGGAAGCCAGCACCATTTTGGGCGCCATATTGCCGGTACCGGCAAGCAGTTCCGGATTGAACGAGACGCGGCCATCAACACCTGTCGCCGCTTCGCCCAGAACTTCATTATTGCGGGCAATCAGTTGTACCGGCGTGTTCGGCATGACGCGGCCATCCTGAAGCGATCTCAGAGTGACATCGAGGCCAGAGCCGCTGCGATAGGCGGTCAGAGCAAGATCGGTGAGCATGACCCAACGCTTGGCTGATGCGGGCGGACCTTCATACCGATCGAGCTCGATCGCGTCGGAAACTTCAATGAAATAGGCGCCCGGCTCGAGCGTCCCGATGACATCCGGCAGCGGGAAAACAGTGACCACAGGCGCGTTCTTGAGATTCTGAATGCCCATCGTGCCCGACCAGACTTCAGACGCGAGATCGCTCGGGTTCTCGTCGCCATAGACATAAGAGTAACGGCCTTGCTGGCTTTCCGATCCCTTGGTGACGGACTTGAATGCGAGGGCGCGATCATTGACCCGCGATACGGTGACGCGAACGCTGTCGACATTCACGGTTTCGATCGCCAGTCCATCCGCATCCTCGCGCGGCAGGATCACGCCTGAGCCGCTGAACCCGACATAAGGGGGCCGGTCTTCAAAACTGATCTGGACTTCTTCCTCGCGGCCAAGCTCATCACCGGCCTCGGAACGCAGGCCTTCGGTCAGTGTCAGCGTATAGGTCGACGCAAAGCTCAACCCGCTCAGGCACAATTGCTGGCCGGACACGCTGTACGCGACTTCAACGCCGCCATCCATCGGGGCGTAGATCGAATAGTCGGCATTTGGGTCGAGGGGCTCGGAAAAGATCAGGCAGGCTTTGGGCAGGGAGTCGCTGGTATCAGGGGCGTAGCGGACATAGGCGAACCGCTCTTCGCCGTTTCGCTGGGCCAGGCGCTGGCGCTCGCGTTCACGGCGTTCAGCGGCGACCTGATCAGACCTCGAGCGCTCAACCACCTGGCCTTCGGAGTCTTCAGGCGGCGGTGGGATCTCATCAGAGGTATTGTTCCCGCCTCCGCAAGCCGCCAGTGCAAGTCCCATTGCGCCTAGCAGAATGCTGCGAACCCCTGATGTACGACCGCGCATGATGAAGTCCCTTCCTGTTTAATAGCTCAACCTTTACACGGGTTTGGCTAGCCGCCAACAGGGCGGAAACAAGACTTTTTCGCCACGATTGACGGCTTGGGATCGAATTTGGAACATGTAGACGTCCTGATCATTGGGGCCGGCGCGGCTGGCCTGTTCTGCGGATCGCGGACAGCGCGGCGCGGACGCAGCGTGCGCGTCATCGACCATTCGAAAAAGCCAGGCGAGAAGATTCGCATCTCGGGCGGCGGGCGCTGCAATTTCACCAATCTCGAAACGGAAGCCTCGCGCTTCCTGTCGCAAAATCGGCATTTCGCGAAATCGGCCCTCGCCCGCTACACGCCCTGGGACTTTTGCGACCTGATGGCAGCGCATGATCTGTCCTGGCACGAGAAGACGCTCGGCCAGCTCTTCTGCGACCAGAAAAGCGGCGCGGTGATTCAGATGCTGCTCGATGAACTGGAGGCAGCTGGTGGCGAGTTATCGCTCGAAACGGATGTGTCCGGCATCGCTCACGCCGACGGCGGATTTCTCGTCGACACGTCGAGCGGACCGATCCATTGCGACAGCGTCATCATCGCAACCGGCGGACTGTCCATCCCGAAAATTGGCGCCAGCCGGTTTGCGTATGACATCGCCGAACAGTTCGGGCATGAGATCGTGGAGACACGCCCGGCTTTGGTGCCGATGACCTTTACCGACGATTACCGCGATGCCTTTTCAGCGCTCTCGGGCGTGTCCTTGCCGGTCGAAGCGCACGCCGAAAGCGGGCCGGGTTTTGTCGAGAACCTGTTATTCACGCATCGCGGTCTGTCCGGCCCGGCTGTGCTGCAAGTCTCATCATATTGGCACCCGGGCGATGCAGTCGCGTTCGATCTGATGCCCGGGGCTGACCCGCTGGACTGGTTGAAGACGGCAAAGGACACCGCGCCCAAGCAGACCCTCTCGCAATTGTTTTCGGCCACCTTCCCGGCACGCTTCGCCGACTGGTTCCTGGGCGAGCTTGACCTCGACAAGTCCAGCCGATTGGCGGCCCTGTCGAACCAGCAAATCGACGCGGTGGCGCAAAGACTCAACGCCTGGAGCCTCCGGCCCGCGGGCACCGAAGGCTGGCGCACCGCCGAAGTCACCGCTGGCGGAGTGGCGACAGACGCCCTATCTTCGCGGACGATGGAAAGCAAATTGCAGCCCGGCCTGTTCTTCATAGGCGAATGTGTCGACGTCACTGGCTGGCTCGGCGGCTATAATTTCCAATGGGCCTGGGCCAGCGCAGCCGCGGCGGCAGAAGTTGCATGAGGTGGCTCTGGGCGCTCATCGGATTTGTGTTTCTCGGCATCGGCGCGATTGGCCTGGTGCTGCCGCTCTGGCCGACGACGATTTTCTGGATTGCCGCGGTGTTCTGCCTGGCTGAATCGCATCCGAAAGTGCGCGACTGGATTTATGCGCGCCCCGGCATCGGCCAAATCGTACAGGACTTTGTCGAGCGCGGCGAGATTTCCCGCAAGAGCAAATTCGTGGCGATTGGCGGCATGTTGCTGGCCTGCGGCCTGAGCGGCTGGTTCCTGCGTGGCTCACCACTTGGACTTGCCGTCCTCATCGGCGCCATCGGGATTGGAATCTTGTTTGTCGCGACGCGTCGAGAGCCAGCGGCTTGAGCGCGGCTAGTAGCGCCTGACTTCCGCAAAATCACGGCCCGGGCGATAGGGTGCCAGCACCTCGGCGGCGACTCCCATGGAGATTTCCTGGGCCACCACCTCCCCGACAATCGGGGCCAGTGACACGCCGCTATGCATGATCGCCAGATAGGCTGTCGGATTGGCCGGGCTTGTGCCAAGCACCGGATGCCCGTCGAGGGGCAGCGGGCGCCAGCCAATGAAGACATCCTCCACATCGGCGTCGAGCATGCCGGGCACATATTGCTCGGCAATGCTGAGAATCCGCATGGCGTGCTGGTCAGCAAAGACCTGTTCGGGGAACCGGTTCGGGCGATCCCGCAGCCGCTCCATATGGGCCGCAGTGTCCGGGGCGCCGTCCTGTTCGCCGAGCACGATGCGCCCATCATCGCGCTGATGAATATGCACCCCGGGCGCGACGATGATGCGATTGATCAGGCGCGGTTGTGGAGTCGTGACGACGATCACGCCCGGCGTGGATCGCTGCGGGATATCAAGCCCGGCGAGGCGCGCTGTCGCCTCGGGGTCGGCGCCCGTGGCGAGCACGAACTTGTCGACAGCCAAATCGCCGCATTGTGTCTGCAGGACAGACTGCCCGTTCGCATTCGGGGTGACACGCTCGACGCTGCAGTTTTCTTGCACTGTCGCGCCCAGCTCAATCGCGGCGGCGACCAGCATTTCTGTCGCCAGCACAGGATCGACCGCGCCATCATTCGGTGAATAAGCGGCCTGTTCGACCCCGGTGAAGTCGACCTTGCCCTCAAGTTCGCGCAACGCCTCTGGCTCGATCATTTCAGCCGGCTCGCCCCATTCGACCTGTTCGGCGATCTGCTCTGCCAAGCGGGCTTGTCGGGTATCGGTTTCAAACCATTCCAGCGACCCGCCCCAGCGGACCGGGATGCCCAGGTCGCTCTGCAGCCGGTGCCACCCCAGAAGCCCGTCCTGATTGAACGCATGATAGGCGCGCGGCTGCTTCGCCCAGGTCGCGTTGATCCAGGCAAACGTGCCCCGGCTCGCACGCTCGGCCAGCTTCCCGCGTTCGAGCAGGGTCACTTTCATGCCGGCTTTGGTCAGGTGGTAAGCAATCGAGGCGCCGATAATGCCGCCGCCAATGACGGCGACATGTTTCTCGCTCACGCGGACCGCCGGGCTGCACGCCGCCAGCGCCGCGCTCGCCGCAGCGAGCTTCAGAACCGTTCGTCGATCGGTTCCGGCCATTACCGCCTACCCTTCGATCGGTTTCAGGCCCGCCTTGAAGCGTTTCCAATTATCGACATAGACCTGCGCCGACCCTTTGATCATCATCACCTGGGGTTCGCTGATCTCTTTCACCACCTTGCCCGGCGCGCCCATGACCAGGGAATTGTCGGGGATAACCTTGCCTTCCGGGATCAGGGCGTGGGCGCCAATGATGCAATTCTTGCCGATCACGGCGCGGTTAAGCACCGTGGCGCCAATCCCGATCAGCGATTCGTCGCCAATCGTGCAGCCGTGCAGCATGACCATATGGCCAATTGTGACATCCTTTCCGATCTTCAGCGGGCAGCCAATATCAGTGTGGAGGACACTGCCATCCTGGACATTTGAGTTCTCGCCGACCGTGATCGGGTCATTGTCACCGCGCAGCACCGCATTGAACCAGACCGAGGCATTCTCTTCGAGAATCACATTGCCCAGGACGGTCGCATTACCGGCGACCCAATAGTTCCCGGACTGCGGAACGGTTGGGCGCACCCCGTCAAAATCGTACAAAGCCATGTCACTCTCCCAAAAATAATATTTCGCTTGCGGATTATCGCTGTCACACTCGGTTAACTCTCTTAGTGTGTAATTCAAGACAAGAGATTCGGGAGACGGATTGTAGATGGGTCATAGACCGCCCTCACAAACACCACCACCGGCGAGGCAGCCAGATGCCCACCGGGACGCCGCTCGCCCCCTGATAATGTCACCAACCGCTGCGCCTTTGGCTCGGCGGTTTTTTTCTGCCCACACTTCAATCTTAAAAGGAGATCCTCATGGGTAAACGCGCAGCTACGAAACGCCAGAAAGCACAAGCCGCCTTCGACGCTTCGAACTTCTTTGAAAAAGGCGCTGCCCGTGAGACTCAACTCTATGCCATTCCGGGCGGCGGCGAGAATTGGCATCCAGACGACGCAGATAAACCTAAACGGGCTGAGCCGGCGCATGGCACCCGCAATCAACGCTATCAGAAGACGGTCAAGCCGCGCTCCGAGAACCAGGCGCGTCTGCTCGAGGCGCTGGAGGAAAAATCACTGGTCTGCGCTCTTGGCCCAGCCGGTACCGGCAAGACCTATCTGGCTATCTGCAAAGCTGTTGAAGCGCTGCAGAAAGGCAAGGTCGCCCGCATCATCCTGTCCCGACCCGCGGTCGAGGCCGGTGAGCAGATCGGCTTCCTGCCCGGCGCCATGGAAGACAAGCTCGCGCCTTATCTGCGGCCGCTCTATGACGCACTGTCCGATCGTCTCAGCCCGCAACAACTGAAGCATATGATGGCCGAGGGCCTGATCGAGATTGCCCCGATCGGCTTCATGCGCGGTCGTACACTGAACAATGCGTTCGTGGTCATCGATGAGGCCCAGAACTGCACTTATACGCAGATCAAGATGCTGCTGACGCGGCTCGGCTGGCACTCGACCATGGTGGTCACCGGTGACCCGGCGCAGAGCGACCTGCTGCCGGAACTCTCGGGTCTCGGCAAAGCCGCAGACCGGCTCGAGAAACTGGGCGGGGCGTCGGTTATCCGACTGGTTGGCCAGGATGTTGTCCGCCACCCATTGGTCGCCGAGATGCTGGACGTGCTCTAAGCGCGCAGCGCGTCGTCCAGGATCTGCAAGGCCAGCGGCCAGTTCTCCGCATGCCCGTCTCGGGACGCTTCGGATACGAAGCCGGAATGCTCCAGGTGCACGCGCGTACCTGAACCTTCCGGCGTGAGCGTGATCCGGAGCAGGGTTTCCGCCCCCTGGGTCCCGACATCGGTGCCATTGCCGGTCAGCCAGGTCATCTCCAGGCGACGGTTTTCCTCTAGCGCCAGGATGCGCCCATAATGGGGATGACGTCCCCATTCATCGCGATTGTAGAAAAAATAGGGCTGCCCGGGTTCCAGCACCAGAGCCAGCGTCCCGGTTTGGGCGAACCAGGTTTCGAACTTTGTCGTCCAGGCCGCAAACACCGCGTCCGGCGCAGCATTGATGACGTGTTCGCACGAGGTTTTGAGTGGGCGATCAGTATGATCAGGCCAGGGGATATCGGTCATCAGCACCTCCAAAGCGCGCCAGCCTGCTCATCACGCCTTTATTGGCGCGCCAATCGACCAGGTATAGCCAAACGGATCCTTGAGGTGCCCGTATCGGTCGCCCCAGAACTGGTCGGCGAGCGGCATGGTCACCTCGGCGCCCGCCGACACGGCCTGCGCCCACCAGGCGTCAGCATCATCAACGGCAAGATGAAACACCGCAGATGCCGGCGCAGGCGCCGGATCGCCACCGCGATATTCCGGGAAGTCATCATGCATCAGCACAAAATCGCCATTGATGATCAAGGCCGCATGCATCAGGCGCGGGCCGTCTTCTTCGGCCTGGCGTGACACCTCTCTGGCGCCGAACGCGTCGGAGTAGAACTGAATAGCCTCGATACAGCGCCCGTCACGAATGGTCAGATGCGGCGTGACGCCGGATTTTGGTCGGTCCTCTGGCATGCGTTTCTCCCTGTTTGAGTGGAGTAAGCATAAGGGAAGGCATCGGGATTAGAAACAATGTCCCAAATTTTGCGTCCGGCGCTCTGCCCAGCCCTGTCTGGGCAGCCCATCACCCGTACGTGCCGCTTGGATCGGGAGTGATAAGGTCTCTCCCGATCCCAGTCTCAACATACCGTGCTGGACCCCACGGACATGCCCGTGGGGAGCGCTTGAAGGAGGCCTTCGTCTGCAACTTAAAACGCAAACCGAAAAATCAGATACGGCACCAGGCCGAACGTCAAAGTCAGCACCTTGTAGATCGAGAAATACTGAAAATAGAGCCGCGGCAGGTCATCCATCGGCACGCCCATTGTCGCGCTGTGCAATCGCATGGCGGTTTGTTTAATGCTGATGAAAATCAGCCAGGACAGTAGCATCAGGCCATAGTTTAACAGCGTAAACCAGGCGAAAAATCGGGTCAGGTCGTCGACGCTCATTTGCAACTCCCGATAGGTGATCGAGCGTTGAACCTACCGTCTGTGCAGACAAGGTAAAATAGCGACTTTCCCTTACCCGAACCTCGCCCGCCTCTCTCTACCAGATCCGCACGCGTTCCTCCGGCGGGATGTACATCTCGTCGCCTTCCTGCACGTCGAACGCCTCATACCATTCGTCGATATTGCGGATCATGCCATTGACGCGCAGCTTCATCGGGCTGTGCGGGGCCGACAGGAGGCGTTGGCGCATCGATTCTTCGGTACGTTTGTAGCGCCGGGCCTGGGCGCGGCCGAGGAAGACCCGTTGCTCGCCGGTATAGCCATCCAGAACAGGCGACGGTTCGCCATCCAGAGACAGCTTGTAGGCGTGATAGGTAACGATGATACCGGCGAGATCGCCAATATTCTCGCCCAACGTCTGGCGGCCATTCACGTTCAGGCCGGGTAACGGCTCGTATTCACTGAATTGCGCCGCCAGCTGATCACCGAGCGCGTCAAAAGCGGCCCGGTCTTCTTCCGTCCACCAACTCTGCAGGAAGCCATTGGCGTCGAATTTTGAGCCCTGATCATCAAAACCATGACCGATCTCGTGGCCGACGATCGAACCAATGGCGCCATAATTGATCGCCGGGTCGGCATTCGGGTCGAAGAGCGGCGACTGGATGTAACCGGCTGGAATGAAGGCCTCGTTGCGGTTCGGGCTATAAAAGGCGTTGACCGTCTGCGGCGCGGTAAACCATTCGCGCTTGTCGACCTTGGTGCCGAGGCGCGCGGCCTGGCGGGCATTGGTCCATTCGCGGTGGCGGCGAATATTGCCCATCAGATCGCCCGGAACCACCTCGAGATCGGAATAGTCGGTCCAGATTTCCGGATAGGCAATCTTGGCGGTCATCGATGCCAGCTTGTCCTGCGCCTGCGCCTTGGTCTCGTCCGTCATCCAGCTGAGATTGTCGATCCGCATGGACAGGGCCGTGCGGATATTCTCGAACATCTCGGTCATCTGGATTTTCGATTCTTCCGGGAAATAGCGATCGATATATTCCTGCCCGACGGCCTGGTCGAGGCGGCCATTGACCAGGCTGATGCCGCGTTTCTCGCGCGCTCGCGGTTCTTCCTGGCCGTTCAGCGCGCGGCCGTAGAACTCGAAATTCGCCATATAGACATCATCGGACAGCGAGGCGGCATTATTGGAAACGAGTCGGACGAGGAGATAATCCTGCCAGACCGCAACCGGCGTATCGGCAAACAGCGCGGCAAGCGCCGGGAAGGCCTCTTTCTCGCGGATGACAATATCGCCTTCGGTCGGCAGGCCGAGACCGGCGAGCGCCGTCGTCCAGGAGACGCCAGGCGCAAAACCGCCAAGCTCTGCGACGGTCATGCGATTATAGGTCCGGTCGGCATTGCGCCGGTCCGCGCGGGTCCAGTGCTGCTCGGCGATCGCCGTTTCAAGCTCGAACACGGCTTCAGCGCGTGGCTCGGGATGATGCTCGTCGAGCAGGCTCAACATGCGGACGAGATGCGTTTTGTACGCATCCCGGGCATCGGCCAGGCGCTCTGAATCGCGCAGATAGTAAGACCGATCCGGCATGCCGAGGCCGGAATGCGTGGCGCCCATGACATAGGTGTCGGGCTGTTTGGAATCGATCGACACATAGAGCGCGATCGGGCCGCTCAGGCCCATGGCAGGGTCTGCCATCAGGGCAATGATGTCATCATGCGTCTCTGCCGCCATGATCCGTTCCGCATCCGCGTGGATCGGTTCGATGCCTTGGGCATTGATCGTGTCGACGTCCATGAAGTCATTGTAGAGATCACGGATCTTCTGGCTGTTCGAGCCAGGCTCGACCTCAGCGCTGGACAGGTCGGCAATAATCTCGGCGATGCGGGCTTCATTACGCTCCTGCATGATGACGGCGAACCCAGTGCCAGAACGATCGGACGGGATTTCGGTGTCTGCGAGCCAGCCACCATTTGCGAACTGGAAGAAATCGTCGCCAGGCCGGACGTCCGGGTCAAACGCATCCATCGGATAGCCCCAGGGTTCGATCACGGGCGGCTGGGCTTCTGCGGTCTCGACCGCGCGGGTCTCCGTGGTCCCGGGCTCACCAGCCGACGGTGTGCAACCCGCCAGGGAGAGAAGAGAAAGGGGCAGCGCAACACCGCTGAGCAGGAAGGACGTGGAACGTTTCATGGCAGTCTCGATTTTCTGTTTATCGATATACACCGCGTGCGTTCGCTGCGGTCAAGCGCTGTGCGATCAAACCGGCAGCATGAAAAAAGCCCGAGGCAGCTGCCCCGGGCTTTTTGCAAGGTCTGTTACAGCGGCAATCGCCTAGTCTGCGCCGATATCCTCGGACAGGACGGTCATGTTCAGCGCATAGCTGGTTTCGCCATCATCGACATCCTTGTAGACCACGGCCAGGAATTCCGCGCCAAGGTAAACCTCGACGGAATCATCGGTTTCCTTGCGGGCGATCAGACGCAGGCCCGGGTTGAGCTTTTCTTTCAGATACGCCTCGAGGCGCAACACTTCTTCGCGGCCCATGCCACTCTCCTATTCACTATGCGCCCTGCCATAACGGCATGCGCGCGGCGTGCAAACCACTCGCTGCTGATTTCAACAGGAATTAGTTATAGTAATTGCCGCCTTCCTGCTTCTGCAGCGTCGGTTCCGGCTCGGGCGGATTGACCATGCGCCATAGCTGGCCGCTGCTCCACCACAGCAATTCAACGACGACACGCGCAATCAGGGTCATGACAATCCCGAAGATCGACTGCTCATTGATGAAAACGCGGAACACGGCAACGCCCTGCTCGCCAAGGTTTGGATTGCGAATCCAGTTCAGGTTGGCGAGGTAATTGGCAAAGTCATTGACGCCATTGAAGGCACTCGGAGCGAACAGCACTCCCAGCATCATCAGCACCAGAACCATGAAAAACGTCGCAAGAATCTTTGACGACGCGTTCGACAGTGATCGCAGTAAAACCAACATCTCGTGTCACCCCCTTATCGTTTGTTTCCTAAACCATACCGGGATGACGGGGAGACGACAAACCGATTTTACCTATTCGCCGGACCAGTTGGGCTTGCGCTTCTGGGCAAATGCCATCGGACCTTCAATGAAATCAGGGCCTTTGAGCATGCGGGCAATGGCATCATATTTCATCGCGAAGGCGTCCTGGAAGTTGGCTGTGTCGAGGCCTTTCATCGCCACTTCCTTGGTCGTGCGCACCGAAGATGGTGAGCATTCGGCAATCATTCCGGCCCAGCGCATCGCCGCGTCCATAAGCTCTGCCTGCGGCACGACCTCATTGACGAAGCCGAGTTCCTTGCCCTCATCGGCCATGACATGACGGCCGGTCAGCATCATGCCCATGGCGCGCTTCAGACCGATCTGGCGCGGCAGGCGGTGCAGGCCGCCAGCGAGGGCGGCGAGGCCAACTTTCGGCTCTGGCAAGGCAAAGCGGGCATTGTCAGAGGCAATGATCAGGTCACAGGCCAGCGCAATCTCGAACCCGCCGCCCATGGCGACGCCGTTCACAGCCGCGATCACCGGCTTGAACAGGTCATAGCGATTGGTCATCCCGCCAAAGCCGCTCGGCACAGAGAACATGTCCCCGCCTTCGGCCTGGTAGCGCAAATCATTGCCGGCGCAGAAGGCGCGATCGCCGGCGCCGGTCACGATGGCCACCCACAGGTTCTTGTCCTCGGCAAACTTGTCGAAGACCTGACCCAGGTCGCGGCTGGCCGGCGGATGCACGGCGTTCATCTTTTCCGGTCGGTTGATCTCGACAATCAGGATGTTGCCGTCGACTTTGGTGTTCACAAATTCGCTCTCAATCATAGAGACCTCCCGGTTGGTTTGATTTCGCGCTAGGCTATGGTCTGACAGATCCGAATCAAGGATGACGTGGCGACATGGTCTCGAATGACGCACTCGATCTCTCGCAAATCGACCCGCCCATCTGGCGCATCATGGTCGCCGACGTGGTCTATGGGCCCTACACGCTGGGGCAGATGCGCGGCTTTGCCGATGAGGGCCGCCTGAGCGCCGGGTCCAGCGTCGCGCGCGGCGATGGCGGCGCGTTTCGCGAGGCCAGCGCCTATCTCGACCTGGCCGAAATGTTCCCGCACCCGTCCCCGCCATCATCGGACGAGAAGCCGGCGCCTTCGAATTTCGTCGTCACCGTCCAGACCGACAGCGATGGCCGCCGCGCCGTGATCTCCGTCCTCAATCAGAATGGTCGCTTTTCCGAGCTGATGGCCGGGACATTCATCCTCAATGCAGAAGTCACGGCCTATGACCTGCGCACACAGCTCTCCACCGTGCTGGCCGAGCGCGGCAAGTTCGTCATCGTCAATGCCAATACCGGCCAGCTCGCCTGGATGGGGCTGGGCGCGGACACCGATCAGCATGCCCGCGCGATCTGGAAACGCGACGACTAGGCCGCGATTTCAGCCGTTTCCTGCGGCAGCGGCGCAATCCCGCGAATCGTATCGGCAATCTTCTCCGCGATCATGATCGTCGGCGCATTGGTGTTGCCGCCAATCAGCGTAGGCATCACCGACGCATCGACGACACGCAGGCCATCCACCCCGCGCACCCGAAGGTCACCGTCCAGCGGCGCATCCTCCTGGATACCCATCGCAACGGTGCCGACCGGGTGATAGATCGTCTCGCCATAGGTGCGGATGAATGCATCAATTTCGTCATCGCTCTGCACGCTGGCGCCAGGCAGGGCCTCCGAACCCCGAATTGGCGACAAGGCGTTCTGACCGGCAATGTCGCGCATCATCTTGACCGACTCGCGCATGGTCACGCGATCGGTTTCAGCGGCGAGGTAATTCGGATCGATCGCCGGATGATCAAATGGATCATTCGACTGAATCATCACCGTGCCGCGACTATCCGGGCGCAGCTGGCAGGAATGGATGGTGAAGCCATCCTTCTTGTAATCGTAATTGCCATGATCGCGCATCATCGCGTTGACGAGGTGCAGCTGAATGTCTGGCCGATCGAGCCCTTCCCGCGTCTTCAGGAACGCCCCGGCCTGCAGGAAATTGTCGGCGCCCGGGCCGGATTTCGACATCAGATACTTGATCCCGACCGCGAGCTTCTTGAAGCCCGCCTGTTTGGAATAGGCCGAGGCCTTTTGCGTCATCTCATGGATCACGGTGACATCGAGATGGTCCTGCAGATTGGCGCCGACATTCGGCGAGTCGACGACACAGGTGACGCCATGCTTGCGAATCTCGTCCGCCGGCCCGATCCCGGACAGTTGCAGGATTTGCGGCGACTGAACGGCGCCCGCGCAGACGATGACTTCGCGGTCTGCGGCAATGGTTTCCGCCTCGGCGCCTTTCTTGGCGACAATCTCGACCCCGTGCGTCTTGCCGCCCCTGAACACGACGCGCGACACCAAAGCCGTCGACATCACGGTCAGGTTTTCGCGCTCCTTCACGATCGGGCGGAGATAGGCGAACGAGGCGCTCCAGCGTTCGCCATCATGGATCGTGCGCTGGTAGGGGCCAAAGCCTTCCTGCTGCGCGCCATTGAAGTCTCGGGTGATCGGATAACCGGCCTCGCGACCAGCATTGACGAACATGTCGTAAACCGAATCCTCAAGCGGACTTTCGGTCACGCGCAGCGGCCCATCACCGCCATGAAACGCGTCAGCGCCGCCTTCATAGCCTTCCGATTTGCGGAAATAGGGCAAAACGTCGGAAAAGCCCCATCCGGTCAGCCCGGTCTGGCGCCATTGATCATAGTCGCGCGCGTGGCCACGAATATAGATCATGCCGTTGATTGAGGAGGATCCGCCCCAGCCGCGACCGCGTGGCCACCACAGTTTACGGTCTTCCATATGCTTTTGAGGCGTCGTCCAAAATCCCCAATTCTGGGGGTTTTCATCCTTGATCAGTCCACCAACGCCTGCCGGCATGCGAATGAGCAGGGATTTGTCTTTTTTTCCGGCCTCGATCAGGCAGACGGACACATCCGGATCTTCACTTAACCGATTGGCCATCACGCAGCCAGCACTCCCCGCCCCTACAATGATGTAATCAAAGCCCTTTTTCTGGCTCATTTATACTACCCCGATGCTTTCCTGGTGGTCGCAAATACTGCGATATTTACCGACAATCTCAACCATTTGTGAACCCGCGCCTCATATTGTCAATGCATACGGCAACGGGCGGTGCGCAGTATACATCTCGGGAGACATCATGAGTGCAGCACTGCTAAAACCTCAAAGCCCAGCCACGTCGCTTCGGACAAAACCTGATCGTCGACGCCACAAGCGCGTCGAGCTCAATCTGAACGGCCGATTCCTGCATGATGGTGCCGATCATACGTTTCTGACAGCAAATGTGTCGTGCGGTGGCGCAATCGTCCAGGCCCGTGCAATCCCGGAAGTTGGCGCCCCCGTGGTCTGCTATTTCGATGATCTCGGCCGCGTCTCCGGCGAAGTTGTGCGCCACACGGATGATGGCTTTGCGGTCACGTTCAAAGCCTCTGATCACAAGAAGGACAAGCTGTCCGACAGATTGATCTGGCTGCTCAATCACAAGAAGTACAATCTCTCTGACGAGCGCTCTGCCCCGCGTAAAGCTGGCGGTGGGCCGGCTCTGGTGACCCGCGCCAATGGCACCAAGCTGCAATGCCGTGTGATCGATATCTCGCTCACTGGCGCCGCGTTCGAGTTTGATGGACCGGTTCCGATTGTTGGCGAACAGGTTCGCGTCGGCACATTGCGCGGCGAAGTGGTCCGCGCCGTCAGCGGAGAATTTGCGATCCGCTTCCTGCATCAGAAAAAAGCCTGACGCCCCCTCATCGCATCCCTCCTCGCATCCACGTGACTTGATCTCACGCGGTTGAGACTCCATTTAGAGCGAACACCTGAACGGAGGACTGGACCGGTGGAACACAATCCCGACATTGGCGCCCCGCCTCCGGTATGGACCCGTTTGCGCTTCGAAGCCCGCGCCGCTGCGGCCGACGAGCCAACCATGGCGAGTTATATCGACGCCGCCATCCTGAGCCACGAAACCATCTGCCAGGCCCTTGCCTTCCACATTGCCGAGAAACTCGCTGGCCCTGAAATGGGCGCGCAGCAAGTGCGCCAGGTCTTCGCCAATGCGTATGACAGCAATCACACGCTGGTCGAAGCCGCCGAGGCCGACATGCAGGCGACACTGGACCGCGACCCGGCCTGCCGCTCCATGTTACAGCCCTTCCTGTTCTTCAAAGGCTTCCTCGCTTTGCAGACCTACCGGGTTGCCAATCATTTGTGGAAGCAGGGCCGCGAAACCCTGGCCTTCCAGTTCCAGTCCCGCGCCAGCGAATTGTTCGCTGTCGACATCCACCCGGCGGCCCGTATCGGCAAAGGCGTCATGCTCGACCATGCCACCGACATCACCATTGGTGAGACAGCCGTAGTCGGCGATGATTGCTCGCTTCTGCACGGCGTCACGCTGGGCGGTACCGGCAAGGAAGTCGGCGATCGTCACCCGAAGATCGGCAAAGGCGTGTTGCTTTCCGTAGGCGCGAAAGTGCTCGGCAATATCATTGTCGGCGACGAAGCCAAGATTGCGGCCGGATCGGTGGTTCTCAAAGATGTACCGGCGCAATGCACCGTTGCCGGCGTCCCTGCCAAACAGGTCGGCGGCCCGTGCTGCGAACCGGCGCGAAGCATGGACCAGGCGATCCCGGAAGACATCGCCAAATAGCGCTAAAGCTTATTGCCCTTGATCTTGTTGCAGCGCGCATGCGCCAGCTGCAGGTTATCGGCCGTGTCTGCGCCGCCTTTTGAGCGCGGGATCACATGATCAAACGTCGCCCGCTGTTTCGCCCAGATACGGGCATGCGGCGCTTCAAAGCGATTGCGGAGCATGGGTTTTCCGCACAGCGCGCAGAGGCCGGACTGGGCCGTCCAGAGCGCTTCAAATTCTGCAGATCGCGCTGCCAGGAATGGCCGAGCCATCAGTCTTGCCGCTCTAATGGGTGCGTCGCCGATTTCGCAACGCATGCCCAGTTGAGGAAGCAGAATACAGCGACCCCGACAATGATTGATGCGACTGCCAGGACCGTATTGTCAGACTGAAAACCACGAATCGTGACGAGCACGCTGCCGACGATTCCTATGATGGATCCCAGTAGGACCAGCATGCCGATTCCATTTGCGGGGACGAAGCGCGTTTTTCGAACGCGGTAGAACCACGGTTCCGGTTCGGGTGTATAGGGCTCGGGCTCGCTCACAGCCCTTCTGGTACATCCCACCCGCGCCGCGCACAAGCCGCCAGGACGGTGTTGCGGAGCAGGCAGGCAATGGTCATCGGGCCGACGCCGCCTGGCACCGGGGTAATGGACCCGGCCACCTCTGAGCAGCTCTCAAAATCAGCATCTCCGACCAGTTTGGTCTTCCCCTCGCCTTTCTCCGGCGCGGGAACCCGGTTGATGCCGACATCAATGACGCAGGCCCCGGGCTTCAGCCAATCGCCTTTGACCATTTCCGGGCGTCCGACTGCCGGCACAACAATATCAGCTTCGCGGCACAATGCTCGCAAATCGGCGGTGCGGGAATGCGCGATCGAGATGGTGCAATTCTCGGCCAGAAAGAGCAGCGCCGCTGGTTTGCCGACCAGAATGGAGCGACCAATCACGACGACGTGCTTGCCGGACAGATTATCGCCCAGCGCCCGCTTGGCGAGAATGACACAGCCGGTTGGCGTGCACGGGCGCATGCCCGGCTTGCCGAGGACGAGACGCCCGGCACTGGTTTCGGTCAGGCCATCAACATCCTTGTCCGGGTCAATTTTTTCAATCGCCGCCGCTTCATCCAGGCCCTTGGGCAGTGGCAGCTGTAGCAGGATGCCATCGACCTCGTCGTCCTGGTTCAGGTCCGATATCAGGTTCTCGACCTCGAACTGCGTCGCATCCTTCGGCAATTGATGGTGCAAGGACCGCATACCGCAGGCCTCGGTCTGGCGCACCTTGTTGCGGACATAGACCTGGCTTGCCGGGTCTTCGCCAACCAGAACGACGGCGAGGGTCGGCTGGCCGGGCAGCTGGTCGACCGCCTCTTTCACGCTGGCGCGCACATCGGCGGCCACATCTTTTCCGGAAATAATCTCAGCTGCCATGATCCGTCTCTCCCATGGTTGGCCAAGGCACACAGGCGCTCAGCCGCTGTAATGCCTCGCCTTTAGAGCGAGACGGGAGATTCGTCACCCACCCGGCAGCTAAAAACTAGACCGGGATCGCGAGAATGATGCGGGGGATGAGCCAGTCGCGCAAAAATGGAATGGCGAGCGCGATCACCAGGATAGACAGATCCAGGCCGCCTATCGGCGGAATGAAGCGCCGGATCGGTCGCGCAACCGGTTCGATGATGGAGAACAGAAAGCCGTAAATCGACCGCACTGTCGGATTACGATTGTCGACCACACCGCCGATCATCAACCAGCCGAGGATGACATAGGCCAGCAGTCCGAAAAAGAAGATCGTCAGGACAGGGGATAAGAAATAACTGTGCAGGGCCCAGAAAAGGTCTCTCAACGCTCAGACTCCAATATTGTTTCGTGTCACCTAGAATGCTTCTCACCGGCTCGCAAGGGAACGCTTACTCTGTGCTGCGGAAGCGTTTCGACTGGGCCCCGACCATGGCACGGCCCAAAGGCTCCGGCAGAATCTTGCTCAGCGTCGCCAGGCCCTTGTTCACAGCGCCCGGCACAACCACAGGCTGGCCGCGTTCACAGGCGCGGATTCCGGCCTCGACCACCGGGGCGGCCTCCATCCACATCCAGTCCGGCATTTCATTGGTTTTCTCGCGCGTGCCGTTCACATCGTGAAATTCCGACCAGGTGAAACCCGGGCACAGTGCGGTGCAATGGACATTTTCATAGCCCGCTGCCTCGGCTTCGGCCTGAATGCTCTCGGAGAACTTGATCATGCCCGATTTGACGCTGGCATAGAGTGTGTGACCGTTCGAGCCCGGCGTGTACCCGGCCAGCGAGGCAACATTGATGATCCGGCCAAACCCGCGCTCGGCCATCCCGCCCAGCACTTTGTGCGTCAGCTCGATCGGCGCTGTGAAGAGCACGCGCATGAAAGCGGCCTGGTCTTTCCACTTGGTGTTGAAGAAAGTGCCCGGCAGACCGTAGCCGGCATTGTTGACGACGCCATCGACATGGCGCCCGGCCTCCTTGATCTCTTTCAGGATCGTGTCGACGCTATTGGCGCGCGCCAGGTCCTGGGAAATCACGATGGACGAGATCTGGTATTTTTCTTCCAGATCCCGCGCCAGTTTCTCGAGCCGATCGGCGCGGCGCGCTGTCAAAGCCAGGTCCCAGCCCAGCTCGGCATACTGTTTGGCAAATTCCTCACCAATGCCGGCTGACGCGCCGGTGATGAGCATGAGTTTTCGGTCAGACATGGGCATCGTCCTTTCGCTCCAGTCGGGTGATCGAGCGACGCAGATTGGCGCGCGCTCTGACCTCCCAGAGATTGTGATAGTGATCGGAAAAATAAAGGCGTTCGCGCTGCAGAAAGCCTTTCAGGATTCCGGCGCGGGCCTGGCGGTATGTGTCGATGGGGACAAAGGCATATTCGGCGCGGATTTGTGCTTCATAGACGTCGAAGATTTTTTCATCGGCGCCGAGGATGGACAGATCGATGTCGAGGAAGAGAGCGAGGTCGGCGGCGTCCTGATCGTTCAAACCTGCCGGAACTTGATGCTTCCGGGTCGCGCGGATGACACGTTCAGCAAGTTTCAGACTGGGTTCTGCAAGCGCCTGCGGTGCCTCTGCAAGCAGCAAATCGGCACTTTTGTCCTCATTATCCCCGGCCTGGGGGTCATAAATCGCATCATGCCAGTACAGCGCCCAGAGCACCCCAGTGGCATCATGAAACTGGTCCTGCACGCGATCAAAATGGCCCCGCAAAGCCTCAATGTGCGCCCATGTATGATAGTGCCGCTGCGGCTCGTCATACCGCGCCTTGAGCGATCCGATCAGCGCAGCAGAGGGCTCAAGCATGTCCCGCACCATCCTTGCGCCAGACCCGAACCTTGGTCAGGAAGGCCAGATTCAGGCGTTCAGGCGAAAAGCCGGATTTCGCCATATGCGGATCGAACGCCCAGCTCAGATAGCCTTTATAATAAGGCTCATGGAAGCCTTCCGGGAAATATTCGAGAAAGCCATCCAGGCCCGGATCATCGCCAAATTGCAAGCTGTCCGCGATGATGAAACTGCCCCCAGGTTTCAGTACCCGCGCCGCTTCGGCAACCACCTTCGGACGAATGCGCGGCGGCAATTCGTGGAACAGGTAGATCGAGATCAGGTGGTCAAAACTCTCATCCTCGAATGGCAGCGCTTCAGCCATGCCTTCGACCACATCCGCCTGCGGCCAGCGCCGGACAGCCTTCCGCGCGGCTTCAGCATAAGGCGGCGACAGGTCGAGCCCGGTCAGGCCCAGGCGCGGCATCGCCCGCAGGGTCTGCGCCATGAATCGCCCCGTCCCACAAGCCAAATCGAGCACGTGGGCATGCCTCTGATCGACGCGGCGCACTTCGCGCACCAGCTCGGCCAGCGCCGCGCGGCGCATCGCATCTGCGGCGCCTGTAAATAGGGCTTCGACCTGGTGATCATAGATCTCAGCGCTGTCTTCACTGAGCCAACCGTCTGTCTGATAATGGAAATTTTGCCGGTAATAGGTCGGAAACCGTTTCGGATCGGCGGCATCATGGCCGCGCACTTCGGTGCCATTGCGATCGAGGCGCCGCTGGTCGACCTCGGACACGTCTTTCAGAAAAGCCCGTGCCCGTCGCACAGATTTGGGCAGATCGCGCAAGCGCATGTCGCGGCCGACCGGATCAGGATACAGCCCGGCTTCGACATTGGCGCGATCCTGACGGAACAGGTCGAAATAGGCAGCTCGAAGCGCCTTCGTGTCAGGTTTGTTGTCGGGCTTGAACACCGGCTCCCCAGGCCGGTTAAACCCCGCAGATTGCCGCCTGGCGAGAGCATATTGTCCGCCATACCAGGCCGCCCGCAGGCCTTGTGCGGCGGTGTATCGGGCGCGACCGGCGGTCCGCATGGCGTTTTTCAACACTCCCATTCTGCTAACATGGGCTCCGCGCGCCGTAACGTCCAGTGCACACAGCGCCTCACGCCTTCAGGTTCCGTTCAGACAGACTCGGGCAGCTTGCACACACAATGGGCGGGTGCGTCTCGCGAAACAGGAGATCTTCCATGATCCGAGCCAGTCTACTTACCGCTGCCGCTGCTTTTTGTCTGGCACCTGCTGCAATGGCTGATCACAATTACAATGGCGGCTATGGCAGCTATCATGGCCCACAGCCCACCGTTGCCAGTGTGGCCTGTGAAAAGCAGAAAGACAGCGATCGCCTGGCTGGCGGCCTCGTCGGCGCGGTGGCCGGTGGCCTGATCGGCGTCGCCATTGGCGGCGAGCTGGAGCCCGACAACGGATATCACCGTTATCGCGGCCACCGCGGTTATCGTGGATACCGGGGCTATCGCGGCCACCGCCACCGCCGTCGCGGCTATTATCACGATCGCGGTGATGATGGCGCAGAGATTGCCGGTGGTGTGATCGGCGCGCTGGCGGGTGCTGCCATTGGCAGCGAACTCGCCGGCAGCTCCACAGATTGCGTCCGCACCTATTCTACCGGCCATTATGATACCGGCCGCGCCTATTCGAGCCAGAATTACGGGTCCGGCATGTCTGGCGTGCATGCGCCAACTCGGTCCCCTACTGGCCCGGCCTGGGAAAACCCGCAGCAGCAGCAATCGGCCGGCCCGGCCTTTCCGCAGCCTGTGAGCGCACCGACCCCAGGGCCAGCCTATCCGGACTATCCTGGCGATTACGAAGACGACCTGTATGGCGCGCCAGAGACAGAAGCGCCTGCCCGCGAGTGCACCACCGTGCGCCGTGAGACGCGCCTGCCGGATGGCACTGTCATTCGCGAACCGGTCGAGGTTTGCCAGACCGAAGACGGTCGCTGGCAAATGCCGGAGCTCATTCCGGCTTACTGATAGAGCCTTTGAAACCAATCAAATTCACCAATAGGGGAAGTTCCGCACTTCCCCTATTTTTTGGCTGGGCGTATGAGGGGGCATGACAGAATATTTTACCCCCATTTCCTTCAAGCAATGGCCGGATCAGAAACAGGCCTTTGCGGAAGCGCTCGGACGCTCTTTTCGCGAAACCGGATTTGCCGTCATCAGCGACCATCCGATTTCACAAGGCGTGATCGATCGCGCCGTTGACGCGTCCAAGGCCTTTTTCGAGCTGCCCGAAGACGTCAAAGAGAAATACCACGACGCCGCTGGCGGTCGCCAGCGTGGCTATACGCCATTCGGGACCGAGAATGCGAAAGGCAATGCCGCCGCCGACCAGAAAGAGTTCTGGCATACAGGTCGCGATCTGCCTGCTGACAGCCCTTACCGGGCAACCATGAAAGATACGCCGACGGTTCCCGAAGTGGCTGAATTCGATGCGGCGACCCGCGATTTCTATTCCGCCATGGACGAGTTTGGCGCGCAGCTCTTACGGGCGGTCGCACTGCACCTCGGTCTGCCGGAGAGCTGGTTTGACGACAAGGTCGAGAGCGGCAACTCAATCCTGCGCCTGCTCCACTATCCACCGCAAGACAACCCGCCACCGCAAGGCACCGTCCGGGCCGGGGCGCATGAGGACATCAATGTCATCACGCTCTTGCTGGGGGCCGAGGAAGCCGGCCTGCAGGCGTTGCACCGGTCTGGTGAGTGGCTGGACGTGAACCCGCCTGCCGGTTCTCTGGTGATCAATTGCGGCGACATGCTGCAGCGCCTGACCGGAGGCGTCCTGCCATCGACCACACATCGCGTGCTCAATCCAGCGCCAGAACGGTCTAAGTTTCCGCGCTATTCGACGCCTTTCTTCCTGCACTTCAATCAGGATGTGCTGATCGAGGCGCTGCCGCAATGTCTCGAAGAAGGCGGTAAGGCTGAAGCCCCGATCACGGCGCAGAACTATCTGATGGAACGCCTACGCGAGATTGGCTTGATCTAGGCCTCGGAATCACCGGCCCGGGCGCGATCCCATTGCGCCCGCGTCACTTCCCAGACCAGGGATTGGCGCGTTGACCCGTCTTCGCGGGTACTGGTGATTTCGCCTTTGCGGACGAGGCCCAGCCGATCCAGCAAGCGCGCCGTTCGCACATTGTCGAGGGCGCCGGTCGCGACGATCAGTTCGAGGCCGAGTGCCTTGAACATCCAGTCAAAGGTCCGGTTTGCCCCTTTCACGCCAGCGCGATGGCCTTGCTGGTCCTGACGCAGCGCGCCGCCAAGATCACCTGCCCCCCATTCCGGCCAGATCTCGAATTCGGAATAGCCGAGCACCTCGCCAGCCTCATCAAAGCGCAGAAAAAGCATGCCTGTCCCCTCTGCCTTGGCGTCGAGATTGCGCTGGATCATGCCGCGTATGGATTCGAGCGTCAGCGGGCGCGGCAGATTGTAGATGGGCGCGTGGATTTCAGGGTCTGCAAGGAAGCGGAAAAGCGCTTCGGCATCGTCCAGCGTCGCCGTGCGGCTCGGCGCGTTGTCAAATCCGATACCAGTTGCGGCGCGAACCGCCTCGCGAATGGCCAGTTGGCGGTCTTCAGGCAGAGCAATTCGGGTCAGCGGCAGATCGCCCAATCAGGCCTCCCCCAGCATGGCATCGACTTGCGCGCGCTTTGGCAAGCTCGGCTGCGCCCCCGGGCGCGTGACCGCCAGCGCGGCAGCGGCTGATGCAAAACGCAAGGCCTGTTCCGGCGGCTGCCCTTCAGCCAGCGCCACAGCAAGTGCACCGCAAAACGTGTCGCCTGCCCCGGTCGTATCCACAACGTCGACCTTGAAGGCCGGGACGCGTGCGATTTCCTGGCCCATCTTGAACAAAGCCGCACCATCGCCGCCAAGTGTCAGTGCGACCAAACCGCCGCGCTCATGCAGGGCGTCGCCGTAAAACGCAGCTTCAATCTCATTGACGATGAGCAGGTCGGCATCTTTCAGCAATTGCGGCGAAACGCCGATTGCCGGGGCGAGATTGATCGCCATCAGGGCGCCGGTTTCAGCTGCCCGACGAGTCGCTGCCTCGACTGCCGTGACCGGCACTTCCAATTGACTCAGGATGACATCGCACTTGGGCAGGCCGGCGACATCGCTTGGTCCGACCCGCGAATTCGCGCCACTCGCCACGGTGATCTGGTTTTCACCTTCGGGCGAGACGGCGATCAGCGCCACACCGGTCGCGGTGCCGAGCTCGCTCATGACGTTGGACACATCGACCCCATCGCGCCGCAGCAGTGTCATCGCGACCTCTGCCAGGGCGTCGTCGCCTACACACCCAACCATATGCACTTCAGCGCCGAGCCGTCGCGCGGCCAGCGCCTGATTGGCACCCTTGCCACCCGGATGCTGGGCGAACTGCGCGCCGGTGACCGTCTCGCCCGCTTTGGGCAGCGGGGCTCCGCTCGCGACCAGGTCCAGGTTGACCGATCCGACAACGCCGATGGTGACACTCATTTGAACTCTCCCAACAGGCGCGCGAGCACATCGAACACACCATCACTGTCAGCCTGCTCGTACCACAGAACCGGCCCGGCCGCTTCGAAGCGCGGGATGGTGCGCCCGAACTGTTCGCCGGGTTCCGTCACCACGTCGACATAAGCGCGTCGCCCCTCGAACAGATCTGGCCGGGCGACGGCGATGACCGTGCTGGGATCATGTAGCGGCGCGTCGCGCGATCCATTGGCCGAAAATTCCAGTTTACACGAAGCATGCAGCAGGTCTGCAGCCACGGTGGCTTGCGGCGTGGCGACCGCGCGGATCAGATCAACGCGCGCCGGGGTCGCTCGGACGGTATGGGTCACGTCCAGGCTGAGGCAGCGGATCGGCAATCCGCATCCGAACACCGCGGCGGCGGCATGCGGATCCGCAAAAACATTGAACTCCGAAAAAGGCGTGATGTTACCGCCTTCACTGTCGGCGCCGCCCATCAGGACGATCTCCGCAATGCCGTCCGCAATCTCGGGTGCCATGGTCAAGGCGAGCGCGACATTGGTCATCGGGCCGGTAATGATCAATATCAGCGGCTCGGCCTCCGCCGCACGACAGGTCTCAATGATCATGTTGACGGCATGCATGTCCGATAGAGGCTGCTTCGGCGCCGGGAATGGCAGGTCGCCGAGCCCCGTGCTGCCGTGAAAGTCCTCCGCCGTCACCGGATCACGCAAGAGCGGGCGCGGCGCCCCAGCGCAGACGGGCACACGCGTGTCGACGCCAGCAACATCTCGAATGATGCGCGCATTTATTTCGGTTTGGGGACCCTTCACATTCCCGGCCACGGTGGTGATCGCGCAAACGTCGAGCGTGCGCGCGCCGAACGCCGCCAACAACGCGACCGCATCATCCAGTCCGGGATCACAATCAATCAGTACTCTTTTCATGCTTTGTGTGTGCGGCCCCCCTTTCCCCTTGGCAAGTCTTGAAACCCGGCCTTTGTTCGCTAAACCACTTGGGAACTGCATGCCAGCAAGGAGAGACAAGATGACCGTGACCACCCGGACAGTAGATTATGAGCAAGATGGCCAGACCTATGAAGGCTTTCTCGCCATGCCGGAAGGCGCGCCCAAGGGCGTCGTCGTTGTCGCCCATGCCTGGGGCGGGCAGTCTGAGTTTGAACAAGGCAAAGCAAAACTGCTGGCGGAATGGGGCTATGCGGCTTTTGCCATGGACGTGTATGGCAAAGGCAAGCGCGGCGAGACGAATGAGGAATGCGAAGCGCTGATGACGCCGATGGCGAGCAATCGCCCAGAGCTACAATCGCGCCTCGGTCACGCCCTGGACGTGGCCAAGAAAGAAGCTGGCACTGACAATGCGGCCGCCATTGGCTTTTGCTTTGGCGGGCTCAGCGTACTCGACATGGCGCGGACGAATATGGGCGTGAAAGGCGTGGTCAGCTTCCACGGCCTGTTCGGCGCGCCGGAAAACACCGCCGACAAGATCGAACCGAAAATCCTCGCACTGCATGGCTGGGAAGACCCGATGGCGACGCCTGACGATGTCATGGATTTCTCTCGCGAGATGACCAAGGCGAACGCTGACTGGCAGCTGCACGCCTATGGCGCGACCATGCATGCCTTCACCAATCCGGGGGCCAATAATCCGGACTTCGGAACCGTCTATGATGCTGGCGCTGATCGCCGCAGCTTCGCCGCGTGCAAGGACTTCCTCGAAGAAGTGCTCGGCTAGGCCGCGAGGCCTGCCATCAAGTACAAGCCGGTCGCCAGTACGCCGCCCAGCAGCGCGTAAGGCAGCTGCGTGCGCACATGTTCCATGTGATCGCAGCCCGACGCGAGCGACGCAATGATCGTCGTGTCGGAGATCGGCGAGCAATGGTCCCCGAAGACGCCACCTCCCATCACGGCAGCGACGGCAAGAGGCAGTGGCACCCCTGCCCCGACCGCGAGCGGTATCGCGACGGGGATGAGAATGCCGTACGTGCCCCAACTGGTGCCGGCCGTGAATGAGGTAATGCCCGCCGCAATGAACAGGATGGCAGGGATCGTCCAGGGCGCCGGAAAGCTGGAGGCCATGCTGGCAATGAATTCGCGCATACCGACAGCGTTGAGGCTCGCCCCGAGCACCAGCGCCATATAGATCATGGTGACGGCTGGCAGAAGGTCGCCCATGCCCTTGAAGCCGATATCCAGAAGCTCACCCTTGGCGCGGCGCGAATGGGCGAGGCAGAGAAATGCGACCACGGTGCCGAGAATAACCGACCAGAGAATGGCCTGCGAACCGGACCCTTCGCGAATGTCGCCATTGCCGGTCCACAGCATGAAGGCGATCGTACCGCCAATCATCACAATCAGAGGCAGCGCCATATAGATGGCCTTCGAGGCGGGCGCTGGAGCTTCGTTGAACATGCCGGTTCCGGAGGCTGCGGCCACCGTCGAACCAGAACGTTCGACCGCCGCCATCGGCCCAAACGTCTTGTTCGAGAACACTGTGAAAAAGACCAGAACCAGGGTGATCCAGGCATAGAAATTCAGCCCAATGGTCGCCATCAGCACGCCCGTCGCGCCGTCGACGCCATTCTCGTTCAGCAAGCCGAGCAGATAAGCGCCCCAGCCATTGAACAGGATCAACACACTGACCGGCGCGCAGGTGGAGTCGATGATGTAGGCCAGTCGCTCGCGGCTGATCTTGAGCTTGTCGAACAGCGGCCGACCGAGAATGCCTGTGGTCAGCAGGCTGATATTGGTTTCGACAAAGATCAGCACACCGCAAATCGCGGTTACCAGGCTGGCGCGGCGCGGGGTCGAGGCGAAGCCGGAGCTTTGCAGGCGCTCGACCATGGCGCTGATCCCGCCGGAGCGGTGCATATAGACAATCAGCGCGCCAATGATCAGGCAGAACAACAGCACCCGCGTATTGTAGGGGCTGTCAAAGACGCCAACGGCACGGTCAATCCCGCCCAGCGCGCCCATGAACGGGTTGAACCCGGCAATGATGGTCTCACTCAGCCAGATGGCCAGCCCGAGCGCCCAGAACACATTGCGGGTCCAGATCGCGACAATGATCGCGACAATCGGCGGCGTGATCGTGAGCCAGTCCATATCGGTCTAGTTCAACACGTCCGGCGAAATCAGCTCTGAAGTGCGCGCATCTTCAGCAGCCTGAACCAGCCGCATCATGTTGCCGCCCCAGATCTTTTCGACATCCTCATGCGTAAATCCTGCCTCGAGCAGATCGTGGGTGATCTTCTGCAGCATTGAAACGTCGCTCATGCCGTCGACACCGCCGCCGCCATCCCAGTCGCCGCTAATGCCGACATGGTCCGGGCCGATCAGCTCAAGCACGTGAAAAGTATGCTCCATGAATTTCTCATAGGTCGAGCGCGGACGCGGAAAATCGCGATCGAGCTCCTGCCGCGCGGCAAACCATGCAGCCAGCGCCTCATCGTCGAGGCCGCTTGGGTTTTCGCCATAAGCGGCGTTGAACACTTCCAGTGCGACCTGGCGCTCCGGCGACGGCACCAGGGTCTCGAGATAGCCGCCAAAAATGTTCATCTGGATCACCCCACCGGCTGCGGCGAGTTCCTGCAGCAGCGCATCGTCAATATTGCGCGGATGGTCATAGACCGCCTTTGCGCCAGTATGAGAGAGGATGATGGGTGTGGTCGAAAGCGCCAGCATGTCGCGCACGGTTGCGTCCGCGGCATGACTGCCATCGAGCACCAGGCCGAGGCGATTGGCTTCGCGCACCAGGTCTTCACCGAGCGGGCTGAGGCCGTCATAGATCGGCTCAATATCCGTGGCGCTGTCGGCAAACTGATTATTGGCGAAATGGACCGGCGCGATCATCCGCAATCCGCCAATATAGAAATGCTCCAGCAAGGACACGTCGAGGCCGAGCGGATAGGAGTTTTCCATGCTCTGGAACACGACTTTCTTGCCGTCAGCAAGAATGCGCTCGGCATCGGTCGCGGTGAAAGCCAGCGCCACTTCGTCGTGATACTTCGCAGCGAATTCGCGGATCGCGGCCTGACGCATCAGGCCATGCGTGCGCGCCGCCGCATACGAGGCTTCATCCAAAGGACCTTGTCGGGTGAAGATGACCCAGAAGCCGCCATCCAGACCGCCTTCATTCATGCGCGGTAGGTCGACATGCGTGCCATCTTCTTCCCAGGTGCCACGCTCGGTGAAGACGTAATCCGCGGTGTGGAACAGAGCCGGCGTGTCGAGATGGCTGTCAAACACCGCAATCGATTCGTGGAACGCATCCGCATCGCCGCTTGTGTGGGCCGCCGCTTCCGGAGCTTGTTGAACCGAAATTATGCTGCCCGCGCCTTGCATCTGCGGCGCGCATGCGGTCACGGCGAGCGCCGCCAAACTTCCCATCCCAAAACGGATCATGCTGGAACTCCTTCAATCTGAAAACAGACCTAATGGAGGCTGGACTCAAAGCAAGTCCGCGGCTGCCTGATCGGCCCAGATCACGTGCTGCAATCCCACAAAGCGGGCCATGCGGCCAAGCTCTGCGTCCAGCTTCTCAGCGCGCGCATCGGTCCAGCGTACCTTTGGTTCTTTCCACAAGCGCAGGACGTTCAGCTTGCCGGCTTTGCGATCGGCCTTGATCTCGATCCGCCCAACAAACCGGTCGCCCTCGAGCAGCGGATAGACATAATAACCCCATTGTCGTTTGGCCGCCGGCACAAACATCTCGACCGTGTAATCGAACCCGAACAGGCGCTTCAGCCGGGCGCGATCTCGAATGACCGGATCGAACGGATTGAGGATGCGTAGGCGCGAAGTTGGTGCCGAGACGGCAGACAGGCGCTGTTCGATGTCCGGCGGCGCCAGCACGCAGACTTTGGACTTGTCGGCACAGGCAATCTCCACCGGCACCAGATCCGCATCATTTCGAGCGGCCCAGGTCTTGGCTTCGGCATTGCTGACCGCATCCCAGAAACGCTGAATATCGCCTTCGCTACCGAACGCCATCCGGTCGAGGGCATTGCGGCAGAGCCAGTCAATCTGCTCTTCGTCTGAGGGCACACGCGCGCGCAGATCGTCCGGGATGACCCGCTCGCTGAGATCATAGAATTTGGTGAAATTCTCGCGATGCGAGGTCGAGAGTTCGCCCGCATACCACATATAATCGAGTGCCAGCTTGTGCGGCGGCCGGGCCCACATCCGCTTCTCGCCCTGGACCTTGGTGTCGAACGCTTTTGTGCACAGCGGCCCTTCCTCGCGGATACGATCCTTGATCGCATTGCGTCCGTCTGTGCCAAGCATGCCGCGATGCCATTCCCAGCGCCGGACTTTCTCCTCGAGCCGGCGAAACTGCCTCTGCCACATCGGATAGAAGTCCATCGGAATGACCGAGGCGTCATGCGTAAAATGTTCAAATACAAGGCGATGGTCAGCCATATGCTTGTTGAGCAAACGCTCGCGATAATTCTGGTTGCGGCTCCACAGGATGTGGTGATGCGCCCGCGACACGACTTGAATCGTGTCCAGTTGTACAAAGCCGAGCTTTTGAATGAGGCCATCGAGATCGAGCTTGCCGGTGGGCGTGTCTGCCAGCCCCTGCGCAGCCAGCCAAAGCCGGCGCGCGTCTCGATTGGAGATTTGCAGGGGCGCGTGGTCTGGCATTTCTATTCCGCGGCGGGACAGCCTGCGCCGTCTGGGTCAGATGTCTTCAAGACCCAATCGAACGCGTCGTTCAGGATCTGGCGGTAGACCTCCACATCATAAGCCAGATCAGAATGGCCGAGCGCCGAATAGAAGCTGCGGCCCTCTCCCGGGCAGCCAACCCAGATCACGGGGTGTTCTGCTGGCGTGTCACCCATTGCCCAATTGGCGAGGTTTTCCACGTCCGCGCCTTCCGGCTCAAAGTCCGGCTCATGAATACCCGCCAGTGGCAGCAAGCCATAATCACTCGGGCGGCTGTCGAAAAAGTACCATTCCTCATCATGGTCCCAGACCTGAGGCGCGTTGGCCATGATCGGATGCGTGTCGTTCAACCGCTCGACGCGAACGGTATTGAAATGCGGCGTCAGCGGATGGCCGACAAATGTCGGGCCGATTACGACCTGTGAGTACCATTCCCAATCGCCATGCGAATTGTCGCCAGACCCGTGCAGGCCAATCCAGGCACCGCCGGCTTCCAGCCAGTCCTGGAAGACCTGCTCCTGTTCCGGACTCAGCGCATCGCCTGTCGTGTTGTTGAAGACGATGACTTCGAAGCGCGCCAGGTCATCCGGATTGAACACGGCTGAATTGACGGTCGTGAAGATCCCATAGCCGCGCTCACGCGACAGTTCGACAAAGAACTTGTCGGCGCCGGCGATGCCCTCATTGTGCCGCCAGCCTTCTGTTTTGGAAAAGACCAGGATGGCCGGCCGCTGCATCCACTTGGTAATATGCGGCGGCACCGAGTCATAAACCGCCTCTGTTTCATCCGTGCTCTGCGCCGCGCCGTTTTGCTGGCAGGCTGCGGCGGTCACCAGAAGGAGCGCCGCCAATGCCGCTCTGCCGAGGCTCCAAAAATGCGACATCATGTGTCTTCTCCCCGTGATTTTCTGATCGCCCGCCATTTGGCCAGGCGTTCTGCGATCGGGCCCTCTCGACCCAATCCTTTCGGCGTGTAGAACGCCACCCGATCCATGCCATCGGGAAAATAATTCTGTCCTGAAAAACTACCATCGGCGTCGTGGTCATATTCGTACCCGTCGCCATAGCCCTGATCTTTCATCATATTGGTCGGCGCGTTGAGGATATGTTTGGGCGGCATCAGTGACCCGGTTTCGCGCGCCGCAGCGCGGGCGCGTTTCAGCCCGATATAAGAGGCATTGGACTTCGGCGCTGTGGCGAGATGAACGACCGCATGCGCCAGCGGGATCAGCCCTTCCGGTTCCCCGAGCCGTTCAAAGGCCCGCGCCGCTTCCCCGGCCACCATCATCGCTGTCGGGTCGGCGAGGCTGATATCCTCGCTCGCCATCACCACCAGGCGCCGGGCAATGAAAAGCGGGTCTTCGCCGCCTTCAAGCATCCGGGCGAACCAGTACAGCGCCGCATCGGGGTCCGAGCCCCGTACCGATTTGTGCAGGGCCGAGATCAGATTGTAATGCTCGTCGCGATTCTTGTCATAGGCCGGCGCGCGTTTCTGCAGCGCCTGTGAAAGCTGCTCGACGGTGAGCTGCGTGCCCGGATCGGCGAACGTGAAGGCCTGCTCAGCAAGGTTCAGCAGATAACGTCCGTCACCATCGGCCATGTCGATCAGGGCTTGGCGGGCGCGGGCATCGATCGGCAAGGCGGTGCCCGTCTCCTGCTCTGCCCGCTTGAGCAGCGTTTCGGCGCCTTCGGCATCGATCCGGTTGAGCACCAGCACCGCGCATCGCGACAGCAAGGCCCCGTTCAATTCAAAGCTCGGATTTTCCGTCGTGGCCCCGACCAGGGTCACTGTTCCGGCCTCAACATACGGCAAGAAGCCATCCTGTTGCGCCCGATTGAAGCGGTGAATCTCGTCCACGAACAACAAAGTACCCTGCCCCAGATCGCGTCGACGCTGCGCCGCTTCAAACACGGCGCGCAAGTCCTTCACGCCGGAAAAGATCGCCGAGATAGCTTCAAAATGGAGATCTGTTTCCTGCGCCAGCAAGCGCGCGATTGTTGTTTTCCCAACCCCTGGTGGTCCCCACAGGATGATCGAGGAGAGCTGTCCTTTTGACAGCATCCGCCCGAGCGCGCCGTCCGGGCCCAGCAAGTGATCCTGCCCGACCACTTCGGCCAACTCGGCAGGTCTCAACTTGTCCGCCAACGGCCGCGGTGCATCTTGCGACAGGTCTGAGGCAGCAAACAAATCAGTCATGATCTCTGGCTTAGACGCGCATTCCCCGTTTGATAAGAAGACGATTGCCACCCTTCGCGATCAATTTCAAGAACATAAAGCGAACGTTAGATTGAGACACTCACGTCTTGTTCCGTCATTGTGCGCCGCGTATGGCTTCCGCGACAGACGTCCGTCATGAAAAGGCCTGTGAGATGACAAAAGGACTGGTCATCGCCGCCCCCCACTCTGGCAGCGGCAAAACCGTGTTCACCATGGGCCTGGCTGCCGCGCTCAAGTCGAGAGGCCAGCGTTTGCACGTCGCCAAAGGCGGCCCAGGTTTTATCGACCCGCAATTCCTCGCCGCCGCGATCGACCAGCCCTGCTTCAATTTCGACAAGTGGGCGATGGGCGACGCGCAATTGCGCGCGCGCGTCGGCGCCATCGCTGCGTCCGCAAATTTCTTGCTGATCGAAGGCATGATGGGCATGTTTGATGGCGCCGCGGGCATGCAAGGATCGACCGCCGATCTTGCCGACACGCTCGGGCTTCCGGTCCTGTTAGTGGTGGATGCCAGCGGCCAGGCCCAGTCCATTGCCGCGCTCGTGCACGGCTTTGCAACGCTGCGCACTAGCCCGCGAATTTGCGGCGTCGTCGCAACCCGTGTCGGCAGTGCCCGTCATGGCGAAATGCTTGCCGACGCCGTCAAGGAAACCGGCATCCCCTTCTTCGGCGCCGTTCCGCGCTCAGACGAGCTCACAATACCGTCCCGGCATCTCGGCCTCGTGCAAGCAACCGAACACATGTCGCAGAGCGCGCTGATCGAGGCGGCGAAAAACGCAATCGAACAAAGCCTCGATCTTCCAGCGCTCTGGGAGGCGGCTGGTCGGATCCGTGCGAATGGTCAGATCAAACCATTGCCGGTTCTCGGACAGCGAATCGCCGTCGCGCAGGATGTCGCCTTTAGTTTCTGCTATCCGCACCTGCTCGACGACTGGCGCCGGCAAGGCGCAGAGATCGAGCTGTTTTCACCGCTCGCAGATGAAGCCCCATCGGACAGTTGCGATGCCGTCTATCTGCCAGGCGGGTATCCTGAACTGCACGGAGGAACCCTCGCCAATGCCAGCAGGTTTGTGGCCGGTTTGCAGCGCGCTGCTGAGCGCCGGTCGGTGATTTATGGTGAGTGCGGTGGTTATATGGTGCTTGGCCGAGCACTGATCGATGCCGACGGCCAGTCCCACAAAATGGCGGGCCTTTTGCGGCACGTAACCAGCTTTGCGGCGCGCAAGATGCATCTTGGTTATCGCACCCTGACACCGCTTGGCGATACACCCTGGACCGGGGCGCTCAGTGGCCACGAATTTCATTATTCAACACTTACCGAAGCTGGCCCGGACGAGGCCTTGTTCCGGTGCGCCGACGCGCGCGGAGAGGACCTGGGTCAAGCGGGCGGACGGCGCGGTTCTGTGATGGGCTCTTATATGCACATCATCGATCACAGACCGGCCTAGATCGTAACGCTGCCGCTAATCTTGCGGCCATTGCGTTCAATCTCGATATCCCAACTGCCAGGATCTCGGTCGAGCGCATCATTGAGGTCTTCCATTGTCTCAATCCGGCGTCCATCAATCTGGGTAATAATATCGCGCGGCTGAACAATGCGCATGCGATAGGCCCGGCGCGACATGCGCGTGACCAGGATGCCGCTGGCAAAGGAATCCGAATAACCAATTTCCTCGGCGAGGCGCGGGGACAATTCTACGACCTCGACGCCTGCAAAGGGATGACGGCCATCGAGCAGTACGCGTTCAGCTTCGCTCGCACCCGGTGGCGGGGCGAGGCGCGTAAGAATGGTCTGCTCGCTTCCGCCGCGCAGGACTTTCAGCGCAACATCTTCGCCGGGAGACTTGGTCGCGGCGAGGAATTTCAGCCCGCGCTCATCGAACACTTCCCGGTCATCTATGGTCAGGACAAGGTCGCCGCGGCGAAGGCCGGCCTGGTCGGCGGGGCCATCCTCATAGACTTCAGACACGATCACGCCGAGCGGGCGATCGAGCCCTTGCGCCTTGGCGATATCGAATGTGACCGACTGCCCTTTCAGGCCAAGCCATGGTCGCACGATCGTGCCTTCGTTGACGGCCGCGTCGACAACGCGCCGTACCATTTCCGACGGGATCGCAAAGCCAATCCCGTTGGAACCGCCTGAGCGCGAGAAAATCGCAGTATTGATGCCAACCAGGTCGCCGCGTGTGTTGACCAGCGCGCCGCCCGAATTGCCTGGATTCACCGCGGCATCCGTCTGCAGGAAGAAGGCATAATCAGACACGCCGACATCGGTCCGCGCTGTGGCGGAGATGATCCCGGTCGTCACGGTTTGTCCGACGCCGAATGGATTGCCGACCGCCAGCACAAGGTCGCCGACTTCAACGGCGCGTGTGTCGGCATAATCGAGGGTTGGCAGCTCAGCGCCTTCAACATCGGCGCGCAACACGGCGAGGTCGGTTCGCTCATCGGCGAGGATCAGTTCGGCCGGATACTCGCGACGATCAGCCAGCACGACAACAATCTCATCAGCGCCGTCAATCACGTGATTATTGGTGACGATAATGCCGTCAGCGCCCATGATCACGCCGGAGCCGAGCGAGCTCTGCATGCGCGGGCCACCGAACCGGTTGCCGAACATCATTTCCTGGATCGAGGCACGGCGTTGCACCGTCTTGCGGGTATAGACGTTGACCACAGCCGGCGAGACATCCTTGACCAGCGGCGCATAAGACAGCTCGATCTGCGCCTGGGTTTCGGGGACCATTTTCTCCCAGAAGCTCTGCGCCGTTGCAGCGCCGTAAAGCGGGCTTACAAGCAACAGAACCAGGGCCACCAGGACGAAGACCACGGCGACCAGAACCTTGGATACGTGTTTTGTCATTGTTTGAGCGTAGATCATGAATATGGCTCTATTCCGGCGCTGCGGCGGAGGCAATTGGGCGGACATGACATTTCAGTTAGGTAGCTGATTTCGTGAGATAAAATCGAAGATCAATCAAACTCTTCCCCGGCCAATCTGGCAAGATTGCGCGCATGGTCCTCACGGCTGATGCGATAGAAGCTAATCGCCAGCAGCATCAGCATCCAGACCGTCAGCAGCGTCGCCGCGTAGCCGAAGCCAAGTTTGGCGACGGAATCGGCGCTGGCGTCTTCGGGGCGCAATCCCGGTGCGATGGTGGCGAATGCTAGAATTAGCGACGCAGTCATCACGCCGATGCCCTGTGACAGCTTGCGAATGAAAGTGATGCCAGCGAAGAACGTCCCTTCGGACCGGCGACCCGTCTTCAACTCACTCTCTTCAACAATGTCGGTCACCATGGACGCGGCCAACATCTGATAGGCGATGATCAGTGCAACATCGAAAACCGTCACGAACGCGATGACTGCGAATAACGCAGTCACATCCATGCCCATGAGCGTCGTAAGAATCACTTCGTTTAGGTTTTGCGGCAAAATACCAAGCAGTCGCGCGAATACGGGCGCGGGTGATATCGTGAATGCCAACAACCCGATGATAATCGCCGCGCGTTTTTTGCCCCAGGCCTTACCTGCCAACGGCGCAATGATGAGCGCCATTATTGCCGAGATAAAGACCAAGAACGTCAGTACACCAATCTCTCCAGCTGAGAAGTTCCAGAAAAACCCATTGATGTACTGATTCAATGTTGCGGATATGCCAGTTGCGAGCAGCCCAAAGAGCGTCGCAACGAAGAGAGCACGGAAAGACGGATTGGACAGCGTTTCCCAGATTTCACCAAATATTCTGGCTACTGTAAGTTCACGCTCTGGCGGCGGACTCTTCAAGTTTGGAATTCGATGGTGAGTCCCTAATGCCGTAATCAGGATCGCGGTGAAAATCGCGGACGCGCCGACCAATCCATAGAGGTTCCAGCCCGGTATATGGAAAAACCCTTGTGGATCATTTTCACTCGGCTTCAGAAACACCAGAAACAGCATGACTTGAACGGTGAGCCCGCCGACCCAGGCGAAGAAGTACCGGAACGACATCAGCGATGTGCGCACGTCATAATCCTGAGACAGTTCCGCGGACAGGCTGAGGCTCGGCACTTCGAACAGGGTATAACCGACCCGCACGATAATGGTGAGCGTCAACAGCCAGGCGAACAGAGACTGGCCTTCGAGGCCGGTCGGCGGATTCCAGACAAAGAAATAGGCGATCGCTGCGGGAAAGGCCGCAGCGTAGAGAAACGGGTGTCGCCGGCCCATTTTCGATCTGAGATTGTCAGACCAGTAACCGACAATCGGATCAGACACGGCGTCGACAATGAGCGCAATCCAGATCGCGGCAGCCACCCAGAGGCCCGGCAATCCGAGGATCTGACTGTAAAACAGCAACAGGACGTAATCGAACCCATTGTTCTTGATGCCGCCGGCGGCGCCCCCAACGCCATACGCCAGTCGCGTAAACAGGCCGAGCTTCGGCGCGGTCGCGCTCGCAGTGTTCGTCATTTAAACTCCACTTTGTGATGCGGAGGCCCATCAGCTGCCTCTGCCTTTAGCCATAACAGGCCGCGCGGTTTACTCAACATCGCTGGCCGCCTGGCGGTTTTGCCTGAGCGCTTCGAGATTGGCCTCATGATCTTCGCGGGTAATCTGGTAGCGGAACAGGAAGGCAATCGCGCTGCCCCAGAGCGCCAGCAATCCGAACGCGTAACCTGCGCCGAGCAGTTCCAGGGTTTCAGCCGGCAGATCGCCGGGCTGGACATTCCTCGAAATCTCGGCCACCGCCAGCACAATGGACGCCAGGAACAGGCCGCTTCCGCGGGCCAGTTTACGCATGAAGCTGATCCCGGCGAAGAAGATGCCCTCCGAGCGTCGCCCGGTTTTCAGCTCGGCCTGCTCGACAATGTCGGCAATCATCGACGCAGACAGGATCTGATAGGCAATGATCAGAGCGACATCGAAAATGGTGAGCGTCAGAACCAGCCAGAACAAAGTCTCACTGCCATTGGGCGGCATCAGGTCAAGCAGTCTCAAAATGACGGGGGTAGGCGCGACAGAGAACGCAATCGCGCCGACAATGATGGCGCCGCGCTTCTTGCCAAGCGTCTTGGAAACAATCGGCGCCAGCACCAGCGCGATGGCTGCTGAGACAAATACCGACATGGTGAGGTAGGAGGTCTGGGTCGTCGTAAACTCCCAGAAGAACCCGTTGATATAATAATTGAGCGAGGCCGCCACACCGGCCGCCATGAAGCCGAAGAGCGCGGCAAAGAACAGGCCCTGAAAAGACTTGTTCGACAGCGTTTCGCCGATCTCGCGAAACACGCGGCCAACCGTCATTTTGCGTGCCGGCGGCGGCGCGCGCAAATGCGGAATATGCGAATGTGTCCCCACCGCACAAATCAGGATCGAAGCAACGATGACGATCGCAGCGATACCGCCATAGGCCTTGTAGCCGTCCAGATTGAGAAAGCCGCTGCCATAGGTTTCGGTCTCGACCAGCAGGAACATCAGCGTGTAGGCCGCCATGGCAACACCGCCGACCCAGCCAAACACGTATCGGTAGGACAGGAATGACGTGCGCTCGTCATAATCATCGGTCAGTTCCGCGACCAACGCACTGCTTGGCACTTCATAGAATGTATAAGCCACGCGTGTCGCGATGGTGATGAAAAGCAGGTATGGAAACAGCGCATTGCCGGTCAGGCCTGCCGGTGGGTTCCACGCCATGACGTATATCAGACCGACCGGAATAGCGGCGACATACATGAAGGGATGCCGCCGCCCCAACCGTGTTTTGATATTGTCTGACCAGTATCCGACCAGAGGGTCGGTGAACCCGTCGACAAACATTGCAATCATCAAGGCGGCGCCGACCAGCGCGAAATCGACCCCGAGCACCTGGCTGTAATAGAACAGGAGAAAATACTCGAAGCCGTTATTCTTGATGCCATTGGCGGCGGCACCAGACCCGTAAGCGAGCTTTGTCCAAAAACCGGGCTTGCGCGCAGACGCCTCTGCCATGTGTCCTCCTGGGGTTGCGGCGGGCATCTGGCGGCCCGCTCGCAATTTGGTCTGGGCTAAAGCCCAAGCACCATTTTCGACATGATATTGCGCTGGATCTCATTCGACCCCGCATAGATTGAGGCTTTGCGATAGTTGAAGTATCGCGGGGCGGCGGTGGCCGCATATTCCGGCGTTGCCAGGTCGCTGTTCGCACCCGCCCGCGCCACAGCGAACATGTCCTGCACGAATGGCGCCGCATAGCCACCAACGGCTTCCAGAGACAATTCGGTAATCGCCTGCTGCACTTCCGATCCGGCGCATTTCAGCATCGAGCTTTCCGGCCCGACGCCCTGCCCGGCCGACAGGGCCGAGAATATCCGCAACTCGGTCGCGTTGAGCGACTCGATCTTCATCTCCATGGCCGCAATCTTGCGCTGGAAATCCGGATCCTGGATCAGTGGCGCGCCATTCGATTGCTCGACACTGGCCAGCTTCTTGGTCTTGGACAGCATGCTTTTGAGGCCCGGTGCATAGGCATTGCCGCGCTCGAATTGCAGCAAGTATTTCGCGTAGGTCCAGCCCTTGTTTTCTTCGCCGATCAGCGCTTCATCGATTTTGACGCGGACATCTTCGAAATAGACCTGATTGATCTCCTGCTGGTCTTCCATCGGCCCATCCAGGGTCGGCAGCGCGGAGATCGAAATCCCCGGCAGGTCCATCGGAAAGACCAGGAAGCTGATCCCTTCCTGAGGCTTGCCCTCTTTCGACGTGCGCACGAGGCAGAAAATCCAGTCGGCCCATTGCGCATGCGTGGTCCAGATCTTTGAGCCGTTCAGGACATACTCATCGCCATCACGAACCGCACTCATCTGCAGCGAGGCAAGGTCAGAGCCCGAGCCCGGCTCGGAATAGCCCTGGCACCACCAGATCTCGGAGCGTTTGATTTTAGGCAGATGCTCCGCCTTTTGCGCGTCATTGCCAAAGGCCATGATCACCGGCGCGACCATGGATTTGCCCATCGGCGAGGTGGTCGGTGTCCCTGCCGCTGACATTTCCATGTTCAGAATGTAGCGCTGTCCCGCCGTCAGGCCGGGGCCGCCAAATTCCTCTGGCCAATTGACGACAAACCAGTCCTGGTCGTCCAGCTTGCGCTGCCATTCGACCATGCCTTCCTTGTCCAGATAATTGGTTTTGGACAGAGAATTCTTCCGGCGCATGTCTTCGGAATAGTTCTCCGAAATCCAGTCGCGAACTTCCGTCTGAAAGGCCAGCTCTTCCGGGGTGAATGAGAGATCCATGACGGGCTCCTATTCGACGATATCGTACATGTCGATTTTCGGCGCACCCGCCAGGCAGGCACCCAGACTTGGTTGTGCAGCCTTGAAATAATCGGTCTGCCCGTGCGCCTTGAGGGCGTCACCAGAGGCATATTGCTCCATGAAGATATAAGTCGTGTCGGAGCCTTTCGCCTTATAGAGCTGGTAGGTCAGGCAACCCGGCTCATTGGCTTTCACCTTGGCCATCAGGTCCTTGGCGGTGGCTTCGAAATCAGCTTGCTTTCCGTCCTGGATTTCCAGGGTTGCAACGACACCAATCATGGCAGTCTCCTTGTCTGAAACACTTATGCTTCCGACAGTATGGACGTTTACGCGAACGGCAAGCCCTCACCCGGGGAAAGGGCAAAGACGCGATCCGCGCCACCGAATGCAAAACGCCCAGGCGCATTGGCCCGGACGATTGGTTGCGATCCTGCTGGATATGGCTTGTTTTCAGGCGCTTAGCGGCGCTGTTTCAGCACCATCTGGAAAATGTCATCCATGGCTGAGCCGTCGCGGTCGGCGTCAAACAAAGCGCCCAGCATGCCGAGGCCATCGCTTTGCGCGGGCTGCTTCTGCTGCCCGCCGCCGAACAGGCCACCCAGCAGACCGCCAAGACCGCCGCTTTGTTGGCGCTGCTGAGGCTGACCGCCACCGAGCAATCCGGCCAATTGGGACAGAGTATCCGGCTCTTCGCTTTTCTTGGCGAGCGAGCCCATGACCATAGTTGCTACGACGGGCAGCATTTGCTTCAGCAGATCGTCGCCCAGTCCGGTTTTTTCTGCTGCTCGGCTGGCGACTGCGCGGCTGACATCCTTGGAACCCAGCAGGTGGCCGAGAATGCCATTGCCTTCATCGCGTGTCTCCGGACGCCCGAGAAGACCGGGCTCGTCGAGATAGCGCGAATGCGAGCCTTTGCTCAGCGCCCCAAGCAGCGCTTCAACGCCGCCCTGTTTGCTGGCATTTGATTTCAGACCGGCGGCCAGGGCCGGGATCAGCGCCGACATGGCTTGCTGCGTCATGTCATCGCTCAAACCAAATTGTTGTCCGAGTTGTTGCTTGGCTGGTTGCGCCTGCGGTCCGGCCAATAGATCGAGTAGTCCTGCCATCGTGTTCCCCTTTGTTGCAGGTTCCAAAGGTAGGCCGTGGCGGCACGATCAACAAGCAACAGCGCGCAGCGCGACTGCTTCCAGTGCCTCGTCCAGAACCTCGAGCCCGGCGCCGGGTTTTGGACCTTTCTCGCTGAGCGTTCGGCGCCACAGGCGCGCGCCCGGCTGACCGTTGAACAAACCCAACATATGCCGCGTGATGGAGGACAGACGCACGCCCTCTTCCAGACGTGCGGCGATGTACGGGCGATAGCGCGCTACGGCATCCAGAGGATCGACCTTCGCCGCGTCTGGATCATATAACGCCTGGTCGACTGAGCCGAGCAAGGCCGGGGTCTGATAGGCCGCGCGACCGAGCATCACACCATCAAACGTCTGCAAATGGGTTTGGCATTCTTCCAGAGTCTTGATGCCGCCATTCAGGATGATCGTGAGGTCCGGACGCGCCTGTTTGAGCTCGGCCACGAGGTCATAGTCGAGCGGCGGAATCTCTCGGTTCTCCTTCGGGCTCAGCCCCTTCAACCAGGCTTTGCGCGCGTGAACTGTGAACACATCGCACCCAGCATCCGACACGTGATCGACGAAGCCGAACAGGGTTTCACGCGGCGGGTCTTCGTCAATCGCGATACGGCATTTCACGGTCACCGGGATGGACACAGCCGCTCTCATCGCGGCCACACAGGCTGCGACGGTTTCCGGCTCCCGCATCAGGCAGGCGCCGAATGCGCCAGATTGCACACGATCGGACGGGCAGCCGCAATTGATGTTGACCTCGTCATAGCCAAACGCTTCGGCGACCCGCGCGGCCTCAGCCATCTTTTCCGGCTCATTGCCGCCCAATTGCAGAACGATCGGATGCTCTTCATCGGAAAACCCGATCAACCGATCCCGATCGCCATGGATGACGGCGTCTGCGGTGACCATCTCGGTCCACAACAAAGCCCGGTTTGACAGAACCCGGTGAAACGCCCGGCAATGCCGGTCGGTCCAGTCCATCATCGGCGCGACTGAAAACGTGTAGTCCAGGTCTTGCTTCATTGAGCTCATGGCCGTGGGCGCTACTCTAGGCGACCAGTCTTTGCAACTCGCTTTGATAGTCCAGCATGGCCTCCCGCCCTTTTGGCGTCGCCGAATATATCCCGGTGCTGACCCGTTCGAACCAGCCATAATGGTCATCTGCCATTATCCGTCGCGCGGTCTCGACGCCCGTGCTCGCCGCGACCAAAGCCGCCTTTGTGGGGCCGTTCTCGTTCAGATGATTCAAACACCGCAAGGCGTCCTGGCGGTAGGCCGTGATCAGGCCGTGGCGTGTCGCGCCGCCACGGGTCGGATCACCGACGCGCTTGGCAAACTCTCTCAGCAGTCGCTCGGTTTTAACCAGCGATGTCCGTGGCCGATAAGGACCAGGATCAAGGTGCACATACACCGATCCATCTTTCAAACGAATGGTGATCAACCCGATGCCAAGGCGCCGACACAGCAACACGTTGCGCTTCAATGACCTGGTGAACAATTTCCCTGGTTTATGGGGCACCGCGATGTAGACGGCTTCTGAAACCGCAAGCCGATCGATCGCCTGATGCATCAGGGATAGCGAAAACGACGTCTTGAGCTCAACAAGAACGGGAGGCTCGTCGCCTCTGCACGCCACGACATCGACTTTGCCGATTTCGCCTTTGACCGAATATCCTTGTCCCTCCAGAAACAGCTTAATGGGGCCGTAGAGGTCGGTTTCACGTATCTGAATACTCGCCATTTGCCAGTCCGCTTTGACTTCAGGCAAACTCTAGCGCGCGAATGGTAAACCTCAGGTTCGCGGCAAAAGATGGCGCGATCGACATCTGTGGCGGCATAAGTGTGCTTGCCCAGCTACAATCACCAACAGAAATGTCCCCGCGGCGATATTGTGTTCGGCCAAATCGACGTCTATCCCGATGCCAAATGAAATTCTGGTCCAAAAGGACAATTCGCCATGACTGTGCCCTACCCCACTCTGCAATTTGGTCTCTCCGAAGAGGCCGAGATGATCCGCGATACTGTGCACCGGTTCGCGCAGGACGAGATTGCACCGATCGCAGCCGAAGTGGACGCCACGAACAAATTCCCGCGTCAGCTCTGGCCCAAAATGGGCGAGCTTGGCCTGCACGGCATCACGGTCAGCGAAGAAGATGGCGGCACCGGGCTCGGTTATCTCGAGCACACGATCGCGGTCGAGGAAATCAGCCGCGCCTCCGCCTCGATCGGCTTGTCCTATGGCGCGCATTCAAATCTCTGCATCAACCAGCTGCGGCGCTGGGGCAATGAAGAACAGAAGGCGCGGCATCTGCCAGGCCTGATCTCTGGCGAGCACCTTGGGTCGCTGGCCATGAGCGAACCGAATGCCGGGTCCGATGTGGTCTCGATGAAGCTCAACGCGCAATCCGTGCAAGGCGGCTATCTGCTGAATGGCAACAAGATGTGGATCACCAATGCGCCGACCGCCGACACACTGATGGTCTATGCGAAGACCGATCCAAGCGGCGGCTCGAAAGGCATCTCGGCCTTCCTGATCACGCCCGATATGGAAGGCTTCTCGACCGCGCAGAAACTCGACAAGCTGGGCATGCGTGGTTCTGATACGTGCGAGCTGGTGTTTGAAGACTGCGTGGTGCCGGAGGAAAACCTGGTCGGCAAGCTTGGCCAGGGCGCGGAAATCCTGATGAGCGGGCTCGATTATGAGCGCGTGGTTCTATCCGGCGTGTCGCTGGGCATCATGCAGGCCGTGCTCGACGCGGTCCTGCCCTATATCCACGAACGCGAACAGTTCGGCAAACCGATCGGTACGTTCCAGCTGATGCAGGGCAAGCTAGCGGATATGTATGTCATGCTCTCGACCGCGCGGGCCTATTCCTATGCCGTGGCCGCGGCCTGTGATCGCGGCGAAACCACTCGTAAGGATGCGGCTGGCTGCATCCTCTACGCCGCCGAAAAAGCCACCCAGATGGCTCTGGAAGGCATTCAGATGCTGGGCGGAAATGGCTATGTGAACGAGTACCCGACCGGACGCCTCCTGCGCGACGCCAAACTGATGGAGATTGGCGCTGGGACATCCGAGATCCGCCGCTGGCTGATTGGTCGCGAACTGTTCTCGGAAACCTCGTAAGGCCATTGCGTGCGCGCCGGTTCTGTGATGGACAACGCGCATGAACCTGAATGACTGCCACAATTTCGCGGATTTCCGACGCCTCGCCAAGAAGCGCCTGCCGAGCCCGATCTTCAATTACATAGACGGCGCCGCCGACGATGAGGTCACCTATCGGCGCAACACGCAGGCCTATGAAGACGTCGACCTGGTGCCGAGCGTGCTCGCAGGCGTTGAACATGTCGACATGTCGGTCGAGGTCATGGGCCAGAAGCTCGACATGCCGCTCTATTGCGCGCCGACGGCGGTGCAGCGTCTGTTCCATCATGATGGCGAACGTGCTGTCGCGCGGGCAGCGACCAAGTATGGCACCATGTTCGGCGTCTCATCCCTCTCCACGGTCAGCGCCGAGGAGATTGCCGACATCGCGCCGGGGCCAAAGATGTTCCAGTTCTATTTTCACAAGGACCGGGGCGTGAACGCGGATCTGCTCGAACGCGCGCGAGCCGCCAAGTTCAATGTCATGGCACTGACGGTCGATACGATTACGGGCGGCAACCGTGAGCGCGACCTGCGCACCGGCTTCACCGCGCCGCCAAAGCTGACCCCCGCCTCATTGCTAAGTTTCGCCACACACCCGTCCTGGGCCTGGAATTTCCTGACCAAGGACAAGTTCGACATGCCGCACCTGGCCGAAGCGAGCCGCGCAGGCGGCAACACGGTGAGCTTTGTCAGCCATTATTTCTCCAACCTGCTCGACCAATCGATGGATTGGAAAGACGCTGAAAAACTCTGCTCAGATTGGAACGGGCAGTTCGCGCTGAAAGGCATCATGAGCGTCGAAGACGCCAGGCGCGCGGTTGATATTGGCTGTACCGGCATCATGGTCTCGAACCATGGCGGACGGCAGCTCGATGGCTCGCGCGCGCCGTTCGATCAGCTCGCAGAGATTTGCGACGCGGTCGGCGACAAGATTGATATCATCTGCGAAGGCGGCATCCAGCGCGGCACGCATGTTTTAAAAGCGCTCTCGGTCGGCGCCAAAGCCGTGTCGGGCGGTCGCCTTTACCTCTACGCCCTGGCCGCTGCCGGACAGGCCGGTGTCGAACGGGCGCTCGGCAATCTGCGCACCGAGATTGAGCGCGATATGAAACTGATGGGCGCGAAACGGGTGAGTGATCTCACCCGTGAAAACCTACGCTGGCGCTAGATTATGGCGAGAGGCGGTAGCCGCCGGCTTCGGTCAGCAGCAGGCGCGCATTGCCAGGATCCGGCTCAATCTTCTGGCGCAGGCGATAAATATGCGTTTCCAGCGTATGCGTGGTGACCGCAGCATTATAGCCCCAGACCTCTGACAACAACTCCTCGCGCGCCACCGGTTTGCCGCCGGCACGATAGAGATATTTCAGGATGTTGGTTTCTTTCTCGGTCAAACGGATCTTGCGATCGTCTTCCTTGACCAGCAGCTTCATGCTCGGGCGGAACTCGTATGGGCCGACATCGAAGGTCGCGTCTTCGCTTTGCTCAAAGCTGCGCAGATGGGCGCGGACGCGAGCCAGCAGAACCGAGAACTTGAACGGCTTGGTGACATAATCATTGGCGCCGCTATCGAGACCGAGAATGGTGTCGGCGTCGCTGTCCTGGCCTGTCAGCATGATGATTGGCGCACGAACCCCCCGGCCCCGCATCACCTTGCAGGCCTCGCGGCCATCCATATCCGGCATGTCGACATCCAGCAGAATGATGTCGGTGCGTTCGGCTTCCGCCATTTTCACGCCCTGCGTGGCATTCGGCGCCTGCAGGACGGAAAAGCCCTCATACAATTCGAATTGTTCCGCGAGGGCTTCGCGTAGCTCATTATCATCGTCCACGAGCAGGATGGTTTTTGTCACAGCCATGACTTTCTCCCTTGTCTTGTGGCCAGCAAATAGAGAATGAGACCTACAGTTTCATTACACGCTTCTTCAGCTGATGTCACAAAAAGGAGAGCAGCGCGTGACTGACTTGACATATACCGCGACAGCGCGCGGCAAGTTTTCCGGAAATGGCCTGACATGTCGGTGTGCCCTCGGCCGCGGCGGGGTCATCGCAGCGGACCAGAAACGCGAAGGCGATGGTGCCTCTCCACAAGGCGTCTGGCGGATGAAACGCGTATTTTTTCGGCCGGATCGCCTCACCCGTCCTGAAACCAGGCTTCCTGTAGTTCCATTGAAAGAATCAGACGGCTGGTGCGACGCGCCCGAGCACCGCTTGTATAATCGTCCTGTAGCCCTGCCATTTTCGGCAAGCCACGAAAAGCTCTGGCGCGAGGATCATGTCTATGACCTGATCGTCGAGCTCAGCCACAATAGCGACCCGGTCGTCCCGGCGCTGGGCAGCGCCGTGTTCTTTCACCTGGCGCACGATGATTTTCGGCCAACTGAGGGCTGCGTGGCGATTTCGCGCCAGCACATGCTGCAAGTTCTGCAAGATTCAAACGAAAAAACCTCAATAAAAATAGAATTTTAGCCCGCTAACCTTCATCCGCAGCCTGCGATCACATTCCTGCCACACGAATCACTGAATGATGCAACTGGGGCGGGCTTCGTAAGGAGGCTGCAGATGATACAGCTGACTGAGTATTCGCCAGAACGCCCCGAGCTGGGCCACTTCTATCTTGTCACCCATACCGGCGAGCACGGGCCGTACGAAACGTACGACGATGCTATTGATGCCGCAGAGCATCCACAAGCCGACATGTACGGCTTCAACCCGCGCCGCGGCTATTATGTGATCGATCGAAGCGAGCCAGACGAGCTCTAGATCAGGCGACTTCCGCAACATATTGTTGAAGCTTCATGACGGACGGCACGGCATAGTCGCGCAGCTGTTTCATGATGGCGAGCTTCTCTGTCTCAGTCTCCTGTATCCCGGCAACCAGCTGGCTGTAGCCATCCAGGCGGTTTTCCAGCAGCCATTTGCGCAGATCCTTTTCCTGCGACCAGTTATACTGGTTCATCATGAAGGCGGCCTGCATGCGAATCCAATCGGTGTCGTGATTGGGCAGCGGCACCACGGTGCAAAGCCGGTTTTTTTCTTCCTCACTGTCCCGCGTCAGCTCGATATGTGCAATGAACGCGGCGCTGAACACAGGCTGGACGGTCCGCACGGTCTGCAAACGGATCGTGTCGCCTGCGAACACTGACGTCTCTTCCGAATTTCCAACCGCGCAGGCCGAGCAATCGACGAACAAGGTCTCCGGATCGCTGTCGAGCGTGTCGCCATTCTCGAAGATGATCTTGTCCTGCTCAATTCGGCGGATACGGCCATTGCGGATCACATTTTTCACACGGCGTAGCTCTGCCAGCTCAGGATCGGAAATCGTCGCGCCATGCATCATATTGGGGCGGACATCCGGATCGATCCGGGTGAAGATCCCGGCCGCCTCAAGCCGATCGAACATGTCGGCAATCGACTCCGATGTTGCAATCGCTTCCATTTGTGCCGCCTGCGCGCCCATCGTCGCAACGAAGAACTGGCCATCCGGCTGTGTATTCTCACGGCGCATCAACCAGGCATCGCGCGGCCGCACCCAGTGAATCTGATCCGGATCAACATGGTTTTCGAGCAACCAGACAACCGCATCAATGCCGGTCTTGCCGCCACCGACAATGACATAGCGGGATGGCTGCTCCATGACTTTCGGTAAGTCATTCAGCGGCATAAATTTGACGCCATCAGCGACTTCGAAATTCGGCGTGTGGGTGCTCGGTACCGTGGTCTTCAGCCAGGTCGCATCGACAATCTTCTCGCGCGCCTTGACCTGATACGTCTTGTCTGAGGTCAGCGCCGAAATCTTGCCGTCGCCTTCATATTTGCACATTGGCAGGTAGGTAACGCGGCCGGTCGGCAGGAACTGGTAGCGCATCACTTCGTCAAAATAGGCCATGATTTCAGGCCCGGTGGCGAGATCCTGCAGGCCCTTATTCAGGCCGATGGAATCGATGATGCCCTTGGACAGCTCTTTCGAACTGACACCATAATAGGCTGATGGCTGATGCAGCGTCACAAACGGGTAGGCATCGTTCCAATGTCCGCCCGGTTTCTGATGCATGTCGACAATCAGCACCGTCTTGTCGCTCTCGGTCAGGATGATGTCAGCGAAGGCCATGCCCATCGCACCGGCCCCGACGATAAGATAATCAACTTCAATCATGTCCGCCGACATGGTCCCCTCCGTTTTGAATGAAAGACTTGATAACAGTGTTATGGTCTGATAATAACGCTGTTATTGAAAGTCAAGCCTCACGGTGATCATGTCTGAGAGTAAAGCCAAAATCCTAACAGCCGCTTCCGAGCTGTTCGCCGAGACCGGTGCCGGCGGACTGAGTGTTCGGGCGATTTCCGGCCGCGCCGGCCTGTCGACCATGGGGATTTACAATCACTTCAATGGCAAACAGGGGATTCTCGACGCGCTCTATATTGAGGGGTTTCAGCTCGTCATGCGGGCCATCGATGTCGACGTCGACAATCAGACGCCGCGCGCTGCTGTGCTGGAGGGGCTGTCAAATTACATCGCCCTGGCGGCAGACCATCGCGGTCACTATCAACTGATCTTTGGGCGCGGCGATACCAACTATACGCCCTCTTCTGCCGCGATTGCTGTCGGTGCGGAGGCGTTCAACCAACTCACATCCTTGGTCTCGCGAGCGATCCCAACCCACCTGAGCGGGCGCGAGAAGCGCGAAGCGGCGCTGCAGCTCTGGGCGCTGGCGCATGGCTATATCAGCCTGCAGGACCATGAAGCGACCGAACTCATCCCGATGACAGCCTGGCGCGATCTGATCCTGAATGCGGTGACGTTGCACCTGGATGCGATCATCGCGAAACACGCGACCTAGCTGGCGCGGGCTCCGAACAAGGCCGTCCCGACACGGACATGGGTCGCCCCCAATCTCGCAGCCAAAGCATAGTCACCGCTCATCCCCATGCTGACCTCCGCCAGATCATGAGCATCTGCGAGTGATTTGAGCAGCGCAAAATGCGGCGCTGCGGGTTCTTCAGCCGGCGGGATACACATCAGCCCTATCAATCGCCCGGGATAGGTGTCGCGGGTTGCCGTCAGGAGTTCGGTGAGGCCAGCGACGCTGACACCGCCCTTTTGGGGTTCGTCGCCCGTATTCACCTGGATGAGCAGATCCGGAGGCGCCACGCCCGTCTTTTCGACAGCTTTGACCAGCGCGCGCAGTAATTTTTCCCGGTCGAGTGTTTCGATCACCCCGAACAGGCGCACCGCATCTTCGGCCTTGTTGGTTTGCAGCGGCCCGATCAAACGCAATTCAAGACCCTCCAGGTTATCCTGACGCCCCGCCCATCGCTGCTGAGCCTCCTGAACGCGGTTCTCTCCAAAGACCCGCTGTCCGGCTTCAAGCGCCGCATCGATGCGGTCGTCTGGCTGACGCTTGGAGGCGGCGACCAGTGTCACGCCATCTCCGATTTCGGCGAGAATGCGGTTTCGGGCTTCGCGGATGGAAACGGGCTGTGTATCAGAACTCATGATGGGGTTGAAACACCAAGCCGCCGCCGCCCGCAAGTGGCGTTCCGCCGCCCGGCAGATCGCCCGGCATTTTCCAGCCCATCTGCCGCCCTTACTGTTTCTGACCGATCCTGAACGAACGCCCGACCCGGTTACCGCCGCAACACGCCTTCCGGCCGGTTCCGGCATTGTGTTTCGCCACTTCGGCGCTGCCGACCGCGGCAGCGTCGCTGCTGCGCTTGCCGAGCTCTGTGCGCGGCGACGGCTTGCATTGCTAATCGCAGCAGATCCCGCGCTCGCCCTAGAGGTCGGGGCGGATGGCGTTCACTGGCCGGAAAAAACGCTGAGCCAGGCATCAAAATGGCGGGCCCGCTTCCGGTTGCAAACGGCGAGCGCGCATTCCCGCACCGCGCTGATCCGCGCCTCAAATGCCGGTATGGATGCAGCGATTTACTCCGCAGTGTTTCCGTCACACAGCCCCAGCGCCGGGGCACCACGGGGCCCGGTCCGGTTTCGGCAAATCAGCCGCAACATTCAGATGCCGGTCTACGCACTTGGCGGCGTGCAGGCGCACAACGCGCACCAAATCGCCAGTATAGCCGGCGCCGCCAGTGTATCGGGATTTTCCGGTTAGGTGCGGCTTTCGATTTCCACATCGAGCACCTCTCGGAACGCATTCATTCGCTCGCGAAAGCGTTCGAGTCTGAGCACAGTACTGTCCAGAAATATGATCGTGACGAAGAATTGACGACCGAACTCTGCGTCCGCGCAAACCTCCGACATTGACCGTCGGGGATCGATGAGCAGGCCGGTCGAGGTTTCGTCAAAATCGGCGGCAACGAAGGGGTGCTTCATCACATGCTGATCCCAGCGCAGCCCGGCATTGAATTCAAGCTGTCTCTGCTCTTCCAGAATATGATTGCTGTACACGGCAAGCGCCCAACGAAACTCCGATGATAACAAATCCAGATAGGGGTCGCGGCGATTGAGTTGGGGCAGCGTCTCGTTTGACAGCGACGGCGAGAAATCACCGGTCAGATCAGCCAGGGTTTGATTGATGGCCGCGCGCGCTTCGGGGCTGTCATTACAGGTCTCGAGCGCCTGGCGCGCCAGGTCACGCGCCTCACGTTGCAGCTCGACGCGCGCTGTCATCGCATCGATGACACCGTCATTCAGCTCAAGCTCGGCCGACACGCGCTGCAACATTTCGGTCAGCGCCGCCTGATTACGGCGATGCGTGTTCCAATTGTCGAATTGCAGCGCAATGAACACACCAGCAAAGACCAGCGCCAGCTCGATCACCACCAGGCCCCAGTCGCGTTGTTTCAGGGACTTCGCGATTCGGTTGATAATCATAACATCCCCATTTCAGCGCCCACCGTTCGATCAGCTGACGGCGCGGACCGCGTCGGCAACCGATTCCACCGCCTGATCCATCAGCTTGGCGTCTGTTGCTTCGGCCATTACGCGAATGAGCGGCTCGGTCCCCGACTTGCGAATGACCAGTCGGCCATTCTTGCCGAGCGCTTTCTCCGCTGCTTCAATCGCGTCTTTGACGGAGGCCTCCTCGAGCGGCGCGCCCGATTTGAACCGAACATTGACCAGCCTTTGTGGCACCCGATCAAAGACATGCGCGATTTTCGAGAGCGGCTGGTCTTTTTCGACCATGACGGCGAGCACTTGCAGGGCCGCCATCAAACCATCGCCCGTGGTTGAATAATCCGACATGACAATGTGCCCGGACTGTTCACCGCCGAGATTGAACCCGCCGTCGCGCATACGCTCGACCACGTAGCGATCGCCCACTTTGGTGCGTTCCAGGGTCAGGCCGAGCTTGGACAAGTGCTGTTCCAGTCCGAGATTCGACATCACCGTGGTCACCACACCGGCTTGCGCCAACTGGTCCTTGCCCTGCCAATTCTCGGCAATCAGGCCGATCAGCTGGTCGCCATCTATCTCATTGCCTTTTTCGTCGATAATGATGCATCGATCCGCGTCGCCATCGAGGGCGATGCCGATATCGGCGCGATAGGTCTGCACAGAATCCTTCAAGGCAGCGGTATCGGTGGAGCCAACCTCGAGATTGATATTGAAACCGTTTGGTTCGACGCCAATCGGGAAGACTTCTGCACCAAGTTCGTACAGGGCGGCTGGCGCGACCTTGTAGGCGGCGCCATTGGCGCAATCCACGCAGATTCGCAGCCCTTTCAGGTTCATGCGACGTGGAAAACTGGCTTTGACGATCTCGACATAGCGCGCCTGGGCATCATCGACGCGTTTGGTGCGTCCGAGTTCTTCTGGGCCGGCAAGCTTGTCATCCAGCGCGCGATCCATGCGGCTTTCGATCTCAAGCTCGATCTCGTCCGACAATTTGTAGCCATTCGGGCCGAAAAGCTTGATTCCATTATCCTCGAAACTGTTATGGCTGGCCGAGATCATTACCCCCAAATCTGCGCGCAGGGACCGGGTCATCATCGCGACTCCAGGCGTCGGCAAAGGCCCGAACAGGGTCACATCCATGCCAACAGAGGTGAATCCGGCCACAAGAGCGGGCTCAATCATATATCCTGATAGGCGCGTATCCTTGCCAATAACCACGCTATGACGCCGTGGACTCGTGGTTCTGAAGTACTTTCCGGCGGCCATTCCGAGGCGCATTGCGATCTCCGGAGTCATCGGAGGTGTGTTCGCAGTGCCACGGATTCCGTCAGTTCCGAAATATTTGCGTGCCATAATGCCCTAAATTCCTTGCCTCGTTCAATTGTACGAGTGTTTACTGATGTTCTTAAAGGCGCAATGCCATAGTTTTGCAGCATTTTCCAAGGAAGCTTTTACGGCTTCATGGCATATGACCTGCATGAGGTGATGCGTTGGGGAAAAGAGAGGACACGCAAAATGCGTATGAAATCATTCCTGGCGGGTAGTATGCTCGCTGTTACACTCGCGGGCTGTGCGACAGGTATTCCTGCCGACATGTCTGTTGCTGAATATTGTGCAGACGCTGATCGAGCATCTGAAGACGTTTGCCGCCTGAAAGTCCAGATTGATGGCAATGCCACAGCACTTTCTGAAACAAGTTTAAGCCTTGGCGAAGCGCGCCAGATCGCTGACAGCGCCGCATCGGCTGCCGCAAGCGCTCAGGCCTCCGCCGACGCTGCGCAAAACCGCGCTGACGAAGCCTATTCGCTTGCTGAGTACCTTTCCGAGAAAGATCTCGATTGCAAAACCACCACAGTCCAGAAATCGGACACAGGCACATGTGAGCCAGGATACACCGTCATGGGCTGTGTTCAGACCCGTTACACGCACCGCGCAGGCGGCCTGTCCTTCCTGCGTGAGCTGAACAATGAGCAATGCCGCTTCAATAGCCGCGTGCTCGAGATGCAGGTTCGGTGCTGCCGCGCTGCAGCGGGTGACACAGCCGGTTCGTAAGCCGAACAAAGCTGAAATCAGAACACTTCTTGCAAGGGGATCCGCCACGGATCCCCTTGTTTCGTTATCGGGTCCCCGAGTTTCCTTTTTTGCGCCCTGTTCTTCGACACATTCGGAAATAGGATTTGCAATGACGAGGACGCAGGCACGGGTCTAGGAGAACCGCGCAACCGAATTTTGAGTGGAGTACTGCATGTGTGGGATTATCGGCATTCTGGGCAAGGATGGATCGGCGGCAGAGCGTGCGATGGAGGCTTTGAAACGCCTCGAATATCGCGGCTATGACAGCGCTGGCGTCGCGACCCTAAACGGCGGCAAGCTCGATCGCCGCCGCGCCGCCGGCAAACTGAGCAATCTGCAGGCGCTGCTGCACGACGACCCGATTGCTGGCCAGACCGGCATCGGCCACACCCGCTGGGCCACGCATGGCGCCGCCACCACGGGCAATGCCCACCCGCATTTTGCCGGTCCTGTGGCCCTGGTCCACAATGGGATTATCGAGAATTTCCGCCGCCTGCGCGATGAGCTCGAAGCCAAAGGCCACACATTCGAGACCGAAACCGATACAGAAACGGTTGCTCACCTGATCGCCAACAACCTGTCTGGCGGTGCCGACCCCGTAACGGCGGTCAAGTCGGCCCTGTCGAACCTCGAAGGCGCGTTCGCGCTGTGTATCCTGGTCGAAGGCCATGACGACCTGCTGATCGGCGCCCGCAAAGGGTCGCCGCTGGTGATTGGCATTGGCGTTGACGAGATGTTCCTCGGCTCGGACGCCCTGGCTGTCGCCCCGTTCACGAACCGTGTGGTCTATCTCGAAGAAGGCGATTGCTGTGTGCTCAGCCGGACGAGCTACACAGTCTACGACGATACGGGCGCGGAGGTCACCCGGCCTCAGACCATCGTCCAGGCTGCCGGCGCGACCGTTGAAAAAGGCAATTATCGCCATTTCATGCAGAAAGAGATTTTCGAGCAGCCGGATAGCACGGCGCGCACGATCGGCGCCTATGTCAACGCGCTCGACCAGACGGTGGAGCTGCCGGGCGATGATGACGCCATCGACTGGAGCGAGATTACGCATCTCCACATGGTCGCGTGCGGAACCGCCTATTACGCCACCTGCGTCGCGGAGTACTGGTTCGAGCAATTTGCACATCTGCCGGTAAAGACCGACATCGCGTCGGAGTTTCGGTATCGCCAGCCAGCTTTGCCGAAATCCGGCGGCCTGGCTTTGTTCGTCAGTCAGTCTGGCGAAACCGCCGATACGCTGGCCGCCCTGCGCTATTGCAAAGACGCCGGACTGAAGACCGCCGCCGTGGTCAATGTTCCGACCTCGACCATCGCCCGGGAAGTCGATCTGGTCCTGCCGACTTTGGCGGGTCCGGAAATCGGGGTCGCCTCGACAAAAGCCTTCACCGCTCAGCTTTGCGCCCTGGCCGCTGCGGTGATCGCCGCCGGCAAGGCCCGCGGCGTTTTGGATCGCGCGCGCGAGAAGGACATGGTGAACGCGCTCAGCGGCGTCCCGCGCCTATTATCCGAAGGGTTTGCCCTGGACGAGCCCATTGCGGCCCTCGCCTATGACCTGTCCAAGGCGCGCGACGTCATCTATCTCGGCCGCGGCGTACATTATCCAATCGCACTCGAGGGCGCGTTGAAGCTGAAAGAAATCAGCTATATTCACGCCGAGGGCTATGCCAGCGGCGAGTTGAAGCATGGGCCGATTGCACTGATTGATGAGGAAACACCCGTGGTGTTCGTGGCGCCGCATGACGCCTTGTTCGACAAGTCCTTGTCGAACCTGCAGGAAGTCGCTGCGCGGCGCGGTAATGTCTTGTTGATATCGGACGCCAAAGGCCTGGAAGAAGCCGCGGACGCGCCCGAGAATGGCATCGAAATGCCGGAATGTGATCCATTCATCGCGCCAATTCTATACGCGCTTCCGGTTCAGATGCTGGCCTATCATATTGCGGTGGAAAAAGGCACAGACGTCGACCAGCCGCGGAATCTGGCAAAGTCGGTCACGGTTGAATAGTGAGCCAGGCAGACTGCGATAGCCTGACCGTTGGGATCGGTCAGGCTATGCTAGTCTGGATCACACGACAGTTCCGAACAGGCCCACAGACAGGGCAGCACCGAACACGGCGAGTGGAACAGAAAGTGCGGCGGCGAGGAAGCCCTGACTAGCTTCGTTTTGGGAGGAAATACGCATGGGATTTGTCCTTCTTTGCGTCTGTTGAACAGCGACTATTCGCTGCCCATGACCACCATGTAGGACTCAAAAATCAAAAATCAATGAATGATATGAAAATTATTTAGCGTTCAATAACTCACGCGTTTTGATAGGAACACTTAACCCAGCCAGGATGATATCCATGACCCCATCCAGCTCGCGTTCCAGCTTTGGCAGTGTCAGACGCGACCAGAGCTGCGGATAGCGGAACTTCATGGTCGCTGATTGCATCATTTCTGCAATGAAATTCGGGTTTTCCATCGGCGCGAAATCGCCGTCAGTAATGCCCTGTTCGAGGATTTGCACGAGATAGACCCGCTCTTGCGCCATTTCCTCATTGGCAAATGTCGGGCGCTCATGCGCCAGCACCTCTGCGACCTCGAGAACCTTGGCGTCATTATCCAATTTGTTGAATGTCGTCGTTAAGGCCGTGTGGTGAAACCGCCGCATCTTGTCCGGTGCTGAGCCGGCCCCACGGGCCAACGCGGCGTTCTGAGCATTGATTTCCATGTTCAGCTTGCGCGCCATCGCCTCGGCAATATCGATCTTGGAGGCGAAGAAGCGGTAGATATTGCCGGCTGACATATCGCAGTCCCGGGCTATTTCCGCCATCGTCGTTTTGGCGTAGCCATAATGCTTGATACGGTCCATAGCAGCATGGAGAATCTGTTCGCGGGTATCGATTTTGTCACTCATGCCCACAAGATAAAGGAAAAGTGTGAATGATCAACAAATTGTTCAATTTCGCACGCAGTTGTGAGAATTACGTGTGACTGATTTTACACGCATAGGCGTTCTCGGCGCCGGCGCCTGGGGCACAGCGCTCGCGGCCTCGCTTTACAGCAAACAGGCGGCACAGAAGCTTGATATCCCGGTTTGGGCGCTTGAAGAGGACGTCGCTGCCGCCCTGCGCGACGGTGCCGGAAACCCGGTCTTCCTGTCTGGTTATGACCTGCCGAAAATGCAAGCGAGTACAGATATTGCCGCTATGGCCGGCGCGCAGGCCATCCTCGCCGTCGTTCCGGCGCAATTTGCCCGCGCGAGCTTTCAGCAACTCGCCCCGCATGTCGCTGATGGCACGCCGATCCTGCTCTGTGCCAAGGGCATCGAGCAAAGCACGCTCAGCCTGATGACGGACGTCCTCGCTGAAACCATTCCGCAAGCCGTGCCGGCGGTGCTCTCTGGACCGAGCTTTGCCGCCGACGTGGCGCGCGGTTTGCCGACAGCGGTGACGCTCGCCTGCGCCGACGAAACCCTCGGCAAAGCGCTTATGAAGGGAATCGGACAGCCAGCCTTTCGCCCGTATTGGACCGATGACCTGATTGGGGCCGAGATTGGCGGCGCGGTGAAGAACGTGCTGGCCATCGCTTGCGGCATTGTCGAAGGGCTGCAGCTTGGAAAATCAGCGCATGCCGCTTTGATCGCGCGCGGCTTTGCAGAGATGACCCGCCTCGGCGTCGCCATGGGTGGCCGCGCCGAAACGCTGGCGGGCCTGTGTGGGCTCGGCGATCTCGTCCTGACCTGTTCGTCGCCGCAATCACGCAATATGAGTTTTGGTCTGGCCCTCGGCCAGGGCGAGACTGTGGAAGACATCCTCGCGGCCCGAAACGCCGTCACCGAAGGCGTCGCCACGGCCCCTGCTCTGGTCACCCTGGCCCGGCAGAAGGGTGTCGAAATGCCAATCAGCGAAGCCGTGAACACCGTTCTGAGCGGCGAGACCACCGTCAATGATGCGATGACTGCCCTGCTCTCGCGCCCTTATAAAGGAGAATAATGTGCCACTATTCCTGTTCAACGCGCGTGACAAAGCCAACAGCACTGAGCTGCGCCTCGCCAATCGCCAGGCGCATCTGGAATGGGCTGGCGAATACAGCCACAGGATCGCCATGGCCGGTCCGGTTCTGTCCGATGATGGCGAAGCGATGATCGGATCGACCTTCGTCATCGAGTTCGACACAAGGGATGAGGTCGAAGCCTGGGCCGCGGAAGACCCTTACGCCAAAGCTGGCCTGTTTGACCGCACAGAGATCATTCCATTTCTCTGGTTGGTTGGCGACGGACCAAAAAATGGCTGATCCCGACAAGCCGTTCTGGGAAGCAAAACGGCTTGAAGAGATGAGCCCGGACGAATGGGAATCAGTGTGCGATGGCTGTGCCAAATGCTGCCTGATCAAGCTTGAAGACGAAGACACGGGCGAAATCGCCCTGACGCGCCTGCATTGCAAATTGCTCGACAGCGAGACCTGTCAGTGCAGCGACTACGCATCGCGAAAGACGCATGTACCTGATTGCGTGATCCTGACCCCGAAAGATGTCAGCGAACTGAAATGGATGCCGCAAAGCTGCGCCTATCGCCTGATCCATGAAGGCAAACCGCTGCCGGACTGGCACCATCTGATCTCAGGCGACCGTTCACTCATTCACGAGCGCGGCGCGTCGATCATGGGCCGGACGCTCAGCGAGGAAACTCTGTTCGATCCCGACGATGCAGATCAGATCGCCGAGTGGATTGTCGATTGGGAGGGCAACGAGCCTTAGTCGAAGCGCCTACGGCCCTTCAATCTCGTATCCCTTGTCGCGCAGCATCTGAATGACGCTGTCCGGGCCAGCCAGGTGTCCGGCGCCGACGGCGATGAGGACCGAGCCCGGCTCATCGAGCATGGCCTCGATCTGCGGCACCCAATTGCGATTGCGATTGACCAGAAGCGATTCATAAGCCGGACCACTGAAACCAACCCCGTCCGGACTTGCGACCAGCGAAGCGATCCCCTTCACATCCCCGTCAGCCCATTCATCGACGAGCAGGTCCAGCATTTGCGGCGACTCGTCCAGCATCAGGGCCGACTCATACAGCATCGCGATCTGATCGTCTTCATCCAGCAAGTCGAATGCGTCCGCCTGCTGGGAGATAGATTCGAGAAACCCGAACGATTTCCCCGCTTCCGTCGCTTCGCCCTCAATAACAGTTTCAACCCCTGAGTTCGGGTCGTAGCCGTCCGCGACGAGCTTCATTACGCCTAGATTGACGGAGGCCATCCACGGTTCAAACGTGTTCATCGCATCGATCGGCACGCCGACAGAATCAAACGCCGCCGAGACGACGGCCTCGTCCTCGTCCGACAAAACCGCTTTCAGCGTGCGCCCATCCTGAAACATGCCGCGCGCGAGAAAGTCGGTGGCAATCGCGCGTTGCGCTTCCGGACTTTTCATGTCGACCTCGAAAACGATCGTATCGGCATCCGACAAGGCCGCATCAAACGCCGCGGTGCGCCACTCCAGTTCCGGACGCAGCAGGTGTACGGTGCCGAAAATGTGGATCTCAGTATCCTCATCCGAAAGAGTCCACATCGCCGGCGCGCCAGGCCCGCTGGTCGCCTTGGCCGCATCCAGCGCGGTGGTGAATTCCGCGAGGAGTGACTCTTTGGTGGGGCGCTCAACCGGCTCCGTGGTCGGCAGGTCACTGGTCCCCGATCGACCACATGCGGTCAATGCCAGCCCCAGGCTGAGCAGCGAAATTCCAAGTCCAAGGCGCAGCTTTTTCATGTCTTTCCCCATGTCTTTCACCCTGTCTGCCAACTGTTGCCCCACTTGCAAAGCCTTTCCGCGCATCCGGACGATTGCATCCGCCAAATCCTTCGCGTAAGAGGCGGGGAACGCACCCGTAGCTCAGTTGGATAGAGTACCAGATTCCGAATCTGGGGGTCACAGGTTCAAATCCTGTCGGGTGCGCCATCACGCTCCTCCACACGCTCCGGTCGCATGCCAAGTGTGGCAAATCCGGTATCGGCTTGCGAGCGCCCCCAACACGCGCTAGCCCGCCTGAAACTCGGCTTCAGCCAAGGATTTCAGCGTATCGTGCGCTGCATCCTGTGGATCATTCGAGGAGAATTTCGACATCACGAACATGATCGGCACGAACAGTCTCATCATGCCCTTGAACCGGATTTCGGTGTTCTGCGTGACCTCGGTCTGGCTCTCGGACACGGCGCGCAGGATATAATCCACGTCCAAGTTGAACATCTCACCGGTCATATCTACGCGCATGCGCTCGTTCTCGACGAATGCCGTGATCTCCCCCGTCATTTCCATCTCTTTGCCATTCTCGAGAAACACCTGCCGGAACCGTGATCCGATGCGGTCGGGGGTTTCGACCAGCGGCTCATCCTCAATCAGGTTGGGAACCCATTTCTTCAATCGGTCATTGTCTTCCAGCCAGAGGAAAACCGTCGCGGCGGGGGCATCGATGACCGTCGTCTTGGACGTTTTCATGATCATTCCTCCCAGATGGCGCAGTTTCGGCGTCTGCTTCCCCTTGGAATACCATTTCGGTGGTCTGAAGTCTAAATCTGCCTCTGGGACTGGTCGAAAACGCCGATGGTATGGGATTTGCGAAGGTTTCAGCGTCTGTGTGAAGCATGATCATGGGAGCAATGGCATGAAACAGCTGGTCGGGATTGTATTGGCGCTTGGCCTTGTCCAGGGCGCCTACGCGCATTCAGCAGGCTTGAATGCGGACGGCTGTCATGATGATGCCCTGGCTGGCAGTTTTCACTGCCATGGCAGCGATCCACTGATCGTCGCCAGGGTTCCGGACGTGCCGCTCACAGAAGCTTCGGCAGAATCCCGCAACCCGATCGCGCCACAGTCGAACTTTACGGCCCGGACAATCGAGGATGATCGCGTCTTCGCCGCGCAAGTCGTGCTACGAAAGAATGGCTGTTATGATGGCCGCCTCGACGGCGTCCTGGCCGACGGCACGATCTATGCGATCAAGCTGTTTGAAGCAAATATGGGGCTGATGCCGACGGGCAAGCTGACCGCCGAGACGGAAACCGCGCTACGCAACAGCCACGATCGGTTTGATATTTGTCGGTGATGGAAGCGGACAGCGCTCTCGCCGCTGATCAAGCACCTTAACACGGACTCTGATCCACTGGATCAAAGCGCTCAGCGCAGCTGAGTTGTGCAAGAATGGTGCGGATGAGAGGACTCGAACCTCCACGCCTTGCGACACCAGAACCTAAATCTGGCACGTCTACCAATTCCGTCACATCCGCACTGGCAGAACCGGGCATTTAGCGAGGGATTTGGGCTGCCTCAACCCCTGCCTGCGCTTTTCTCTGCAAAAGGTCATACACCCGGCGTGGACAGGAGCTTCCCCCTGCCCTATAGAGCGCCGTTTCAGTCGACTAAACGCCAATGAATGGCGCGGGTTTCAAGCGTTTCGCCGCCAGCCCGACCCGCAACAAGGAATGACCAGTATGGAAAGCGTCGAGACCATCGAAGGTTTGAGCCGCACGTATAAGGTGAGCGTCGCTAAAGCTGACCTGCAGAAACGGTTCGATGAGCGCATCGAAGAAATTCGCCCGCAAATGAACCTGAAAGGGTTCCGTCCGGGCAAAGTGCCAGCCTCGCACGTCAAGAAAATGTTCGGCAAGGACATTATGGGCGAAGTCGTCCAGGCCCTGGTCCAGGAAACCAGTCAGAAAACCATCGAGGACGCCGATGTGCGTCCAGCCGGTCAACCGGAAATGAAGATGGAAAGCGACATGGAAAAGGTTCTCTCAGGTGATGAGGATCTGGCTTATGAAATGTCGGTTGATGTGATGCCGGACTTCGAACCCGTCGACATCAAGAAGCTGACGCTGACCAAGCCGGTTGCTGAAATCAATGATGAAGAGATTGAAGCCCGCCTGACGCAGATCGCTGAAGCCAACCCGAAATATGACAAGCGTGCCAAGACCGCGAAAGCCCGCAAGGACGACGCTGTGGTCATAGACTTCCTCGGCAAGCTTGATGGCGAGCCATTCGAAGGCGGCGCTGCTGAAGAGCACACGCTGGTCATCGGTTCCAACTCTTTCATTCCGGGTTTTGAAGATCAGCTGATCGGCGTCAAAGCCGGCGACGAGAAAGACGTCGAAGTGACCTTCCCTGAGCAGTATCAGGCCGAACATCTGGCCGGCAAAGAAGCCGTGTTCGAAGTCAAGGTGCACGAGGTACGCGCGCCGAAAACGCCTGAGCTCGACGAAGAGTTCGCCACCGGCCTCGGCCTTGAAAGCCTTGAGAAGCTGAAAGAGCTGGTCTCAGAGCAGATCAAGAACGAGTTTGATGGAGCGTCACGCGCCAAAGCCAAGCGTGGCCTGCTCGACGTGCTCGACGACAAGCATGATTTCGACCTGCCACCGAAAATGGTCGAGCAGGAATTCAATCAGATCTGGCAACAGGTCCAGACTGAAATGGACGCTGGACGCACGCCGGAAGAGGACAAAGACAAGTCTGAAGACGATCTGAAAGAAGAGTACAGCAAGATCGCTGAGCGCCGTGTGCGCCTCGGCCTGGTCCTGGCTGAAATCGGCCGCGTGGCTGAGATCCAGATCGACGAGCAGGAAGTCCAGCAGGCACTGATCCGCGAAGCCCGCAATTTCCCGGGCCAGGAACGCCAGGTCATCGAGTTCTTCCAGAAAGATCCAAACGCGATGGCCCAGCTGCGCGCCCCGATCTATGAAGACAAGGTGGTCGACCACATCCTCGAGGTCGCCAAGGTCAAGGAAGAGACCGTTTCGAAAGAAGAGCTTCTGAAGGAAGACGAAGAGTAGAGACCTGCTCCGCAATAAGCCAAAGAAAGCCTGTGGCATGAGCCGCAGGCTTTTTTTATTTTCGATTGAAAAAGGACAAGCCGCGGGTTCGGGTTCCTCTCCTGGCAACCCGCAGTAAACAGGATCCGATCGCGACCTGATCTTTACCTCAACAACAAGATTGCCTTATTGCCCACGCAGGAAATCTAAAATTTTGAAAGCGAGCTTACCGATGCAGTGGCAAGTCTATCTATCTGGCGAAATTCACACAGACTGGCGTGATCAGATCATCGCGGGTGCGAAGAAAAACAATCTCAACATCGTTTTCACGTCCGCCAACACGCACCATGAGAGCAGCGATGCCGCCGGTGACGTTCTCGGCAAACCCGAAGATAATTTCTGGCGTGATCACCAGTCGGCCAAGGTGAATTCATTGCGGATCAAAACCCTGATCCAGAAATGCGACATCGCCATCATTCGGTTTGGCGACAAGTACAAACAATGGAATGCAGCTTTCGATGCAGGGCAATGCGCAGCCCTCGGCAAGCCCTACATCACGCTACATGACGAAAACATCGTCCATGCCTTGAAAGAAGTCGACGGCGCGGCCTCTGGCTGGGCAAAGACCCCAGACCAGGTGGTGGAAATCCTGAAATACACGCTGGGCAAGTAAATTGCGGTAAGACGCGGGTGCTCAGTTAGACCCCCGCAACCTCGCTCGCAGCGGCTTCCGCCTTCACCCATTTGATAAATGCGCGGACATCCTCTGAGAGATGCCGCCCCTTGGGCCAGACCAGCCAATAGCCATAATCGACACTGATCGATCCGTCCGCAAACGGCGCAATCAGGCGGCCGGCGGCGATGTCGGCTGAGGCGATGGCGCGCTTGGCGAGAACGACACCGCGCCCGGTCGCCGCCGCTTCGATGGCCAGGGCAGACTGGTTGAAACGCGGGCCGCGCGTGCCGTCGACATCGGCGCCAGCGCCGCGCGCCTGCAGCCAGCTGGTCCAGTCGGGACAGGACGGATCAACTTCGGCACTGACATCATGGATCAGCGTGTGCTTCGCGAGGTCCGCCGGTTTGCGGATCGCATCAGCGCCTTCGAGCAGTTTTGGTGAACAGATCGGCAGAACGGTCTCATCCAGCAGCTTTTCGGATTTCAGCCCGTCATAGTCGCCGCCGCCATAGCGGATGGCGAAATCGGCATCGGCCGTCGTGAAGTCGGTAATCCCGCTATCGGCACTGACCCAGGCTTCGATGCCCGGATTTGCGCTGTGAAAACGGTCCAGGCGCGGCGCCAGCCATTTCGCGGCAAAGCTTGGCGCGGAACTGACCATAACCCGTCCCTTGCGCGCCGGCGCCTGCATGATGCGGCCGGCTTCGGCGATCTGGTCAAAGGCGTCGCGCACCAGCGGCAAGGCGGCTTGGGCGGCATCGGTCAGCAGGACGCTTCGCCCCGTGCGCTTGAACAGTGGCGTACCGGCATAATCCTCAAGCTGGCGAATATGCTGCGAAATCGCGCCCGGCGTGACGTTCAGCTCGTCGGCGGCCTTGGTAAAGGACAGGCGCCGCGCGGCAGCTTCAAAAGCGCGCAACGCGTTGAGGGGCGGGAGGCGATCATTCGTATCTGACATAATTGACGTCTATAACCAGATTTTGATTGTAGTTTCTCTAAACAATGGAATAAGGCTCTTTCGGTTGCTGAAACCGCCCCGTCAACACATTTCTGCGCCACAGATCGATCATACGGATAAACTGACCCATGCGGCTCTTCCCGGCCTTTTTCTATACGGACAATACCCACGTCACTGTTTTTGGCGGCGGTGAAGAAGCGCGTCGCAAGGTCCGCCTGCTGGCCAAAACCACGTTCAAGATCACCGTGGTGATTGATACCGAGATTGAGCCCGGCTTCGCTGAGGAGTTTGCTGGACGCATCACCATCGCGCCGCGCGACATGGCCGGCCAGGCGCTGGATCGTTCCAAGTTTGCCATCGTCGCCTGCCGTACCGAACAGAATAATGATCAGTCGATCATCTGGGCCCGCGAATATGGCATCCCGATCAATGTCGTCGACCAGCCGGAAGAGTGTGACTTCACCGTTCCGAGCATTCTGGAACGCGGCGAGATTGTTGCGGCCGTCGGCTCAGGCGGGGCGGCCCCTGTGCTCGCCAAGCGCGTGCGCACGAGCCTGGAATCGCTGTTGCCGCAGAATATGGGCCCGCTGTCCGAGATCGCGCGGGATTTTCGCCCACGCGTCTACGAGGTCCTGGATGATGGCGCCAAGCGGCGACAATTCTGGGAAGCGGCCCTGAATGGCGCGCCGGCAGATCTCGCACTGGATGGCAAGTTCGACGAGGCCGAGGCGGCGCTGGAAGCCCTTCTGCAAGAGACCGCTGCGCCGGACAATAAGGTCGGCCCAGTCCACATTGTCGGTGCTGGTCCGGGTGATCCGGAACTGCTGACGCTCAAGGCGTTCCGTCTGATCCAGAACGCCGATATTGTCTTCCACGATCGCCTGGTCAGCGACGAGATCATGGACCTGGTCCGCCGCGATGCGACGCGTGTGTCGGTCGGCAAGGCCAAAGCCAACCATACCGTGCCTCAGACAGAGATCCACGACCTGATGATCAAGGCCGCCTGCGAAGGCAAGCGCGTGGTCCGCTTGAAAGGCGGCGACCCGTTCATTTTCGGTCGCGGCGGTGAGGAAGTCGAAGCGCTCCGCGACGCCGGTATCGAAGCATCTGTTGTCCCCGGCATTTCATCGGCGCTCGGGTGCGCGGCGTCTGCAGGACTGCCGCTCACGCACCGCGATCACGCCCAGGCCCTGACCTTCGTCACCGGCCACGCCAAGTCGGGTGATGTCCCGAATTTGGATTGGCCCTCGCTGGCCAAACCGGCCCAGACCGTTGTCGTCTTCATGGGCGTCGGCACCGCGCCAACGATTTCAGAAAAACTCATCCATGCCGGACGCGCCAGTTCGACGCCGGTTGCTATTATCGAGAATGGCACACGGCCGAATGAAATTCGCGTCTATGGCACCCTTGCCGAACTGCCACAGCTGATCACCCGTGCTGGCATCAAGGGACCTGCCCTGCTCGTCATTGGCGAGGTGAGTGCGATCCCGGCTGAGGCTCTTGCTCAACTCTCATCGGAGGCCGCTGCATGACATCTGTGCGCCCGAAATTGAAACCGGATACACCAAAGACGGTGACCGCCTGGGAGACCGCGTCCGGCAATGTCGTCTGGCTTCGCGCCGACCTGACCTGGACGCAAGACGTCAGCGAGATCGGTGTCTTCACCGGCGATGCGGCAGAAGCCGCCCTGGAGCAGGCCAAGACCCAGGAAGGGACGATCACCGACCCTTATTTCATGGAAGTCACCGAAGACGGACAGGTCGCCGGACGCGAGACGCTGAGAGAGAGCATTCGCGCCAATGGCCCGACCGTGCCCTATGGAGTGATCATCTGATGCCACAAAGCGAGATCACCAGACTGACCCTGTACGGCGATAGTATTTCCGGAAACTGCCAGAAACCGCGCTGGACGGCGGATTATCTCGATATCGATCATGACTGGGTCGAAGTGGATATCCTGAATGGCGGCACCCAGTCTGAGGAATTTCTGGCGCTGAACCCGGTCGGACAGGTGCCGATCGCGCGCTGGCCGGATGGCCGAGTCCTGCCGCAATCAAACGCGATCATGCTGTTTCTGGCCGAAGGCTCGGACCTGATCCCTGAAAGCAGTTTCGAACGCGCGCAGATGAATAGCTGGCTGTTCTGGGAGCAATACTCGCACGAGACCTCGATCGCCGTGCGCCGGTTCAAGAAACACTATCTCAAACTGCCGGACGACGAGATTGATCCGCAATTGATGGTCAAAGGCCGCCGCGCCCTTGGCGTCATGAACATGCAGCTGACCTGGACCGACTGGCTGGTCGGCGAAAGCCTGAGCTGCGCCGACATCGCCCTCGTCGCCTATACGCGCGTGGCGCATGAAGGCGGATTTGATGTTGCCGAATTTCCAAATGTCGAGCGTTGGGTGAGCCGTGTCGAAGGCGCGCTCTCCATCGGCCATGCCATGCCCAAAGAAGGGGTGACACTGTAATGTATCGCTACGATGAGTTTGACGCGCAGATCGTCAAGGAACGCGTGGACCAGTTCCGCAGTCAGGTGGAGCGCCGGCTGTCTGGCGACATCCTGGAAGACGAGTTCAAGCCGCTGCGCCTGCAGAATGGCGTCTATCTTCAGCTGCACGCCTACATGCTGCGCGTTGCCATTCCATATGGCCAGCTGAACGCGGCCCGAATGCGCAAACTGGCCAAGATCGCGCGCGACTATGATCGCGGCTATGGCCACATGACGACGCGCCAGAACATTCAGTACAATTGGGTAGCTTTGAAGGACATTCCGGACGTTCTGGAAGAGTTGGCCGAGGTTGAGATGCATGCCATCCAGACCTCAGGCAATTGTATCCGCAATGTCACCTCTGACCATTTCGCGGGCGCCACCCAGGACGAGATCATGGACCCACGCCCCTGGTGTGAAATCATTCGCCAGTGGAGCACGTTCCACCCGGAATTCGCGTTCCTGCCGCGCAAGTTCAAGATCGCTGTCACCGCAGCTGAGCATGATCGCGCCGCGATCCGCGTGCACGATATCGGCCTGCACATGCGCGAGCGCGACGGCGTGGTCGGCTTCGAGGTTCATGTTGGCGGCGGCCAGGGCCGGACGCCGATTATTGCGGCCATGGTCAATGAGTTCGTCCCTGAGTCCGAGATTCTCGATTATCTCGAGGCGATCATGCGGGTCTATAACCGCTTCGGTCGCCGCGATAACAAGTACAAGGCGCGGATCAAGATCCTCGTCACCGAGACCGGACCAGAAGAGTTCACGCGCCTCGTTGAAGCGGAATATGCAGCCCAGCAGGCGAGCGAGAAGATCGGCCTGCCCCAGGCTGAGATCGATCGCATCAATGCCTATTTCGCGCCGCCTGCTTTTGAAGACAAATCCGCCACCAGCGATGCGTTTGAGCGGGCTAAGACGGCTGACCCGGCCTTTGCCAATTGGGCAAAGATCAATCTGCATCCCCACAAAGTCCCGGGCTATACGTCCGTCACCACCAGCTTGAAGCCGATCGGTGGTCTCGCCGGAGATGCGACCGACGCCCAGATGATGGTCATGGCGCACTTGGCCGAACGCTACGGCTTTGACGATATCCGCGTGACGCACGCACAGAATGTCGTCCTGCCCCATATCGCGCTGGATGACCTTTATGAGGTCTATCGCGAGCTTGCAGCGGCGGGCCTCGCGACAGCGAATGAGAGCCTGATCACCGACATGATCGTCTGCCCCGGCCTCGATTATTGCAACCTCGCCAATGCCCGCTCCATCCCGGTCGGTCAGGAAATCCAGAAAGTGTTTTCCGATCCCGCCTATGAGCAGGATATTGGCCGGCTGCACATCAACATTTCCGGCTGCATCAATGCCTGCGGCCACCACCATGTTGGCCATATCGGCATTCTCGGCGTCGACCGAAAAGGCGAGGAATATTACCAGATCTCGCTGGGCGGCCGCGCGGACGAAAAAGCTGCTGTCGGACAGATTATCGGCAAGGCGCTGCGGCATGAGGAAGTGCCCGGCGCGGTGAAGACGATTGTCGACACTTATCGCGACTTGCGCACCAGCACCGACGAGAAATTCATTGATGCGGTCGAGCGCCTCGGCGTCGAACCGTTCCAGGAGGCGATCTATGCTTCGTAGTAGGTTGAACGAAGTTCAATCGATTGAGCCAGTGGCTCAATCGAAAACGACGAAGGCCGCGGTAGCGGCTGAAATGGGAGCCGGGTCATGCCTCTAATTAAAGATGGTACCGAAATCGAGGACACCTGGACCTTCATCGAAGACGACGCCGAGCTGCCATCTTCAGGATGTGTAAGCCTCCCTTTAGCTAAGCTAACAGAAAACGCTGACGCGCTTCTGGCTCGCAATCAACAGATTGGCGTGCGCCTGTCGCCGGATGATGATCCGCATGATTTGACGCCGTATCTCGACCGTATCGCCTTGATAGAAATAGATTTTCCTAAGTATGTCGATGGTCGCGGCTATAGCCATGCCCAGCTGCTCAGACGCCGTCTCGGCTATACCGGAGAGCTGCGCGCAGTGGGTCACGTCCTTAGAGATCAGATTCTCTATATGAACCGTTCAGGGTTTGACGCTTATCAGACGACCAGGGCCAACCTAGCTAATGTTGTGCAAGCGCTGAAAGAATACTCAGCGTTCTATCAACCCGCCGCGGATGGTCAGACTTCTGTCTTTTCGAGGCGCCACAGACAGGTCTAGGGCGCATGCCATATTCAGACATCAAATTGCGGATCGACGAAGACGTCGAACAACGTCTGGCGCGCCTGAATGGCGAACTGCGCGAGGCGTCCGCTCAGACGATCCTGCGCGCATCCATCCTGCGCGAATGGCGGGACGAGCTGACCTATGTGTCGAGCTTTGGCGCTGAGAGCGCGGTGATGCTGGCGCTGATCGCAGATGTCGACCCTGACCTGCCAATCGTCTTCCTTGAGACCGGCATGCATTTCCCGCAAACGCTCGATTACAAGGAAGAGCTGATCGAACGTCTCGGCCTCACCAATGTTCGCGATATCCCGCCTGTTGAAGATGAGCGCCTGATCGAAGACCCGAAGAACACGCTGTGGAAAACAGACCCGGATGCTTGCTGTGCCTTGCGCAAGGTGCGCCCGCTCGAGCCTGCACTGGAAGGCTTTGATGCCTGGATTACCGGTCGCAAACGCTTCCATGGCGGCGCCCGCATGTCACTGCCTGTGTTCGAATATGCGAGCGGTCGTTTCAAGGTGAACCCGATGGCCGGATGGACACAGGAAGATGTCCAGGCCTATTTCAAACGCCGCGAACTGCCGCGTCACCCGCTGGTGGCACAAGGCTATCCGTCGATTGGTTGCTGGCCTTGCACCAAGCCGGCGGAAGATCCGAACGATATTCGCTCTGGTCGCTGGGCTGGTCAGGACAAGTCCGAGTGTGGTCTGCATATTGAGAAGACCGAGCGCCCACGCGTATTCTAGGGCGCTTCCCAGACAATCATAATTTTGCCGGAAAGCATGTCATTATTCATGACATGCTTTCTGCGTTTAAGAGCCTCGCCGCATTCCTCATCGCATGTCAGGTCCAGTCGATGGCGCATGCCACTCCGGCCGCTGACCTGGTCGGCGATGCGCTGTTACAGGAAGCGATGAGCGCGAAAGCCGACGCAGCCAGCGAGATTGCCAATGACCGCTATTTCAGTGTCATCGACTACCGCGCCCCGTCCAACGTCGCGCGCTATTTCCTGATTGATACGCATGACATGTCAGCTGAGGCGCTTCTGGTTTCGCATGGGCGCGGGTCCGACCCGGACTATGATGGCATGGCAGACCGGTTCTCGAATATTGAAGGCTCGAAAATGAGTTCGCTTGGCGCGTTCGTGACTGGCAAAACCTATTATGGCCAGCACGGCCTGTCGCTGAAACTGAAAGGCCTCAGCCCGCAGAATGATCTCGCTGAACAGCGTCTGATTGTCATACACGGCGCTGACTATGTACATGCCGATCGCGCCGTGCTCGGGCGCAGCTGGGGCTGTCCGGCGCTGGAGCGCGCGGTGGCCGAGCGCGTTATTCCCCTCATCAAAGGCGGATCTTTCCTCTATGTTGTCGGCACGCAAGCAGAGGAATGACCGATGACCGTAGATGAGTTTCGCGCCCTCGCCCTGTCCCTGCCGCAGGCGATCGAGAAACCGCATTTCGAGCGCGCGAGTTTTCGCGTCGACGCGCCCCGCGGCAAGACAATCGCGACCTTGTTGGAGCAGGATGCCTCCGCAAACGTCTTTCTCACGGTTGAGGAGCAGGAGATGCTGATTGGCGCAGAGCCGAATGTCTTTTCCAAGGTCCCCAATAAATGGGGCGACAAGGGCGCGACGACGATCGCTCTGTCAGCCGTGGATGAGACGACCGCCTTGTCGGCGCTGAAAATGTCCTGGCGCCATGCCGCACCCCCGAAACTTCAAGACCTGCTTGAATAGTCGTCTCGGTTAGGTGTAAAGCGCGCATATGACTGATCAAATGCCTGACCGCCTGAGCGTGAATCCGAACAGCCCTTACTATAATGAGGACTTGCTGCTGCGCGGTGTTGGTATCCGCTTCAATGGCGAGATCAAAACCAATGTCGAGGAGTATTGTATCTCCGAAGGCTGGATCAAGGTGGCCGCCGGCAAGGCTGTGGATCGCAAAGGCAATCCACTGACTTTGAAACTGAAAGGCGAAGTCGAAGCCTGGCCCGAAGACCAGGGCGAGGACTAATCCCGCCTATTCGCCATAGGATGAACCATAGACCAGTTCGCTGGAGGCCTCGCGCAATTCCAGCGCACCGGCCGGATTGTTCTGGTTGAACACCTGGATCATACCGATGAAATAAAGCTCGTTGACCGGGTCGATCCAGAACCAGGTGCCAGCCGCACCGCCCCAGAAATAGGATCCCGTCGGCGTGTTCAGCGGCGCGGTCTCGGAATCGGTGATCGTGCCAAAGGTCAGCCCCATGCCAAGCCCCGGTATCGGTCCGTCGCCAAGCGACAAGGCGGCGCCCTCAGGCAGGACATTTGTCGTGATCAGGTCGATCGTTTCAGGTTTCAGAATGCGGGCACCGTCGAGCTCACCGCGATTGACCAGCATTTGCGCAAACCGGCTGTAATCGTTCATCGAAGAGACGAGGCCGCCGCCGCCAGATTCAAACCCGATCGTCTCGCGACGAAATTGCACGGAAGGATACGGGACCGGCACCAGCGCGCCAGATTCCGGATCGAACCCATACACTTCGCTGAAGCGATCATAATCAGCCTCAGGCACATAGAAGCCGGTATCCACCATGCCGAGCGGCCCAAACAGGCGTGACTGCAAATATTCGCCAAAGGTCTGGCCGGAGAGCTTTTCAATAATGTGCCCCTGGATATCCATGCCGACGCTGTAGAACCACGTCTCCCCGGGCTGGAACAGGAGCGGGATCGAGGCTGTTCGGTCGATGAACGTCTGCAGGTCCGGCGATTCCAGCACTTTCAGGTCGCGATAGGCAGCGTTGACCGGATCATTGCCGCCAAGACCATAGGCAAACCCCGACGTATGGCTCATCAGCTCGCGCATGGTCGGTGGGCGATCCATATCTGCCAGGATTGGCGAGCCATCCTCGTTGACGCCGGCCAGAACTTTCAGGTTCTCGAACTCGGGCACATATTTCGTGACCGGGTCGTCGAGGTCGAACTTGCCGTCTTCCCACAGCATCATCATGGCGACGCCGGTGATCGGCTTGCTCATCGAATAGATGCGATAGATCGTGTCATCTTCAATCGGGGTGCCGCTCTCCAGCGCTCGCACGCCCGCGTAGTAATCGCTGACAATCTCGCCCTTCTGCGCGAGCCTTGTGTGGATGCCATAGAGGCGACCATCACGAATATAGTCGCCCATCGCGGTTTCCAGCGCCGCGATCCGGTCTGCACCAAACGTAAGTTCCGCGGGCGCAGCGGCCTGCTCAGCGGGTGCTGTCACTTCAACGCTGACCTCGGGCGCCTCCACGACGGCCGGTTCACTCACCGGCTCGGTCGCGCAAGCTGCGAGGACGCCCAAAGACAGGCTGGCGAGAAGCAGGGAACGAACAGGTGTGATGAACATGGGTGTGGGCCTCCTAGTGGTCTCAAAGAAATGAGACACTCGGAAAACCACGGCAAGCCCTTCCGTCGCGGGCCAACCATTTTGTGATCAGGCGCGTTTGAAGCCCATATTGTCGATGAGGCGTGTTTTGCCCATCCAGGCTGCGGCCAGAACCCGGCCTACGAAACCGCTCGCGATCGGCCCATCAGGCAAATCCTGAAGGCTATCTGGATCGACGGCACTGACATAATCGAGCCGATCAAATCCCGCCGCTTCGATTCTGACGCGCGCTTCGCCCAGCGCATCGTCAACCGGTACACCAATGGAGATTCGGCTCGCGGCACGGTGCAGTGCGCTGCTCATCGTATTCGCCTTGAGCCGTTCCTCCGCTTGCAAGTAAGTGTTGCGCGAGGACTGGGCGAGGCCGTCGGCGTCGCGCACAGTGGTACCTCCGATCACTTCAATCGGAAAGCCGAGATCGCGGACCATACGGCGGATGATCTGGAGCTGCTGATAGTCCTTCTCACCAAACACCGACACGTCCGGCTGCACGTGCACAAACAGGCGCGCCACCACGGTCGCGACGCCATAGAAGAAGTGCGGGCGGTGGATGCCGTCGAGCAGGTCGGACATCTCTTCGACCCGGACATTGGTGACGGACCCGCTGGGATACATCTCCTCGACCGTCGGCAAATAGACGATGTCGGTGCCAACCGCTGCAAGCCGGGTAATATCGGCTTCTTCCGTGCGCGGATAGGTGTCCAGGTCTTCGCCAGGTGCAAACTGGGTCGGGTTCACGAAGATGCTGGCCACAGTCACGTCCGACGCAGCGCGCGCCTGCTCCACCAGCGAGACATGACCATCGTGCAGCGCCCCCATGGTCGGTACAAAGCCGATGCGGCGACCAGCGCGGCGATGCTCGCCAAGCACGGCGCGCAGGTCTGCCAGGGTTCGGAGTCTCAAAGGCGTATCGGTCATCGCGCCCTGCTTTAGAGCAGATGGTGACGCCGATCCACGATTTATTGCGGTGACATTTCGCCCGTCTGCGTGTGTCGCGAAAACAAGCCCCTACGCCACCAGAATTTGAATTGTTACAAATTCGTGGGGTTAACGCGCCATTAACCGTTTAGCGCGAATTTTTAACACATGAGAAAGCCCATCCTTCCCCGCTTCAAGTCGCTGCTCAGTGCAGCTTGTGCCGCGCTTTACACTCGTCAGGTCAAGTCGGTCCCTCCTGCCCTCAAATACGATCCGGCAACGCCTGATCTCGGGCCGGATGATGAAGCCTGGTTGTTTGAGGCTGACGCGACCCAAGAAGCAACGCGGGTTGCACTTTCCAAGGACATGAACGCGCTGGCTGACGATCTGTCGGATCTGCGCGAAACACTCGCCCTGATCCACGGCGAAACGCCATTCCCGGTCGAAGCGACGACGCTCACACCATGCGCCGTTGTGCACCATGATGAGGCGCTGTTCGATGGGGAAGTCGAGGCACCATACATTCCGGCGCAGGAAGAAGTCAGCGGCGGCGAAGGGGTCTTTCTGTTCGGAGATGCGCCAACATTCCAGGACGAGGTGCCTGCGCAACAACACGCAGCCTGATGACCTAAATAAGAGGCGCCCCGGCGATGCCCGACGGACATGGACATATAGGCGATTCCGCCGACACTCTCACACTTTCAATCCCGGCACAGAAACAGTGCCGGGTTGTTGTTGTTGGTAATGAAAAAGGTGGCGCTGGAAAATCTACGGTCTCTGTACATCTAGCGATCGCCCTGATGCGGATGGGGCTCAAGGTTGGTGTGATCGATCTCGACGTTCGTCAGCGTACGCTGACCCGTTATCTCGAAAACCGCATGCGCTGGATGCAATCGACCAACGCACAGTTGCCGATGCCAGAGATCATTCGCGTCGATGCCAGTTCCGAACGCGATCTGGATGTCGCGGAGAAGGAAGAAACCGAGCGCTTTCACACTTCGCTGGACCGGCTGAAAGAGGTTTGCGAAGTGGTGATTGTCGACGCCCCTGGCGGCGACACATACCTCTCACGCATCGCCCATATGGCGGCCGATACGCTGGTCACACCGCTCAACGATTCCTTTGTCGACTTCGACCTGCTCGGCGATGTGAACCCGCAAACGCTGGAAGTATTGCGGCCGAGCTTCTACTCCGAAATGGTCTGGCAATGCCGAAAGGCCAAGGCGCGCACATCGCGCCAGCCGATTGACTGGATTGTCATGCGCAACCGGGTTTCGCCGCTGGAAGCGCGGAACAAGCAAAAGGTTGGCGAAGCGCTGTCCAATCTCTCCAAGCGGATTGGGTTTCGCCTCGCGCCTGGCCTGTCAGAACGTGTGATCTATCGCGAATTGTTCCCGGCTGGCCTGACTTTGCTGGACCTGACCGAGAGCGGATCGAACGTCTCGTTCACGATGAGCCATGTAGCGGCCCGTCAGGAATTGCGCGATCTGGTGATCATCCTGCAAATCCCGGAACTCGCTGGCACCGAGATCTCGTTCTAACAACTTCACCAGCCCCACCGAACACCCGCTCGCGCGCCAATCTCTCCGCGATTGGGAATTGCGCCCAGCGCGGCATTGGCCGAGACATTCTGACCGAGCCGCGCAGACCCAGAGAACGCAATTGCGTCGTGCCCGTCAAAATGTCCCCAGTTTGCGGTGAACGCCATACGCTCGTTTGATTGCAGCCAGCTCGATCCGGCCATGGCATTGGCGATTGCGATCCCGGCGGCGTTGCCTTCAATTTTTTTTTGCGCGTGCACGAGGTGAGACGACAAGGTGCCAACATTCAGATCAAGCTGTTCGAACTGGGTCTGCATCTGACTGATCGCGCTCGCATTCTCGGCAATTGCTGTCTCACTGTTCGCGATCCGGGTCTGGTTTGCGTTCACGACGGTGTCCATGTCGGCGATTTGCGTCGCATGCACTGAGACGGTTTTGGCCGTCTTAGCAAGATCGGCCCGGTTCGCTTCAGTTTGCGATTCCGCCGCTGTAAGGCGTCGCCCATGGCCGACCATCCCGGCTTCAGTTTTGGCCAAGCGCCCCGCATGTTCGATGATATCACCGTCCAGCCGGTCGAGCTTATTAGCGTGCGATGTCAGAGTTTCACCCTGAGCATCGAGATCAGACTGCGCCCGGGAAAGCCCCGCGGTATTTACCGCGATTGCCGCCTCATTTGAGCGAACGCCCGTGAGCGCTGTATTCACGCCCGCCGTGTTGCTCTCGATGTCTGAATGCTGCGCCTGGATCTGCTCGGCATTCTCAGAAATGTCAGAACTGTTTTGATCGATCATCGTTCGGTTCGAGGCGATCGCGCCCGTATTGATATCGATCTTCTTATGAGTCTCTGCAATGACATTGCGGTTGGCCGCAATCTGCGCCGAGTTAGACTGCGAGCGCTGCATGTTTTGAGCAATGCCATTCTTGTTGGCGGCGATCCGGATTTGGTTGTCCTCGATGGCCGAACTGTTCTCAGTGATGCGACTGCGATTGCTGCCGATCGCATCGCGATTTTCGCCGATTGATGCCGTATTGTCGCGAACCTGGGTGCGCACATCGGCAAGACCGCTATTCACCGATGCGAGGGCGTTCACGTTGTCTTCGATGGCATCGCGATTGTTCGCAATCCCCGCGCCATTGTCGCCAACATCGTGAAACAGATCGACCAGCTTGTTGTCCGTCGCGGCGATGGCATCGGCATTTTGATTGATCTTCTTTTCAGCGGCGCCGAGGCGTTGGTTGGTAGCAATGATGGCGCTGGAATTATCCGCAATATCCGCCTCATTTCGGGCGATCGAGCTGGTGTTGGCAGCAACGCGGCTGGCCGTTTGGTCGATGCGGCGATTGGCTTGTTCTACTGCCTGAGAGTTGGCTGCGACATCCGTTTTGAGCCCGGAGACACTGTCATCCAAATTGCTGAGCATGGTATTGAGGTCTCCGATCGCGTTCGTGTTGGTTGCGATCTGCGTGGTGTTGGTTTTGATCGCGCTCGTATTGGTGGCAGCTTCGCTTTGCACATCGTCGAGATCCATTTCCATCTGGCTGAACTGGCTCGAGAGCGCGTTGATATTGGTCTGCGCGCCCGCCAGGGACGTGGCATTGCTCGTAATTTGCGACTGCAGCCCTACGATTGTGGTCCCGCCGTCTGCAGCGAGGTTGCCGTTCGCATCGGTTGTGACGAGCTCCAGAGCGCCCGACTGCCGTGCTGCTGACAGGGCATTCGGAAGTCCCGGCAGTTGATATGAGTTTGCCTGTGTTCCCAGTGCAAACAGAAAACTCATGCGTGCCTCGGCGCCAGCACCTATCGCTGTCGAACGATACGCCGACGCCAACGCCCCATGTCCGAGCGCCATTCCGCTTTCGTTATGTACACTACTATTATGGCCGAGTGCTATTGCATACTCTTTGGACGAGATCGCGTTGCCGCCAATCGCAATGGACTCGTCATAATGGGCGCGCGCGCCCTCGCTTCCGCTATAGACATCAAAATACTTGGTCGCTGCGTTGATTTGATTGCTCAGCGAGGTATCGAGCTGATCGATGGCGTTGGTATTGCGATCCGTATCAACCTGCACGGCGTTCAATTGCGATAGATTCACCGCGTCGGACCCATCAATGCCATCGGCGACAAATGTCAGCCGCCGCCGCAATGCCTCATCAAACCCCGTTGTCTCATCATCAGCGCGTCCGAACGACACAGTGGCGTCCGCATCAGCGATTGAGTTTGCGCCCACCGCAACAGAGTCGGCCGCAAGCGCTTTGGCATACGCACCAATGGCTGTTGCAAACACCGCATCGGCGTCGCTCACGGCGCCGATCGCGGTCCCGCCAAAGGCCGCATCTGAAACCTCTGCATCATAGCCGAGTGCGATGCCGAGATGTGCAAGCGCGCTGACGGAAGCGTCATGACCAATCGCCACCGCGCTTGTGGCCTGCGAGGAAGCATTTGGTCCAATGGCAATCGCGTGGCTGGCCGAATTTGACGATCCACCGACGCCCCATGCGGCATTGGCGAGCGTTCCGAGCGCGATGGAGTTTGAACCCGCTTTCGCAGATGCGCCGCACGCGACGGCTGTGTCATCATCCTCTGACTGGGCACCGAGGTCCGTGTCTGCCACGCTGCCCGCGTCGGCCTCACCATTGCCAGATGTATCCAGAATACAGTCATCGGCGGACGCCGGGTTCAAGACCTGGCAGCCTAGAAACAATCCAAAAATCGCGGTTGAGAAATGGCGATACATCACGTCAATACTCCAATCAGTATTGAGAGCGCCGCCCCGTCCGTGCACCCTGTTGCAACGGACCGATCCCAGGTTGTGGTTCGTCAACTTGGTGAGAGGATCGCCATCGTGTCATTGTCCGAACGTATCAAAAAAATTATCTCTACGTCTCACGCCACGCAAAGAAATCACCTGTAGAAGGCTGTTTTGATTTGATAAGTTTCGGTCGTTATCGATCTCGTCGCCTATTGATCAATTCGCGTGGGGCGGGCCGAGATGTGGTTGGCACACCGCTGCCGAGATCACGAGGCGACGCCAAATGGATCCGGCACGCTTTTCTTTTTGGCCTGTAATGACTCGAACAGTGGCTCGACATGATCAGGCTGTGTCTTTTGATCCGGCCCGACGCTTGCCAGGCCCAGCACTCTGTTGGTCTTGAACAGCGCCCCGGGCGGCAATCCATAGGCGAGCTTTACGGCACGGTTGAAATTTGCGTCAGAAGAGAATCCCCAGCGTTCAGCAACCTGGCTCAGCCGGCCCCGCTTGATGCCGGATGTTGCGAGGTCCCAGATCGCGGAGTGCAGACGCCGATCCTGGATACGGCGGCGCACACCGCCATCCGGTTCAAACATACGGTACAAGGTCGCCCTCGACATGTTGAAAAGCTCGCATATCTGCACGGGACTCAGATTTGGGTCATCCAGGTGGGTATCGATATATTTTCGAATGAGGTTTCGCCGTCCGTACCACCATTCCTCACGGTCAGACGCCACGCTCCATGAATCATGGATCACTGCGGCGAGCAAAGTGCCAAGCCGGGCGCGGTCCACGGCACGCTCGACGTCATCACGCCCAAAGAATTGTTCCAATTCACGGGCGAACCGCCATCCGCGCTCTGACTCAAGCGGAATCAGAATCGGCGAGAATGGATCGGCATCCGCTAATCCGAGTGTTTCACGAGGCAGTAGAACCTGCTCGACCAGCGCATGGTGATGGCTCCCACGATATGGCTGTTTTAGATCCGTTATTGTGATCATATCGGGACGGTGAACATAGTTCGCGTCCGGAAACTCCATTGCTGCCCACCCATCATGAATACGCTGAACTGAGATGACGCCTCCGGACGTCGCCATTGCGGGGCCGTCATGGCGGAACATCTCGTATCCAGTCGCATAGCGCACACCGACATTGTCTCCGTTTCGTTTGCTAAACAGAAAGTTGGCACCTGTGGCTTCGCGCGGATGCAAGAGACCAATCGCGTGGACGGGTGCCCACAATTCGACCCATTCGGCCATAGAGACAGATCGCAATCCCCAGTCTGCCACCCGGTCCGGATGTAGATTGCTGGTTGAGTTCGCGACGTCGTTTTCTTTGAGAATTAGTTGCATGTTGGAATCGATATCCGATTTCTGAAACGCTGAAATTCTCACGATGTCTCAAACTTTCAAAGAATTCACCCAGAATTGTTGCCAGATCTCCAGAGAACATGGCCATTGGATGAATTTATATAAACATTGAGACAGGCGGATAATGACGAATTCTACACGCTCACCTAAACAGACCCTGCACGACGGGACTTAGATTTTGTTGTGCACGTGAATAGCTCTTAACTTTCTTTTGGTTGCGGTAACTAACGTCCCCTAGTACTCACGTGACCAGAAGATGCGCCTTGGCCGTTTACGCAGTCGGCCAAGGCGCAATTTTTCTAGCGCTCAATCCTTGCAACAAGCTGGTAGACGTCTGGTGAAATCCTGCGCGCCAGATCTCTTGTGAGCGCGGGTAATTCTCCGGTGTTCATCGGCTACGGCGCTTGCACTATGTCAGGCCCGCACGATACTGGGCCCTATGCGGCGACTGACTGCGCGCCATTCATGATGTTCATGAGTCGCGTGAGCTGCGACTTGGGGTGCACCGCCGAAGGCCCTTCAGCGTTCGCGTGCGGCCTGCCGAATATCTTCCCTGGACTTGTTCCGAACGCGCGGCGCACCGACCGGGAAAAATTTGCGTCGGAGCTGAAACCCCAGCGCTCTGCAACCTCGTGAATGAGGCCGCGCCGAGCGGGAGATGCGGAAATTTCGAAGACGGCGCGAAACAGTCGACGATTGCTGATATAATTGCGCACACCGTTCTCGGAATCAAACATTCGATACAGGGTCGCGCGTGAGACACCAAACTCGCGCAAAATCGCCCCGGTATTCAATTCGGGTGATGCCAGTGATCGCTCAATATAGGCGCAAACGAGATCCCGTAGCGCATTGCGCGCCTGGGTTCGGACGTCCCCATCTGTCGGCGCCCCGGTGAAAGCCATTTTCACGCAGCCCTCGAAACGATCGAAAGTCTCTTCATTGAGCTGGCATTCACCCGCGAGAAGCGGTTGGTACAGCCGATCCAATTCAGCGTTCAATAGCCGCGCCATCACCGTTCCAGCCGGATAGGTATGTAACGGCACAGGCCTGTCAGGATCAAATCCGAGTGATGCTTTCTTGAGGAAAACGCCCTGCACATGTGAAGCCGCATGCAAGCCTTCAAACTGGTGCGCAAAATCTATGATCGAAACATCTCCAGGGCGATAGGCAAATGGCGTATCGTCGCTGCGGCCCACGGCACCGCCAAAGACAAAGCGCTGCACAAACAGCGTATCTCCCATGACACTGGAATGGCGCTTGGTAAGCTGGAGTGATGTCGCGTCATAAGTTGATGCCGAAACAATCCCTCGCGGCGAACAAAATCCGCGCATTTTGAAGAGTCCCGTATTGTCCGGCGAGTCGGCGGGGATGGTATCGTACAGGGGCGATGTATGCGCCCTCCAACAATCAAAACACCCTTGACGCTTATCATCAAAGAATTCGATTTTTGGTACGTCACTTAACGGTTTGTCGAATGGCATGAAGACCGTCACCCTCTGAACAATAGGCTGGCACCGCGTGATCTGGCCTCGCAACCAGATTCACACAGAAGCCGCGTCTCATTCTTATCGGAATCAGCGAGAAGAAAAATTCTCGTGGCGTCTCAATATGCAACATAGAGACGACCCGGCCGGGACGATCAGACAGGAATTAATCCCTGATTTTTAAGAGTAATCTGCAATCCGGCTGAGCAGCCGTCCGCGAAACTCGAAGAAACTGGCACCGCGTATCTTCACCGTTTCACCGGCGCGCACGCCATTCGGCAGATCAACAGCCGCTTTGCCTTCAAACTCGATCTCTGCCGAGGCTTTGCCCTCACCAATGATGAGATTGATCATGCGTTGGCGACGATAAGAGAAGGCATTGCCCGACAACCGCGCCACTTCACCCATCTGATCACGCCCCTCGAGACGCATGGACTGACTGGCATTCGAGATGTTTTCGAAGATGACATCCTCGGTCACGCAATCGAGCATGCCTTCGATGTCACGATCATTGTAACTCTGGATGTAACGATTGATGATGTCTTCGTGCATGGCCGCCATCTCCTTGCCATCTAAATTGGGTTTAACCGATTCTTTTCAACACGTCCGTTTAGTTGCGCTGCAGCAAAAGCCGTGACATAGGGCGGACTGATTTTCCAAGGAGGCGAGCAAATGGCATTGCGCGTGGCGATTGTAGGAGCAACCGGTAATGTTGGACGGGAATTGTTCAACATTATGGACGAACGCAATTTCCCGGCGGACAAGGTTCACGCCGTCGCCTCCCGCCGCTCGATCGGTCGCAAATGCTCCTATGGCGACAAGACGATTGTCTGCGAGGACCTGGAACAGTTTGATTTCAGTCAGGTTGATCTGGTCCTGATGTCCGCCGGCGGCTCGATTTCCAAGGAATGGAGCCCGAAGATTGCCGAAGCCGGCGCCATCACCATCGACAATTCCAGCGCCTGGCGCATGGATCCGGACGTGCCACTGGTCGTTCCGGAAGTGAATGGCGAGGCGGTGCTCGGCTATGGCAAGAAGAATATCATCGCCAATCCGAACTGCTCGACCGCGCAGCTCGTCGTCGCTCTGAAGCCCTTGCATCAGGCCGCGGGCATCAAGCGCGTTGTCGTCTCCACCTACCAGTCTGCCTCGGGTGCCGGCAAAGCTGGCATGGACGAGCTGTGGACCCAGACCAAGGGCATGTTCGTCAATGACAGCCCGACCCCGGATGTGTTTTCCAAGCAGATTGCCTTCAATGTCATCCCGCAGATCGACGTCCCCATGGAGGATGGCTCCTTCAAGGAAGAGTGGAAGATGCGAATGGAGACCAAGAAGATCATCGACGAGTCGATTGAACTGGTCGCCACCTGCGTCCGCGTCCCGGTCTTTGTCGGACACTCTGAAGCGGTAAATGTCGAGCTTGAGGATCCGCTGAGCGTTGAAGACGCAAGAGAGCTGTTCCGCAATGCCGACGGCGTCCAGCTGGTCGATAATATCGAGGACGATCAGTTCATCACGCCGGTCGATTGCGTCGGCGAATGGGCGAGCTATGTCAGCCGCGTACGCAAGGATCCGACGGTCGAGAATGGCATCATTTTCTGGAACGTCTCTGACAATCTGCGCAAAGGCGCTGCTTTGAATGCCGTGCAGATCGGCGAAGAACTGATCAAACGCGGCGTGCTGCAGCCAGAAGCGGTTCCAGCCTGAGGCGGCGCCGATCGTGCAACGCCTGCTTTTCGTCTGTCTCGGAAATATCTGTCGATCGCCCGCGGCCGACGGGATTGCCCAATCCCTGGTCGCATCGCGCGGTCTTGACTGGCGCATCGACAGCGCCGGCACGGGCGCCTGGCATGTCGGGAAACAACCCGACAACCGGATGATGACAGCCGCACTGGCGCGCGGGATCGAACTGTCGCCACTGCGCGCGCGTCAGGCTGAACCAGACGATTTCCTGCGTTTCGATCACATCTACGCCATGGATGAGAGCAATCTCGCAGATCTCGAACAAATCCGCCCGCAAAACGCGACAGCGCGGCTCAGCCTGTTCCTTGAGCATAGCGATGTTCCAGACCCCTATTATGGCGGCGATGACGGCTTTGAGCATGTGCTCGACCTGATCTCGGATCGCATGGAAATCCTCTTTGATCGCCTGCAACAGGGCTGATGTAAAAACCCGCCATCCGCCCGCTTTTTCCCCTTGCACCGACAGCTGATTTGCGGTTTATGGCGGCTTCGGTCGCGAGACAGCGGCTGACTTACCCATCGGATGCGGGCGTAGCTCAGGGGTAGAGCACAACCTTGCCAAGGTTGGGGTCGTGAGTTCGAATCTCATCGCCCGCTCCAATATTCACTACAGATTCAGCGTTTGATCCATTTTCTTCTGGGCAACGTTTGGGCAACGTCGTGATTGGCTTCTTATCTAGTGGCACGAGCAATTCTTCCAAGAACGCATCAATTGCCGCGACGCACTGCCCCAAATAGGCCGGATCCATCGGCGCATAGATTTCTGTAATTGAGTGTTCTTTCTTCTTGTGCCCCAGCTGAGCTGCCACCTCCTGGCCTGCCCGATCTGACTGGCCCAACCGAAATGTTAGGATCGACGGTTGGTTTGTAGCGGCGTTCATGCCGCCTTCAACCTATAAGGCGGCATGAAGGTCGCGGGCAAGATGGTTCTGGGCGCGGGTGGTTCATAG
>JANSYM010000011.1 GCA_024742355.1 Hyphomonadaceae bacterium | reverse complement strand
GTTGTACAAATCGGGATGGGCTTTCGCATAGTTGTGCATCATGCGTGCCCATGTTGTCTGTAGCTTTTCACCTTTGGCCGTGTTGTCCCAGGCGTGTCGAATTTTCTCGGGAATAACAAACGGCGGGCTGGCCCAGTTCAATTGTTCGCGCACAAGTTTCAGTTCGTTCTCGCCCAGTGGTTCGCCGTGGGCACGGGCGGTGTTGACGCGGTTGGGTGAGCCTGCACCGATGTGCGTGTTGCACACCAGAAAGCTTGGCGTCGGGGTTGATTTGGCACTGGCAATTGCGCGCGACACGGCATCCACATCGTGCCCATCAATGCCTTCAATCACATGCCAGCCATAGGCCCGGAAACGCTCGGCCGTGTCGTCTCCAAACCAAGGGGTAATCTGTCCGTCAATTGAAATTCCATTGCTGTCGTACAACACAATCAGTTTGCCCAGTTCAAGCGCGCCGGCGAGCGAACACGCTTCGTGGCTGATGCCTTCCATCAGGCAGCCATCGCCCGCAATCACATAGGTCTTGTGATTGACCAGCTCATCGCCAAAGCGCGCGTTCAAGTGGCGCTCTGCCATGGCCATGCCGACGGCGGTGGTGATGCCCTGGCCGAGCGGGCCAGTCGTCGTCTCGACGCCCTTGGTGACGAAGTTCTCCGGGTGGCCAGCGGTTGGGCGGCCGAGCTGGCGGAAATTGCGGATATCGTCGCGGCTGACACTGTCATAGCCGGTCAGGTGCAGGAGCGAATAGACCAGCATCGAGCCGTGTCCGGCCGAGAGCACGAAACGGTCACGGTCGGCCCAGTCCGGATCAGCCGGGTTATGCTTCATGAATTTTGTGAACAAAACCGTCGCTGCGTCCGCCATGCCGAGCGGCAAACCCACATGTCCAGATTTTGCTGCTTCCACCGCATCCATTGAGAGCGCGCGGATCGCGTTGGCCATATCCCGAGCAGAAACCGTCATTCCTCAACCCCTGTTTTGGTTAACCCGGCAATGCAGATCGTGCCCAGCGCTGTCAAGACTGTCGTGCTGCAGCTATTGAGTTTTCAGTGGAATAATGGCTAACCGGGTAGGATGAGTGTGATTGAAGCAGCTGCTTCTCGGTTGGAGAAGGCAACGCGGCGTCTCGAGGGGGCGGTGGAAGGCCTGTTCGAGCGGTCGGGCGATCCCGTGCTATTGCGCCAGGAACTCAGCGCCATGATGGAAGATCGGGCGCGCCTGGCTGAACAGCTGGATGAGTCGCTGGCGCGTGAGAAGGAATTGCAAGCGCTCGCCGATGAGGCCTCCGAAGCGCTCGGCTCTGCCATCGCCGAAGTGCGCGCGGCGCTCGGCCGAGAGGGGCGCAGCTAATGGCCAAGGCCGATATCAAGATCAAGGGCCGGTCCTATTCGGTCGCCTGCGCGCCGGGCCAGGAGGCGCGCCTGATCGCATTGTCGCGCCAACTCGACGCCCGGATCGAAGATATTTCCAAAGCGGTCGGCAATATTGGCGATGATCGTCTGCTGCTGATTGCCGGCCTGGCGCTCCTGGATGAGCTCGATGCGGCCCATCAGGCGCAGGCCGCTGCGTCGGGTCCGGATATCGAGCGTGCAGCGCAGGCGCTCAACACTGCGGCTGAACAGATCGAATCCCTGGCGGCGAGGATCGAGGACGAGAAATGACCGCGCCTGAGCTCAGCGTCCTGATCCCTTTCTACAATGAACAGGGCAATATCATTCCGTTGCTGGAAGAGGTGCACGAGGCGCTCGACGGAATTGGCTTCGAAATTGTCTGCGTGAATGATTGTTCTGCTGACGAGACCAGGGCCGAACTGGCCGAGGCCGCCGCGCGCTGGCCGGACACGGTTTTCGTGTTCACGCATGTCGCGCGTGCAGGCAAGTCTGCCGCCCTGTTCACGGGGCTCAAGGCCGTCCGCGGACAGTGGACGCAATTGATCGATGGCGACGGCCAGAACGATATCAAAGACACGGCCCGCCTCTGGAAATCGCTGATCGCGGGTCAGGACACAGGCACGCTCGGGATCATTGCCGGCAAGCGCAACAGCCGGAACGATAGTGGCTTCAAATGGCTGCAGTCGCGGATCGCCAATGGCGTACGGCGTTTCATGTTGCGCGATGATGCCACCGATACGGGGTGTGGCTGGAAGCTGATCCGCACCGAAGCGTTTCGCGAGCTGCCCTATTTCGCGTCCATGCACCGCTTCCTGCCGGCCTTGATCAAACGGGCCGGCTGGAGCGTACGCGAAGAGTTGGTGAATGATCGTGAGCGTTGGCACGGCCAGTCCAAATATGGGTTCCTGGGACGGCTGGGTGCGGGGATTTTCGACTTGCTCGGTATGTTCTGGCTGACCCGTCGCGGTGGCCAGGGCGTTGCCGAGGAATGGTCAGATCCGCGAGCGCAGGGATGAACGTATCCGAGATTGCTGCACGCCTGAAACAAGCGCGCCTGTTCCGTGTGTTGCCCAGGCGTGACCGCGATGCGCTGGCAAAAGGGTCGACCGTCATGACGTTTGGCGCCGATTCGATTGTTATCTATCGCGGCGATTCCGCCGAAAATGTCTATTTGATCCTGGAAGGCAGTGTGGCGGTTGAATCCATGTCCAGCCATGGCAAGTCGATCTCGATCAGTTCGCTTGGCGCGGGCGAGGTGTTTGGCGAGATGGCGGTGCTCGACGGGCGCGATCGCAGCGCCAATATCCGCACGCTGGAGCCGGCCAGTCTGCTCCTCATCAACAAGACGCGCTTTCGGGGGCTCCTCACGGAGAATCCTGATTTCGCCAATGAAGTCATCCTCGATCTGGTGCAACGCCTGAGACGGGCGGACGATCAGATCGAAGCGATCATGTTCTTTCCGCTCAAACGCAGATTGGCTGAGTTGCTGCTGGAACTGTTCGAAGCCCGCGGCCCTGAGCTTAAGATCACGCAAGCCGATCTTGCCAATCGTCTGACCGCGACGCGGGAGAAAGTGAACGTGAATCTGCAGGTGCTGCAGGAGGCCGGCGCGATCAAGCTCGGTCGGGGGCGGGTGATCCTGCTCGACGCGCAGGCCTTAGCGCGCGTAAAGTAAAGATTGGTATTCAAATCAGACTAATCGTCTGACAATATAATATTATCTGTAAAAATACTTGAGATACTTGGATGATTAGTTCAAGTATTAACTTCCTATTAGCACTTCGCTTTTAGGTTGAATTTTGTCGCAGGCGGTTTCTCCATGACCGTACCGGACAAGCTCAAGGCACGGGTTTATCCGCCCCTCGAACCCTGCCACCTACTTGGGATGCACCTGCTCGGTGCATCCCATTTTAGGTTTGCGGCCAGAAAAAAACGCGACCCAGCGGATCGCGTTTTCTTCTCTTGAATTTGCGAGCGATTACTTGCGCCAGACAGCGGCCATTGCCGGGTCTTCTTCTTCGCCTGTGTATTTGCGGGTCTCGGCGCGGCCGACGACCATGTGGTGCACTTCGTCGGGACCATCGGCGAGGCGCAGGGTGCGCTGGCCCGTATAAAGACCTGCGAGCGGTGTCCATTGCGAGACCCCGGCAGCGCCGTGCATCTGGATGGCTTCGTCGATGATGCGGCAGACTTTCTCTGGCACCATGGCTTTGACCATGGAGATCCAGACGCGCGCTTCCTTGTTGCCGAGCACGTCCATCGCCTTGGCGGCCTTGAGCACCATCATGCGCATGGATTCAATATCGATCCGGGCGCGTGAGACTTTCTCGATATTGCCTCCGAGCTTGATAAGGTCGCGGCCAAAGGCCTGACGCGTCATGCCGCGCACGACCATCATGTCGAGGGCGCGCTCTGCGGCGCCGATCGAGCGCATGCAGTGGTGAATGCGGCCAGGCCCGAGGCGCAGCTGCGAGATCTCGAAGCCGCGGCCTTCGCCAAGCAGCATGTTTTCCTTTGGCACGCGGACATTGTCGAAAACGATATGCATGTGGCCGTGCGGCGCGTCATAATCACCAAACACCTGCATGCCGTCCATGATCTTGACGCCCGGCGTGTCGGTCGGCACCAGGATTTGCGATTGCTGCTTGTGCGGCTCCGCGTCCGGGCTGGTCTTGACCATGGTGATCATGATTTTGCAGCGCGGGTCGCCGGCGCCGGAAATATAGAATTTCTCGCCATTAATGACCCATTCGTCGCCTTCGAGGACAGCACTGGTCGAGATGTTCTTGGCGTCCGAGCTTGGCAGGGCCGGCTCCGTCATCGCGAAGGCTGAGCGGATTTTGCCTTCAAGCAGCGGCTTCAGCCATTGCTCTTTTTGCTCTGGCGTGCCGACGCGTTCCAGAACTTCCATATTGCCGGTATCCGGGGCCGAGCAGTTCATGGTCTCAGAGGCCAGCGAATTCTTGCCGAGTTCGGCCGCGATATAGGCATAATCGAGATTTTTCAGGCCTTCACCGGTTTCGGCATCCGGCAGGAAGAAATTCCAGAGACCCTGCTTCTTGGCTTCGTCCTTGGCTTCCTCGAGCACATCCAGCTGGCCGGGCGCGTAAGACCAGATATCCGTCTTATTCTTGTCCAGCTCGTGGAATTTCACCGACATCGGATCGACCACTTCGGCGATAAACTTTTTCACATGATCATAGAGGGGACGCGCCTCGTCAGACATTCTCAGATCGAATAGATCGTCATTCAATTCGCCGCTACCAGCGTCGGTATAAGCCATAATGCTTTTCCTTGTTTTCATAGATGAGCTGGGCCCAGCGTATGACGCGCACGTAAACTTGTAAAACCGTCTCGCGGGGTAAGGCCCGGGAAAGTGAGACGAACCGTCACTCCGGAAACCTCCTAGGGTGATTTGTGTTCGCAGAAGACTCAGCGCACCAGAGCGCGCATGAGTGCACTCGCGGCTGCCATCATTCTCGCGACCACGCTGGTGACGTCGTTTATCTCCGGAATATTCGGCATGGCGGGCGGCATCATCCTGATGGCCGTTCTGGTCGCCCTGGTCAGCGTCGCCATGGCGATGATCATCCACGGCGCGATTCAAATGTTCGCCAATGGGTTTCGCGCTTTCCTGCTCAGGGACGCGATCGATTGGCGGGTGTTCGGTCTGTACTGTATCGGCGCGACGGCAGGCGTGGCAGCGCTGTTCTTTGTCAGCTGGACGCCAGACAAGCGCGCACTGTACCTGCTGCTCGGTTTGACCCCGATGCTGGTCTGGCTGCCCAAGGAGCGCCTGCACCTGGACATTCAGCGACGAGAACACGCCGTGTTTGCCGGGTTTGCTGTGCAAGGGCTGAACACACTGGCGGGCGTCGCCGGACCGTTGCTCGACTTGTTCTTCGTGCGCGCCGACATGACCCGTCAGCAGATTGTCGCCACGAAATCGGTCACACAGGCGCTGAGCCATCTGATCAAGATCGGGTTCTGGAGTGTGCCGGTGGTGACCGCCGCCGGCTGGGGCGCCTTGCCACCCTGGTGGCTGATCGCCGGCGCCATTCCATTGTCCATGCTTGGCACCACGCTTGGCAAACGCGTGCTGGAACGAATGAACGATCAGGGCTTCCGCAAATGGATGAAAGGCCTGGTCACGGCGATCGGTGTTGTTTTGCTGATGCGCGCGGCCGGGCTTTATTAGTCAGGCAATGACGCCCCGATGGTGGCCAGCGTGGTCTCGCGCAGGAGGCGCTTGTTGCCGGTGAGCGACGAGCCGCTGAGCGGCTTTAATGCCTCGGCAGTGGCTTTCGCTGTGGACAGAAGATCGCCTGCATCGACCACCTGATCGAGATAGCCAACCTTGACCGCGGTTTCCGGATCGAACAGTTCACCGAACACCATGGACCGGGTCAGATAGGCCTGGTCGACCCGCGCCTTGACCAGCTCAGAGGCGAAGATGGGCAGGACCATATTGATCTGGGTTTCATTGGCGCCGATCTTGAACGCACCCGCGGTGCCAATACGCACATCGCTCGACAGGAGGATGAACGACCCCATCGCGACACCATGGCCGTTGCAGGCGGCGATGACCGGCATCGGGAAACCGTAAAGCCGGTGCGCGAGCTTGCCGCCACCATCGACCAGCGCTTTCACTTCAGGGCCCGGCAAGCTCATCATCAGTTTCAGGTCAAAGCCGCCAGAGAAACGGCCCTCGCGCCCTGTAATGATCAGCACTTTGGCCTCTTTCTCAGCCTGGTCGAGACAGGCGTTCAGCGCCTCCAGCATGGGCGGGTTGATGGCATTGGCTTTGCCGTCATCCATGGTCAGGATGGCGATTTCGTCCTTGATTTCAATCGTCGCTGGCGCAGTCATGAGGGCCTCCGTGAAAAGCAATTGTGAGCGAGTTACGCCGCCTGTCCCAGCGGGACGCAAGCCTCACTCCACGTCATCTACTGCAACTTCCAGCAGGTCTCCGGGCGTGCAATCAAGCGCCTCACAAAGCTTGGCCAGCGTATCGAACCGCACGCCTTTCACCTTGCCCGACTTTAAAAGCGACAGATTGGCTTCGGTCATGCCGATTTCGGCCGCCAGATCCTTCGCCCGACGCTTGCGGCGCGCCAGCATGACATCCAGCGTCACAATGATTTCTGCCGCCATCAGATAAACTCGTCATTTTCCTGCTTCACCCGGACCGCATCCCTGAAGACCAAAGACAGGCCATAGAGCATGACGCCCATCATCGTTACCGCCAGGGCGAGGTCACCGAAATCGACAGAGATGCCGCGAAAGTTCTGTCCGATCCATTGCAGCAGAGTCGGGGAAACGATGGCTGCCCAGATGCCCGCGCCAATTAGGCCGAAGGCAGCCTTGTCGAGGGTTTTGGCGTTCGCTTCAGTGTAGATCTCACCTTCCGAATAGCGCTGGAACAGGGAGGCGAAATCGGCGGCGACAAAGGCGATCAGGATGGTCGGCATGGCCTTGATGATGCCGATCCACCAGGCATTGAAGATCCGCATCCAGTCGCCGCTGCTTTCAAACCAGATGCCGCCGACTTCTTCGCCAACAAAATAAGACACGTTCAGGCCCAGGACGCCGACAATGATCCAGGCCAGGATGGTCAGGTCGCGATGGGTCTTACGAGTTTTCTGGATGTCTGAATCAGTCATTTGACACTCCTTGCTTGGAGTGTGATATAACAATTAATTATCGCAACGCAATAATTATTTTCTTCTTTGCTTAAAGAAATTTGAAAGTAAGGCGCCTGCGGCTTCGGCTTGATCCAAGTCCTGCTCGATTTGTGCGTGCCAGTGACAGGTCGGCTGTTCGAAGAAACGCGGACCATGGATGACGGCGCCGCCTTTCGGATCGCTGGCGGCAAAGATCAGCTTTTCAATCCGCGCAAAACTGACGGCGCCAGCGCACATGGCGCAGGGTTCCAGCGTCACATAGAGGTGCAGGCCCGGCAGGCGATAATTGCCCAGCGCCTGCGCCGCCGCCCGCAACGCCATGATCTCGGCATGCGCGGTCGGGTCATGGTCAGCGATTGGTCGATTGTGCCCTTCGGCCACGATCGCTCCGGTCGAGGGGTCAACGATCACCGCGCCCACAGGCACTTCGCCCATGTCGGCGGCCTGCTGTGCAAGCGCCAGAGCGCGGGTCATCGGGGCGTTGGTGTCTGTCATCCCTTTCCCATCGCGCCGTCGCGGCCTAAAGGCAAGCCATGCGGATCGTTGCAGGACAGTTCAAAGGGCGGCCTCTTCAGGCACCGAAAACCGACGCCACCCGGCCGACCTCGGACCGGGCGCGCGAAAGCCTGTTCAACATGATCGCGCATGCACCTTGGGCGCCGGACCTCGAGGGGGCACGCGTGATCGATCTGTTTGCCGGCTCCGGCGCACTTGGCCTGGAGGCAATGTCGCGTGGGGCCGAGTTCTGCCTGTTCGTGGAAACAGCGCATCAGGCCGTCTCCGCGATCCGGAAAAATATCGCCACCTTAAGCCTCGCAAATACGACCCGCGTTCTTAGGCGCAGCGCCATCGAGCTGGGTGCGCGACCAGAGGGTTTGGCGGTTCCATTCGATCTCGCTTTTCTCGACCCACCTTACAAGAAAGGCCTGGTCGAACCGTGCCTATCGGCCCTCTCTGAAGGGGCATGGTTGTCCGAAGACGCGCTCATGGTGGTCGAGACCGCCGCCGACGAAACGCCGGGCCTGAGCGGCTGGGACCTGGTTTCGACACGCGACAGCGGCGCGGCGAAGTTCTGGTTTCTGACCCGCGCCTAGTCTTCGAGAAACTCGTGCCGCAAATCGACGCTGGACTCACCGGTGCCGAGATAGTGCGCGCATGTGCTGAGCCAGCGATCCGCTTCGGCCCGGCCCTTGTCGCGGAGCTCTGTCAGGAAGGTCCAGCTCGTGTCGTACTTGGTTTGCAAGGACAGATCCCGCAGCACCTGTCCGCCGCGCACCGCATGCACGGTCAGGCGGCGGTATTTTTCGGTCTCGGTTTCTTTCAGCATGCCTTCATCAAGCAGTTTCTGGACGAAGGCGATGGCCCGCAGCTCGCCGATCAGCGAGGCGTTGAAGCTGATCTCGTTCAACCGATCCATGATTTGCGGCACCCGGCGCGGAACGCCGAGACGCGATATCGGGTTGAGCAGGACGAGCAGAACATCGCGCGGTGCCTTGGCATAGATCAGCGGAAACAGACTCGGATTGCCCATATAGCCGCCATCCCAATAGGCATTTCCGTCAATCTCGACGGCCCGGAACGTTTGCGGCAGGCAGGCCGATGCGAGCACCGCATCGCGCGATATCTCACCATCCTGGAACACTTTTACCCGGCCGGTTTCGACATTGGTGGCCGACAGGAAGAGGTCAATCGGCGCTGCGTGGACCGCGTCAAAGTCGATCGTCTCGTCGAGCGCATCGCGCAAAGGGTTGATGTCGAACGGGTTGAACTCGTACGGGCTGGCAATGCTGGTAAAAGCCATCGCTGCCTGAAATGGCCCGAACGGGAGCGCGCTGAACGGTGAATTGCTCCACGAGAAGGCTGAGAAGGGTGCGCCTTTTTCCGAAACTGCGCGCCAGTAACGTTCCAGCGACGCCTTGGCGCCGTCTGCGCCGCCTTCCGACAAGCCAGCGGCGAACGCGACAGCATTGGTCGCTCCGGCAGAGGTCGCGGTGATGGCTTTGATCTCAAGGCCGGGCTCGTCGGCCAGGCGGTCGAGCACACCCCAGGTGAAGGCGCCATGTGCGCCGCCGCCTTGTAGGGCAAGACTGATCGATCGGGTTTTGCGTTTCGGCATGGACGGCACTCTGAGGTTCGCGGCTGCTTTGGCACATATTTTTTGCGTGGTCTTGGGGGCAAAGTGTGCAATCTGCCTGCCATGACAGCGAATCCTGCCTCGGTTGATGACTTGCGCGCCGTGCCTGCGGTGGGCGTGGTGTGTATCCGCGATGATGAGGTCTTGTTGATCCGGCGCGGCACGCCGCCCAAACAAGGCGAATGGTCAATCCCGGGCGGACGGATCGAGCCAGGCGAGCCAGCAAAAACCGCCGCGCTGCGTGAACTCAAGGAAGAGACCAGCGTCGATGCCGAGCTTGTCGGCCTGCTCGATGTGGTCGACGCGGTGTTCCACAATCGCTCTGGCGAGCTGATCACGCGCCATTATGTCCTGATCGATTATGCTGCGCGATGGCAGGCCGGCGACCCGGTTGCTGGCGATGACGCGGCAGAGGCACGGTTTTTTCACCAATCTGAACTAGACTCCCTCGAATTGTGGAGTGAAACCCGGCGGATGATCCAAAAAGGGTTCGAACTCCTGTGTGAGTAAGAGGGCCGGACATGGGTTTCGGAGAATGGATGCAGGCCGGTTTGCCGGTCCGAATACAAGATGATGTCCCGAGCGAAGGCGATGACCGCACGTCTGACCCGATCGAGGCGTTTTCCGATACGGCGGTTGAGGCCACGGAAGGCGTCACCGAATTCCTGAACTGGATACGGTCCGGACAGACCGAAGCCTTGATTGCGCTGGGTCTTGTGATTGGACTTACGGTAGCGCAATGGCTGGCGCGCTGGGCCATACTGAAAGGCATTGTCCAGCTGCCGCATAATGAAGACTATTCTCTCGCCGACCTGTTCTACCGGGTCGTGAAGCGGTTCCACACCTATTTCATGATCATGATCGCCTTCGTGGTGACCGATGCCATGCTGGCCTTGCCGAACGCGTTTTCGGTGATCGTGAAAATCTTCTTCGTGCTCGCGGCGATCCTGCAGATCGCGGAATGGGTGCAGGAATTTGCGGTTGGCTTCATCCGGCGCAATGTCGCGCGCTCGAGCGGCGATGCGCGGGCGCTCGCCTCAGCCTTCAATATCATCAAATGGTTTATCAGCGTCGCCGTCTGGTCGGTCGCGCTCTTGCTCATCCTCGACAATGTCGGCGCCGATGTGACAGCGCTGCTCGCTGGTCTCGGTATTGGTGGTATCGCCATCGGTATCGCCGCGCAGGGCGTGTTCCGGGACCTGTTCTCGTCTCTGTCCATCGTCATCGACAAACCGTTCCAGGTTGGCGACACAGTGCGCTACGGTGAAAGCTGGGGAATCATCGAGGATATCGGCCTGAAGACGACCCGCGTGCGCGCCAAGACGGGCGAGCAGATGATCATCTCCAATACCAATCTGCTGGATTATGAGATCCACAATATGCAGCGCATGTCGCGGCGTCGGATCGAGACTGTGTTCGGCGTGATCTATCAGACCGATCCGAGCCTCGCCGACAAGGTGCCGGAGATTGTCTCGAAAATCATCAAGGACGTGCCGGCCGTCGATTTCGACTATTGCGGCATGTCAGCCTTCGGGCCGAGTTCACTCGATTACACCCTGGTCTTCTATTCCCTGCAGCCGGATTTCAATCGCTCCATGGCGGCGCAGTCGCGGGTCTTGCTGGCTTTGTTCAGAGGTCTGCAGGAACACGGTCTCGAATTCGCCTATCCGACGCAGACCTTGTTCATTGAGGGAATGCCTGAAAAGGCGAAAGCCTAGGGCCTATTCGACCGTCCAACCGCGCGGTGTTTTTTTCGCTTCCAGCGTGATTGTGCCGTTGTCCGCGGTCTCTTCATAGTGCGTACGTGGCGAATCATCTCTCGATCCGGTCAGTCTCAGGATGATGGCGAAGGCCGCTAAAGCGAGGCCCGCAACCGCTGTGGCGACGGCGATCATGCCGGCCATGAAGATGATCGCAACCGCGAGAATGCCTTTGGCCATTAGGTTTCCGGCCCGGCGCAGGAGCGTCAGGAGATTGTGGGGAAAGCCGTAAGGTGCAGTGTGAGTCGCGGTCATGATGGTCTCTTCTTACCACTTAGTTGGCTTGCAAGGAAGATGCCGTCAACGGCTGGAGCATGACCATTCATCAATTAACCGCGATCAGGCCCCGCTCTGCGCGGATTCGGGCATAGGCGCTGGTAATGGTTGCCGCCTTTTCATGGGCGGCGTTTTCAAACTCTCGCGGCGCGCCATTCTGCAGGACCCGGTCAGGGTGATTGTCGGCCATCAGGCGCCGATAGACTTTGCGGATTTCCTCGAATTCGGCGTCATGGGGAACACCGAGAATATGATAGGGATCGTCGCGATCCGCGCCCATATGGCTGGCTTTGATCCGCCGGAATGTCGCTTCAGTGAATCCGAAAGCTTCTGACACGGTCTGCAAGTAAGACAGTTCATCCTCGGTGACGACACCGTCCGCGGTGGCGATCATGAACAATCCGTCGAGGACGCCTTCGAGCAGACATGGGCGCGCGGCGTATTTGCGGCCGATCTTGCGGGCATAGGATTCATAGCCATTGACGGTCTGCTGGGCGAGATTGAACACTCGGCGGACGGCCGCAGCGTCTTTGGGCGCGGTCTGGAACACGCGCGAAAAGACCATGATCTCATCATCTGTGACGCGCCCGTCGGCTTTCGCCATTTTGGCGCCAAGGCCGACGACGGCGGCGGTGAAGCCGACATCATTTGGGTCTGGCGCGCATTCGAGATCGGCCGGGAGCGGTTCCTCCACCGCATCCACGTCAAACAAGCGTTTCCCGCCCTCAATCAATCGTTGCCACATCGACATGCGCGCACCTATAGCGCGTATTGATGACGGCTGTCAGGTGGCAATACTGACATGTGTGTTAAGTGGTCGATCGGGACGTCGCCAATTTTCATCACTCAGCGTTTCACAGCCCGTACACTCAATGGTGATTTGTCAGCCGCCTGAACCGATGCTCTGATCCACGAGATCGATACGGTGTTGCCGACTGTGAGCTTCCGTCGAAACAAAAGATTTGCCGGGAAGTCGCGCGTCCCCCCCCATTACCGGCTTTCCGGCATAGTCCCGCCAGTACCCTTGCTGGCGGGACACTTGTATTTGGATGCTAGTCAGATTTCTCGGCTTTGAGCGCGGCAATCTCGTTCTTGAGGTCGGTCAGCATTTCGATGATCTGATCGCGTTCCTTGTCGGCTGAGCCGAACTCCTCGTCCATTTCTTCCTCGATCTCTTCCAGATGCTCGTCCGTTGCTGCCCGCTGTTCCTCGGCGAGCGCATCAACGATCAGGGCGATGAACAAGTTCAGGACCGCAAAACTCGCGACGAAGATAAACAGAAGGAAGAAAATCGGGGCGAAGGGATGACCGTCATCGACCACCTTCTGGACGACTTCGAAGCGCCAGCCATCCATGGTCATGACCTGGAACAGTGAATAGGCGGAGCTCGGCAGGTCACCGAACAATTCGAGGACTTCCGGATTGTCAGTGTTGCCGTACATGTTCGTCGCCATCACCGCGCCGACATAGGTCAGCAGAGCCAGAACGGCGAGAATTGCGCCCATTCCTGGCAAGGCATTCAGCAAGGCCTCAGTGATCCGCCGCATCATCGGGACGATGTGTAAAAGTCGCAGCACCCGCAGCACCCGCATGGCGCGCAAGACCGAGAAGGCTGCGCCGCCGGGGATGAGCGAAATTCCAACAACGAGGAAATCGAACCAGTTCCAGCCCTGACGGAAGAAGTTCAAACGATAGACGAACAGCTTCAAAGCGATCTCTACGGCGAAGATGAAGGTCACCGCCTGATCGAACCAGCTCAGCGATGAGACAAACCCGCCCGGCAAGGAACGCTCATAAGTCAGCACGCCAAGGATGATCGCGTTCACGATGATCAGCGTGGTGATGAAATTTCGAAATACGCTGCCTTCAATCGCCGTTTCCAACGCTGAATTGCTGGTCTCGAGATCGAGTGTGCCCTGTTTCATGCTTGCAAGCCTCTCCCGCCCCGCGTGCGATTCGTTTCTCGCGGTTTTAGCGGTCTGGGAGACAGGATCAATCGGCAGACAGGGAAATGCGGACGCCTAGAAACACAAAAGCGCTGTCATCTGTCTCCAGGCCGAGATCGCTGGCGCGAGCCAGACACGCGCTGGCATCGGAATGCTGGAGCCGGTATTCGGAGAGATAATCGCGGTCGCCTGGCGTGAACGAGACGATGTGCTCGCCGAGCTCAAGCTCGTAGATGCCGTGTCCGACCGCCCGTGACGGCGCGCGCAGGACCCGTCCCCAGCGCTCGCTCAGGACTTGCGGATCCGTGGCCGTGACGTCCAGTCGGGTCAGCGCGCCTGGGCGGCTGTTTTCTCGCCAGCCCGGTCCGCCCCACAGCCAGGATCCTTCCGGGTGCGCCTCGTCGATCGAGACAATCGCGGCGCCAATGTCGGCCGGGTGCAAGTGGCTGGCAGAAATGTCCTCGCGGTCAATGTTCCAGACCCGCCTGATGTGTAAATCATCGGCGCGGCGCCGGACGCCCGCCAGGTCGTCGGTCTGGAAGATCGCCATATAGCCACCGACGCCGCCCGTGCGGTCAATAAACCGGCCAGCGGCCGTATTCTCTTCAACCGGTACCACAACTTCGAGAAACTGATCGCCGAGTGCGAACACACCATTGGTCAACCCGAAGGCGCCGACACCGGCATCGACAAAGCCCTCGCCAAGATCGAGGATGTGGCGGAGACGGCCTATGTCCTCAGCATCATTCGAAGCGAAAACCAGTTGTCGGATACGGGGTAGGGTCATGTTCAATCTGCCGATGTTGTTGTGTCGCTGACGATTTTCCATTCGCCATCAATCTGTTTGAAAAGCAGCGTAAACAGGCCGGACGGGCGGTCGGCCTCACGCGTCAGCGCCCAGCGCCCATGTACGATCGCAGCGTCATCGCCAAGAAGGTCAAACTCGAGCGCATCAAAGGAGAGCTGCCCCATCAAGGCGCGGTTTGAATAGCGCTCATGATACCGGTCGCGCGTGCTCTGCCAGCCGGATGTCACGGTGCCGCCCGAAGCGAACCGCAAATCCGGCGATTGCCAATAGGCACTCATGAAGCCGTCTATATCGCCCGTGTTCCACGCAGCCTGCTGGTCTTCCAGAATGGTCAGGAGCTGAACTTCAGGCGATGTCGCTTCTGCGCCCCCAAGGTCCCAATCCATGTGGCCGTTTACCGTGCATGCGGGGAGTAGGATTCCAATCGCACAGGCGATGATCAGGGACTTGCACTGCATAAGAGCTGGCTCCGGGGCTGTTCGTCGCAGTCGAAATCATTTACCCGGATGGACATCTTGGCAAGGGTACACATATTCGCGCCAAGCGGTTGGGAGCAAAAAAACCAATGATGATGACCATGCTGATCCTGGGCGGCTTTCTCCTGCTCTTCGCTGGCGGTGAAGCCCTGGTGCGCGGATCGGTTGGTGTTGCCCGCAAGGCAGGCATGTCAGAACTTGTTATCGGCCTGACTCTGGTCGGCTTCGGCACCAGCCTGCCGGAACTGGTCACCAGCCTCGAAGCCTTGAGCGAAGGCGCGGTCGGAATCTCGATCGGTAATGTCATCGGCTCGAATGTCGCCAATATTCTGCTGGTCATCGGCGCCGCAGCCTTTGTGCGCGCGATCATGACCAACCCCAAATCCCTCGCTCGCGACGGCATTTTCATGGTCGCCGTCACCATCATCTTCGCAATTGTCGTGTGGATGGACGCGTTTACGCGCCTCACCGGCATCCTGTTCACCGGCTTGCTGGTGGTTTATCTGGTGACGTCAGTGATCCTCGACCGCAGAGCCAATAGCGCCGCCGGTAAACTGCATCAGCACGAAGCCGAGGAGTTTGATCATGATGACCCGATCTGGCTGTCCTTGCTGCTGACGCTGGGCGGCATAGTCGGCGTGATCTTTGGCGCAAAATTCCTGGTTGAGGGCGGCTCCGACGCGGCGCGCCTGTTTGGCGTGTCCGAAACCGTCATCGGTATCTCGATTGTCGCCATCGGTACCAGCTTGCCAGAGCTGGTCACCTCGATCATGGCGGCGCGCAAAGGCAAGGCGGACGTCGCACTCGGCAATGTTCTGGGTTCGAACGTGTTCAATATTCTCGGCATTCTCGGGATTTCCGCGATCGTCTATCCGTTCTCCCTCATCGAAACCACCGCCGTCAGTGTTCCGCTCGAAGTGGCCGCCATGCAGTTCGGCCAGGCGGCGAGCATGGTCACCTGGACCGATATGGGCGCCATCTTCCTGTCCGTGGTGCTGCTATTCGTCTTCGCCTTTACCGGGCGCAAGATTGCCCGCTGGGAGGGCGGCATCCTGCTGTCAGCCTATTTCCTGTATATGGGTCTGCGCTTCGACCTGATCCCGACCTTTGGGGGCTGATATGGCGGATAAGGATATCTATTCGGACCTGGGCCAACTCGGACAGCAAAGCACTGCGCCGCAATCGCCGGACGAAGCAACGCTGGAGCGCGTGCAGAACCCGCACCCCGATACGCTTTATCTGACGCGTTTTGTCTGTCCGGAATTCACCTCGCTATGCCCGGTCACCGGACAGCCGGACTTCGCGCACCTGGTCATTGACTATGCCCCGGGCGACTGGCTGGTTGAGAGCAAGAGCCTGAAACTCTTCCTCACCAGTTTCCGCAATCATGGCAGTTTCCATGAGGACTGTACGCTCAAGGTCGGGAAAGAGATTGCCGCCTTGCTCGACCCGCGCTGGCTGCGGATCAGTGGCTATTGGTATCCGCGCGGCGGAATCCCGATCGACGTATTCTGGCAAACCGGACCGCTTCCGGAAGGACTATATGTGCCCGACACTGGCGTCGCGCCGTATCGCGGACGCGGCTAAGGCGCTGTTTCCGTTGCGCTTACTCAGCTTGCGTTCAGAAACATCTGATACAGCAGCGCTATGAAATGGCTGATTTCCGCATTCTTGTGCCTTCCACTTGGCTTGATGTCGGCGTCTGCGGACAGTTCAGGCTGCGAGAAATCGGAAGCCGGCTGCGTCCTTGATGCCGCCTGGAGCGCGGCTCTGGTCTTGCCTGAAGACAAGCTTGCGCGTCTGACACCCGCCTTCCTCGAGGTTGCGAGCACAGCCGAAGAGCCGGACCTGATTGCCTATTGGGAGAATCGCCTCGGCACATCCGCACCGGCCCCGGTTACCTATCCGGATTTTGGCTGGCAGAAGGCTGAGCCACTTTTGCGCGAAGGCGGAACCGAGCGCCTGATCAGTGTCGCCAAGGACCGCGCAGAGCCTCTGAATTTCGGACGGGCCGACGCGCTCCTGTCGGCCGGCAAGCGGTTGATGGCTGAGGATGCGTCGGGCGCAGCTGCACTGAACGATGCACTCCTCGACCTGACCCGCATGGCGTCGGCGTTCGAAAAACCGAACCTCGCCCACGCCGCCGCAGAACTCGCCATGGCGCGGTGTGATCGCGACCGGTTTGAGCGCGCGCTGCTCTATACAGATGCACCGGGCAATCTGCGCTACGCCATCTGGCGGGCGCGAATTGATGGCGATGTGCTGGTCCTGCTTGGCCGCATTCGCGCCATCGACAGCGACGAGGATACGCGCGAGGTGCGCCGCGTCCTCGAAGGCTACCGCGCGATACAGGAATTTGGCTACTGCAATGCGCGGAAAAGCCAGATTGGCGGCTGACCGATTCAGGTTATACCTGCAACATGATCGATGCAGACCAGGATCCGCCAGAAGCCATTGCCGGTAGTGCAGAAATTGGCGCTCTCGCGCACCTTTACCGGGCCGAGGTCTACCGCTCGACGATCTGGCGCCAGCGTCTGGACATGACGACGAATTGGGCGGTTGTCTCTACTGGCATCGCCTTTTCCGTCAGCTTCGCGAATGAGCAGGCCTCGCCGCTGCCGATTGTGCTGGTCGGCTTGTTGTCGGCCATGTTCCTGGTGCTGGAAGCGCGGCGCTATCGTTATTTCTATGTCTGGAAATTCCGCGCGCGGATGATCGAGATCACCAATTATGTGCCGATGTTGCGCGGTCAGGGCGCGCAGATCGCGATGGACAAGGGCACAGCCCTATCGGACGATTACCTGCGTCCGCGCCACCGGATTTCCGGCATGCGGGCGATCGGACGCCGTCTACGCCGCAATTATGGCTGGCTCTTCGTCATCCAGGCAGCGGCCTATTATGCCAAGATCGGTATGCATCCCACCGATGTCGGCTCGGTCGAGGAATATCTTTACCGCGCCCATATCGGGCCAATTCCGGGGTGGCTGGCGCTGATCGCCGGAATCGTTTTTCATCTCGGCTGGATGGCCTTTGCCTATTATACATGGCGATTAGAGAAGGCAGACAAGCGGATTACCGCGGATTATCTCGATCCGGAACTCGCCTCAGGGGTCGCCGACAACAAAACGTAAGAGCTGGCGATCTTCGCCATTCCTAGCGCGCTGTCGCGTCCGTAGGGCCGCCAACATTTCCGCCATCGCATTGATAGCCAATATACCACGCGACGGCGGTCGCATCATTGGTTACGGAACCGTGAAATACCTTGCAGGTGCCATTACCGTCGAGCACCGCGATGACCTCCTCGCACGAGATTTTGGAGGCGTTTACCTGTCCGAAATCAGCAGAGGACAGATGAATGTAATCGAAGTCCTTTTTGGCCTTCTTTTCCATATTCATGGTCTTGCTCGCGCCGGCGAGGATGTTGAGCTTGTTTCCGGTCTTGTCGTTATCGGAGTCCTTCGCCTTCACCGTGATGGTTTGTGCGGACGATGTCTGATTCAGATTCGAGTCACCGTCGGAGCCACCAGAATCCCCGGTCCTGTTCTTGAACTGGATGTTGCACTTGCCGTCATTGATCCAGCATTTGGTTTGCGAAATGTCACGGGATGCGCTGGCGACCGGGGCGATCGCGGCGCTGATGAGCGCCAGGCTGGCGCAGGACAGAAGCTTGTTCATGGGAGACCTTCTTTTCATGATCGGAAAGCTGATTATTCCGCACAAAAGGTCGAGTTGCCTTTTATGCGTGTGTCCGGCGTGTAATATTCATTCTTGTCCGAAACGTTCTCACAGCGATTATTATTCAGCGTCGTTCCGTGCATTTCGAGCCACCAGATCGCATTGCTGTTCTCGTCGTAAATGTGCTTGCGGTCTTTCTTGCAATTCTTGTTTTCACCAGACTCGATCTTGGCGATGATCCAGACTTGAGATCCAGTTGGCACACGGCCATCCTTTTTCAGGTCATAGCACCAGGCCTCACCCTTGCCGATCTTGGCGCCGATCTTCTTGGAGAAGGTCTCGCCCTCTGGAGTCTTCCAGTGCAGCATGATGGGGTCGACATTGTACCAGCCGCCATCAAACAGCGTGATGTAACGCAGCTTCATGTCTTCGGCGAAACTGGCAGGTGCTAACAAGTTTGCGGCCAGCAGACCCAACCCTACCCATCGAAACAAACCCATCTTTCAGACCTCCTGAGGCAAAAGCAGAGCCAAGCAGGATGGACAGAGCGCCGCCACTGTCAGATCCGCCAGCTGAGATGACTCAATTGCCTTGCGCTCCCGCGTCCCTTCCTGTATGTCCGCGCTTTCGAGATTTCAGGGCCGGTCAGTAATCGTCCCGTAACAGACTCTAAGAGGCACCCGCGATGAAAGCCGAAGGCCATCCAGACTATCACTTCATCACCGTCGTCATGACCGACGGGACGGAGTATCAGACCCGCTCTACCTGGGGCAGCGAAGGCGACAAGCTCGTCCTCGACATCGACTCCAGTTCACACCCGGCCTGGACCGGCGACCGCAATGCGAACCTCGATCGCGGCGGCCGTGTCTCGCGCTTCAAGGACAAGTTCAAGGGCTTTATGTAAGCCCGTCGCCAATACGGCGAAACGACAAGAAAGCCCGCACCAAAAGGTGCGGGTTTTTTGTTGCGGATAACGGGGCGCCGCAAAAACAGCTTTCTAAAGTTTAATCCGCAGGGCGCAGATCGGGGCGACTGAGATACGAACGACATTCGTTGGATCGAATTACGCGTATTTTAGTTAGCAATTTTCTGCCAACGGCTTAGACCCAATCTCTGAGTACGCCGGGATGCAGAAGTGACGAAAGCAAAGTCATATGATCCACCCCCGCGCCCGATGCTCGACATCGGCAGAGGCTCTTCCTTCCTGTGAATCCAGTTCAGATGCAGGCGTCTCATTCAAACTGACCGTTCTGGCGACCGTCTCCATCCTGTCTCTCGGCGCACATGCTGCGGCCCAGACCGCCACCATCGACACCGAAACATCCACGCCGGTGACCACGTCAACGGCGGATGGCGGGAATCCGGCTGATATCGATATTACAACGGATGGCAGCATCGAGATCGAACAGACCGATGGCAGTGCAGCGATCACCGTCGACAGTGACAGTTCGGTCAATAATGACGGGACGATCCAGATTGATGAATCCGACAACTCTGTCGGCATCCTGATCGAGGCGGATCGGTCCGCGAGTATTACGGGGGCCGGCAATATCTATCTCTATGACAATTATGAGCGAACAGATGATGATGACGATGATGACCTGGATGGTCCGTTGGCCGAAGGTACGAACCGAACCGCCATCCTCTTGCAGTCAGGCGGCACTCATACTGGTAATATCACACTAGAAACAGGCGCTGATGTCGATGTGGAAGGCAATCAATCCTATGGCATTCGTTTGCAGTCTGAGCTGGATGGTGACCTCGCAATTGATGGCTCTGTTGCGGTCATCGGCGATGAGGCGCGCGCCATTCGCGCCGAACAAGAGATTACCGGCGATGTTCTGATCAGTGGTGCGATTGGTGCCCGCGGTGAGAATGCCCAGGCGATCGAACTTGAAGGCGATGTCGGCGGTGCGCTGACATTTGAGAGCCTTGTGACATCCAGTGGCTTTGCGGACACCAGCATCACCAACTATGTCGCGCCGACGGCAATTGATGACGACACGCCGGCGATTGAAGATCGGATTGATGCAGAAGACCTGCTCGACAATGCGGGCACAGTCGCCATTCGCGGCAGCGTTGCGGGTGGTATCCTGATCAATGGCAATGTCGATGATTTTGTCTCCGAGGAAGACAGCGACGATGAAACCAAGGACACGACCGAGGATTTCGACGAGAACCGTTCAACCGGAACGATTTCGAGCATCGGGTCCGGCACAGCTTTGTTGATTGCCGCCGAGGATTCAGATCTGGTGATCGGCTCCGTGGTCGAAACCGTGCGCGATACGCTGGACGATGATGAAGATGATGATCTCACCGAAACCCTGGCGACGTTCAACTATGACCAAGGCCTCATCAATCGCGGTGTCATCAGCGCCAATGGACTGAACATTGGTTTTGACGCAACCGCGTTGCGAATCGAAGGCGCAGCCGATGGTAGCGCCGACGTTTTGATCACAGGCGGCATCGCCAATAGCGGGACGATCCAGGCCGCGGCTGTGGACGCTGATGCGGTCGCTGCTTCGTTCGGGACCGGTGCACAGATCGGCGAATTGACCAATTCGGGTGATATCATCGCACAAACCATCGCCGTCACGACAGAAACAGCCACAGCTCTGCTCGTCGAAGCCGGTGCGTCGCTGACAACGCTCGAGAATGACCAGGGGTCGATCCGTGCGAACGCGACTGGCGTCAGTGGCTCGGCAACCGCAATCCGTGATCTCAGCGGCACGCTGACCAGCATTACCAATCGCGGCATCATTGCCGCCAGCCTGTCCTCAGACGGCACGCAGACCGAGGAGACGGGTGAAGCGGTCGCGATTGATCTCAGCGGGCATGATGCCAGCACAGGCGCCACGCTTGTGCAGCAACGGGCGACGCCGATCGACGATATCAATGATGATGACAGCATTGATAATGACGATGTGGTCACCCCGTCTATCCTGGGGGACATCCGGTTTGGTGCTGGCAATGATACGTTCCAGCTGCTCGCGGGTTCGGTTACGGGCGACACGGATTTTTCGACCGGCGATGCTGACTTCAACATCACCAACTCGACGTATTCTGGCGATGTGCAATTCTCGGATGGCCAGCATGTTTTCACTGCAAGCAACGCCACAGTCTCAGGCGCTCTTTCGTTTGAGGATTCAGTGGCGGATATTACGTTGCAGAACGGGTCGGTGTTTTCGGGCAGCCTGTCGGCCACAGCGTCGACATTGACGCTGTCCGCGTTTGATTCTGATCTGAGCTTTGATGCTGGCAACCGAACCGCGCTGAGCAGCTTGTTGATCATGGGTGAGTCCGAATTGACCTTCAATATCGACCCGACTGATACAGATGGCGCGGTACTGTCAGTGGCTGGAACGGCAGCACTGGGCAGCGATGTGACGATCACGCCTGTGCTTGAGTCGATCGCGCGCGATCCATTCTCTCAGGTTCTGGTGTCGGCGAATGCCTTGACCTTTGATGGCACGTTCAACAGCGACCAGATCACCAGCATTCCCTTTCTTTACAATATCGATCTGTCACAGACCGACACCGAACTGGAACTTTTCTTTGAGCTGAAAACCGCCGACGAGCTCGGCTTTGATGATAACCAGGCGCGGGCCTATGGGGCGCTGACGGATGTATTTGTTCTAGACGACGACCTTGGCGCTGCGATTGCGACAATCGACGATGGCGATCACTTCCACCAGGTCTACGATCTCCTGTTACCGCAGCGCACCAATGCATCTCAGCAGTTTCTAGCGACACAATGGAACGCCGCTTTCGGGGCATTGAACGACCATCTCAGCCTGCTTCAATTCGCGAACCCCGACGAAACCGGGATCTGGGTTCAGGAGTATTATTACAGCCTGGATGAAGACACGCGCGATCAAACCCCCGGCTATAATGGCGACGGCTACGGGTTTGCACTGGGTCTCGACCGGTCATTTGGGCCGATTGATCGCATCGGCGCGATGATCACCTATGCCAGCGGTTCATTTGAAGAAAAAACCGGCGGATACAATCCGATATCCACCAGTTCGACGGGGCTGGGTCTCTATGCAGTGGAGTCGCTCGGGCCTCTGCAATTGCGCCTCGCGGGTCAGATCTCGAGTGTCGGGTTTGCATCCAACCGCAACTATGACGTGGACGAACTGATCTACCAAATTGAAGGCGACTGGTCCGGCATCAGCCAGTCCGCATCCATCGCCGCCGTGTCCGAATTTGATCTCGGCTGGGCATATCTGCGTCCAGAGGTGTCTGCAGACTGGTTCGCGACTCGTCAGGATGGGTACACGGAAACCGGCTCGGCCTCGACGGACAGCCTGTTTGCTGAAGTGTCCGATGTCGACACTGACGCGTTTGGCGTTGCGGCCAATTTCGTGCTTGGCCGCGAGGTTGATCTTGGCGGCGGCATCATGCGCGCGGAGGTGAATGGCGGTTATCGAACGCTCGCGTCGTCGACGCCATATTCGGCGACCGTTTCATTCGTCGGAACGGAGGAATCTTTTGAGCTCATGGCACCAGAAGGGGCGACCGAGGCCGCGCTGTTTGGCGTCTCCCTCACCGGCGATGGCGGGCTGATCAGCTCCAAGCTCGGCTATGATGTGAAGGTTACGGAGGAGGACATCTCACATGTGGTGGGCGCCACGATCCGTCTAAAATTCTGAGTCGGTATCATCAGTTGCGGGTTTGACCACAAATGTAATCGAAATCATTTGACTTATTGTTTTTCGATATGTAAGGAGAGCGGGCGTTCAGGATCGCTTTGTCAGTTTCTCTTTGGAGTAGAAAACCATGATCCGTACTTTCACCGTGGCCAGCCTCGCCGCTTTGGGCCTTGCCGGAGCCGCCAGCGCAGAAACCCGCACCTACGATGTCGGGGCGTTCAACAATATTGATATTTCCGCCGGACTCGATCTTGAGTTCACCGCTGGCGGAGCGCAATCGATCACTGTCGAAAACAACAAAGGCGACTTCAGCGACATCGAAGTCCTGGTCCGCGGCGACACACTGGTCCTGAAGCGCAAGAAGAACATGAACTGGGGCTGGAACCGCAAACGCGAGCGTTATGGCATTACGGTGACCGCGCCGCAGATCTCCGGTCTTGAAGCCTCGTCGGGATCAGATGTCTCGGGTCGCAATATGAGCGGCGATGATGTCTCGATCGACGTCTCATCTGGCGCCGATGTCACGGTAACCGGCGTCGATGGCGGAACGGTGGTGATCGAAACCTCAAGCGGTTCGGACGCGAGCGTGTCCGGCACCTGCGTGACGGTTCGCGCAGAGTCGTCGTCTGGCTCTGACCTCGAAGCCCGTGACCTGATCTGTCAGAATGGCTATGCGGATGCCTCCAGCGGCTCGGACATATCCATCCACGTATCGGTCAGCGTGAACGCAGATGCCTCGAGCGGCGCCGACGTCGATGTCTATGGCGGACCGACAGATGTGCAGTCTGACAAGTCCAGCGGCGGCTCGGTTTCGATCCGCAGCTAGGCGGCCCTAGCTGAAATCATAGTCTTCCATTTTCAAGCCCGGATCAGGCCAGGAGAGGTCCATGCCCTCCAAAGTGCCACGCACGATCCGGGCGATCATGGCATTGCGCCGTGTTCGGCTGTCAGCCGGGACGATGTACCAGGGCGCATGCGGCGTTGAGCAGCGCGCGACCGCGGTCTCATAAGCGGCCATGAAGTCAGGCCACAGTTTGCGGTCCTCAAGGTCGCCCGGATTGAACTTCCAGCGCTTGTGCTCTTCGGTGATGCGTTCGCGTAGACGAATGCCTTGTTCCTCGTAGCCAACATTGAGCATGAATTTCAGGATCGTGACGCCATTCTCGGTCAGGTGTTTCTCGAACTGATTGATCTGCTCGTATCGCTGCTCGATCACGTCCGCTGGCGCGAACCCGCGGACTTTGACAACCAGAACATCTTCATAATGCGAGCGATCAAACACGCCGATCCGACCCTTGCGCGGCACGGCGCGGTGGATGCGCCACATGTAATCGTGCGCGAGTTCAGTCTTGCTCGGCGCCTTGAAGGCTTCGACCTGCATGCCAAGCGGGCTTGTATCGGCAAACACGTTGCGGATCACACCGCTTTTGCCGGACGTGTCCATGCCCTGTAATACGACCAGCAGCGCTCGGTCGCGCATGGCATAGAGCTTGTCCTGCAACTCATTGATCGCGGCCGCATCCTTTTTAAGACTGACGCGCGCATGTTTCTTGTCGGGGAACAGCGTGCGATCGCCAGAGTCGCGCGCGGACAGGTCGAACGGCTTGCCTGGCGCCGCGATCAGCGTGTCGCGAACGGACTCAATGGAGGGTTGGGACATGGTCGATCCTTCTGAAAGCAGACAAGAAAAAAGCCGCGCCATGACAGCGCGGCTTGGTCTTTTGTGCAAGCAGCTTGCTGCTTACGAAGAATAGTATTCGACGACCTGAGCGGGTTCCATCTGAACCGCGTAAGGAACGTCTGCCAGTTCCGGCATACGGACGAATGTCGCGGTCATCGATTTCGGCTCGACTTCAATGTACTCTGGAATATCGCGCTCTGGGGAGCCGAGGGCTTCCAGAACCAGTGCCATGTTGCGTGACTTCTCGCGAACCTGGACAACATCGCCAGGCTTCAGACGGTAAGAACTGATATTGGTCTTGGTACCGTTGACGAGCAAATGGCCGTGATTGACGAACTGACGTGCCGCAAAAATGGTCGGCACAAATTTCGAACGGTAGACAAACGCGTCGAGACGCGACTCGAGCAGGCCGATCAGGTTCTCTGCGGTGTTGCCTTTGCGGCGCGCGGCTTCAACGAAGGTCGCCTTGAATTGCTTCTCAGTGATGTCGCCATAGTGAAACTTAAGTTTCTGCTTGGCCATCAATTGCATGCCGAAGTCAGAAACTTTTTTCTGACGGCTCGGGCCATGCTGGCCTGGCTTGTTTGGGCGTTTATTGACTGGTGATTTGGGGCGTCCCCAGATGTTCTCGCCGACACGACGATCAATCTTGTACTTCGCCGAGTGACGACGTGACATATTAGACCTCAATTTTTGACGTGGGCTGGTCACTCTCCGTGTGAAAGCGACGATTGCAACGGCAGCACCACACCGACCCGTCCTGAAGCGGCGTCTAAAACAGGATAAGCGGGTGAGAGTCAAGCGCTGCGATCAGTCAAAACGGCGCAACTGACGCGAGGATGCGCCTTGACGGACCCGCGTCAGACGCGCCCCATGGTTTCAATCACAATTATCGGAGGATTGAATGGCGGATTTGTCAGGAAAAGTTGCGGTGATCACAGGCGCAGCAAGTGGCATCGGACTTGCCGGCGTCGAAGTGTTCGTGAACGCTGGCGCACAAGTCGTGGCTGGTGACGTACAGGACGATAAAGGCGAAGCCCTGGTCACCCGGTTCGGCGCCGACAAAGTCGCTTACCAGAATTGCGATGTCACCAATCCCGACGCTCTGAAGGCCCTGATGCAGAGCGCCGTCGATACGTATGGTGGTCTCGATATTCTTTGGAACAATGCGGGCAGCGGCGGTACGTCCAGCACGGTCGAAGAGCTGGACCTGGACGGCTATGACTTCACTATGGATCTGCTGCTGAAATCAGTTTTCGCCGGGACCCATTTTGCCGTTCCGCACATGATTGCGCGTGGCGGCGGCAGCGTCATCAACACCTCGTCCATCTCCGCGGTCTGCGCTGGCTACGCGCCGGTGACCTATTCGGTTGCCAAGAAAGCCGTGGCGCATTTTTCCAAACTTGCCGCGGCGGAACTTTCGAAACACCAGATCCGTGTGAACGCGATCCTTCCCGGGTTTATTGCTACCTCGATCTTTGGCGCGTCGCTCGGGCTGCCGCGTGAGCAGGCCGATCAGATGGCGGCCATGGTGTCACAAGCAGGGGGATCGATGCAGCCGGTTGGCCGCGTCGGTCAGGGCACGGATATTGCCGAAATGGCAGCCTTCCTGGCCTCAGACGCGGCAGGCTTTGTCACCGGCGGCGAATTCCTTGTCGACGGCGGCATGACCGTTGGACCGCCGCATAGCTGGAACGAGGAAGAAGCCGGGCCCTTGCTGGATGCGCTCGGCATCACGCCTGAGCAGGCAGAACAAATGGCCGAGGCGATGCGGGGCGGTCAGGGCAGCTAGGCGGCGAGGCCCGGAATTGCCTCAACCTGTTCGAGGAGATTTTTCGGCGATTTCGAGCGCGCGACCTCTGTGCCCTTATCATCGAACAGGACAAATTCGGCGTTTGACTTGCGCAACGGAAACCGGCGCCAGTGCGCACGCGTGCGGTAGAGTGTAATCTCTTCAGGTTCGTCTCCGGTCGCCGACCATCCGGTCCAGACATGATCGGCGGGTACAGATCGCCACAAGCGGTCTATGGCCTCTAAGTCAGATACGGAGAAACGGTTCATGGAAGACAAGGGGGCGGCATCCGGTTACGAAGATATTAACAAAAAGCAATTGTCGGGAAACCTGCGCGGCGCACTGCTGATGGTGTTGTCGGGGGTCGGGTTCACCGTCTATCTCCTGCTCAACAAGCTTCTCTCCGCTGATGTTCACCCGGTCTTTCTGGCTTTTTGGCGTGCCTTTCTGGGCATGTGGATGGCAATTCCATTCGTCGCCGCGATCGGATTCAACAAAATGAAAACCCGGCGCCCCGGCCTGCTCATCCTGCGCAGCCTGTGCGGAACGCTGGGATTTACCCTCGCCATTGTCGCTGTGTCGGACTTTTTCACGCTGACCCTGGCGCAATTCAATGCCATCAGCTTCACCCGACCGCTCTTCGTTACGCTCTTGGCGGCGCTGATTTTGCGCGAATATGTCGGTTTGCATCGCTGGGGCGCTCTGGCGGTCGGCTTTTTCGGCGTGGTCGTCATGGTGATGCCCGGGCTGCTCCTATTCTGGCAGCCGGGTGCATTTGAGGGCACGCAACTCAATATGGGCAGCCTCGTTGCGCTGATCAGTGCGTTCAGCCTCGCCGCTGCAATCGTGCTGGTGAAATTCCTCAGCGCCGAACTGCCGTCGATGGTTCTTTTGCTCTATGCCAACGCGTTTTCGAGCATCCTGCTGGCGCCGTTCCTGTTCATTTACTGGCACGAGGTTGCCTTGCAGGACTGGGGCTTGATCGCGGCCATGGCTGCGTTCGGTTTCGTCAGTCAGTTCTGTTTCATCTATGCGATGAGCATTGGTGACGCGTCCTTCCTGTCGCCGATCGACTATCTGCGTTTGCCAATGTCGGCCGTCGCTGATTTCTGGGTCTTCCGACTGATCCCCAATGCCAGTGTCTGGATCGGCGCGGCGATTATCGTCATCTCGACGCTTTACATTGGATGGCGCGAGCGTGTGCGTGGTGTCTCCAAATCGTGACCGACGACATTCTTGGCATCATGACCCCCTGATTGACCTGGACGAGCTTTAACCGCCCATTGCCAAATTGCCATTAGCGGCCTAAGGCAGCGCCAGATTTCAAGGAGTCGGCGATGCCTTTGCGCGTCATCTGTTGCGTCTGTATCTGCGGCTAAGGCCTTCCCGTCTTAGCCAGCCTTCGCCATGCCCCTTTTTCACTGACAGATGAGCCTGACATGCCAATCCGCCTCTTCGACACCATGGCCCGCGAAAAGCGCGCCTTCAAACCCCAAGACCCCTCCCGCGTGACCATGTATGTCTGCGGCCCGACGGTTTATAATCGCGCCCATATCGGCAATTTCCGCCCGGTCATTGTCTTTGACACGCTGTTTCGTGTGCTGCGCGCCGCCTATGGCGAAGATGCCGTCATCTATGCGCGCAACGTGACGGACATCGAAGACAAGATCATCGCTGCGAGCCAGGAAACAGGCGAACCGATCGAGGCGATTACGCAGAAATTTGCGGCGATCTATGATGAAGATGCGGCAGCGGTGAATGCCCTGCCCCCGACCATCATTCCGTGGGCGACGGAACATGTCGAAGAAATGATCGACATTATCGAAGCGCTCGAGCGCAAGGGCTATGCCTATGCGACCGATGCCGGTGTGTTCTTCAACGTCCCGCAGATGGAAGACTATGGCCGTCTCTCCAGGCGCAACCTGGATGACAATCAGGCTGGTGCGCGGGTCGACGTCGATCTGGGCAAGCGCGACCCAGCGGATTTCGCTTTGTGGAAATTCGCCAAGCCGGGTGAACCGGAAGACGCGATCTGGGACAGCAAATGGGGTCGTGGGCGTCCGGGCTGGCACATTGAATGTTCCGCAATGGCGGCCAAACATCTTGGCAAGACCATCGACATTCATGGCGGCGGCATCGACCTGCAATTCCCGCATCATGAAAATGAAGTGGCTCAGTCAGAATGCGCGCATGGCCAGACAATGGCCAATTACTGGATGCATAATGGCTTCCTCGATATGGCCGGCGAGAAAATGTCGAAATCACTCGGCAATGTCGTCCTGCTCAACGATTTGTTGAACGACTGGGACGGCGAGGTCATTCGCTTCGCCATGCTCAGCGGCCACTATCGCGCGCCGCTCGACTGGACAGCTGACCTGCTCGAACAGGCCAAGACGACGCTGAATCGGATCTATGGCGCCTTGCGCCGCGTCTGGGACGCGGACACGGGGACGGCGTCCGACAATGGCGTCATGGACGCGCTGAGCGATGATCTCAACACCCCGATCGCGCTGGCTGAGCTTTCCCGCCTGGCCGGTGAGGCCAATGGTGCGGCCGATCGCAAGGATGACGCAGCGATGGCTGAGGCCCGGGCCAACTTGCTTGCGGCGGGGAGCCTGCTGGGGCTTCTCACCCGGACGCCAAGCGCGTGGGAACAAGGCGGTGATAGCGACGAAAATGCCCGCATCGATGCGCTGGTCGCAGCGCGCGTCCAGGCGCGCGCGGACAAGGACTGGGCCGAAGCGGATCGCATTCGCGATGAGCTCGCCGCCGAAGGCATCGAAATCATGGATAGCGCCTCGGGCGCGACGTGGCGACGGATCTAGGCTAAGCCGGTTGAATGATCACAACTGTTGCGATCTCTGGATACCGCTCGCTTCGTGATGTCGTTTTGCCTCTTGGGCGGCTGACGATTGTCACGGGTGCCAACGGAACCGGCAAATCGAGTGTGTACAAATCCTTGCGCTTGTTGTCCGACATAGCGGACGACCGCATCATTGCCTCGATTGCGCGGGAGGGCGGCTTCAGAAGCGTTCTCTGGGCCGGACCAGAACAATTCTCCAGAGGCATGCGAGATGGCTCCGTGCCGATCCAGGGGACGCGCCGCAAACACCCGGTCTCGCTGAAACTCGGATTTGCCGACGCAGACATGACCTATGCCGTGGAGCTGGGCTTACCGGTCCAGAACGGCACGTCGATGTTCAATGAGGATCCGGAAATCAAACGTGAAGTATTCTGGCCGGGCGGCAAACCCACGCCGTCCAGAATCATCGCGGATCGCCGGGGGGCAAGTGTCCGGGTCAAAAACAATGATCAAAAGCCCATACAGATTGCTTCCAGCCTGAGCACGAACGAATCCATGATCAGGGAGATTGTCGGCGAAGATGCGCCATGGGAACTGGCTGTGGCTCGGCGGCAATTAGCGGCGTGGCGCTTTTATGATCACATGCGCACAGATGAAGCCGCCCCGGCGCGCCAACCTCAAATCGGTACAAGAACGACAACACTGTCGCCCACGGGTTCGGATATTGCCGCAGCGATCCAGACCATTCGTGAGATCGGCGATGGAGGTGCGCTGGATGCAGCCATCGATCTGGCTTTTCCGGGTGCTCGCATCGACGTGGTTCCGGCCGCGGGCCTGTTCCAACTGGTGATGCACCAACACGGAATGCTGCGACCCTTGGGTGTTTCCGAACTGTCCGATGGCACCCTCAGATTCATTCTGCTGGCAGCGGCTTTGCTGACGCCGCGCCCGCCACCGCTTCTCGTATTGAACGAGCCGGAGTCCAGCCTGCACAGTTCGGTTATTCCCGCATTGGCGAGCCTGATCATGAATGCCAGCGATGAGGCCCAAATCGTGGTGGTGTCTCACAATCGCAACTTGGTGACATCCCTGCTGGATGCCGATGCGAGCCTGGTTGAGCTGAGCAAGAACACCGGTGAGACATTTGTTGAAGGCAGCGAGCGCCCGGCCTGGGACTGGCCTGCGCGCTGAAAAAGCCCGCGAACTCAGATGCCAAGCCAAAACAAATTGTCAGCCGCGCGGTTCGTGGCTTAGACAGCGCTATGGCTCAAGTCCGCAATCTCCGCACGCTTCTGCAATCACTTTGCAATGAAACAGATGGCGACACAGTTACAGTCGGCGACTTGCTAAATGCGGTGGGGCGACGATCCTATGGTCCGGTCATTTTGCTGCTCGGCTTCATCGCCATCAGCCCGCTGACGATCATTCCTGGCGCGAATGTCCTGGTCGCCCTGGTAACGCTGATTTTCGCCGTGCAGATGGTGTTCGGGCGCCACTATCCATGGGTGCCGAAGAGGGCGCTGGAGTTCAGCTTCCCGCGCAAGCATCTCATCGCCGGTGTGGCGGTGGCCGACAAATATGTCGCCCAGGTCGACCGATTTCTGAAGCCGCGCCTGACTTTCCTCACTCGCTCGCCCTTCGTGCAGCTGGTGGCGCTGGCCTGCGTCGGCGCAGCGCTGGTGACGCTGCCGCTCTCCTTTGTGCCGCTCGGGCCGGTCATCCCCAGCCTCGCCATCCTGCTGTTCGGTCTCGCCATCACCGCCCGCGACGGGTTTGTCCTTGTCCTCGCCGGGGCGAGTTTTGTCGGCGCCTGCTACATCCTGATGCGCGTCTGGGCTGTGCTGCCCTTCGTTTAGGCCTTGATTTTCAGCCGGTTCAGCGCGACATGAGCGCCATGGTAGACCTGTATCACAACCGTGTTCTGGAGCTTGCAGCCGACATCCCACATGTCGGAACGCTCGAGGATGCGCATGGGTCGGCCACGAAAGTCTCGCGCATTTGCGGCTCGACGGTCCGTGTGGATGTCAAACTGGCCGATGATGGCGACACGATAGAGGCCATTGCGGTCGACCCGAAAGCCTGCGCCCTCGGCCAGGCAGCGACCGCCATCCTCTCAGAAAACGCCATCGGCGCGACCTATGACGAGCTCGTCGAAGCGCGTGACCAGGTGCGGGCAATGTTGAAAGACGGTGGTGAGCCACCACGCGGACGGTTCTGGGAATTGCGCCACCTTGAGGGCGTGCGCGATTATCCACCTCGTCACGCCTCGACAATGCTCGCATTCGAGGCGGTTCTGGCGGCCATAGAAACCGCTCGAACCAGCAGGGCTGCGGCAGCTGACGCGCTGCCCGCGGCCTAACTCAGCGCTTCACGGGGCCAGCGCCCCTTTCGCCTGAGGTCAAAGCGTTTAAAGCTGTTTTCTGAGGAAATTACGGGACCTATCCTGCATGTCCGGCCTTCGCCGCCCCATCGCCTATGGATTGCTGAAAGTCTACAAGTGGACCTTGTCACCTGTGTTCATGGTGTTCGGGACACGGTGTCGGCATGAGCCGTCTTGCAGCGAGTTTGGTGCAGAGTGTGTCTCCCGCCACGGGGTCTGGAAAGGCGGGTGGATGACGCTCGCACGCGTGCAGCGATGTCGGCCTGGCGGATCGTCTGGCTTCGACCCAGTTCCTGCGGAAACGAAATCTGTACCCTTTTGGGCTCCATGGCGATACGGGGATTGGGCTTTGACAGAACGCCCATTTCCTGATCATGGGCCTGAAGACGAAATGAAAAGACAAAACTGATGATTAAAGTCACGCTTCCTGACGGTGCTGTAAGAGAATATGAGGACGGCGCCTCTCCACACGATGTGGCGGTGAGCATATCCAACTCACTGGCCAAGAAAGCCCTCGCTGCGAAAGTGAACGGCGAGCTGTATGACCTGATGCGCCCTCTGGAGGGCGATGCCGAGGTCGCCCTGGTGACCGCCAAGGATCCAGAAGGCCTGGAGCTGATCCGGCACGATGCCGCACACGTTCTGGCCCAGGCGGTTCAGGTGCTGTATCCGGGCACCCAGGTCACGATTGGCCCGGTCATTGATGATGGATTCTATTACGACTTCGCGCGTGAAGAGCCGTTTTCATCGGAAGACTTCGAAACCATCGAAAAGAAAATGGCTGAGATTGTCGACGCCGATTACCCGATCGTGCGCGAGGTCTGGGACAAGGACCAGGCGATCGCAACGTTCAAATCCATCGGCGAAGACTACAAAGCCCAGATCATTGACGACATCATCCCGCCGGGCGAGCCGATCACGGTCTACAAGCAAGGCGACTGGTTCGATCTGTGCCGCGGGCCGCACCTGCCAAGCACCGGCAAATTGCCGAAAGCGTTCAAGCTGATGAAACTGGCCGGCGCCTATTGGCGCGGCGACAGCAAGAACGAAATGCTGCAGCGCATGTACGGCACAGCCTGGGCCAATGAGAAAGAACTGAAAGCGCACCTGCACCGGCTCGAAGAGGCCGAGAAGCGGGACCACCGCCGGCTCGGACAGCAGCTGGATCTGTTCCACTTCCAGTCCGAAGCACAAGGCTCAGTGTTCTGGCACGCAAAAGGGTTCAAGCTCTGGCGTGAACTGGAAGCCTATATTCGCCGCCGCCTGGACGCCGCTGATTATGATGAGGTCAAGACACCGCAATTGCTCGACAAGGCCTTGTGGGAGAAGTCGGGCCATTGGGCCAAGTTTCGGGATGGCATGTTTGTCGTTCCCGACATGATCCCATCGCTCGAGACCGAAGACCTGCAGCTGGCAGATGCTGACGACATGCTTGCCCTGAAGCCGATGAATTGCCCGGCGCATATTCAGATCTTCAACAGCGATCAGCGCTCCTATCGCGACCTGCCCATGCGCATGGCCGAGTTCGGCTGCTGTCACAGAAACGAAGCCCATGGCGCTTTGCATGGTCTGCTCCGTGTGCGTCAGATGACGCAGGATGATGCGCACATTTTCTGCCGCGAAGACCAGGTGGTCGACGAGACCAAGCGTTTCCTCGAACTGTTCGCCTCGGTCTATGATGATTTCGAAATGACCGATATCGCCTACAAGCTGGCGACGCGGCCGGAAATGCGGGCGGGCGATGATGCGACCTGGGACCGCGCCGAGAAAAACCTCGCTGACGCCCTGACTGCGGCCGGGCTGGAATTCGAGATCGCGGAAGGCGAAGGCGCGTTTTATGGGCCGAAACTTGAGTTCCACCTGACCGACGCGATCGGGCGGACATGGCAGGCCGGGACGTTCCAGCTCGACTATATCCTGCCGGAGCGCCTCGATGCGAACTATATCGGTGAAGATGGGGCCAAGCATCGGCCGGTCATGTTGCACCGGGCGGTGTTCGGCACGTTCGAGCGCTTCACGGGCCTGCTGATCGAGCATTATGCTGGCGCATTCCCGATGTGGCTGGCGCCAGTCCAGGTGGTCGTCGCGACCATTTCGGAAAGCTCGGATGCCTATGCCGAGGAAGTTGCTGCCGAACTTCGCGCCGCCGGGCTTCGGGTTGAAACGGACCTGCGATCGGAAAAGATCAATTACAAGGTACGTGAGCACTCTGTGCAGAAAGTCCCCGTGATCGCCGTTGTCGGCGCGCGCGAGGCGGAAGAGCGTAAGCTGGCGTTACGCCGCTTTGGGTCGAAGGCTCAGGAAATCGTCACGCTGGAGGATGGCAAGGCGATGTTGGCTGGCGAAGCCCTCGCCCCCGATCTCAAGCGCAAGGCGAGCGCATAAATGACGCTGGGCCCGAGAACCTTTTCGCCATTCCTTGCGGGGATTTTGGTTCTCTGGCCCATCATCGCCTATATGGGCGCGCAAGGGTATACGGGCGCCGTCGCGATCGCGGCTCTGCTTGGCCTGGTCTATGTTCGCGTGCAGCAGGTGCGCGTCTATGCTCTCGCGCTCATCGCCCTCGTGGCCTGGATCGTCGCGGCGCAATTCTGGGCGCCTGAGGCACAGGCACTGCTCAGCGGCGACATGCTGGAAGGCACATTCTCGATGGAAATGCCAGGCATCAGGTTCGGGCTGACCGCTCTGGCCGGGCTCGGTGTCATCGTCGCGGCTCGCGCGGTCGCTGCGAGATCCAGCCGGATCAGTCTCGGCGTTATTGTCGGGGTTGCCCTGGTGCAATTCGTCGGCGTGGTCGTCACCGCCCTGTTCACGCCGCAAATCCTGAAAGCGCTGGCACCGTTTAGCGATCCCGTGCTCGAAATGCCGCAAAACCTGATCCGGAACGCCAATGCGTTTATGCTGCTATTGCCATTCCTGCTGGCCTGGATCTGGCACCGAACTTCGAATGATTATTGGCGCATCGCGGCCCTCGGTGTCGGCATCATTTCATTCGCAGCCTTCGCGCAAACGGGAACCCAGACCGGGCTGACTGGGATGGCGCTGATGCTGATCTGCATGACCGTGATCAAGCTCTGGCCTCGAAACGGGTTCCGGATCATCTTCTCGAGCCTCGCCGTCTATGTGACGCTGGCGCCGCTGCTGCTTGGTTGGGGCGTGGCGCAGCTGCGCGGCCTGGGCATCCCGCTGCCGCAATCTTTCTTCTCGCGCACCTATAGCTGGGAACTGGTGCGGGAAAAGGTCAGCGAAGCGCCGCTCATGGGCCATGGTCTGGAAGCTTCCTACACCTGGACCGACACTTATGGCGACCACCCGGACTGGTTGGCTGATGCAGTTGCACGCTATCACGCAGACGTGGCCTTCGCCTGGGAAGTCTATCCAGTCGTGCCCGGCCATCCGCATAACATGCCGCTTCAGGTCTGGGCCGAGACCGGCATGATCGGCGCGAGCCTGGCCGCCATTTTCCTGTTTTTCCTCGGTTGGCGCATGAAAGCGCCGCAGGACTGGTCACCGGTTACGCGCAATGCGGCAGCTGGATTGATCGGTGTGATCGTTGCCGTTTGCAGCTTTGCCTACAGCATGTGGAATGAGGCTTTCTGGGCGAGCGCAGTGCTGGCCGCAGCTGTTGTTGTCCTGCAGGCGCGGCATGATGATGAGGCCGCGGCGTGAGCCGAACAGACGTCTCAGCAATCGTTGTTTCCTACCAAACCGGGCCGCGTTTGAAAGAATGCCTGTATGCGCTCGACGCCGATCCGAACGTGTCCGAAATCATCCTGGTCGACAATGGAAACCCCGATGAGATGACCGCTTGGGTCGCATCATTTACCAACAGACGTGAAAACATGTCCGTGCTCTCGGGACACGGAAATATTGGCTTCGGCGCCGCAGTCAATCTGGGCGAACGACAGGCCTCTTCTCCACATATTCTGGTCATCAATCCCGACGCAGTCCTGCGCTGGAAATCCCTCACGCACATGCAGGACGCCGCGACTGAGCTTGCGGTGCCGTGGATCATTGGCGGCAAGATTATTGACATTTTCGGACGCGAGGAGCGCGGCGGTCGGCGCAAGGAGCTGACCCTGTTCCGGGCAATGACGCGGACTTTCGGGTGGAATACCTGGACGCTGGAGCACACGCCGTCTCCAGACGAAGCGGTCGAAATGCCGGTCATCTCAGGCGCGTTTTTCCTGACCTCGAAAGACAGCTTTGCGGCGCTCAGCGGTTTTGATGAAGACTATTTCCTGCATGTCGAGGATATCGATCTGTGCCGTCGCTGCCGTGAAGCCGGAGGGCGCGTGTTGTATGAGCCGCGCGCTGCTGCGTTGCATTACGGGTCGACATCCGACGCGCCGAACCGAGTCGTGCGAGGCCACAAGGCGGACAGCCTGGCGCATTATTTCCGCAAGTTCGCCAAGGGCGCGATGGGCCGTGCAATAGTCGAGATCTGTGTGCCACTCATCCGTCTCGGATTGTGGGTGAAAGGCCGCTAATTCGCACGCTCAACGATGCTGGTCACGGCTGGCGTGAAATCCTGGAAATCATAATCGGTGATGCGGAAGGCCCAGCCTTCGGCTTTCTCATTGATCGCCTCGGCCCGGCGCGCACCTTCACCGGCCTCGACCGCGCGCAGCGTGACCCAGAAGCCGGTGGGCTCGCGATAGGCGTGCAGATCGATTTCCAGTCCGTCAAACGTCTCGCTGATATGGCGCGCAATCGGCTCTGACACGAGATCGCTGGCCGGTTTCACATCGGTCGGCGAGAGGCGCGTGACCGCGAGCGCGGTGGTTGACGCCGCAAGGCGTGAAATCAGCGGGTCATCCTGATTAGGCGGGGCAGGCCGGAAACTGCGGGCATCGCTGCCTTCTGCGCGGCGCAGGTAGAGCATTCGATTTGCAGAATCCATTATTCGAACGGAGCGAATGGCCGATGGGTCGATATTGATGATGTCGAGATCGAGCCAGGCGCGTCGATTGTAAAATGGCGGCAGCGTTCCATGGGCGCGATACGTTTGCCCCTGATCTGGCGCGCGGACATAAAGCGTATCGTTCTTGCGCCCGACAATCAGACTGTTTTCGAGGTCGCCAGTCAGACCGAAAATCTCGATCAGGGCACCATTGCCACCTTCGGTCGGATCGCCCAGTCCGATCCGGTCATGCTTGTATGGATCGTCGGTGCGCCGTGTGTCAAAAGTCAGCGTCTCGAGACCGCCGGCAAGGTCCGATAAGCGATCCGGCCGTATCGGATATCCCCCGGTCTCTTCCAACAGCCAGCCGGAAGCGGAGCGCACCAGCGTGTAGGAATCATCGTCGAGCGTGAAACGGATGCGCTGGGCTTCAGCGCGGGTCTGACTGAACCCGGCCAGGACGGGGTCGCCCATGCGGTCATGCTGGCCGCCTTGGTCTCCGCGAGACAGGCTGGTCAGACCGAGTAGGACCCAAAGTCCGACCGCGATGCCGGCCAGGGTTAGTACGTGCCGGCGGCGGGTTACAGCGCGCGTCACACTCATGCTGTTGCCCCCTGCCGTTTGCGGAAAAACAGGGTCAGACCGATCAAGCCGATCAGCAACGGTCCGCCGAGTATGGTAAACAGGCGCAGCTTGAATTCCAGGGCGTCGATTTCGCGCCGGAAATCGCGTTCGATCTGGCGCAGGCGGCTGCGTGTATCAATGATGTCTTCGCGCAGGCGGGCCAGCTCGACCCGCTCGCCTTCGGTCAATTCCGATCCGACATCACCATCGAAGAAGCCGCCAGCAGCACCGACGGTCTGCAATTCCTCAAGGCGTTGCTGGGATTGTGTCAGGCGGGCTTCCAGCCGCGCCTGTTCGGCGAAGAATCGTGACTGGGCGGCTTCGCGCATCCGATCGACGGTTTCCATCGGGCGACGGCCAGGCGCGCGTGCGCGCAAGCTCATCAGCTCGGAGCCGCCTGACAGGCTATCCAGCGCGTTCAGGATCAAGGCCGCATTATCGGCGAAGGGCACACCGGTCTGAAGATCCAGGTGCAGGCCATCATCGAGCATGTCTGCGTCCGAGAGGATGATAATGTCGGCATCAACGGCGCTCGTGCTCATATGCGGCGGCGCTTCCTCGGCGGCGGCGCGAGCGAGTTCGGCATAGATCGGGTCGTCCGGCAGGTCCGGGCTCGGGGCGCCGTCCGGGAAGGCGCTGATCAACGGTCCGGTCAGGCGCACAGCCAGAGGCGCGGCGCCAATGTCGCTCGCCTGATAAAGCGAGATCGCATCGCCGGCCGAGAGATCCAGCGCTGCGCGATCAGCCGGGATAGCGCTCGGCGCAGGGCCGGTGCGCATCAGGATCTCGCGCGTGCCGGGCGCATTGTCACTGAGGATCAGGCGACCCGGAGCGCCAAGATTGACGGTCCGCCCGATATCCGCCGTGACGATATTCGAGGGCGACATCAGACCGGGCGGCACGGCGAGGAATAGAGGGTGCTGCAAGATTGTCGTGCGGCCATCCCCGGTATCGGCTTCAATTGACAGGGCGGTTTCCGTATCGGCGATGGCAGCTTCGCTCAGGCGCACACCCCAGGCGGCGGCGAAATGATCAAGGTCTGACCGGACCTGACGGTTGCTCATATTGAACGGCCCGGTCCCTTGCGCCGTCTTCGCCGCCGGATCGAGCAGGATGAGCGCACGCCCGGTGCGCAGGACGAATTGATCGATTTGCCAGAGTTGCCATTGTGTCAGCTCTGGCGGATGCACCAGCATCAGGATATCGATCTCGCCCGGCAGCTCGACGAAATTCTCCTCGATCGGTTCGATCAGGAATGTCTTTCCCATTTCGCGGCGTATGGCGTAGCCGGCTTCGTCGGTCAGGGCGTTCATGCCTGGCAGCGTAGACAATAGTCCGATGCGCGCCGGTTCCGGGCGATCAAGCCGCGCCAGCATGCGGGTAATGTCATATTCGAGGCTGGTTTCCTGCTCCGGGGCTAGGAAGGGAATGACGCGTTCATCATCGACAGCATTGCGACCAATCAGGCCGAAATAAAGCGGGTCGCCGCCATTGGTGTCGACGGCCACCAAGCCAGCTGCGAGCGCCTCATCCTCAGCTTCAGAAAATGGCGCTGGATCGATCTCGCGCACGCGCACATTGGCGCCGCCCATGGTTCTGTACGCGTCGAGGAGTTCGCGCACACGAACGGCATAGGCGCGCACGGCCGGGAATTCCTGTCCGACATCGCGGGTATAGACGAAGGTCAGGTCAATCGGCTCTGCGAGCTCAGACACTGTTGAGCGGGTGCCGTCAGACAAGGTGTAGAGTTTGTTTTCGGTGAAGTCGGCGCGCGCACCCGAAAGCCAGGATTGTGCAAGAAGGTTAGCGGCCGCGAAGATGACGACCAATAGCACGCTGACCGCGAGGATGTAGCGGCGCGGACTCATTGCGCACCTGCCCGTCTTTGCGCCACGAACAGCGTGTTGAGCGCGACACAGAGCGCCGTGAACCCGAGGAAGAAGGTCACGCCTCTAAAGTCCAGTACACCGCGTTGAGCGGTTTCAAAATGGGTGAGAAAGGAGAATTGCGCCGCTGCGTCGCCAGCACCTGGCCCGAGCCAGTCCGCGATCGCGCCCGAGACCAGCGGCCAGCCGGCCGCCGTCAGAATGAACGCGACCAGGACACCGATGACAAAGGCCAGTACAGCGCTGCGCGTGAGTGCGGACACCGCTGCGCCGATCGCCAGATAGGATCCGGCCATGACCAGGCTGACAAAATAGGTGAGCGCAATCGCGGCATTGTCGGCGGGGCCCAGAATGTTGACTGTAATCCACCAGGGGAAGGTCAGGATCAGCGCAAACGCGGCCACCGTCCAGGCTGCCAGCAGTTTGCCAATGACCAGTCCAGGGAGATTGACGGGCAAGGAGAGAAGCAGTTCCGCCGTGCCGGAATTGGTTTCTTCCGCCCATAGCCGCATCGCCAGCGCCGGCATGAACATCATGAACAACCAGGGGTGCCAGTAGAAAAACGGCCCGAGATCGGCGGCGCCAGTGTCGAAAAATCGCGAGAGATCCCAGGTGAAAACACCGAGCACGAGCAGGAAAATGGCGATGAAGACATATGCCAGCGGAGTCGCAAAATAGGCCGAAATCTCGCGTCGCCAGGCCGCCTTGATGCCAGTGAATGTGCCTTGCCAGTCCATCATTTCGCCCCCGCGTCATGACCATTGGCCAGCGAGATGAACACTTCCTCGAGCCCACCTGGCTTGCGCTTGGCCAAGGCCTCCGGCGTGTCATCAGCGACCATAAGACCATTATTGATGACCAGGACGCGCGAACACATGGCCGGGACTTCTTCGAGTGTATGGGTGGAGATGACGATGGCTTTCTCCGGCGCCATGCGAGCCACCAGGGCACGCACCGCCCGTTTCTGGATCGGGTCGAGGCCGTCAGTTGGTTCGTCGAGTAGCAAGATGGGAGGATCATTGACGAGCGCAGCGGCCAACCCAACCCGTCGGCGATAGCCCTTGGACAGGGACGCGATGGGCTGGTGCGCGACATTGGCGATGCGCGCGTCAGCGATCACCCGGTCAACCGAGTCGTTTCTCTGTGCCCGGCTCAGGCCGTGCGCATCAGCAATGAATCGCAGGAAGGCCAGCGGCGTCATATCCTGGTAGAGTGGCGCGCCTTCCGGGAGATAGCCAATCTGGCTTTGGGCTTCACGACGGGCCGAGATGATGGAGTGGCCATTTAGCAAGGCGTCGCCCGAATCAGGTTCAAGCGCGCCCGAAATCATTCGCATCGTGGTGGATTTACCCGCGCCATTCTGACCGAGGAAGCCGAGGACTTCGCCCTTTTGCAGGCTGAAGGTCAGGCCAGAGACGGCAACATTGTCGCCGAAAGCCTTGTTTAGATTTTTCAGCTCAAGCATCAGATCATCACAATGATTGTCCCGGGACGGGCTAGCGTCATTCGTTAGAGCTGGCCAGTAAAGGGATCACCAAGACAGTGCAGCTAAATTTCCGTTCATGCGCAAGACTATGCGCCTGCATGCCGCTGGATTGGAAGCAAAAATTGTGAAGGGATTAAGTGTCGAGCGGCCAAAAACAGTCGCCCCGGGGGGCTGGGGGGGCTGATGGGTCCGGAATGACTGCTAGACTTCGCCGCCCGACAATTGCAAACTGATCGTAATCGGTGGTCGATACAAGGCATGATTAGGGCAAAACTGCCCTATTCTGCATTAAAATTACGTCACTCAGGAAAGATCTGTCCCGAATATTAACTACATGACTCAAGTTACACCTCTCAGAAAAAAAACCGCCCAGGCGAAGATTGCGTTCCAGCGCGATGAGATGAGTACAATCCTGGATGTTTACGGGCGATTGGTGATGTCGGGACAAGCCAGGGACTATGCCATCGGCGCGCACAAGGACCAGGCTGTCTTCGCAATTTTCAAGCAACACACGGAAAACCCCAACTGGACGATTCTCAAGACCCCTGCTCTGGCGCGCATGCAGGGCGCCTATGCCGTACTGGGCGCACAAGGTCAGATCCTTAAACGCGGGCGGGATCTCACGCAGGTGCTGAGTGTGTTCGAGACCCGAAAATTTGATATCGTGCGGTGATTATTGACCGATCAGGCGCTGTACCAGCCCTATCATTCCAGTAAATTTCAATCCGCCATCGCGCACGGCGAGGGCAAAGCAGACCCCGTCCATGTCGCCTGTTGGCTGGTGCGTGTCTTCCGGTCCTTTGACGCTGATATCGCCCGGTCCGAAACGGCCGCTTTCATCCGAGAAACCGCCGGAGACGACCAAAGTGAACTCGCTGCCTTTGTGGCTGTGGCGCGGGACCGTGCAACCGGGTTCGATTCGGTAGAGCTCAATCTCGGCCTGACTGTCAGCCTCCAGCTTGAGCCGTCGAATGCCGCGGGTCAGGCTTTGCCACTTATTCGTCTGGAACGATTGCAACGCGGTGTCACGAAGCGGCTCGGGCAGGGACAGGATCTCATCGAGCCCTTCGCTGGCCTGATGGATTGCGGCGGCTGAGGGCGCCTCGTCGGCCTCATAGGCATCTATCATCGCCAGAGCTTTTGCAGCCGCCCCTTCGCTGAGGGTCGCGGCGTCTTCTGTTTCCAGGAATATACCTGCAATCGCCTCGGCTCTCGCCACGGCGCGACCGACATCCGGGCGCAGCGCCGCTTGTGTTTCCACCAACAGGCAGAATGCAGGGTCCAGGCAACCAGCTGCATAGCTGGAATACACTTCTCCGAAATCAATCAATTGCGGTTTGCCCATTGGCTCGCAACGCTCCTAGAAATTCGTTCGCTCATAGGCCGATATTGGCGGATTGAGGTTATCGTCAAGCAAATGCAGCTCCAGATTGCGGCGATCGAATCATTGATCGCGTTCCAATGATCCGCGCAAACGCAGGAAAGCCAGGCGAATGCGTGACTTTACCGTGCCCAGCGGCAAGTCGAACTTTTTGGCAATCTCTGAGTGCGAAAGCCCATCATAAAAGGCTGCCTGCAAGAGCACGAGCTGTTCCTCGGGCAGCGATTCCATGGCGCCCCGGACCTGAGATTCGATCTGAGTGCGGTTGACGGTGACGTCGGGTTGTTCGGCTTCAGCCGGGCGCAACATCGGGTCCTCGGCATCCAGCTCTGGCTTGTTGAGGCGGCGAAGCGTGTCGATCCGGCGATTGCGGGCGATGCGGAATATCCAGGTCGAGACGGAGGCCTGGCGACGATCATATTGCGCCGCTTTGCGCCACACGTTCAGCATCACTTCCTGCATAATCTCTTCCGCGCTTGAAGCTTCGCTGCCGAGGCGGATGAGATAGCTTTTCAGGCGCGGCGCAAAATAGGCGAAGATTTCAGAGAACGCCGCGCGCGACCGGGACTGCGCAATTTGCTCAACGCAATCGGCCAATCGATCCCGTTCGGTCACATCGGTTCCGGTCATTTCGATGGACACGCATGTCCCCTGTTTAGCTTCCCACTCGCATAAAGCGCATTTCTGATCATCCGTGCAACTGACGCGATACAACGCGTTCATAATCGCCCGTTAATCTGCATTGTCTTATTTCAGCCCTAAGACTGTTACAGAAGAATCTCGCACAAAGCCAGATATCTTATTGCGTATGGGAGAGTTTATATGTTGCGCCGCGCTATGGCCGTTTTGGGCACTCTTGCAATGTTTGGATCCATGACGGCGTCGGCGGCGCCCAGCGTCGTGCGACAATATTCGGACTGGGTTGTATTCACTGAAGACGTCGGCGGTGAGCGTCTCTGCTATGCTGCGACACAAGCCACCGACAAGGCGCCGCGTTCGGCTGACCATGGCGATGTCTGGTTCTATGTGTCGAATTGGCGATCCGGCAAGGCGCGCAATCAACCGAGTCTCAAAGTCGGATATGAGCTGCGCGGTGATCTGCCCGGCAAGGCCAGGATCGGCCGAGCCGACTGGTCGCTCTTCGGTGTTGGCCGCGAGGCGTTTGCGCAAGACAATGACGATGCGCCACTGGTGCGGCAATTGAAGCGCGGCAGCGAGCTCAGAGTAGAGGCAACGTCGGCGCGAAACACGCGCGTCACCTATCATTTCTCGCTATCCGGGTCGTCGAATGCGATCGATCGAGCCGCCTCGATCTGCCGATAATCCCCTGCCCGGAATCTCAGGCTGCAGCCATTTTTGCGTCCTGTTAACGGACATATGGAACAATGCACTCGCTTTATAAAATATAATTGGAGCGGGCGAAAATGAGTATACTAGGGGCGCGGGGGATTCTCTCCCGTTTCGGCCTGGCCACGGCACTGTGCCTGGGTCTGGCGAGCGCGGCACATGCTGCAAACAATCTGACTGAAGCCGGTGTTTCGGTCTCCAACACATTCGAGTTGAGCTATAGCGTCTCCGGGACGGCGCAACCTGTCATCACCAATGACAATGTCAGTCCCCCGGTGGGAGCTGTGGTGCAGGGTGCGCCAACTGTATTCACGGTTGACCGTAAAGTGGATCTGATCGTGACCGCGACCAATTCGACGCTGACCTCAGCGCCGAACACAAACGCGACACTGACGTTTGAAGTGCTCAATGAAGGCAATGATACGTCGGCTTACTCATTCTCGATCGATGATCTGGACTCAGGCGCTTCGACATTCGATGCGACGTCTCTGGTCGTGCGCTACCTGGTCGATGCCAATGATAACGGAACGGCGGATGATGGCGCATACACGACCATCACGCAGACGCCGATTGGCACGGCCGCAGGCTCGGCTTTCATTACCGCCGACGTCCCGAAAGGTGTTCTGGTCTTTGTCCAGGTGCAGGGTTCGATCGACGCTTCGGTGGCGGACACGTTCACTGACGATGTCACGCTGGTTGCGGAAGCCCGCGACCCGGCGGCGTTCCTCAATGAGGCTTCTGCAACCCCAGCCGCGGTGACCACAGCCACTGGCGGTGCGAACGTGCTCACGGGCTCGGCTCAGAACGTTCTGGCTGATAGTACGGGCGTGGCAGCGGCCGAGGCGGCTGGCGACGCGGATGGTTTGTACGCAGCGACCGGTATTATCCAGGTCGAAGCGGCGAGTCTCGCTGCATCCAAAACAGTGACTGTGGTCAAGGAGCCAGATATCGCGGACCCATTCGTGGCGCTCACCGATTGCGCAACCGCCACCGCGGTGGCCGGCGCCAAAGCGGTTCCGGGTTCTTGTGTGGAATATGTCATCCAGGTTCAGAACAATGGTGCGACCGCCACGGCCACGAACCTGGTCATTGATGATATTCTGCCCGCGGAAGTCAACTTCATCGCGGCATCGCTCGCGACCACGACGACGACTGGATTCGCTGACGATACAGGCGTCGCGGGGGCCGGTCCGGTCCTTAGCGTGCCGAGTACGCCAGCCGACAGCAATTGCGATGGCGCGACCACATGCGTGATCCAGTTGTCCGATGCCGTGCTTGCCGCGGGCGAGGTCGGACAGATCCTCATTCGCGCTGAAGTGAAATAGCGCGCAACGCAACTAATTGATAAAGCCCCGGGCGTTCCTGACGCCCGGGGCTTTTTCGTATTTACCGCTTTGACGGCCGTTTCATCTGCATAAACCTCATGAAAACAGGGGATTTCCAGGCAGATAGATCAAATTTCATCGATCGCTCAAATCCGATCCTAACCATAAACCGATAGCGTCTCTCCATAAGGCGGCATCAGACCGACCTGATTTTAAGAGCGCGGACCGACCCAAAGAGGTTAGCCGCACGATGGTGGAGATAAGGGGATGGGCTTCGGGCGGAAGCAGATCTTTGACGCGTTGTTCGCGCTCGTTCTGGCGAGTGTGCTCTTTGTCGCGTGTGCCTTTCCGGCATTTGCCGATCTCGGCGACCGGGTCACCAATGTGGCCACGGTCAGTCAGGATTCAAGCTCGGGATCGGTCGTCCAGCAAACCAATGAAGCGGCGTTTATCATTGAAGCGCGCACCACACCGTCTGAAATCGAATTCTTCCGCATCGTCCAGAACGCGCCGGATGGCCTTTCGGTGCAATTGAACGGTGCTGATCACAGTCCATCAGGCGAACTAAGCGGGTCGTTCATTGCCCTGGATCGCGGCACTTTGCCGGGGGACGCCGCGACAGACCCCGCCACGCGTGTCGACCTGGTCGCCGCCGAGACCTATGTGCCGGGCGAGACTATGGTCGTGCGTGTCATTGATCTTGGTCAGAACGGAGACCCAAGCCGTATCGAAACCGTTGTGATTACGGTCGAAACCGATGGCGGCGACACAATCGTGCTGCGTCTTTACGAGGATGGTCCGAATTCCGGCCATTTTTATGGCTTCTTCCCAAGCTCGGCCGAAGCATCCGCGGTTTTCGACGAGACCTTGTCGGCACCCCAGGACAGTCTGTTGACGGCGACCTATGTCGACGTGTTTGATGCCACGGAAGTGTCGGTCGATACCGCGCTTGTCGATCCATTCGGCCGCGTGTTCGACAGCTTGACCGGCGAACTGCTCAGCGATGTCTCCGTCACAATTATAGATGTAGATACGGGCTTGCCGGCGCAGGTGCTTGGCATTGACGGTCTCGGCACGGCACCATCGACGGTACTGACGAGTAAGCCCGTCACCGATTCGTCCGGAAAAACTTATCCAACTCAGACTGGCGCTTTCTTCTTCCCGGTCCTGACCCCGGGAACCTATCAAATCCTGGTCGAGGCGCCGACTGGCTATGCTTATCCGTCCGCTCGGGTCGCAGCCGATTTCGAGGCCCTGCCAAACGCGCCATTCGATATCTGGACGCAGGCATCATATGCAGGCACTTTCACGGTCACGACATCCGGCCCGCTCAATCTTGATATCCCTCTGGACCCCAATAGCGACCTGATTGTCCGCAAGCAGGCTTTCGAAGCGCAAGCGTCGGTCGGTGACTTTGTCGGTTACACGATCGAACTCGAGAACGCCGCGACCTTGCCAGCGCCGGTTCGGTTGAAAGACACGCTGCCTGCTGGTTTTCGTTATGTCGCAGGATCGTCGCGCCTCTCGGGCGTGCAAATTCCGGACCCAGCCATCGATCCAGATGGCCGCGATCTGACCTTTGTCGGTGGCTTGCTGCCTCCCGGTGAGCGGATCGAGCTGACCTATCTCGCATCGGTGGGGCCAAGGGCGCAACTCGGGGAAGCGGTCAATCACGTTGTGGCCATCAGTCCGAGCGGCGCACCACTGTCCAATGCTGCCGAGGCCGCCGTTCAGATTGAGGAAGACTTCCTGACCTCGCGTCTGACCATTGTCGGACGCGTCGCTGAGGCCGCTTGTCGCCCTGATGAGGAATGGGCCCGCACGATTGAAGACGGTGCCGGCGTCGCGGGTGTACGCTTGTACATGGAAACCGGTCGATATGTTGTCACCGACGCGGATGGCCTGTTCCATTTCGAGGGCGTTCGTCCAGGTACGCATGTGGTTCAAGTCGATGCGGCAACGCTGCCTCCAGGATACGAACCAATCGTCTGCGAAGAAAATACACGTTATGCCGGGAGCGCATTGTCAAAGTTCGTCGATGCACAAGGCGGCACGATCTGGCGCGCAAACTTCTATTTGCGGCGCATAGGCGTCGCCAAAACCGAAGTGGACGTGATTGAATCGAAATCGCGCGATGAAGATCTGTTCGACGAAACCTGGTTGAACGCGCAGTCCGAAGCGACATTTGCTTGGGCTTATCCCCGGATTGGGCAAAGTCCGGCAGGACGCTCGGTCAATCTGGGTCTTGTTCATGAACCAAGACAGAAAGTCTCCCTGACCCTGAACGGACAGGCTGTTTCAGGCCTGAATTTCTCCGGCAAGGACCTGTCGGCGACCCGAAATGTCGCGATCTCGCGTTGGGCCGGTGTTGATATTCAGCGCGGCGAAAACACGTTCACGGCGCGGCTCTACGACGAAAACGGTGTGGAACTGGAGACCCTAACGCGCTCGGTCTGGTTTGTTGACGAGGTTGCGCGGGCGCGACTGGTCGATGATCAGTCGATTGCGGTCGCGGACGGTCGGACCAAGCCGGTGATCGCCGTTCGCCTCGAGGATGGCGCCGGACATCCGGTTCATGAGGGCCGGATTGTCGAAATCAGTGTCGCCGCCCCTTACCGACTGGCCCAGGAAGCCGAAGAAGAATTCGAGGCGCCAGTGGATGCGGGATTCTCGGCGGTCTCCGGCATTCGCGTTGGTGCTGACGGTATTGCGCTCGTAGAGTTGGAGCCCACGCTCGATTCCGGGCGCGCGCGCCTCGAGGTTCAGCTTGCCGATGGTTCGGTCGAAGAAATCGACATCTGGCTGGAATCCGAAAAACGCGACTGGATCGTTGTCGGTGTCGCCGAAGCCGAAGGCATGAGCACCCGATTCGCGGATGCCGACGATCCCGATATCAATCGCAAAATGGCCGATGGCCGTCTCGCTTTCTTTGCCAAGGGTGTGGTCAAAGGCGACTGGTTGCTGACGATTGCGGTCGACACGGCCAAGCGCCGCGGCGATGCGGATGGTGAGATTTTCGACGAGATCGACCCCAACGCTTATTACACGCTCTATGGCGATCGCACGTGGCAGCATAACAATGCCGAAAGCCGCTACCCGGTCTATGTCAAACTGGAAAAGAACACGTTCCAGGCCCTGTTTGGCGACTATGAAACGGGTTTCACCGAGACCGATCTTGGTCGTTATGCGCGCCGTCTGTCCGGCCTGAAGGCGGATTATGAAAGCGAAACACTGACCGTCACGGCATTTGCGTCCCAGACCAATCAGACCTTCGTGAAAGATGAACTCGCCGCCGACGGCACGTCAGGTCCCTTCCGCTTGCGCTCGGCGCCGCTGGTGCGGTCCTCAGAGGTGATTTCGGTCGAAACGCGTGACCGGTTCAGGGCCGATCAGGTCCTCGCGGTGCGCCGCTACAATCGCTATGTCGACTATGACATCGACTATACTACCGGCGAGATCTTCTTCCGTCAGCCCGTCGACGCGTCCGACGCGGCGTTGAATCCAAACGTGATCGTCATCGATTATGAAACATCCGAGGCGGGCGAACGCGGAATTACCGCTGGCTTGCGTGCTGCAACGCGACTTGCGGATGGCAAAGTACAAACCGGCATTACCTTGGTCCATGAAGAAGATGGAGCCTCGCAAGGCTTTGACGGGTCGCGTCTGGCCGCGGCCGATCTGACCGTCACCGTGGATGAGAGCACGGAAATCCGCGCCGAGGTCGCAACCACGGAAGCCAATACCGAGCTCGGTGACATGTCGGGAGATGCGGTGTTGATCGAGGCCACGCGGCGGACGGAAAAGCTGAGTATGACCGGGTATTACCGGCAGGAAACCGAAGGCTTCGGCCTCGGGCAACAAGCGTCGAATACGTCCGCACTGCGCCGCATTGGCGCGCAAATCAGCGCCGAGATCGGCGTGCAGGAAATCGAAGGCAGCAATGATCGCTCAGTCCGCCGGGTGGAAGCGCAGGCCTACCGCGAGACCAATCTCAGCCAGGGCGCGCAGCGGACCGTCGCCGATGCGCTGGTGACGCAGGACAGTCAGACTTTCGGTGCCAGCATCGGGCTGCGCGCCGTTGCCGAGGAATATGACAGCGAAGACGACGACCGGCGCTCGGTGCTGCTGCTCGCCGGATTGCGCAAGACCTTCCTCGACCAGGGTCTGACCGTCAGTGCCGTCTGGGAAGAGCCGTTGAACCAGGTCGGCGCCAATGATGAGGCGACCCTTTTCCCAGGACGCACTGTGCTGGGTCTTGATAAGACACTTGGCAAGACGGCGACGCTGAACCTGCGCCACGAAATCACCAATGGCGATCATGCCTCCGGTCAAAACACGGTTGCCGGCATCACCTGGGAGCCGCGCGGCGGCACGCAGATCCGCGCCGGGGCGGACATGCTGACCCAGGAGAGCGCACGGCGCATTGGGGCTACGGTCGGCGTCGATCAGGTCTGGCAAGTCAATGATGCCTGGACGCTGAGCGGCGGTCTCGCCCGCCGCGCTAATGTTGACGGCGGCGATGCTCCATTGGAGGTCGCTCCTGACGCGGCCTTTGGCCCGCTCGAAGACGGTGTGCGCAGCCCGCTGACGCAATCGGAGCAATATACATCGGCCTATCTTGGCGCCGGGTTCCAGATCGACGGCATGGCAGCCTCCGGACGGATCGAGGCGCGCGACAGCACGTCCGGCAAGCGTCTGGTCGCGGTGCTGGGCGGGGCCCGGGAGATTACGAAGACGCTGTCTTTCTCCGCGGCTGCACGGCAACAAAAAGAGTCGCTGACCGATCAGGCAAACCGCAAGCAGACCGATCTTCGCATCGGCGCGGCCTGGCGCCCGCGCGGGGAAGGTGTCGTGGTGCTGAATCGCTTCGACTATGGCCACATGAAGGAAGACGGCGTGCAGAACCGGTCCAAGCTGGTCAATAATCTCGCCGTGAACGCGATGGTCTCGAAGCGCACGCAATTGTCGATCTATCACGGCGTCAAACATGTCGAGACGGACTTCAATGGCGCCAGTGCCAGCGGCTTTACGCACCTGATTGGCGGCGAAGTTCGCCACGACGTGACCAAGAAGTTTGACCTGGGCTTCCACGCCACCTGGACGTCAGGAGATGCGAGCAGCACGCAGGCCTGGTCCTATGGTCCAAGCATCGGCTTCAGCCCGGAAAAGAACGTATGGATCAGCGTTGGCTGGAATGCATCCGGCTTCGATGATGATGATTTCGAAGCGGCCAAATACAAGCAGGAAGGCCCGTACATCAAACTGCGCGCGAAGTTTGATCAGAACACGATTAAAGCGCTGGTCGAAGACCTTGGCCTGGGCGCCAACTAATCCCTGCTTGACTTCCAAGTGACAGCGGCGCACCTGACCGCCATGGCACAGGTAAAGATCTGCGGACTACAGGACACGGCTCATATTCGCGCGGCGGCGGAAGCTGGCGCCGATTGGGTCGGCTTTGTGCTCTACCGGAAAAGTCCGCGAAATGTGCTGGGTGAGGGCGAAGAGGCGCTGGACGAAGTCTGCGCCCTGTCCGATTTTGCCCAGGACCTTGGCTTGCTGTCTGTCATTCTGCTCGTCGATCCGGACGAAGATCTGTTCGATGACGTCCTGCACGAGGTCGAGCCCGATGCGATCCAGCTGCATGGCAAGGAACATCCTGATCAGGTCCTGCGCTGGTGGCGCGATTGCAGCGGCGTCTGCGAACTGTGGCGCGCTGTCGGGGTTTCAAATGAGGATGATCTTGAGGCGCTCGATCAATGGCGTGTGGATCGCTTGCTGATCGATGCCAAACCGCCCGAGGATGCCGATCGTCCAGGCGGCAATGGCGAGGCCTGGGACTGGTCCCTGCTCGAGAATTTCGAACCGGACGTGCCCTGGCTGCTGGCCGGTGGACTGACGCCCGAAAACGTCGAGGATGCCATCACTGCGACAGGTGCGACAGCCGTGGATGTTTCCTCTGGCGTGGAGCGCGCGCCGGGTCTAAAGGACGAGGACTTGATCCGGGCGTTCATCGACGCCGCAAAATCAGCCTAGAGAGCGATCATATGAGTTTGCGTAATACCTGGGACCAGTGGCCCGATGAGAATGGCCGTTTTGGTGAGTTTGGCGGGCGTTATGTCGCCGAGACTCTGATGCCGCTTATTCTCGATCTGGAGCAGGAATACCGTGCCGCGAAACAGGACCCGGCCTTCAACGCGCAGATGGATGATCTGTGGGCTCATTATGTCGGTCGACCGAGTCCGCTCTATTTCGCCGAGCGTCTGACCGAGCATTTTGGCGGTGCGAAAATCTATTTGAAGCGTGACGAACTCAACCATACTGGCGCGCACAAGATCAATAATTGCCTGGGCCAGGTCCTGCTGGCGATGCGCATGGGCAAGACCCGCATCATTGCTGAGACAGGTGCTGGCCAGCACGGCGTGGCGACCGCCACAGTCTGCGCGCGATTTGGATTGAAATGCGTCGTCTTCATGGGCGAGACGGATGTCGAGCGCCAGAAGCCGAACGTGTTCCGCATGAAACTGCTCGGCGCGGAAATTGTCCCGGTTTCGTCCGGCACGGGCACGCTGAAAGACGCGATGAATGAAGCGCTGCGCGACTGGGTGACCAATGTCCATGACACGTTCTATTGCATCGGCACGGCGGCCGGCCCGCACCCTTACCCGGAGCTGGTCCGCGACTTCCAGAGCGTCATAGGCAAGGAAGCCCGCGCGCAGATTCTCGATCGCGAAGGGCGGCTGCCAGACGCGGTCATGGCCTGCATTGGCGGTGGCTCCAACGCCATAGGCCTGTTCCATCCGTTCATTGAGGATGAAAGCGTTCGCCTGATCGGCGTCGAGGCCTCTGGGCATGGCATCGAGACCGGGCAGCACGCGGCCGCCCTGAATGGCGGCGCGCCAGGAATCCTGCACGGCAACAAGACCTATCTGTTGCAGACTGATGATGGCCAGATCATCGACGCGCACTCGATCTCGGCGGGTCTCGACTATCCGGGCATCGGTCCCGAACACAGCTTCCTGCGTGACACCGGGCGGGCCGAGTATCTCACCTGCACAGACAATGAAGCGCTGGACGCGTTCCAGCTGTGCACACGTCTCGAAGGCATCATTCCGGCGCTTGAGCCAAGTCACGCGCTGGCACGGGTTGGCGAGGTCGCTGAAGAGCTCGGCAAGGACGGCCTGATGATCCTCAACATGTGCGGGCGCGGCGACAAGGACGTGTTCTCGGTGGCGGAAGCGCTTGGGGTGGAGATTTGAGGAAACTGATCAAGTCTGCGGCAATCATACTGTTTGGGCTCGCGGCCTGCTCAGCCCAGAATGACCCAGTCGAGTTTGAATTGCAAAACGGAATACGTCTTCCCGTTCATGAGCTCGGACGAATTCAGACGCCGTGTGAAGTATTTGGGCAGAAGCTGGACCAGGATCCCGCGCGCGTCTGCATCGAGTTCCCTTCAAGCGCCTTGGGCGAGGAGTTCGAACCGTTAAACTGGTATGCAGCGGAGTTGAAAAGAAGTGGCTTCGAGTGGGCATCGGGAGCGGCAAACCAGTATTGGTTTGATTGGCCCGAAAACGAAGCTTGTTTCTTGAGACTGAATCTAACCGCTTTGCCCAAGGAACGGATCGAAGGTGACGATTGGTCAGACTTGGAAGTCTATGTTGCGATGTTCGAGTTCGAAGACGAAAGAAAGTGCGATCAGAGCTGATTGGCGGTCCCACGGACTCACCGCTTCTGCCCTGAAATATACGCCCCGGCATTCTCACGGCTGCTTTCGATCTCGTCATTCTTGAGCCAGCACATCTTGCGCTTGGCGGTCGTCTCATGCCGGGTTGTCGCATAAGTGAAGCGCGTGCACGCGGGGTCGCTGTCGCAGGCCGCGGCGCAGTCGCCAGAGCTGACGGCGCGAAACGCGGCGACATCTCCGCCGAGATAATCAAGCCGCTCCGTGACCTCGAACCGGGAGGCATCGATGTCCTGCGTTCCGAGTGCGCCCAGCTCTTCAAGGTCGGCGTCCGAGAGCACCCAGCCCATGCCGAGTCCGGTCGGTTCAAACGCCGTGACCGGGGGCGGTCCGCTGGTGTCGCGTCCGAGTGTCGTGACGGCGAAATTCGTCGCATTGGCGACAATGCCGCCGGCCACAACGCCCGCAATCGCGAGCAAGCCTTCTCGCCGTGTCATACTCATGCGGCACCTGTGAGATGATCAGCGAGACGGGCGGCGAGCGCGATGATCGTCAGGGTCGGATTGGCCGAGCCACCTGATGTGAAGACCGAACTGCCGGCGACATAAAGGTTGGTGTAGCGATGCACCTTGCAATTGGCATCAACTACGCTGCTGCGCGGATCGCTGCCCATCGCGGTTGTGCCCATCGTGTGACCGCCGCCGCTGGGATTGCTGACCAGCGTCTCATTGTGGATGAAGACGCGGCCATCATCGCGCGCCATCACGGTTTTTCCGAGCGCTTCCAGGACCGCGAAAATCGGACGGACGGTATCGCTGCCAGCCATGCACATGGTCTTCAAGAGAGGTAATCCGGAGGGGTCACGGCTCGGCGCCAGGGTGACGCGATTGTCCGGGCTGGCCGGCATTTCGCTGCGAATATTGATATTGTAGGCGATAAATTCACCGTCATACTTGTCGCGCAGGAAACGCTCGACGCGGTCTCTCGGGTTGAGCTCGCGCTCGACCAGTTCCATCGCCACGGACAGTTTGCCGGTCTTCGCATAGGTCGTGCGATCAGCCAGGATGTTCTGGACATGATCACCAAAATTGGCGGGCGGCGTTGGCGGCATCAGGCGCCTGCGGCCGACCAGGGCGGCAGTGTTGATATAGTGCGGATGCTCCATCAGAAACCGGCCGACCTGATCGGTTTCATTGCCGACGCCAGTCTCACTGTCTGGCGCAGGATTGAGCAGCAGCTGCGCATTGCCCATGCCGCCTGCGGCGAGAACCAGGCGTTGCTCATCGCGCAGAGAAACCCGCCGCGCAGTCCCGTCCTGCTGATGCAGGCCGACCCCAACAACACGATTGCGCGCCGCGTCAGGCTGCAACGCTGTGACCGTTACGCCAAGCAACACGTCGACAGACCCAGGCGCGGTCAGGAAAGACTGATATTCCTCCCCGAACCGCATTGCGCCATAGACGGTCCGGAACGGCTTGAAGCGAAAGCCCGGCAGATAGGCGGCGTCATAGGAATTGATCACGCGGTCCAGCTTCAGAATATCGGCCGCGACGTCGTAATAGGGCCTGATATCTGAGCGCGTGATCGGCCACGCCTCGAAGTCCTGCTCATCCAGCGGCGCGCACCATCCGCCCCAGACCATGGATGTGCCGCCAAACGCGCGAATCCAGTGCTGGGCCCAGTGCTGATCGCCAAAGTGTCCGCGCGTGTCCATGGCGGTGTAGGCGGTTTGGATATCCTGATTGTATGCGTTCAGGCCGGTTTCGATAATCAGGCAGGAAACGCCTTTTGCGCTTAGGCGATCGGCCAGGCTGCATCCGGCCGGTCCGCTGCCGACGATAATGATATCGTAGGCGGACGGGTCTAGGGCAGAAAGGCTACTGATCTGGGCCAAAATTCGCGTCCGCTCGCATGCGGCCCGTCTCGTGCCGGGCCTGTGTCTGGAGACAGCTCTGCAATCAAGCGGCTTAAGGGTTGGTTAATTATTGCCGCCGCTGGTATTCCACGAGTACGCGAAACTGTTGACAGGCGCGCTCAGACAGAGGAAGTGGCGCCTCTGTAAGGATGAAAATCGTATGACAGACCTGCTCCTGATCAGGGTGACCTGCCCGCGCCAGCGCGTCGCCCGCGCAATTGCGGACGAAGCCGTCGAAACGCGCGCCGCCGCCTGTGCCAATATCGAGGGCCCGATGGCTTCGACCTATCGCTGGAAAGGCGTTGTGGAACAGGCGTTTGAGTTCATTGTTTGGTTAAAGGCGCCAGCGGAAAATTTCGCCAGAATTGAAGCGATTGTAAACGCCCATCACCCCTATGATGTCCCGGCCATTGTTGCGCTCGGCTGTACGCATGTGAACGCACCTTACAAGGCCTGGGTCGAAGAGAATACGGAACCTGAATAAATGCCGACATCCCGAATAGACAAGCGCTTCGCCAAGGTTAAGGCTGAAGGTCGTGCGGCGCTGGTAGCGTACATCATGGCGGGCGATCCAGACCTGGACTCGTCCTATCAGGCGATGTGTGCGCTGCGCGACAATGGCGCCGATGCGATCGAGCTGGGCGCGCCGTTTACAGACCCGATGGCAGACGGCCCGGCGATCCAGAAAGCCGCTTTGCGGGCGCTGGCCAACAAGACAACGCTCGGCGATGTCCTGACCCTGGCGAAGCGCTTTCGGGAAGATGATCCGGACACGCCGCTGATCATGATGGGCTATGCCAATCCGGTCCATACGATGGGATATGAGGCGTTTGCGTCAGCGGCTGCAGACGCCGGCATTGACGGGACGATCCTGGTCGATTTGCCGCCTGAGGAAGATCAACCCATTCGTGACGCCTATGCGGCGCATGAATTGTCGGTGATCCGGCTTGCCACGCCGACGACTGACGAAGCTCGGATGGCCCGTGTGGCCGAAGGAGCGAGCGGGTTTCTCTATTATGTTGCCGTTGCCGGCGTCACTGGCGCGGGGTCAGCGGATCCGCAAGAAATCCGCGCCGGCGTGGAAATGGCGCAGCGCGTCTCCGGACTGCCGGTTTGCGTCGGATTCGGAATAAAAACAGGCGAACAGGCCGCTGCGATGGCTGAAATCGCAGATGGGGTTGTCGTTGGGTCTGCTTTTGTGGAACAAGCAAGACTTGCAAGTGTGGCCAAAACGCCACAAGTTGCAGCAGAGAATATGGGTCAATTGGCCCGTGAGTTAAGTACGGCGCTGACGGGTGGAGTGCCAGCCAAATAGGGTCCGGGTTCGGACAAAGGGATCGTAACGCGATGAACTGGCTGACAAATTTTCGCACACCAGGCCTGAAGGGCCTGCTTTCGGGCAACAAGAAGGACACGCCAGATAATCTCTGGGTGAAGTGTCCGGTGTCCGGCGAACTGGTCTATCGGTCTGACCTGGAAGAGAGCTGGTATGTGACACCAGCCGGCGCGCATTTGCGGATTTCGCCGCGCCGCCGTTTTCGCCTCTTCTTCGACCATGAGCGTTGGGAGCCAATCCCTTTGCCGCCGGTTCCAGCCGACCCCCTCAAGTTCAAGGACGACAAGGCCTATCCGTCCCGCATCAAAGGCGCGAAAACCAAGATCGCCAAGCGCGACAAGGAAGAGGCACCTGATACAGGCGCCGTTTCACCGATTGCTCAGGACGATTGCATGGCTGCCGCCTTCGGTAAGGTGAATGGCGTCCCGACAGTTATCCTGGTGCAGGATTTTGCCTTCATGGGCGGCTCGCTCGGCATGGCTGCCGGTGAGGCTTTTATTGCCGCCGCGCAAATGGCCGTTGCCCGCAAGGCAGCCTTTGTCATCTGTACCGCATCTGGCGGCGCGCGCATGCAGGAAGGCACGCTTTCACTGATGCAGATGCCGCGCTCGACGCTGGCCATTCAGGAAGTGAAAGAAGCGGGCCTGCCTTATATCGTGGTTTTGTGTGACCCGACCTCTGGCGGTGTTTCGGCGTCTTATGCGATGCTCGGCGATGTTCACCTGGCAGAACCTGGCGCGATGATTGCCTTCTCGGGCCCACGCGTCATCGAGCAGACCATTCGTGAGAAATTGCCGGAAGGCTTCCAGCGCTCCGAATTCCTGCGCGAAAAGGGCGCCGTCGATATCGTCGTTGACCGCCGCGAGTTGAAAGACACGCTCTCGCGTCTGCTCAGTCATTTGATGCCGCATCGCATGGTGGCCGAGAAAGATGTTTCGACCTTGCCGGTTGAAGCACCTTCGGCGGACGCGCCAGCGCCGCGCGCCAAAAAAGATTGAGCGCGGACTCCGCTGCTGTTGAAGCGGCCCTGAAACAATTCGAAGGCCTGTATCCCGATACGATCGAGCTATCGCTCGGCCGTATCGAGTCCCTGCTGGACGCACTTGGCCGTCCTCAGGACAAGTTGCCGCCGACCATTCACGTGGCCGGCACCAATGGCAAAGGCTCCACCTGTGCCTATTTGCGGGCCATGGCCGAGGCGCAAGGGCTGTCTGTGCACGTTTACACATCCCCGCATCTGGTGCGGTTCAATGAGCGAATCCGGCTCGCAGGAGCTCTGGTCGAGGATGAGGCTCTGGTCAGCTGGCTGAACCGGGTTCACGCGGCATTAGACGGACGCGAGATAACCCGTTTCGAGGCAACAACCGCGACGGCGCTGCTCGCTTTCAGTGAGGTCCCGGCAGATTTGTTAATCCTGGAAGTCGGGCTGGGCGGTCGGTACGACGCAACCAATGTCATCCGGTCCCCCGCGCTTAGCGTGATCACGCCGGTCGATTTTGATCACAAGCAGTTCCTGGGATCTGATCTCACTTTCATTGCCGGAGAAAAGGCCGGGATCATCAAATCCGGACGCCCGGTTGTTTCCGCCATCCAGGCGCGCGTATGCGGCGATGTCATCAAAGCGCAAGCGGCTGAGCTCGGCGCGCCGCTGACGCCGCTCTCGATCGAGGATATCGAAAAGGTCCCCGAAGCGGTCGCGCTGCCCGGGACGCATCAGCGCTATAATGCAGCGCTGGCCGGTCTTGCCATGCGCACGCTTGAGGCGCCGAAAGTCTGCGAATCCGCGATCTGGCAGGGTGCCCAGTCGGCAACCTGGCCGGCGCGGATGCAGAAACTCGACGATGGCCCGATCAGTCGCCTCGGCGGCGGCGCGGACGTCTGGCTGGATGGCGGCCACAATCCGCACGCAGCGACCGCCATTGCCGAATTGTTGCGGGAAATGGGCGGCACGACAGTGATGGTGGTGGGCATGCTTGCCAGCAAGGATCATGGCGGCTTCTTCCACCCCTTCAAAGGCGTGGTCGAGGCTGTGCACACCATGCCGAACGCGCCTGGGCATGCGAGTGCAGACCCGCAGCAACTTGCGGAAACTGCGAAACTGTACCTGCCAGAAAGCCATGTCTGCGACTCGCTCGAGGACGCTCTGCAGGCTGCGGCAGCTCGAAAACCCGATCGCATACTGATCGGTGGCTCGCTCTATCTGGCCGGTGAGGTGCTCGAAAAGAACGAAGAATTACCCGATTAGTCGGGCAATCTCCTCGCCGGGCATGACGCGAGCAATCTTGTCTTTCATGTAAGCAAGAGAGACCTCAGCGTGTTGGTTTTGGGGAGATCCGATGCAGTCTTCTGCCAGGATAACGCGATGGTTGCGCTGATAGGCGTCAATCGCAGTCATGCGCACACAGGCGTGCGTGTTGACGCCGGCAATGACCAGATGCTCGGGTTGGCGCTCGGATAGGATGGAGTCCAGTTCGGTTTCAAAAAAAGCGCTGTAACGCTTCTTCGAGACCTGCTGGTCCGTCGACCGAACATCCATGCCATCCGCCAGTCGCGCGCCATGCGTGCCTTCGATGACGACAGAAATATTTTTATCACGCATCTCAAGAAAGGCGTCGCTCAGGTCCGCCTTGAAGGTCTGATAGACCCAGATCACCTTGAGGCCTGCGCGCCTGAAACTGGCGATCAAAGCGTTCGAATTATCTACAAGCCGCCGCCGTTCTGGCGCCTGCAGGCGATCCAGAAAGTCGTTTTGCATATCGATAACAATGAGACAGGCCTTCATTCTCTACCCTATGCATTTTTGATGGTCAGGCCGCCATCAACCGGGATTGCGACGCCGTTGAGGTAAGAGGCCGCCGGCAAACAGCAGGACAGCGTGATATTCGCAACCTCTTCAGGAATGCCATAGCGGCGGATCGGGACACGGCGCTTGGCGAAGATGGTCTTATGCTCATCCGGAATCTCGGCATTGATATTGGTCAGGATCGGGCCCGGGCAGATGCAATTGCAGGTAATGCCGTCGCGGCCGAGATCCGTCGCCATGGCCCGTGTCAGACCGATCACGCCATGCTTGGCGGCGACATAAGGCCCGTTGCCCGGTGTGGCGCCGAGCCCCTCGGTCGAGGCGATATTGACGATACGGCCACCCGTTTCAGTCTTCATCAGATGCGGCAGCGCAGCGCGGATCAGGCGCTGCTGCGCGGTCAGCATGACGTTCACACTGTCGTGCCAGATGTCTTCATACTGATCCTCGGACGGATGTGCGAGGCGGGCAAAGCCGGCATTGTTGATCAGGATATCCAGCGCGCCAAACCGCTCCACGGTTGCCGCCACAGCTGCCTTGATCGCATCCGCGTCGCCAACATCCAGGGCGAACGTGTCGACCTCGGAATACCCGGCTTCGCGAATCTCGTCGGCGACCGCATTGACGCCGTCTTCATTCATATCCGTCGCCATCACTTTTGCGCCTTCACGGGCGAACAGGTGCGCGGTGGCCCGGCCCATGCCGCTGGCCGCGCCGGTGATGAAGACGGTCTTTCCGGCGACGGATCGATCAAGTTGCTGGTATGGGATCATGGACAGGCTCCTGTTTTCCGGCACGCTAGCTGATCGTGGCCACAAAAAAAGCCCCGCCGTAGGGCGAGGCTTTCTTGGAAATTTGAGAAGACGCTTAGGTGTTCTCTTTGATCCACTCGGTGATCTTCTGCTTCGACATCGCACCTGGATGCGTCGCGGCGACTTTGCCGCCTTTGAAGATCATCAGGGTTGGCAGACCGCGAATGCCATATTTGGACGCGGCCATTGGATTGTCGTCGACATTGATCTTGGCAACTCGAATGTCGCCACTCATTTCTTCAGCGACGGCATCAAGATGCGGCGCCATGGCTTTACATGGTCCACACCACTCGGCCCAGAAGTCGACAACGACAGGCGTGTCGCTGGCGACGGCATCGTCGAAATTGTCGTCAGTAATATGCTCAGCGGCCATTTTGACCTCCTTTGAATTCTTACGTGCGGCATAAGATAGGGACTCTTTGTCCCCGTCAAACCCGGCTCTCAACACGGTTTAGTGAATCTGACATCGCCTGACCATCCAATTCGATCAGGTGTGGGCCATCTGTGTACAGCAAGGCGCATCTGACCGGACGATCCGAATAGAGCGACTGCAAGACCGCGCGATAAGCGGCCATCTGGACAAGATAAGGCGTGTCGACGTCGCCCGCCTCCAGCGGTGCCGGGCGATCGGTCTTGTAATCTATGATCATCACATGATCAGGTTGAATGATCAGGCGGTCGACGCGGCCATTGACCATCTGTCCTGCTGGCAGTGTCCCGACGATCGCAGCTTCATTGCGCCCGCCTGGCGCAAACACATCGGCAAAGGCCGGATCACGAAGTGTGCGCAGGGTGACTTCGAGCATTTCTGCGGCATCGCTGGGTGCGATCTCAGGATCACGAGACAGGAAGCGTTTTCCGGCAGGTTCCCAGTCGGGTTCTGCAAGTTCCGGCAGCGTTTGCAGGAGCGCGTGGATCATCCGCCCGCGCTTCAGGGCGGCGCTCCGGTCAGGTCCGAACGGCGCCAGCACAGCGGCGCGGTCCTCGGTCAGGCGCGACGGCGCGGCGAGCCGTGATGGCGGAACGGGCGCCAGCGCCGGTCGTTTCAACCAGCCCGGTGCCTCGCGAGAATCCGGTGCTGTCCTTGTCTCAGATGGCGCACACACCGGCGCGGCGCCATAAGCGAGACATTTCTCCAGTGGCGCGTCATCGTCTTCATTTCCGGTCAGCGCCCGCATCGCCGTCAGGCACCAGCGATACCAGGACGATTTCGCATATCCGGTCTTGCTCGAACCGAGCCCCGCCCCGGCGATGATCAGCCGGTCAGACGCCCGTGTCAGAGCGACATAGAGCAAACGCCGCGATTCCTTCTCGGCATCGACATTCGCGGCCTCACGCAAAGTCGCGGTGGCTTTGCAATCCAGCCGCCCCGATGGGCTGTGCAGCGGCGTTCCATCATCTGTGAAGAACAAGGCGTCCGACACGGATTTGGTCGCGCCCGTCGTGTCAGGAAGGATCACGACAGGCGATTGCAGGCCCTTGGCGCCATGCACCGTCATAACGCGCACGGCGGTATCCGGCTCGCCCAGTTCGCGTTTCAGGACCATGTCCCGGCTCTCGATATCCGACAGGTAGGCCTGCAGGCTCTTGGCCCCGCTCATATCGAAACTGAGCGCACTCGATAGAAGCGCGTGCACAGGATCGCGCACCGGTTCGCCGAGCCGGCGGATCAGCTTGTCCCATCCGCTCGCGCCATCCGCATCGCGCTCTGTCAGGGCCCGGGTCAGAAACTCGAATGCGGGCAGATTGCGGTGTTCAATCAGGCGTTCGCAAAAGGCCTTGGCCGCCTGGAAGACCGGCGCATCCTGCCCCGCCAGACGTTGCCACAAAGACTGATCGCCACGCTGATAGGCGAGCGGAAACAGGTGCTGATCATCATCGACCAGATTGCAAAACGGTCCGCGCAAGATTTCTGCGAGCGTCAGGTCATCGCCTGGCTGCAAGGCGAAACGGATGAGGTTCAGACAGTCCTGCACGCCGAGATTATCGAGCAAGCGAAGCCGGTCGGCGCCCGCCACCGCGACGCCTTCCTGCTTCAGGCTCTCGATCAAGGCTTCGAACAGTTCATTGCGGCTGCGGACCAGGATCAATATGTCCTCGGCCTGGACCGGTTTGCGCACCCAGCTGCGATCGGACTGTTCCTGCCAGAGGCCCTCGCCGCGATCGATCATCTGGCGGACCTCGCTGGCGATCCGACGCGCCAGGCGGCGCCGTGGCGCGTCAGCCGGCACATGATCCGTCGGCGTCGTCCAGGCATCGTCTTCGCTATCCGAACCGGTCGGCAGTTCCAGCGGCCACACCTCAACCCGGCCCGGCTGATTGGCGCGGCGCGCGGTATGGGGTTTCAGGTCGGCATCGATGGGCGGCAGCGGATCGGTGGCGGCATCGGACAGCGGAACCCGGGCGCGCACTTCGTCGACAAACCGCAGAACCTCGGGTGTCGAGCGAAACGACATCGCCATTTCAGGCTGATTGACGGGTCGGTTTTCGGCATCGGCGACGATCTGTTCGCGCGTGATGAAGTTGAGTTTCTCGGCCTGGAATTGTTGCTGGTCTGCGCCCTGGAAAGAGTAGATGGATTGCTTCGGGTCGCCGACGACGAATTGCGTCCGCGGGTCAGCAAGCCGGTCGCGGCCGAGGCCGGACTGGAATTCCTGGACCAGGGCATTGATCAACGCCCATTGCGCCGGGCTGGTATCCTGAGCCTCGTCGAGCAAGAGGTGCGTGAGCCGGCCATCGAGCTTGTACAGCACCCATTCAGCGGCGTTCGAGCGAGTCAGCAAGGCGCGCGTATGTTCAATCAAGTCGTCGAAATCGAGGGCCCCGCGCTGACGTTTTGCGCGGGCATAGGCTTCAACCATGGGCAGGCCGATGCGCATCAGGGCGATGGTGCGTTCGGCTGCTTCCGCCGCTGCGAGCTCAGCCTGCACGGCTTTCATTCGCGTGATTTCGAGCCCTTCCGGGTCGCCTTTTTTGAGGTTGCGCGTGAACAGGTCCGCCACCACTGCACCAGCCTTGGCGGTGAATGGGTTGCTGCCGCTCGGAAAATCCCCTTTGGCCCCGGCCAGCGCGCCCATGTAAATATCGTAGCGCTGCTCCGCGTCGTCGGTGTCCAGCAGCGTTGCCAGGGCGGCGAGAAGCTTTTCGTCGGAAGCGCCAGGCTTTTCGATTGCATTCAGCGCGGTGACTGCAGCGCGGATCTCATCTACTGGCAGCGCCGCCACCATCGCGTCTTGCAAAATTTCCTGCGGGTGCGCGTCTCCGGCGCCAGCTGCGGTGCGAACTTTTTCCACCAGGTCATCGTCAGAGCGCAAGGTGTGCCAAAAGGTCTGCAGGGCTTGCCGCTTGTATTGCAGCGCGTCCAACGCAGCACCTATGCCGAGGCCGCCGGTGGCGCGCGCCAGAGTTCGCATCTCTTCCGGAAGTGCTTCGGCGCCCGCTTCCAGGTGTTCGGACAATACCGCGCGCCACAAGCCGTTCGCCTCATCTTCCTCAATTTCCTGAAACCCGGGAGACACGCCCGCCTCAAGCGGGAACCGGCGCAGGATGCGCGCGCAGAACGCGTGAATGGTTTCGATCCGCAGCCCGCCAGGCGTCTCCAGAGCGCGCGCGAACAGGGCGCGAGCCTGCCGCAGGTCTTCGGCTTTGTAGAGATCGGGAGACCGGTCTTCCAGTTCCGCGAGTTTTCGGCGCAGCGCATCATCATCCGCAACTGACCAGTCGCCCAGCCGGGAGAAGAGCCGCGACAGCATCTCATTGGCCGCCGCCTTGGTGTAGGTGATGCAGAGAATGGAATCCGGAGGCGCGCCCGGGCGGCCATCAGGGCGTTGCAACAATAGTCGCGCCACGCGATCGATCAGGACCTTGGTTTTGCCGGAGCCGGCATTCGCTTCGACCCAGGCGGACAGGCCCGGTTCTGCAGCTTGTGCCTGAGCCTGTTTCGCCTGATCGAAAGCGGCGCTGGGAGGTGAAGTGACCGCCTCAGTCATAGGTTGCCAATCCCGTCCATTCATCCCGCCGCGCAAGGCGTGAATAGTCGCTCTCATAGCTGACCCGTTCGGGGCGCGGGGCGCTCAGATAAGGATGATCCGGATCGGCGAACGCAGTCATTAGCCGCACGAGACCAGCCTCAGCGTCGGCAATGATATCGGCGATCGGGGCCGCCTCGATCTTCGCGCGGCTATTTGCGGCGCCGATCTCTCGAACCTCGAATGCGGTGCCGAACCTCAGATAGGTCAAGGCATCGACATCCACTCTTCCCAGTTTTTCATACCCGCCCTCGCGCGCGATCAGGCCTTGCAATGGCATTTGCGGACTGAGGCCCGCGCGCACCTGCTTTTCGCTGGGTGGTTTACCGGATTTGAAGTCAAGGATCGCTGCCCCGCCGCCGACCCGGCGTTCTATGCGGTCAGCCGTCCCGCTCAGCGTGAAGTCTTCGCCTGCGATGGATAGTGTAATCTCGCCATAGGCTTCGGTCAGAGGCTTACCGTCGATCTGGCTTTGTTGCGCGTCGCGCCAGTCGAGATATTCCTCGCTGATCAAGCGCCGTCGTTCACGCAGCGCGATGAGGTCGGCTTCCGGCTCACCGCCGCGGCGCAGTTCGTCTTCCAGAAGGGTCAACAAGGCGTCCGGATCATTCGCTATGTCTTCTTCCTCAAACCGCTCGAGCGCTTTGTGGATCGCCGTCCCGCGCAGGCGGACATCCGGCGGCAAGTTGAGCGGGTCGAGACGGCGCAGGCCCAGCACGTATTCGCAATAAATCGCATATGGATCGCGCACCAATTGTTCGATTCGAGTCACGGACAGTTTTTTGGGACGCGCCGCGCGAGGCGGCGTCGGCCGCGGTTCCGCGTCAAACGCTGCGCTCGTATCGTCAACTTGCTCCAGCTGCGCCAGCCAAGCCGTTGGATCGGCATCGCGGGGCGGCGTCAAAGCTTCGTCTGCCGCCTCGCCCAGGGCGCCGCGCGCGAGGGTTTTAAGACGCCACAGCCAGCGCGAGGACACAGCAGGCTTATCGTCCCGCCTCTGACTGGACAGCAAGGTCACATGCGGCGCCGCGGCGAGCTGCGCGAAATCATGTGCCGACAGGCCGATCCGCTCATCCGGATCGGCGAGCCCGATCTGGCGGCGAAAGACTCGCGGCAAGAACGCTTCCGCGGGCGGCTGGGCCGGCCAGACGCCTTCATTCAATCCGGCAAGGATGAGGTGGTCGGCGGTCTGCAGCCGTGCCTCCAGCGGCCCCCAAATGGCAAGGCGCGGGTGCGCCGAGCCTGTATGGACACTGACCATCAGGGATTCGGCCTTCAGCAATTCATTCCAGATTTCCGGGGCCTGCTCACCAAGCGGATCGGCGAGCTCAGCCAGATCCCGCATCAGTCGCGCGAGGGCGGCGCCATCTTCGCCGGACCAGGGATTCGGCGCGTGCGCGAATGCACTCGCCACGTCGCTCACCGATTGCAGCCACGTCGCGCCCGAACCAAATTCGGCGTCGATTGCGAGCGCCAGGGTTCTGGTGAGCTCGGCTAATATGGATGACGCTTGTGCGAAGGCCTTATCCGTCCCGCGTCTGCGTTTGTCTGGCTTTTGACGGCTCAGCTGGTCGACATGGGCGAGCAGGTCAGGCCAGTCACGCCATGTGCGCGGGCTGCGCAAGCAGGCGTAATCCAGTGCCAGGACCGCCTCGGTGTCGAACCGGCAATAGGGATGATTGAGCACGCCCATCAGCGCGACCGGACAAGCTGGGTCAAGCAACCAGTCGGCAACCAGAAGCGCGAGACTGCCCGCATCTGTCTGTGCGAGCGGCCAGCCGGAAGAGGGCGCCACGTCAATGTCCCATCGTTTCAGCATGGCGCTGACGTGCCGTGCCAGCCCGGCGTCCGGCGTTACGAGAGCAGCGGTGCGTCCTTCATGTTCGAGCGTCTCACGCAGCATCAGCGCGGCGAGCATGGCCTCGTCGGTATCGTCCTTGGCGTCGACGCTGGAGAGACCGGTCAGGGCGTCGCGGACAAAAGCCGGGGTGTCTCCATCTGTCGCCAATTGTGCCAGGCGCACGGTCCAGTCGGCGGTGCTGGGGGCGGGTGCGAGCGCCTCGTGAATCAACCGGCGACGGGCCGAAGCATTCGGGGCAGACGTCCGCGCTGGCCAGGCCTGCACGTGCTTGGGGTCCAGACTGAGCGCTTTCAGGGTTCGCGCCAGTGAGAATTGCGGATGGGACGGCGCGTCGCCAATGCGATCAAGCGCGTCCGGGGTCAGCTCATTGTCGAGCCCAGGCAGGATGACCAGTCCCTTCGGCAAAGTCATGGCGGCCTTCATCAGCAACTGACTGGCCGGGGTTGCGCCCGTCGAGCCGGCGATAATCACAGGCGAGTCAGGTGGCCGCGTCTGCCATTCGCGCGCCATCGCTTCGGCGGCCGCATAGCGCCGGGTGTAGGGGTCCATCCGCGTCGCCTCTTCGAGCTCGTTTGGCCACTGCTCGGTGATAATGGACAAAAACTCGACCGATCGACGCCAATGATCGGCCAGTTGCGTCTCGGGCACGAGAGCATTCAGTTGCCCCCAGTCGACGTCGCCCGACAATGCCGCCTGGTCCAGCAAGCGCGCCAGTTCCCGCGCCGCCGAGAGACAGGATGTGGCGGGCATGCCGGCGCCTTGCGCCTCGAAAAAAGCCATGACGAGGCGGGTCAGACGGCCAATGCGTTCGGCCGGCGAGATGGCGGGGGGCAGGTCCGCAAGCGCCGTTTCAGCGCTCGGCGGCGGGTCGTCGGATTCCAGGTCGCCAAGGGCTCTGATGTCCGGCAACAGGCTGGCCTGCCGTCCGCCGGCCTTGTGCAATGCGAAGGCGAGCGCGCGCTCCGATCGGCGGTTGGGGACATAGATGAGCGCGTCGGCAAGGGCTTCCGGATTGTCACGCAATCCAGAGTCCTCCGCGAGAACCTGGGACAGCTCATCGAGAAAATTCGCCCCGGGCGGGATCGTGTAGACCTTGGCATGGTCCGGGCCGAACAAAGCGCTCATGCGCCGTGGCAGCGCAGCCAGAACTCTGCGTCCTTGAGCGCTTGCGGATCGCCGACATGCAGCCAGAACCGATCGAGCGGGTGACCATGTACGCGGCCTTTGGGGATGAGCTCGTTCCAGATCTTGTTGGCGGAGAACGGCTCGATGGCGGCGTCATCGTAAAGCGATGGCTTCAGGATTCGCACGCCGGCATAAGCCCATGGCGCAGTGGTCGCTTCTCCCCTCCGGGTCACAGCGCCGGTTTCATCGCGGAAGAAATCCCCAGCGCCTGGGAAGCCGAGCGATCGTGCCGTGTCCGCGAGCAGCAAATACTCATCCATGAGTTCCGAATTGAAACCCTCTGCGAGTGATTTGAGGGGTCCAGGTCCAGTGGGTTCCCAAAAGGCATCTGTATTTACGACGAAAATCGGATCATCGCCGAGCAAAGGCCGGGCTTTGGCCAGTCCGCCCCCGGTCTCGAGGACCTGTTCGCGCTCATCCGAAATCACGATCTGCAGATCATGCCGATCCTGAAGGTGGGCTTCCACCAGGTCGGCGCACCAATGAACATTGACCACGGCACGTTCGACCCCGGCGACGACCAGGTTGTCGAGCAGTCGGTCGATCATGCTGCGCCCGGCAACATCCAGTAGCGGTTTGGCGGTGGCATCGGTCAGCGGCCGCATCCGCGTGCCGAGCCCGGCGGCGAGGACCATGGCAGTGTGCGGAATGCGGCTCATGAATCGGCCTCCAGGATGAATGGCGCCGTATCGGCGATGAAGGCGCGCATCTCGGCTGCTGCTGGGTGAGCCAGATTTCGCGCCAACATCAACTGCTGGCGGGCCATGAAATCACTATAACGCGGTTTTCCATCGCGCTTAACCAGGCGCGCGAAAACGCCCGTGATACGCAAGGCGTTCAGCGTACCAATAACCGCCAGACGTTCATGGAGCCCCGCCTCGTCCTTGCCCGTTTCGTCGAGATAGGTGTGCAAGGCGGAGTTTGTCGCCGCATCGCTAACGTCGCGCCGCGCATCCTGGGTCAACATGGCGAGATCCCAGGCATCCCAGCCAATCACAGCGTCCTGGAAATCCAGCAATCCGATTCGCTCTTCCGGTAGCCAGAGCAGGTTCTCTGCGTGATAGTCCCGCAACGTGAATTCGCGCTCAAATCCGCCAGCCCGTTCGATCAAGGCATCGCGGGCCGCGTCCCATCGGGCCCGGTCGGCATCGGTCATGCGGGCGCGGGTGTCGTATTGGTGCAACCAGTCGGCATAAAGATCGGCATTGGCGCGCAAGGCAACGTCATCGAAAGGCAGAATCGGCCACCGCTCGCCATCTTTCTCGAGGACATCCGGCTTCGGGTGTCGGTGCAACATTGCAAGATCGCGCGCCGCCTGCGTGTAGAGCGGCACTTCGGCCGCGCCCCGCTCGATCAGCCGCGCGAACTCGCGATCCGCACCAAAATCCTCCAATAGCGCGAAGCCGCGTTCGCTGTCATGGGCGAGGATCTCAGGCGCGCGCAGGCCCGCCGATCGCAAGTGATCAGCGATCAGGACGAAAGCATCAACGCGGCTGGATGCGAGCCGGGTCATGGCATTCCAGCCCAGCCGCTTGCGCTCGGCTTCGCTCATTTCCGGCGTGCAGGGATCATCCTCGATCCGGGGAGCGTCCATGAGGATCGCCGTATCGCCATCTGCCTGGGTCAGCCGCGCATATCGCCGCGTGGACGCATCCTGGCCGAGCCAGTGGCTGACGGCATCGCCCCAGCCGGCGCGTGCCAGGAATTGGTCAATCAGCGTCTGGCGATCGGGTTCAGAGCTCATGCAGACGTGTCTGCCAGTCTTCGCCGTGTGGTTCTAGTATTGCTTTGCGACTATCCCCAAGGATTTCCAGCGTCAGGTCGAGTCGCCAGGATGGCAAATGCGAACCGGCACGTTCGGGCCATTCGATCAGGGCGAGCCCGTTTTGGGTCTCGTCCCAGCCGAGTTCGAAGACATCATCGGGTTGTTCGAGCCGGTACAGGTCCATGTGAAAGATCGGGAAGGCCGGCCCTTCATAGGATTGAACCAGAGTATAAGTCGGGCTCGGCACGTCGGTTTCGCGCCCGAGCAGAGTTTCAATCAGGGCGCGCGCGAGCGTTGTCTTGCCCGCCCCTAAACCACCGCGCAGAGCAATCACGTCGCCCGCCTTGAGCAGCGGAGCAAGTGTTCTGGCGAACTGCGTCGTCGCCTCCAGGGAAGGCAGATCAAAGTGTTTCAAGCGTTGTCTCTATGGCCTTGATAAGGGCGCCCGTCGGCTCGCAGCCCACGGACAGGCGCACAAATCCGTCGGCGACATCGTCGCCCCAGCGCGCCCGCCGTTCGGCGCTGGTATGAATGCCGCCAAAGCTGGTTGAGGCAAAAATCGCAGGGCAGTCATCAATGAACCGTTCGGCCAGCGCTTCGGAACTGAAGGTCAGGCCGATCACGAACCCGACGCCTGGATATTTCAGCTCTCGAATTGCGGGCTGGCCGTCGAGATGATCCACCAGCGCCGCCGCGTTGGTACACATGCGCTGCAATCTCAATTCAAGCGTCATCAGGCCGCGATGGACCAGGAAGGACGCAAACGGATCAGGGATGGACCCGGATACTTTTCGCCATTTCCAGGCCTTTTGAAACAGCGCTTCGTCCCGGGTCGCGATATGCCCGTACAGGCAATCGGAATGACCCGCCATGGCTTTGGTGTCGGAGCTCACGACCATGTCGGCGCCAAGATCGAGGGGGCGCTGCAGCAGCGGTGTCAGCGTCGTATTGTCGACGACGACCGTTGCGTCGCTGGATTTTGCAGTTTCCGAGATGGATCGGATTGAGCACAGATCGAGCCCGGGATTGGACGGTGTCTCCAGCCACACGACAGAATAGGGCGTGAGGTCGGCCGTTGCGATGTCCTTGGTTGGAATGGCATCAAAGCGTATGTCATGCCCGCTGAGAATGTCCTCGAGCAGCACGCGGGTCACGTAATAGCCATCGGATGGGACAAGAACGCGGTCGCCCGCTTTCGTCGTCGCCATCAGCGCCGCCGTGATTGCAGCCATGCCCGAGGGAAAGGCGACTGTTGGCGCTTGTTCCAGGGCCTGAATGGCCGCTTCGGTCGCCTCGACCGTCGGATTGATATCGCGGCCATAAGTGTAGGGCGTGTCCGGTGTTCCAGACAGCTTGTACTTGGCCGTTGTCACGATTGGCGGACCAATGGGGTCGCCGTCCGCGAGTTGGCTCGAGCGGGCATGAATCATACTCATGACCAGATCTGAGGAATCTTTGTCCATCAAGGGCTTGTGGCACAGTCTGGAAAGCGCGAAAAGGACGGGAAATATGACGCAGCGTCGCGTATTGCAAAAAGTTGACGCATGCGTCATGAAACAGATCGAAGGGAGGCTCGAGACGCGTGGATTTGTCGACTTCTAAGAGTGTCGTGATTGTCGGAGCTGGCCAGGCCGCCGCTCAGGCCTGTGCCTCTTTGCGCCTGTTCGGATTTGAGGGCGGTATCACGCTGATCGGTGAAGAGGCTGCATTGCCCTACCAACGCCCGCCTCTGTCGAAAGCCTATATGAAGGGAGAGCTCGCGGAAGAGCGCCTCTATTTCAAGCCGGAAGCCTGGTACCAGGATCAGAATATCGACACCGTCCTGTCCGTGCGCGCGACCCGGATTGATCGCAGTGCGCAAACGGTTGAACTCGAGCATGGCGGATCGGTGTCCTATGACGCCTTGATCATTGCCACCGGTTCGCGCCCGCGCGCCCTACCCGTCGAGGGCGCTGATCTGGATGGCGTATTTGACCTGCGCGATCTTGCCGATGTCGAACGAATTCGCCCGCGCATGATTGCCGGGCAGAAGCTGGTCATTGTTGGTGCTGGCTATATCGGACTTGAGGCAGCGGCGGTGGCGCGGCAGCTGGACCTCGAGGTCACGGTTCTGGAAATGGAATCGCGTGTGCTCTCGCGTGTCACCAGTCCGGTGATGAGTGGATTTTTCGAGGCAGAGCATACCCGTCAGGGCGTCACGGTGCGGACAGAAGCGCGCCTGGCTTCGTTGGGCGGGGCAGATGGCAAAGTCACGACGGCTGTGCTTGCAGATGGAACAGAGCTCGCAGCCGACATCGTCCTCGTCGGGATCGGTATATTGCCAAATGTCGAGCTTGCGGAAGACGCCGGCATTGCCTGCTCAAATGGCATTCTGACGGATCGCGATGCGCGCACCAATGATCCGCGTGTGTTTGCAGCCGGAGACTGCGCTGCACGTCCGCTGGTGCATTATGGTCGCCAGGGTCGCCTGGAAAGCGTTCACAACGCGATTGAGCAAGGCAAGCTCGCGGCGGCAGCGATCATGGGCAAACCGCGTCCGCCGGAAGATTGCCCGTGGTTCTGGTCAGATCAATATGATCTCAAGCTGCAGATTGCCGGGCTGAGCCAGGATTATGATGAAACCGTCGTTCGCGGCGATGTGGACGCGCGCAAGTTCGCGGTCTTTTATTTGCAAAATGGCAAGCTGATCGCAGTAGACGCAATCAACAGCCCGCCAGAATTCCTGGCATCCAAGAAATTGATAATGACAGGTGCGCGCCTTGCGCCTGAAACATTAAGCGATACATCCCAATCCATGAAAGAGATCGCGGCAGCGGCCGTATAAGGAGACGTCAGACCTATGGCAAAAATTATCTATGTCGATCACGAGGGCACAGAACGTGCGATTGAAGCCACCAATGGCGAAAGCGTGATGGAAACAGCTATCAAGAATTCAATCCCCGGGATCGATGCCGATTGCGGCGGTGCCTGTGCCTGCGCCACCTGCCACGTCTATGTCGACGACGCCTTTATGGACAAGGTTGGCAAGCCGGAAGACATGGAGCAATCCATGCTCGATTTTGCTGAAAACGTTCAGGCGAACTCGCGTCTGTCCTGCCAGATCAGTGTCAGCGATGAGCTGGACGGCCTGCGCGTCACGACGCCAGAGAGCCAGCACTAGTCCCTATCTGAATTTGCTGGAGCGCCCCTGCCAAGAGCGGGGGCGTTTTCATATTCACTGACGTGGCGTGATCCCTTGGTCCGCGCGGGAGCGATCCCTATGTCAGCGCGAACGGACCGTCGGAGCATATTATGACGAGCTATACTGAGCTGATCGCAGGTCTGCAGCGTAACGGCGATCAAAGCCTTGCGGCGCATATCCCGGAAAGCTGGATGCAAGGCCGCACGACTTATGGCGGCCTGACGGCGGCCTTGTCCTTTCAGGGCGCGTTGGGGTTAGTCGACGATATCCCGCTCCGCTCGGCGCAAGTCGCCTTTGTCGGGCCCGTCGGCGGCGATGTCATGATCAAGCCGACGCTGCTGCGGCGCGGCAAGAATACGGCCTTTGTCAGCGTCGACGTAGTCGCTGAGTCTGGCGTCGCAGCACAATCGATCTTCGCGTTCGGTGCCCGCCGTGAGAGCTCCCTGCACTTCGATGACATGCCCATGCCCATGGCGCGGTCGCCGGAAGAGATTGAGTCCTTCTTCGGCGAGGGTCGCCCGCGCCCCGGATTTTCCCAGAATTTTGACATGCTGCTCGCCACCGGTGGGCGTCCAATCTCCGGGTCGCAGGAAAAATCGATTGGATTGTGGATGCGCCACCGTGACCCGAACACGCCGCAGGACGCCACGGCAATTCTCGCCATCGGTGACGCCCCGCCACCGGCCGCCATGTCTATGCTGGCCGTGCCCTCACGCATCAGTTCGATGACCTGGATGGCCGAGTTCATGACCGATGAAATCCAGACTGACCCTGACGGCTGGTATTTCGCGCAACATACGGCGCAGCTCGCCAAGGACGGCTATTCCAGCCAGTCCATGCGTCTGTGGAATCGCCATGGCGAGCCAATCCTGGTTGGGCGCCAGACGATTGCTGTGTTTGGGTAGCGCAGGCGCCTAGTTGACCAGCGCCGCTTTCAGGTCTTCGAGATAAGCCACTTGCTCTTCGAGCGCGACATTCCCGTCCTTGCCTTCGGCGAGGAGGGCACGATGGGCTTCGTCATACTCTTTCTGCACGCTCTCAACCGAAACGCTGTCGAGATTGACGGCTTCTTCAGCGAGGATGGTCAGGCCAGCTGGAGTGACATCGGCAAAGCCGCCGCGCACGAACAGGCGCATGGTCGTCTCACCATTGTCTTCGACGCGGACAACGCCATTCTTCAGCGTGGTCATGAATGGCGCATGGTTCACCAGAACGCCGAACTCGCCGTCTGAACCGGGCGCAATGACGTGGTCGACGTCGCCGGAAAACAGTTCCCGAGCCGGTGAAACGAGTGAGAAATGCAATTTGTCAGCCATGAGACACGCTTTCGTCGAAAGGGTTCGGCCCGCCGAAGCGGGCCAAATTCAGTTTGCTTAGGCGGCGTCAGCCAGCATTTTTTCAGCTTTGGCTTTCGCGTCGTCGATCGAGCCAACCATGTAGAAAGCTTGCTCTGGCAGGTGGTCATACTCACCTTCGATCAGGCCTTTAAAGCCGGCAACCGTGTCTTCCAGTTTCACCTGGACGCCTGGAGAGCCGGTGAAGACCTCGGCCACGTCGAACGGTTGAGACAGGAAGCGCTCAACCTTACGGGCGCGAGCAACGACGAGTTTGTCTTCTTCAGACAGTTCGTCCATGCCGAGAATGGCGATAATGTCTTGCAGTTCTTTATAGCGCTGCAGGATTTCCTGGACGCCGCGGGCCACTTCATAGTGGTCCTGACCAACGATCAGGGGATCGAGAATACGTGATGTGGAGTCGAGTGGATCCACAGCTGGGTAGATACCCTTTTCCGAGATCGCACGGTTCAGAACGGTCGTCGCATCAAGGTGCGCAAACGAGGTCGCTGGCGCTGGGTCGGTCAAGTCATCTGCAGGCACGTAAACGGCTTGCACAGACGTAATCGACCCCTTGGTTGTCGTCGTAATCCGCTCTTGCAGGCCGCCCATGTCAGTGGCCAGTGTTGGCTGATAGCCCACAGCAGACGGAATACGGCCGAGCAGCGCAGACACCTCAGAACCAGCCTGGGTGAAGCGGAAGATATTGTCGACGAAGAACAGAACGTCCTTGCCTTCGACATCGCGGAAATACTCAGCCTGGGCGAGGCCAGTCAGAGCCACACGTGCGCGGGCTCCTGGAGGCTCGTTCATCTGGCCATAGACCAGGGTCGCACGGCTTTCGCCTTCGAGATCGATCACGTTGGCGTCCTGCATCTCGTAATAGAGATCGTTACCTTCACGTGTCCGCTCGCCGACGCCAGCAAACACAGAGTAACCGCCGAACAGTTTCGCGATGTTGTTGATCAGTTCCTGAATGAGAACGGTCTTACCAACACCGGCGCCGCCGAACAGACCAATCTTACCACCTTTGGTGTATGGGCAGAGCAGGTCGATAACCTTGATCCCGGTGACCAGAACCTCAGCTTCTGTTGACTGGTCAACAAAGTCTGGGGCAGGGGCATGGATTGGGGCGCGCAGATCGGTCTCGACCGGGCCGCGCTCGTCAATTGGCTCACCAACAACGTTCATGATGCGGCCGAGTGTGGCCGGGCCAACCGGCACTTTGATCGGCTCACCCATATCGGCGACAGCCTGACCACGGACGAGACCTTCGGTCGAGTCCATGGCGATTGTGCGGACCGCATTCTCGCCGAGGTGCTGAGCAACCTCGAGGACGAGGCGGTTGCCATTGTTTTCACATTCGAGGGCGTTCAGAATGTCCGGAAGGGCGCCATCGAACTCAACGTCGACAACAGCGCCGATAACCTGGCTTACGCGGCCAGTCGCTTTAGAAAGGTCCATGCGAGACGTCTCCTTAGGAGCGGGTTTAGGTTTCGGGGCCGCCTTTGGGGCAGCGGTTGTTTGAGGGGCTGCAGCGGCAGGCGCCGCAGCGGGTTTAGCGTCGGTTTGGCCTGGCTTGCACGTGCCACAGGCGCGCGCGTCCTTATGACCAAGCGCCAGCATAGCGGCTTCGGCTTCAGCATACGTGCTGAACGGGCCGTGCCATTTGTCATCATCATTGGTCTGGTCGCCGCCGACGCCCTGACCATCATTGCAATAACGGCAGCTGCTTGAATGCAGACGCGCGCGCTTCTTGCTGAAATGTTCGTAGATCCAGAACGACATGGCCTAGAGCGCCTCCGCACCAGAGATGATCTCGATCAGCTCTTTGGTAATCTGGGCCTGACGGGCGCGGTTATATTGCAGGGTCAGGCTGTCGATCAGCTCACCGGCATTGCGCGTCGCATTGTCCATGGCGGTCATCGAAGCAGCTTGCTCACCGGCCGCGTTTTCCAGCATTGCAGACAGGATCTGCGTGTTCAGGTATCGCGGCAGCAAGGCTTCCAGGATTTCAGGTTCTGACGGCTCATAAGCATAGATAGCGCCGCCAAGATCGATCGTTTCAGCATCATCCGGCGCTTCGGCCGGGATCAGCTGCTTGGCGACCGGTGTTTGCGTCAGAACGTTCTTGAACTCGGAAAAGACCAGGGTCGCGACATCAAACTCGCCATCTTCGAAACGCTTGGTCAGATCGTGACCGAGGCCAATCGCGAACGGTGTGAACTTGTCCTTGGCGTCGGAGAGATCGACATGATCGATGAACATATCCGAATAGGCATGCTTGAGGACCTCGCGGCCCTTCTTGCCGACGGTGATGATCTTGACCTCTTTGCCAGCGGCTTTGAGCTCTTCGATCTTCAGGCGCGCCGCTTTGGCGGTATTGGCGTTGAAGCCACCGCACAAACCGCGCTCTGCCGTCATTACGACAAGCAGGTGGACCTTGTCATCGCCGGAACCGGCCAGCAGTTTCGGTCCGCCAGCGCCTTCGCCCATAGAGGCGGTAAGGTTGGCCACGACATTTGCCATACGGCTCGCATAAGGCTTGGAGGCCTCTGCCGCTTCCTGCGCCCGGCGCAGTTTCGCAGCAGCAACCATCTGCTTCGCCTTGGTGATCTTCTGTGTGGATTTCACACTTCCGATCCGGTTTTTCAGTTCCTTGAGGCCTGACATGCGGTCACCGGCTCCTGGTCGTGAGGTTCAAACTTAAGCGAAGGTCTTTCCGAAGGCTTCCAGCGCATCCTTGATGCCGCTTTCAACGCTTTCAGACAGAGCTTTCTCGTCGCGGATTTGCTTCAGCAGGTCCTTCTTGTCGTTCCGGATGAAAGAAAGGAGTTCAGCTTCGTATCGGGTGACGTCCTTGGTTGCGACACCATCGAGATAGCCACGCGTACCAGCATAGATCACGCAAACCTGCTCTTCCATGAGGAGCGGGCTGTATTGCGGCTGCTTGAGCAGCTCGGTCAGACGCTCACCACGGCCCAGAAGCTGTTGCGTCGCGGCGTCGAGATCCGAACCAAACTTCGCAAATGCGGCCATCTCACGATATTGGGCGAGTTCACCCTTCATCGAGCCAGCAACCTTCTTCATCGCTTTCGTTTGAGCGGCAGAGCCCACACGAGAGACCGACAGACCCACGTTCACCGCGGGGCGAATGCCCTGATAGAACAAGTCGGTTTCGAGGAAGATCTGACCATCGGTGATCGAAATCACGTTGGTCGGAATATAGGCCGAAACATCGTTCGCCTGGGTTTCAATGATCGGCAGGGCCGTCAGAGAACCAGCGCCCTCGTTCTCGTTCATTTTCGCTGCCCGTTCGAGCAGACGGGAGTGAAGATAGAAAACGTCGCCAGGATAAGCTTCGCGGCCCGGCGGGCGACGCAGGAGCAGAGACATCTGGCGATAAGACACAGCTTGCTTCGACAGATCATCGTAAATGATCAGGGCGTGCATGCCATTGTCGCGGAAAAATTCGCCAATCGTACAACCGGTAAACGGTGCGAGGTATTGCAGCGGAGCTGGCTCAGACGCGGTGGCTGACACAACCACGGTGTAATCAAGTGCGCCGCGCTCTTCGAGGGTCTTCACAACCTGAGCAACGGTCGAGCGTTTCTGGCCGACAGCGACATAGATACAGAACAGCTTCTCACTATCGTCTTTGGCGGCGGCGTTGGTTTCTTTCTGGTTCAGGATGGTGTCCACGCAGACAGCGGTCTTGCCGGTCTGACGGTCACCAATGACCAATTCGCGCTGACCACGACCAACCGGGATCATGGCATCGATGGCCTTGATACCGGTCATCATTGGCTCGTGCACGGATTTACGTGGGATGATGCCTGGGGCTTTAACATCGACACGATTTCGCGATGCAACATCGGTCAACGGGCCTTTGCCATCGATCGGGTTGCCGAGCGCATCAACGACACGGCCGAGCAGGCCTTTGCCGACTGGTGCCGAGACAATCTCGTCGAGGCGTTTGACGGTGTCGCCTTCTTTAATACCGCGGTCATCACCAAAGATAACGACACCAACATTGTCGCTCTCGAGGTTGAGCGCCATACCTTTGATGCCGCCGTCAAATTCGACCATCTCGCCGGCCTGAACGTTGTCGAGGCCGTAGACGCGGGCAATACCGTCGCCAACGGAGAGGACCTGACCAACGTCTGAGACTTCAGCCTCGACGCCGAAATTTTCGATCTGCGACTTCAGGATGCCGGAGATTTCTGCTGCGCTAATAGACATGAGGCGTCTTACGCTCCCTTCATGGCGGTGTTCATACGATCCAATTTAGCAGCCACACTGGCATCGATCAGAGTTGATCCAATGCGCAGCTGGATGCCACCGACGAGGGCCGGGTCGACCTCCGTCTCTAATTCCACGTCGCTACCGACAGCCTTGGCGAGCACTTGCTCAAGCCGGCTGCGCTGCTCAGCGCTCATATCTTTTGCCGTGCGGGCGACAGCGCGTTTCACGCCGCGTTCCTTGGCATAGAGTTCATCAAAATGCTTCGCCGCACCAACCAGGTCACCGGCGCGGCCGTTCTGGGCCATCGTGCCGATAAATCCGGTTGCGGTTTTTGACAGGCCAGCCTGCTCTGCGACGGCGACGAGTGCCTTGACCTTGTCTTCACGCGCGAAAGCCGGGCTTTCGAGCAAACGGGTCAGGTCTTCGCTGTCGGTGGCAAGGCCTTCAACAGTTTTCAGGTCGCCCGCAATCGCTGCGAGTTCCCCTTTTTCTTTGGCAAGATCAAACAGCGCGCCGGCATAGCGGCGGGCGGCTTCACTGGCAGTGGTAGCAGATGCTGCGGCCAAGGCGTCGTCCGTAAGCTGTAGGGCGAAATTGCCCTGGGTCTGAACCAATAGGAATCGGGGGCGCGGGCGCACCTATTCCTGAAACTTGTGCGGGCACCTACCACCTTGTTTGCGGGGTGACAACACGTCGGTTCAGCCAAGGCTGCGACCGAATCGCGCGGTCCCTGCGTCAAGCGTCTCTTTCGGCCATTGCGGGGCAGTGCAAGTTCTGCGAATTTGCGGAGATGCCACGCCCGTTTTCAGACCTCTACACCGCTAATCAAAGGCTGCAGGACGATGGATCCGTGGCGTTTGAGTGTTCGACAGATGCCAAGGTCTGGCCGTGGCTGAACCTGAGCCCGGTTCACCCGATTCTGGTGCAGACCATCAATTTCTGGGCCTCGATCGATTCGGGCGAATTCCTGGGGACGTTCGATCCGGATGTCTGGACGGCACTGACGCAAGTCGAGTGGACGTGCGGTCCGCCGACCGTCGGACTACCTGTCCGGGGCGTATATGGAACGACACGCGATCAGGATCGTGCGCGATACCAGTTGGAATTTTTTGACGAGCACGATCACCGCGTCGCCCGGATGAGCGGGCAGGGCGTGACCTTCCGGACCCGCAATTTCGAAGGCTGGCGCGAGGAAGCGAAAGAGAAGATCGTCAAACCCGATCCTCCGGTATTCGCCTATGCGGCCAAGGAAGCGGTCGGCGTGGCAACTCAGTCAGAGCGTTTTCTTGCGCCTCTGACGCATGAGGGGGCCGTGACCACAAGAGGCCTGATCACCAAGGCGAATGGCCTGCGGCCCGCGCATCCTTATATTGGCGGCTCAGGCGACCATGTGAATTCCACGCATATGGGCGAAGTCGGTCGTCAGTTCGGCGACTTGCTGCTTGGGCGGCGGCTAACCAATCAAAGCGGCGGCATGGAATTCCTGCATTATGTCGAGCTCGGCACCCCGTTCGATGTCGAACTTACGGCGCATGATGAAGCAGACCGTCAGTATTCGCTGATCGTACGCCAAGCCGGACGCGACTGCACGCTGATCAACATGCAATACGCGCCGGCAGACTAGCCCATTGGCGTATGTTGCCCGGCTTCAAACTCCTCCGCGAGTTTGAACTTGCGGATTTTTCCAGAACCAGTCAGCGGCCATTCCGAGACCTGAATCCAGTAGGCTGGTGTTTTCTGCGGTGACAGGCGCTCGCGAACGAAGCCTTTCAGTTCATCCGGGCTGAACGCGTGGTCTGACTCACTGCGGATGAAACACGCCACCTGCTCGCCCCATTTCTCGTCCGGGACACCGACAACAGCAACCTCGTCGATGGCATCATGTTCGAGCATGGCATTTTCGATTTCGGCCGGGAACAGGTTTTCGCCGCCGCGAATGATCATCTCTTTGACGCGACCGGTAATCTTCACATAGCCCCGTGCATCGATGGTGCCGAGGTCACCTGTGTGCAGCCAGCCTTCATTGTCGATGGTCGCGGCGGTCGCCTCTGGATTGTCATTGTATCCCAGCATGACGCTATAAGCGCGGGCGCAGATTTCGCCCTGTTCGCCTACAGGTAGCACCGAATTGGTTTGCGGATCGCGGATCGAAATTTCGGTTTAGGCGACCGGCTGGCCGATGGTTTGTGTCAGGTCTTCTTCCGTGTCTTCGTGCCAGGCCTGGGTCAGCACAGGCGAAGTTTCGGTCTGGCCATAGACAATCTGGATCGGCGCCCCGAGCGTTTCGAGCGCATCCCGGCAAAGCTGCGGTGGCACCATCGAGCCGCCTGACATGATGCGCTCGACAGATGAGACATCGCGACCGGACTGGCGAACTTCGTGAATGAGCGCGACCAGCATGGTCGGGACACCAAGGATGAAGCGAGTCTTCTCGCGCTCAATCACCCTGACAATCATCTCCGGATCAAACATCGGGGCCAGCAGCATCGTACCGCCCGTGCCGAGGCCGCCGAGGACCAGGATGGCGCAGCCCGTCGTGTGGAAGAGCGGCATATTGTGAACGAACGCGTCGCCCGGATTGACGCCGGCGCGGTTCATCGTGTCGACGCCGTTTCGTACCAGTCCATTATGATGCAGCAGGGCGCCTTTCGGGAATCCGGTGGTGCCGGACGTGTATTGAATCTGCACGGCGTCATTCGGCTTCGGGTTGCGCGTCTCGCCCGTCTCTTCCCCAGCATAGAGTGCATCGTGATCCGTCAGCAGGATCCGGTGCTTGATGCCCGGGATCTCGTCGCAAACCGAGTCGGCAATCTCTTGCATCGGATTGCCGCGAAAATCGGCGACATAATAGATGGCTTCCGACCGGGATTGTTCGAGCACGTATTTCAGCTCGCGTTTCTGATAGGCCGGGTTCACCGTGACCAGGATGACGCCCGCAAGGCCGCAGGCAAGTTCAAGCAAGACCCATTCAGGCACATTATTGGCGTAGACCGCAATCCGGGAGCCTTCAGCGTGACGACTGGCCAGCGCGCGGGCAAGGCGTTCGCAATCGGCGAGAAGTTCTGAATAGGTCCAGGTCCGGCCGATGTCGCCCTCATAAGAAAGCTCTTTCAGCGCCATCGCATCTGGCGCATTCGTCGTCGAGTGACGCAACATGTCGCCAATCGTCATTGGCGCTGGCTCGTCGCCGCCTTGCGGTGGAAAATAGGATTCTGTGAGATTGACTTGATACATGTTGATGGCCTCCCGATCGGCCCAACTATCGATTGGGATTGAGGATCACGCAATCCCTGTCCTCGCGGCGCAATCAGGCTTCCAGACGATTTGGCGGCGCTCTGGCGGGGCCGTGGCGTGATGCTGGCGGGCTTGTGACATGGGTCTGGCGTGGTAATTGGGGGCTGTCTCGGCGCAAACTGGACCCACAGTTCAGACACGCTTTTCAAGGAGCAATATTATGCAAACACGCCCAGACGCCGCCAAGATCAAACGTTGGAGAGAAGAACGGTTTTGGTCTCAGGAACACCTCGCCGAACTTGCAGGCCTCGGTCTCAGAACCGTACAGCGGATCGAGAATGGCGACCCGGCTTCCAAGGAATCTGTCATGGCCCTGGCGGCCGCGTTTAATGTCGATGTCATCGCGCTGACGGTAAATGAGCAGACGGAAGCGGCCCAACAACGTGAGAAAAAGGCCAAGAAATCACTGGCGGCCCTTCGTCTTGGCTTCCTCATCAATCTCGCTTGCTGGGTGTTCGGCATGATCGTGTTCGCCGGTATCAGCCTCAGCGATAGTGACGGCCATTACGAGATGTTCGCGCCGTCGATCTGGTGGACCGTGGGTCTGGCCGGATTTGGCCTCGCGGTTGTAATTGTCGAGCTCGTCACGCGCTTCCAGCCGGAGGAGGATGGCGCGAGCTAGCGCTCGCGGGCGGGTCCCTTTAGTTCGGGAATCCGCCGGCCTTGCTCAGGCTGGAACTCACAGAATGTCCAAGCGCGGTTTCCAGCCATTTCGCCGTCTCGATGAGTTTCCCAAGATCGAGCCCGGTCTCAAATCCAGCCCGTTCCAACATATAGACCACGTCTTCGGTCGCGACATTGCCGGTCGCGGCAGGAGCAAAGGGGCAGCCGCCAATTCCGCCGCAGCTTGCGTCGATGACATCTACCCCGGCCTCCACAGCCGCGGCGACATTGGCGAGGCCTGCGCCGCGCGTATCGTGAAAATGAAGACGCAGATAGACATCCGGCGCTTCCATTCGCACGCGTTCAATGACCGTGCGAACATCCCAGGGCGTCGCGACCCCAATCGTGTCGCCGAGGCCCACTTCAGCAACGCCTGCCCTTTGGGCCTGCGCTGCCAGGTTCGCCACCACACCCGGGTCGACTTCGCCCGTATACGGGTCGCCAAACGCCACCGAGACGGTCGCCGAGAGTGGAATCCCCGCTTCATGCACAAGCGGTGCGCAGTTCGCCAGCATATCGGCGCTCTGTTGGGGCGTCATGCGCTGGTTGCGCACGCCGAAGCCTTCGCCGGCGACCAGGACGAAATTGATTTCATCGGCCTGCGCATCAATGGCGCGCCGGATGCCCTTTTCATTCAAGGCGAGTGCGATATGGCGCACTTTGCCTGTCCGATCGAGACCGCGGAAAACCTCGCCGCTATCTGCCATTTTGGGGACCGCCTTGGGCGAAACAAAAGAGCCTGACTCCATCCGTTTCACGCCGCAGGCTTCCAGGCGGGCGATGAATTCCAGCTTCTGATCGGTGCTGAGATCGCTCGGATCGTTCTGCAAACCGTCGCGCGGTCCGACTTCCACAATATCTATACGTCTTGTCATGGCCTCCATTTAGCGGTCATTGAGGGCGAATGACAGATCCGATTGTACAATCGCCGCTTGCCGGCTTGCGCGTGCTGGAACTCGGCCAGCTCATCGCCGGGCCGTTTTGCGGCCAGCTGCTGGGCGATTTTGGTGCCGAGGTGATCAAGATTGAAGCGCCTGACCGGCCTGATCCCGCAAGAGATTGGGGCGCCGTGAAGGTTAATGATGCGAGCGTTTTCTGGGCGATTATTGCCCGCAATAAGAGGTCGCTGACGCTCAATCTGCGCCTTGCCCAGGGGCAGGATATCCTCAAACGCCTGGTCAGCACTGCCGATGTCCTGGTCGAGAATTTTCGCCCCGGCACGCTCGAGAAATGGGGGCTGGGGCCGGATGTGCTGCACGCGATCAATCCGCGCCTGGTGATCACCCGCGTGTCAGGCTACGGACAGACGGGCCCGGAAAGCCACAAGCCCGGCTATGCCAGCGTTGGCGAAGCGAAAGGCGGTCTGCGCCACCTGATCGGTGAACCTGATCGTCCGCCAGCCCGCGCCGGTGTCAGCCTCGGCGACACGATGACCGGCACGTTCGCCGCGCTCGGCACCATGATGGCGCTTTATCACCGCGAAAAATCAGGGCGCGGACAAGTCGTCGATGCGGCGATCTATGAAAGCGTCATGGCCTTCATGGAGAGCCTGATTCCGGAATTCGCGCTGGGTGGACATACCCGCGAACGCACCGGCGGAATCCTGCCGCGCATTGCGCCGTCCGGGGTCTATCCGTGCAGTGACGGCATGGTGATCATCGGCGCCAATCAGAACACGCTGTTTGAACGCCTGGCCAGGATGATCGGCACAGATTGGGCGGAGGATCCACGCTATGCCACGCATGATGCGCGCGGCGAACATCAGGCTGAACTCGACGCATTGATTGCCGTCTGGACACGCAACAATTCCATTGCCGAAGTGCTGCGCCAATGTGAGGCCCACGCTATCCCCTGCGGCCCGGTGAACACCGCAAAGGACATGCTGGTCGACGCCCATATCAAGGCGCGCGAGGCGATTGTGCGTGTCGTCTCTCCGCTGGTTGGTGGTGACGTGCCAATGCAGGCGGTCTTTCCAAAACTGAGCGATACGCCAGGCGCAGTGGCGAGCGCCGGCCCTGCGCTCGGTCAAGACACTGATGCAATTCTCGACATCCTGGGCTACAGCCTCGAAGACCGAGACAGACTGAGAGCCGAAAATGTCATTTGAGCCGCCGCTGACCAACAAAGCCGATCAGGACGAGACGGATGAGTTGCGACCGAAATTCAATACCGATGGCCTGATTACGGCAATCGCCCAGGACGCCGACACGAACGAAATCCTGATGCTGGCCTGGATGAATGAGGCCGCGCTGCGGGCGACGCTGGAAACGGGTCGCGGGACCTATTGGAGCCGCTCGCGACAAGAGCTCTGGGTCAAGGGCGAAACCTCCGGACATATCCAGGAGGTTATCGAGGTTCTGGTCGATTGCGATCAGGATGCCGTGCTCTTGAAGGTGCGCCAGACCGGCGCCGCGTGTCACACCGGTCGAAAAGCTTGTTTCTATCGAACGATCAACCCGAAAACACTGAGACTGTCGCAAAGCTAAACTGGCACGCTGATTGCTACTCCTTAGGCACTGCGGAAGGAGACTACACGTGTTTGATTGGTTCAAACGGGCCAAAGAACCTGAAATAGGGGTCGAAGAAGAGGCTGAAATCGTTGAGCGACGCGTCGCTGAGCGAAACGACACCTATGCGGATGTTGTTGCAAAATCGAACAGTGGCCGGTTCCTCAAACGCGGTATTGCCCTCGATCTGTCTGCAAATGGCGCACGCTTGCGCTTCGAGAATGGCGACAGTCTGCTCGACGGCATGGTCGTGAACATTTCGCGCTATGGCGTCAAACGCCGCGGCCGGATGCGTTGGCGCACCCGCACCGATGTGGGTATCGAATTCATCAATGACGAAGAATAACGGCCAGCCAATCCTGAGCGAAAACCGGTAGACAGCCCTCATCGACATGCTATGAGGCGGCAAGCCTGACACTGTTTGCGAACAGGTTTGGTTCGAATCCGGAACGAAAGACTCAACTTGTCCACAGACTCTCGCTTTCTGTGGAGAGCTTCCCTGATTCGCCATGAATCTTGACCGTCGCCTATCGACTCTTTTTCGATCTGAGTCTTTTCTAAATCCGTCGGCAGCGAACACCGGGAAGCCACCGGGAGGAGCCGCCGAAAGAACGTCGCGCCCGGACGATGCCGGATCAGGAGCGAACCTCAGAAATGGGGGGCTGCGAAGGAAACCGGAGGAGATGAAGGGAAAGGCAACGCGATGTCTGTGGACGGCCAACTAGAGGCAGGAAGCAGGGCCATATCTACGAACGGGGCACGAGCCGCAACGTAGGCCAGAAAGAACACCGGTAACGGGGAACTGGATGGTGGGACTTAACAAAACTGCGCGAGCAGAACGGGAAGTTTCAGGTCTCAATTGAGGCGCGAAGACAGGGACTTAGCGGAACTTGTCACTAGCGACACAAATGACGCCAAAACGGGGGTGCGAGCCGCAAGGTCCGCACCCCCTCTTTTGTTGGGCGTCTATTCTGCCGCAAGCTTGGCGTCTGTGGCGGTCTCGTCTTCGAAGATTTCTTCGATCGATTTTCCGAACAGGCGTGCGATCGAAAATGCGAGCGGCAGCGACGGATCGTATTTGCCGGTTTCGATGGCGTTGACGGACTGACGCGACACGCCGAGCTGGTCTGCAAGTGCCGCCTGGCTCCAGCCACGGTCGGCACGGAGCGCCTTGATGATATTCTTCACAGGCACTGTCTCCCGCCGAGCAGATAGGTTGAGATGCCGTAGGCGATGAAGAAAGCAGGTCCGAACCAGAACACCTCGACGCGATCGATCACGTGGAACATTTGCAGGAAGCCGATCAGAAATATTGCCCCGACCGTGATCCCTGAACCAATCGCAAACCCCTTGAGCTGGATCATGCGATTGTATTCGTCGGTTTCCAGGAAATAGCGGATCTGAATGAACAGAAATAGCAGCATGGGCAGAGTGCAGGCCACGGCGACCGTCGCCTGGAGCCATGTCGGTTCAACGTCGAACGTCTTCAGGTAGAATGAGCCTGCCAGGGTTGCGATCAGGTATACGACCATGGTCGGCACGAAGGCGCGCCAATAACGCTTGGATGCGGATTTGAAAGTTTGCTGGGACATAAGATGGGTCTCCGGGAGGGTTAGATGACGAGCTCGGTAAAGGCCCGATTGTGTTGATTTTCGCGTTCCGCACGGCGCCAGAGCCAGGTGATGAGACCGAGGGCCGGAAGTGACAGGATCGGGCTCAGCCAGGCGGGCCCGAAAATGCTGAGCGCAAATCCAATCTGCATGAGCAGGCAGAAAATGGTCGTCATGATCACAGGCGTATGCGGGTGTTTAAGAACGGACATGGTGTACTCGTGTGTAAAGTATGCTTGTCATTTAGACAAGTGAACTTGACATGTCAAGTGTCATTGACAAATTTTGTCATTGCCTTGTTCCTGTAGGGGTTTACGAGGCGTCGGATGACGCTCGCGCCCTCTCTTTCCATATTTCGCCACAGGGCGTATTTGCAGTTTTGGCTGATGCGTGTGGCCGTGGCTGCGGCGCGTCAGATGGAGGCTGTGGCGATTGGCTGGCAGGTCTATGCACTGGCGCGTGATCCGATCGAGAGCGGCGGCCTAGGGCTCGAAATCCCGCAAGCGGCGTTCATGATTGGCCTGGTTGGCCTCGCACAGTTTATTCCCGTGCTCTTGTTCTCACTGATCGGTGGCCAGGCAGCTGACCGGCTCAATCGAAAAATGATCCTCGTGGTCAGTAATGTTTTGCGGCTCGCCGGAACCGCTGCCTTGCTGGCGACCATCTTTCTGCCCGCGCGCGAGGCTTTGCGGATCATATTCTCCGTCGCGGTCCTGCTCGGTTTCGTCAACGCGTTTACCCCGGCAGCTGCCAATGCGCTCTACCCGCAATTGGTTCCGCGCAGCGAGCTGCCGACGGCAATTGCGTTCAACTCACTCGGATTTCAGACGGCCAAAATTGCCGGGCCCGCGCTTGGCGGACTATTCCTCGCGGCGGGCGGCCTCACGTTTGTCTATTGCGCGGCATTCGTCCTGATCGCGTTTGCGATCATATCGATTGCGACCGCGAAAACACCGGCGCACGAAAAGCTGAACAATGCCAAAGGCCTCGACATGATGTTCGAGGGCATACGCTATATTGGCCGCAACAAGATCGTCCTGGGCGCCATCTCTCTCGACCTGTTCGTGGTGTTCTTTGGCGGCGTCGTCGCTTTGCTGCCAGTGTTCGCGCGCGATGTGCTGCATGTCGGGGAAGCGGAACTTGGATTCCTGGTCGCGTCACCGGCCATTGGGGCCCTGACCGTGGCATTCCTGCTGGCCCGACGGCCGCTCGCCCGGCGCGTCGGCGCGTGGATGTTCTGGGCGGTGGGCATTTACGGCGTTGCCACACTGGTCTTCGGCCTGTCCCCATATTTCTGGCTCAGCATTGTCGCGCTGATCATTACCGGCGCGGCTGACGAGATTTCGGTATATGTCCGCGCGTCGCTGATCCAGCTCGCGACACCGGACGAAATGAAAGGCCGGGTCACGTCGGTATCATTCATTTTCATCTCGGCCTCGAATGAACTTGGCGAGTTTGAAAGCGGGGTCGCTGCGCGATTCCTCGGGCCGATCGGGGCGGTCATCCTGGGCGGCTCAGTTGCGATCGGGGTCGCGCTCCTATGGACGCGCCTGTTCCCCGACCTCGCCAAGGCCGACTCCTTTGATGCGATCAAGGAACAGTCGGTCTAGGCCGCTGATTTTTTGCCCGGGATGAGCTTGCTGAAGAAGGCCATGACGTCATTGACGCCGGCGCCGTGAACCGCGCCTGCGCGATATACGCGGGTCGCCAGTTGCAGGATGATATAAGTCGTCAGCGCCATCATGCCGAGCTGAGCCAACACTTCCCAGATCGGTGGCTCCGTAGGCATTCGCAGGATCAGCAGGAAAGGCGTGAAAAACGGCACCCAGGCCATGATCTCGATCAAGGCAGATTCCGCGTCCTGTACCGCGAAGGCGAGCATGGCCAGCGGCGCCATCAGGGTCACGAAGAGCGGCGTCATCAGAGTCTGCGCTTCCTGGATCGTGTCGCACAAGGACCCGAGCGCCAGGAACATCGAGCCATACATCAGATAGCCGAGCACGAAGCTGATGATGGCCGGCAAGAACAGCGCCGGATTGGCGGCTGCGGTGATCATCGAACCGAGGAAACTGCCAACGTCGTCCGGGATGCTGTCGCGCATGAACCAGGTCAGTAGCGTCGATCCAAAGCCCCAGAACGCCATCAGCGTCAGCGCCAATAGGAGTACCGCGATCAATTTACCGGCCAGCAAATGTGGAAGCTTCACCGAGGTCAGCAGGCTGTCAAATATCTTGTTCGAACGTTCTTCAATCGTGCCCATGAGCAGGTAATTGATGACCGAGAAAATCAGGAACCAGAGCGAGAACGCCATCATGATGGAGACGACGAACGGGGCCTGATCAGCCTGGGTAACTTCTGAACCTTCATCAGCATCTTCGCCGGTTCGAACACGTTGCTGTTTCACGTCCCGACGCGCGGCGCGCGCTTCAGTCAGGACATCGCGGCTGACATTTACGGCCGCCAAAGCGCGGTCCAGTTGCAGATCCTGCTCCGCCTGACGCGCCGCTGAGATCAACGTGCGCGCTTGCAAATTCTCCGACCAGTACTCGATTTCCTGCGTATCTTCATTGACCAGCAGCGCGGCGAACAAGGGCTGAGGCCCTTCGGCGGTATCAATCAGAATTTCACCGACCAGGTACGGGGCAAGTTCCGCCCCAGTTCGCACGGGCGGTGCAACTTCGACAAAGTCGGCCCGTGGCAATGTTTCGGGATTGCCACCCGCCGTTTCGAAGGCCTCCCGGACGGTTGCGCCGTTTTCCAGCGCCGTATCAAACGCTGCCAGCGTATCGCTGGATGAGCCTTCGGCAATCGACATCGGGTCGAGCATCAGGCGCGCGGTGCGCGTCTCCGCGCCGGACATTTGAGCCCTCATCGCCTCGGTAAAGTCCGTGCCCTGTTCGATGATCGTGTAGTAGCGCGTTGGCTGTGCGTTCTGGGCAAAGGTTGGTGCCAGAATGAAGATGCCGAGGATGATTGGCGTAAACAGAAGCCCGAGCCAGAATCCCCAGGCCGAGACATAGCCGAGATAATCCCGGCGGGCGACGAGATAAGTCGAGCGGATCATGCGGCATCCCTCCCTTGAGCAGCATCCGCCGCCAATGTGTCGGTCAAATCCTGAGCTTCGGCTTCGCTGACCAGCGAGACGAAGACATCACGCAGACGCGCTTCTTCCGGCGTAAAACTGGTGATCGGGGCGCCGGCGTCAATCGCTGCGCGCAAGGCATCCTGCGACGTCTGGGCTTGCGTCAGGCTAATGCGCCAATGATCTCCGTCGCGCACTGCGTCGAAGCCAGCCGGCGCGATTGCGGCTCCGAGATCGAAGCCCTCCTGAGCGCCAATATGCACAGCGCGGCCAAGAGCCGTGAAGGCGTCGTCGAGCGTGCCGTCAAAGACTTTGCGTCCCCGCGCCATCATCACGATTTTTTCGCACAGCCGTTCAGCATGCTCCATGACATGGGTCGAGAAGATGATCGTGGCGCCGCGTTTGTGCTCCTCGACGATGAGATCTTCCAGCGCCTGTTGATTAACCGGGTCGAGACCGGAAAAGGGTTCGTCCAGGATCAGGAATTCCGGCCGGTGGGCGAGGGCCGAGAGGATCTGGACCTTCTGCGCCATGCCTTTGGACAATTTGGTGACGCGGCTGCGGGCGAACTCGCCAAGCCCCATCATGTCGAGCAATTCGTCGGCGCGGGCCTTGGCCTCGCTATGCGTCATGCCTTTGAGGCGCGCAAAATAGGTGATGATCTGCCGCGCGCTCATCTTCTTGTAGAGGCCGCGTTCTTCCGGCAGGAAGCCGACGCGCTTGAGCGACTCCAGATTTGGCGGCTGGCCCAGCAAGCTGACCTCGCCGCGATCAGGCGAAAGCACGCCGAGCGCCATGCGCAGGCTGGTCGATTTGCCGGCCCCATTGGGACCGAGGAATCCGACGATGGAGCCCTTTGGTACGTCAAAATCCAGCTCGCAAACAGCTCGGAAACTCCCGAACCATTTGCTCACCCCGGTCATTTTCAGGGGTATTTCATCGCCCATGAGCCCATCTCCCGCGCTGAATCTTTCGATTATCGATATGTAGGGCCACTCTTTTGCCCTGCTAGGCTTGCCAAGCCCTTAAAGAGTCCACAGGATACTGCTTATGAAGACGCCGACCGATCCTGACCTCAAGGATTTGGCTGTCGTGGCGGGGAAATCCACACGTAGAAAACGTGGAGAGACCGACCTCATTGCGGAGGCCAAATACGCCTGCCCATCGTCGCCATCCGAGCGCAATGGTACAGAGACGCTCGCTTTGATAGAGCGCGCTCTTTTCCGCCTCGCAGACGGAACCTATGGTCAGTGTGTGTCTTGCGGCGACAAGATCAGCGTGACCCGGCTGGACCAGAATCCCGCAATCGAAACCTGCGCCTCATGCGAGGCACCGATCACTTTCAAAGCGCATTGAGCGCCTGAACCAGGTCGCGGCTGAGGTCTTCGGCATCTTCAAGACCGACCGAAAGCCTGATCCAGCTTTCGTCGAGGCCCATTTCAGCCTGCTCTTCCTCGGTCAGCGCCCGGTGTGTGGTCGAGCACGGATGACAGGCGAGAGATTTGGTGTCGCCAAGATTGTTGGAGATATCAATCAGGTTCAACGCGTTGAGCATTTTGAACGCTTCAGCGCGCGCACCCTTGATTGAGAATGCGACGAGAGTGCCGCCCGATTTCATTTGCTTCTGATGGACAGCGAAATTCGGATGATCCTCCCGGCCCGGATAGCGCACGGCCTGAACATTTGGATGTGCCGCAATCGTGTCGGCGATCTGGGCCGCATTGGCGCTCGCCTGATTGACGCGGAGCTCCAGCGTCTCCAGACCTTTCAGTACCACCCAGGCATTGAACGGAGATGCCGCCGGACCGGTATGACGCAGCCAGGGATCGATATGTTCTTCAATGAACTCGCTCTGCCCGAGAATGGCGCCGAGCAGGACGCGGCCTTGCCCGTCCATATGCTTGGTCGCGGAATAGACGACCAGATCGGCACCGAGCTCCAGAGGTTTCTGGAGGATCGGGCTCGCAAACACATTGTCAATAACCAGAAGCGCGCCCGCCGCATGAGCGAGCTCGGCCACGGCTTCGATATCAACGGCTTCGAGCAGCGGATTGGATGGGCTTTCGATCAGGACCAGACGGGTTGGCTTTGACAGCGCTCGCTTCCAGTCTTCGAGGTCCGTGCCGTTTACAAACTCAGTCTCGACGCCATAGCGCGGCAAAATGGTCGAACAGATATGGCGGCAGGATCCGAACAAGGCGCTCGCCGCCACGACGCGGTCGCCAGCGCTACAAGGTGCGATCATCGCCGACGAGATCGCCCCCATGCCAGAGGCTGTGATGCGGCAAGTCTCCGCACCCTCCAGAAGGGCGAGCCGTTCCGCCAGCATCTGGTTGGTCGGATTGCCATAGCGCGAATAGACATAGCCTTCTTCATCTCCGGACATACGCGCGGCAGCCTGCTCGGCGCTGTCATACGCGTACCCTGATGTCAGGAACATCGCCTCGGAGGTTTCCCCAAACCCCGAGCGCATGGTTCCACCGCGCACCAATTTGGTGGCTGGGGCCCAATCATCGCTGCGCTTTGTCATGGCGAAATCCTTTGCATTCGAGGCGCATCGTCATAAGCCTTAGCCTGTAAAGGGATCAAGGCATGGCTGACGGAAAAATTGGGGTTTTATCCGATCGCGAACTGGCGGCGCTGTTTGAGAGCGGCGCGATCAAGTCGCAAAGCGCGCTCGACGCTGACCAGATTCAGCCGGCCAGTCTCGACTTGCGACTGGGATTTGAGGCCCACCGAATTCGCGCCAGTTTCCTGCCGGGGGACAAGCGCAAGGTCGCCGACGTCCTCGCCGATCCAGGCACCGAATTGCACCGCATCTCGCTCACCGAGGATGGCGCCGTGCTGGAAACCGGCTGCGTCTACCTTGTCCCTTTGCAGGAAAGCCTGCGCCTGCCTGCCGGCATTTCCGGCCGCGCCAACCCGAAAAGTTCGACCGGGCGCATTGATGTCTTCACCCGCGTTGTCACCAACCGATCCAAGGCCTTCGATGATGTCGGGATCGGCTATTCTGGTCCGCTGTGGCTCGAAATCAGTCCGCGCACGTTTCCAATCCTGGTGCGTCCCGGTGACCGGCTGGCCCAGCTCCGCTTGCGGCGCGGGCGAAGCGACGGGGCGACCGAGAAAACGGTCTCGATCGATCTCGACCAACCGGATCGCAGCCCTGTCGGATGGCGTGCCAAACGCCATGGCGGCCTGATCGACCTGCGCGGTATCGGCGCCCATGACGTGCATCAGTTCTGGGAGCCGCTCTATGCCAGGGGCGGTCGCTTGATCCTGGACCCGGAGGAGTTTTACATCCTGGCCAGCCGCGAAACCGTCAAAGTCGCATCAGGCAAGGCCGCGGAAATGGCCCCGATCGCGCCGGAACTGGGTGAGTTTCGGGCCCATTATGCCGGCTTCTTCGACCCCGGTTTTGGTACCAATGAAGGCGGCAGCCGCGCCGTCCTCGAAGTGCGCTCCCGCGACGTGCCGTTCGTCCTGGAGCATGGCCAGCCCGTGGCGAAGCTCATCTACGAAACGATGGCCTCAAAACCGAGCGCGCTCTATGGCGGCAAGACCAGCAACTATCAGGGCCAGGGCCTGAAGCTCTCGAAGCATTTCGCCCGCCCGGACTGAACTCGGCCTGCCGAGTCGGCGATCTCGCTGTGCAAGAAAGAAAATGGTGGGCCCGGAGGGACTTGAACCCCCGACCAGACCGTTATGAGCGGTCCGCTCTAACCAACTGAGCTACAGGCCCTTTGTTCAAGATGAACGTCAGAATAAAACGTCAGACTTGATCTCGCCGCAATGGCGCAATTCAATAGAGACTGCAAGTTTTTTGAACCTCATGGAGGGACGCATGACAGTCGTTCACAAATCACACCTTATGGCCGGGTTGTCTGGTCTTGCACTGGTCACTTTGGCCGCCTGCGGTAACGGGCAGAGCGCGCCCGCAGAATCCACGAGTGATCCAGTGGAGATTGCTGCGGCCTCAGCGCCGGAGCCCACCGTTACGCCCAACGCTGACCCGATCGACACTACTCACCCGAATTCGATTCAGCCGGAAACGACGCTGAGCATTTCGGCAGAGGGATCGGTCAATCGCGAACCGGATATTGCCTTCCTGAACGCCGGCGTCCAAACCCAGGGCGACACCGCCCAGGCCGCGATGACCGCGAATTCCACGGCCATGAACGGTGTGTTCGACGCGCTTACAGCTGCTGATGTGGATCGCCGCGACATGCAGACTTCGAATTTCTCGCTGCAACCGCAATATGATTATTCAAATCGTGAGAATGGCCAGCCGCGCCTGACCGGCTACCAGGCGTCCAATCAGCTGACGGTGAAGGTCCGCGATCTCGATAATCTCGGTGAAACCATGGATGCGCTTGTTTCGGCGGGCGGCAATACGTTTAGCGGCCTCAATTTCGCGCTTGAAGACGACCGGGCGGCGAAGAACGCGGCGCGGGACATTGCGATGAAGGAAGCCATCGCCCGAGCCGAGCTCTATGCAGCGGCGTCCGGCTATGAGGTTGCCCGCGTCGTGACGATTTCCGAGAGCGGCGGCATGCGCCCGCAACCCATGCAGATGATGGCCGAGGCCCGCAGCATGGACCGCGCCACACCGATTGCCAGCGGCGAGGTTGGCTACTCGGTCACCGTGAATGTCGTGTTCGAATTGAGAAAGCCCGCCAATTAGGCGGGCTGTTCCCAGTCTACACTTACGCTACAACTCTACGCTCAAGGCGCTGGCGGTCTAGTAGGCCGCGCTTGGCGTCTTGATATTGTTGTGTTCGTCCATCAGGGCGACTTGCGGCTTGTGTTGGCGTGCCAGTTCGGCCTCCATCTGGACGAAGGCGGCGATAACAACGCGGTCGCCCATCGCGAACTTGCGGGCAGCGCCGCCATTCACGCCAATCGTGCGAGAGCCGCGCGGGGCTTCAATCGCATAGGTGGAGATTCGTTCGCCATTGGTAATGTTCCAGATGTCCACGCGCTCATGAGGCAGGATGCCGGCGGCGTCGAGCAGGTCCTGGTCGATGGAGACCGATCCCTCATAATACACGTCGCATTGCGTCACCGTCGCCGCGTGGAGTTTCCCCTTCAACATATTGACCAGCAAAGCTCGCCCTCCCTATCGGATATTTCACAGCAGGCCCCGCCTGCTATGCACATATGGGTACTGCTTGCCCTCGGGTAAAGAGGTATTGTGCAGTGCAACGAGGCTTCTCAAAGCACAAATCCGTGATCACGAAAAGAGGCACGACAGCGCAGTCATGCCGCTGATATATCTATTGGGATGTAGCGGCGACTGCGCGGGCGACATAGTTGCGATTCTAACCAATTGTGCGCCTGCTCAGGAGAGCGGTAATCCAAGCTCTGTCATGGTTTCGCGAAGCAGGGGTCCGATCTCGGTATTGAAGACCGCGTCGGCATAGACGTCGTGCTCGGTCTCCTCGCGATTGATGATGATATATTTTGCGCCATTCTGCTTGGCGATGATCGGGATATTTGCGGCCGGGTAGACGACGAGCGACGAGCCGAGCGCGATCATCAGGTCACAGGAGAGCGCTTCGCTCTCAGCAAAGGTCATCTTGTCTTCCGGCATCGCCTGACCAAATGAAATCGTGCCTGATTTCAGCAATCCCGTGCAGAACTCGCAGGTCAGATCCTCGTCTACTTCCCAGCGTGGTTTCAGCGATTCATAGGTATAGCGTTTCCCGCATTGCAGGCATTTGGCGTAGGACGCGTTACCGTGCACCTCGATGACTTTCTCGTCCGGCACGCCGGCATTCTGATGCAGATTGTCGACATTCTGCGTCACCACGCTCGAGATTTTGCCAGTCTCGACCAGTTTGGCGATGGCGAAATGTCCGGCATTGGGTTCGGCGCCGGTCCAGCCTTCGGTGCGATTGAACACTCGCCGCCAGCTTTCGCGCCGCGCCTCTCGATCAGAGACAAAATCCTGGAAATAGATAGGCTGCATCTTCGACCAGACACCGCCTGGCGAGCGGAAATCCGGGATGCCGCTTTCAGTGGAAATTCCGGCTCCGGTGAAGACCACAACGCGGTCAGCAGCGTCTATGTGTTTTGCGAGGGTGACAGCTTCATCCATGGCGAGACCTTATCTGAGCGTCGCGCCGCCGCCAACTCGCCCTCACGCTGAGAACCCCTTGCGCGACATCCAGTCGGAGCAGATCCGAACCGCTTCCGGTAGCAGGTCGGGGCGTTCGATATAGTAATGGTCGGCGTCCTTGATGTCGTGATGCTCTTTGTCGTCATGACCGATGGCATCATAGAGGCGCCGGGCATGGCTTGGAGTGCAGGCGAGGTCGGCGGTGTTGTTGATAACGAGGACCGGGCAGGAAATGCGGGCGGCATTTCCTAGGCCGGTGGCATTGGTGGTGTCATAGCCCCATTGGCTGAGCCAGGACCGCAGGGTCGAAAAGCGCGCAAGGCCGACGGGACCATCATTGGCCACTTTCGGTACACCCAAATAGCACTCATTAGGTCGCCGGTCTGACGGGTCCTGGCTTGGGTCCGTCCAGCGCAGGTCGGCCATGGTACCATGCACCGTGAAGGCGCGCTCTGCATGCTCTTCGCCCGCCTTGCGCAGGTCTTCCAGTGTCTGGTTCACCCAATCGGTGATCCGGCGATTGCGGGCAATCTGCGCGGCGCGGTAGCGGGTTTCATAGTCGGCGCTATAGGCGGGTTGATTGGGATTGTCGGGATCATAGATGTTCAGGTCCGGCGTCCGGTCGAACGGACGGGCTTCATCCGCGATCGACGGATCGATCCATTCTGTCAGCGTCATCGCCCGGCTGATATGCGCGGCCAGAAGCATGATCCCCTGCACAGCGGGCAGACCCATGGTGGTCAGGTCATAGACATCGCCCGCCGGCGTATGCGTGAGGGTCGGGTTTTCCGCCTGGTCCTGATAGAACAGGGACAGCGATCCGCCGCCGGACCAGCCGCCCAGAACAATCGTCTCATAGCCCAGTTTCTCGCGCGCATGTTTGAGGCAGGCGCCAAGATCGGCGACGCACTTTTCCATGATCAGGGCGGTGTCATTTCCGCGATAACGCGGATTGCAATAGATCACATGATGGCCCGCATGCGCGAGTGCCGACACCATGGGCAGGAAGGCGCCGGAGCCAATCGGGTGGGAAAAGACAATTGCCGTTCTGGACGATGTGTCCTTCTTCGCGATCCGCATGCACTCGACCACGACCGTGCCGCCAGCCCCGCCATAGACATCCTTGAAGCCTGATGTCTCCTGATGCAGCACCAGATAGGGTTCCCGGATCAAATCGCTCATCACTCGCCTCCCGCGTGGTTAAGACTTGGCGGTTTGGGGCTGCGAGTCCAGTATGACGCAAAGACAAGGAGCAGGGCTGATGGTCAAAGCAACGGGGATCCACCATATCGCGATCATGTCGGCTGACATTAAGAGCCAGATCGAATTTTTCTCAGACGTCATGGGCTGCAAACTGTCAGCGCTGTTCGACATGCACGGTGTGCCTGGTGGTCTGCATGCCTTCATGCATCTCGATGATGATTGTTATTTCTCCATCGTCCAATTGCCTGGAGCCAAGGAGATTCCGACCGAGATCGGCGTTACTCATGCAGGCACGGGCGCGGGGCCATGTGCGCCCGGCACCATGCAGCATCTGGCCTTCAAGGTAGACACGCCTGACCAGCTGATCGCCATTCGCGACCGGATTCGCAAGAAGGGCGTGAACGTTATCGGCCCGATCGATCATGGCATGTGCCAGTCCATCTATTTTGGCGGGCCTGAAAACATGACGCTCGAAGTTGCCACCTCAGACGCTGAAATCGATCAGAAGGCGTGGATTGATCCGGCTGTCCTGGAGAAAGCCGGGATCAGCGCTGACGAAGCGGCGCAGTTTCAGAGCCCCGATCCGTATGATGGCGAAGGCGGCGCCGTGGAGCAGCCGCCTTATGACCCGGACAAACCGCACCAGGCGTACCCGAAAGAAATGTACATGCAGATGCTGAAGGCGCCGGATGAAGTGATCTGGAAAACCGCCTCCTATGCTGAGCCGCCGGTTAAAGTCTAAAGCGCCATGATCAAGAAAATCCTTCTCGGCCTCGCCGCCTTGTTTGCCGCGCTCGCCCTCGGGGCGGGTATCTATACCTGGGACCCATTGCCGAAGATTCCGAGTGCGGCTGAGCTCTCCGCTGACGCCGCAAATTACAATGTCGAGATCATTCGAGACAATTGGGGCACTCCGCATATTTACGGAACCACCAATGCAGATACTGCATTCGGGGTTGCCTACGCCCATGCCGAGGATGATTACGAAACGATTCAGGATGTTGTCGCGGCGACGCGCGGCGTTCTGGCGCGCTACAAGGGCGCGGCGGCAGCGCCCACCGATTATGTCGTTGCGCTACTGGATGTCTGGGGCACAGTAGACCGGCGCTATGAAGCCGATGTCCCGGCTGATGTGAAAGCCATTGCGGAGGCCTATGCTGCCGGGCTCAATCTCTATGCCGCCGAGCATCCCGAACAGACCTGGAGCGGGCTTGCGCCTTTTACGGGGCAGGACGTGATTGCCGGGTTCATTCTCAAGACACCGTTCTTCTATGGCTTTGACGAGACACTGCAATCGCTGTTCGCCGAGACCCGCGAGGCCCCGCTGGCAGCCGACCCGGACGAGCGCGCCTGGCTGCTGCATCCCACCCTGAACACAGAACGCGGGTCAAACGCCTTCGCCGTTCGGCCTGAGCGCAGCGGCGATGACACGACGCGATTGCTGATCAATTCCCACCAACCGATGACCGGACCCGTGGCCTGGTGGGAAGCGCATATCGTGTCAGAGGAAGGGCTCGATATCACCGGCGGTCTGTTCCCCGGAACGCCTGTCATTCTGCATGGGTTCAATCGCGATCTCGGCTGGGCGAATACAGTGTCGAAGCCGGATCTGACCGACATTTATCGCCTGACCATTAATCCCGACAATGCAAAACAGTATCGCCTTGATGATGAGTGGCGGGACTTCCAGGAAGAAACGGCCTTGCTTCGGGTCAAACTGTTCGGCCCGTTCGCGCTGAAGGTGCGCCGCCCGGTCTATCGCACCGAACATGGACCGGTGATCCAGGCGCCGCACGGCACCTATGCGGTGCGCTATTCCGGCATGAACGAAATCCGCCAGCTGGAACAATATGTGCGGCTCAATCTGGCGGAGAATTGGGACGAGTTCAGCGCCGCCATGGGGCTGAATGCGCTTCCCAGCATTAACTATGTCTATGCCGATAAAGACGGGAACATTGCCTTCATTCACAATGGCCAATACCCGGCCCGTTTACCAGGATGGGACTGGCAGGCCGATTTGCCGGGCGATCGTTCGGATCTGATCTGGAAGGGTTACCTGCCGTATGATGACGGACCGAAACTGGTGAACCCGGTCCTGGGATTTGTCTACAACGCCAATAACACGCCGTATCGCGCGACGGATGGACCAGACAATTTGAGCGCTGCGGATTTTCCCGCCTCTATGGGCTTGCAGACCAATGAAACCAATCGTTCACTGCGTATCCAGGAGCTGGCGGACGGAACCGGAATGATCGATCGCGGCCGTCTGCTCGCGATCAAGTTTGACACCGCCTATGCGCAAGGGTCGGAAGCAGACGAGTTTATTCAGGTCGTCCTCGCGCATGACTGGTCTGACGTGCCGGAACTGGCCGATGCGCTGGCGCATTTGCGGGCCTGGAATTACCATCTCGACATTGACAACCGACACGCAGCGCTGGGCGCGCTGACGGTGCTTCGCCATGTCACTGGCCAGTTTACCGGCGATTATGGTCCCGAGCCGCCGCAAGCGTTTCGCGAGGCGGCGGCGTTGCTGACCGATGTCTATGGCCGCATCGACCCGGAATGGGGCGAGGTGAACCGGTTGGTGCGCGGCGATGTCAATATCCCGGTCAGCGGTGGGCCGGACATCTTGCGCGCGATTTACCCTCTTGCCGTCCGTCCTGATGGAAAGCTGCACGCCAATGCTGGCGACACCTGGATTGCTGTCGTCGAATGGGATGCTGAAGGCCATCAGAGCGCGGAGGTCGTGCATCAGTATGGCGCGGCGACGCTGGATGAAAGCTCACCGCATTATGCCGACCAGGCGCCGCTCTTCGCGTCTGAGCAATGGCGCCCGGCTCTGTTGACCCGCGCTGATGTGGAAGCGAATGCCGCGCGAACCTATCGGCCTGGGAAATGAGGCAAGCGCCTATTCGACAGTGCGGCCCCATTCGCGGAGATCGTTCACGAACAGGTCCGGCGCTTCCATCGCTGCGAAGTGACCGCCATGCGGCTGGTCCGTCCAGCGCGTGATATTGTAGGCCCGCTCGCACCAGGAGCGCGGCGGCGGGAAATAGACTGGCTCGCCCGGAAAATTGGCAAAACTGGTCGGCGTTTCGCAGCGCTCGCCGTCGGGGAGGGCGTTTCCACCTTCGCCGAAGAAGGCGGCATAATACCAGACCGATGTCGCGATCGCGTCATTGGCCAGGTAGATCATCAGATTGGTGAGCAGCTGATCGCGGGAATAGAGGTCGAACAGGCCCCCGCCTTTCAGATCTGACCAGGTGTGGAACTTCTCCAGGATCCAGGCGGCGGTTCCCATCGGACTGTCCATCAGCGCCATGGCGAGGGTCTGCGGCTTGGTCGCCTGCTGCATGAAATAGGCGCCTTCCGCCTGCATGGCCGCTTGCGAGGCTTCCAGCCAGGCCGTTTCCGCTTCGCTTTGCGGCGTCGCCGGTGTCGGGCGCAAGCCGATCATGTTGAGATGGATCGCTCTGCAGCCGCCTTTGCCATCCGCCGCGCCGTGATCAAAGCCGAGCCATGAGGTGACCATGCCGCCCCAGTCGCCGCCTTGGGCGAGATAGGTGTCATAGCCCAGCACATCCTGCATTAATGTGTTCCAGAGCTTGGCGGTCGCGCGCTGTCCCACAGGCGCTGCAGGTTTTCCGGAGAAGCCATAGCCCGGCAGCGAGGGAATGATCAGATCGAAGGCGTCTTCGGCATTTCCGCCATGCTGGCTCGGATAGGCGAGCGGTCCAATCGCCTCGTAAAACTCATAGAACGAGCCTGGCCAACCATGACTCAGAAGCAGCGGGCGCTTGCCTTCGGCTTCGCCAACAATGTGCAGGAAATGGATCGGCAGGCCGTCAATGTCTGCGATGAAATGTGGCTGCTCATTGAGTTTGGCTTCTTGCGCGCGCCAATCATATGATTTCAGCCAGTAAGACTGCAAATCCTTCAAGACCGGCGTCGACATGCCGAGCTGCCAGTCAGGCACACCCGCTGGCGCATCGAACCATTTATATTTCGAGACGCGTTTGCGAATCCATTCGAGCTTGGATTGCGAAACATTGATCTTGAATTCTTGAATCTCGGCCATGGCACCCTCGAATGACGGTGCGAACGTGCCGTGATTTGGGATTTGGTCAAGCCGCGACGTTGCGCGACCTGTATAGCTTAGGCGCCGTTCATAGCGTCGCCGACATCTTCGGATACGCCGTCCCATTTGTCCTGCGTACCGGACCCGGTTGCGTTGAGCGCGCCAATCAGTGCCAGTGCCATCAGGCCCATGAGCAGGGCGTACTCGACCGCTGTCGCCCCGGATTGGCACCGAGACAGTCTATTCAGGGCTTTCAGATCTACGCGCATCTTGATCACTCTTCATTCTGGCCACCAAAACGTCAAACAAGGGAATATCGGCAGCCGGTGCCGGATAGAGGTGCAGGTCGCCAGGCGCGACCCATGCCAGCTTTTGTCCTTCGTTTGGAAGTGGTGTCCCCCTCCATTTTGTTACCGAGAAGAGTGGCATGAAAAGATGAAATTTCTCGTAAGTATGACTGGCAAATGTCACCGGATCGAGGTCGCTTTCGCTAACTGTAATCGACAATTCCTCGGCGAGTTCGCGGACCAAAGCTTGTTCCGGCTTTTCGCCTGGCTCGATCTTACCGCCTGGAAATTCCCATAACCCGGCCATGGCTTTGCCCTCTGGACGCTGCGCCAACAGGATCTTGCCCTCGGCGTCGATCAGCGCGGCAGCAACCACATAGACGGTCTTCACGTGCGATAGGCCCCGTTAATGTCGACATAGGCGTGCGTCAGGTCGCATGTGTAGATGGTGCAGGCTCCGGCGCCCGATCCAACGCGCACGCGAATGGTGATTTCCGGCTCCGCGACCGCGGCGCTGGCCCGGTCTTCATCATAGTCTTCCGCCCGTCCGCCGGCCTCGGCCACTTGCACGTCACCGAACCAGATCGCCAGCGCATCGAGATCGATCACCTCTCCGGACTTGCCAACGGCCATGACGACGCGGCCCCAATTTGCGTCATTCGCGGCGAGCGCGGTTTTGACCAGAGGACTATTGGCGATGTCGGTGGCCATGGTGCGGGCGGCGGCGTCGGAGGCTGCGCCCTCTACCTCTACGGTGATCAGTTTGCTCGCGCCTTCGCCATCCTTGACGATGAGCATAGCGAGATCGAGGCAAATGTCCTTCAGGGCAGCCGCGAAAGACGCATAGCGGACGTCGGCGTCATTTGTGATCGGCGCGTCGCCGCTCGCGCCGGTGGCGAACACCATCAGACTGTCAGAGGTTGATGTGTCACTGTCCACCGTAATCGCATTGAAGCTCTGCTCGCAGGCCTCGCGCAGGGCCTTGTCGAGCACGTCTGGCGCCACAGCGGCATCGGTGAAGACATAAGCCAGCATGGTTGCCATGCTCGGTGCAATCATGCCGGAGCCCTTGGCGATTCCGGAAAACGAGATCTCGTGCTCGCCCACGCGCCGCGTGAAGCCGGCGCCCTTTGCAAACGTATCGGTTGTCATGAAGGCTTTCGCACAGGCCTCCCAGTTCGGCGTGTCGAGCGCCTTCGCCATGTTTGGCACGACGCCGCCGACATAATTAGGGTCGGGCAGGGGCTCACCGATCACGCCCGTGGCGCCGAGATAACAGTGCGCCTTCTCGCATTCGAGCGACGCGGTCATTGCAGCCAGGGTGGCGTCATTCTTGAGCACGCCTTTGGCGCCGGTAAAGGCGTTCGAGTTCCCGGAATTGACGACCAGAGCTGCCGCTTTCCCAGCGCCAGACGCCAACGCGTCTCGGCACCAGCGCACATCTGCGGAGGCCGTGGATGAACGGGTGAACACGCCTGCGCACGTCGTACCGGCATCGAATGCAAACAAAAACACGTCATCGCGCGGCGCCCCGCGCCCCGCATAAAACCCGCGTGACGTGGTGGCGGCGCGCACGCCTTTGACGACCGGCAAGTCGGGGAACTGGGCCGGTGCAAATGGGGATGGTTTCAGGTTCATTCTTCTTGCGTCTCTGATGCGACCGTGTCGTCCGGCTGCGATGACTCTGCCGCCTCACGTTCCTGCAAATATTCGTTCGGGTCGCGTTGTTGAATATCGGCCTTGTTGCGCAATTCGCGCAATATATCGCTGATCTGGGTGAAGGTCAGGAATGTGATAATTTCCGGCCGCATCTCGGCTTTGGTTTTCGGCGGCTTCGTCCGACGCTCATCCACTTTCAGGATGCCCCAGCCGCGCGAATATTCGAATGCGCCGGATACGGACCCGGTTTCGGTATCGCCGATCATTGCCGGAAACGGGTCGTTCAGCTCGTTCGGGCTGACCCAGCCCAGATCGCCACCATCGAGGCGGGTATTGGTATCCTGCGAGTATTCGAGCGCCGCTTCTGCGAAGTCGCGGCCATCATTCAGTTCGGCAAGGATTTGATTGGCCGCTTCATTCGTTTCGACAAGGATGAAGCGCACCCGCACCTCATCGTCGAGCTGTTGCAGCTTGACCTGCTCTTCATACATCAGATCGATCGCTTCGTCGGTGACCTCGCTGGCGACCAGGCTTTCAACCAGAATATTGCCGAGCAGGCGCTCGCGCCCGGACTCGAGGCGCCGCAAGGCAGCCGGGTCCTGGTCGAGGCCGCGCGCGACGGCTTCTTGTGCCAGCAGGCGTTGATCGATCAATTGTTCCAGGATCTGATGAAACTCCGGATGGCTGGTGGTGAAATCCGTGCCGGGTTCGATCAGGCCCTGCGCGACCGCTTCAAGCTCGACATCGCTGAAATAGAGCGGTTCGCCGTTCACAAGAGCAGCTGGCGCACCATCAAATGTCGAACTCGTTGTCGGCACCGTGGGCTCGGTATCGCAGGCAGAGAGCCCCGCGAGAATAGCGGCTCCGGCAAGGGCAGGCCGGAGAGATCTGAATTTCAAAAGCATATCGGGCATTCCTTTGCGGCATTCGCCTAATTGACACGCGTATGCGGCGTTCTTAAGTCCGCTTGAAGTCCTGGTCGAGAGACTTGTTCAGGATGCGTTTTAAACCGTATCCATATCCTGGAAAGAAATTTGTGATTTCAGGATACATTCAATCAAAGTGGTATCGCCTCCCATGAAGACCCTTGCGAAAAAGTTTTTCGGTTCCGTCAATGATCGCAAGCTCAAGCCCTTGCGTCGCCGCGTACAGAAGATCAACACGCTCGAGCCGATGATCGAGGCGCTATCTGACCAGGCCCTGCGGGCCAAGACAGACGAGTTTCGCAAGCGTCTCGCCGATGGTGCCAGTCTCGACGATATTCTCGATGAAGCCTTTGCGGTTGTGCGCGAAGGGGCCAAACGCTCGCTCGGTATGCGCCATTTTGATGTGCAGCTGCTTGGCGGCATGGTGCTGCACAATGGCGCGATTGCGGAGATGCGGACCGGTGAAGGCAAAACCCTGGTGGCGACGCTGCCGGTTTACTTGAACGCTCTGCGCGGTGACGGCGTGCATGTTGTCACCGTGAACGATTATCTCGCCGCGCGCGATGCTGAGTGGATGGGGCGACTGTACGGATTTCTCGGCCTGACAACCGGCGTGATCCGCGGCGAAGTGCCTGGCGGTGGGCGTATGTCGGACGAAGATCGCCGCGCGGCTTATGCCTGTGACATCACCTACGGGACCAATAATGAATACGGTTTCGATTATCTGCGCGACAATATGAAATACTCGCTGGATCAGATGGTCCAGCGCCGCCACGCCTATGCCATCGTCGATGAAGTTGACTCGATCCTGATCGATGAAGCACGGACGCCGTTGATCATTTCCGGCCCGACCGATGACCGCTCTGAGCTTTATCGCACGATCGACAAGTTCATCCCGAACCTGGATGACGAAGATGTCGATCTGGACGAGAAAATGCGCTCGGTTGTCTTCACCGAGGAAGGCCTCGAGAAGATGGAGCAGCTGCTCACCGAAGACGGCCTGCTCGAAGGGTCGCTCTGGGACCCAGCCAATGTCTCCATCGTGCACCACTCGAACCAGGCGCTGAAAGCCCACAAGCTGTTCCACCGCGACAAGGACTATATCGTCAAGGATGATCAGGTCATGCTGATCGACGAGTTTACTGGTCGCATGATGGAAGGCCGCCGCCTGTCGGAAGGGCTGCACCAGGCGATCGAAGCCAAGGAAAATGTCGACATCAAGCCAGAGAACCAGACGCTGGCCTCGATCACATTCCAGAACTATTTCCGTCTCTATGACAAGCTCGCTGGCATGACCGGTACGGCGATGACGGAAGCGTCGGAGTTTGGCGATATTTACAGCCTCGCCACGTTCGAGCTGCCGACCAATAAACCGATCCAGCGGATCGACGATGATGATGTCGTCTACCGCGTCGCGGCGGCAAAATATAAAGAGATCGTCGAAGAAGTTCGCGAGGCGCGCGCCAAGGGGCAGCCGGTGCTGCTCGGCACCGCCTCGATCGAGAAGTCCGAGATTGTCTCGACTTATCTCACAGCCGCGAAAATCCCGCACAAGGTTCTGAACGCCCGCCACCACGCGCAGGAAGCAGAGATTGTTGCTGACGCCGGCGTACCTGGGGCGATCACTGTGGCGACCAATATGGCTGGTCGCGGAACCGACATTCAGCTTGGCGGTAATCTCGATATGCGCGTCGCCAAAGCGGTGCAGGAACATGTCGAAAAAGCCGGCAGCGAACCGTCCGAAGGTGAGCTTCAGCTGATCACGGATCAGCTCAAGGCCGAGATTGAAGTCGCCAAGAAAAAAGCGCTCGATGCGGGTGGTCTTTATGTGCTCGGAACAGAGCGCCACGAAAGCCGCCGGATCGACAACCAGCTGCGCGGCCGGACCGGACGCCAGGGCGATCCGGGTAAATCCAAGTTCTTCATCTCGGTCGAAGACGACCTCATGCGCGTATTCGCCGCCGAGCGTCTCAACTCGATCATGAAGGGCCTCGGCATCAAGGAAGATGAGGGCATCACCCATCCCTGGATGAACAAGGCGATCGAAACCTCGCAGAAGAAGATCGAACAGCGCAATTTCGACATTCGCAAGAACGTCCTGAAATATGACGATGTCATCAATGACCAGCGCAAGGTGATCTTCGAACAGCGCATTGATTTCATGCACGCAGACAGCGTCCTGGAGGAAATCGAGGACATGCGCGAGCAGGTGATTGACGGCATCGTCGCGCATCACATGCCAGAAAAAGCCCATGCCGAGCTGTGGGATACGGACGGCCTCAGCGAGCGCTGCGTCGAACTGCTCGGGCTTGAGCTCCCGCTCGCCGACTGGGCCGCCGAAGAAGGCGTTGCCAATGCCGAGGTTGCGCAGCGCATCCATGAAGCGGCCAAGACCGCCTATGATGAAAAGACCCAGCTGGCTGCTGACGGCCAGTTCCGGATGATCGAGAAGCAGATCCTGCTTCAGGTCCTCGACGGCCGCTGGCGCCAGCACTTGCAGCAGATCGACCAGCTGCGCTCGGTCATTCACTTGCGCTCCTATGGTCAGCGCGACCCGCTGAACGAGTTCAAGGAAGAAGCCTTCAAACTGTTCTATGACATGCTGTCAGAGATGCGCCTGGAAGTGACGCGCTGGCTGATGAACGCCCAGGTCCAGCCGCCGCAGCCGCGTCCGGTTCCAAGCCCGCCGCAGCAGACGTTCGAGACGCATCTCGACCCTGATACCGGCGAGAATGAGCGCCCTGGCACGCCGCAAGGTGCTGCTGAACAGGCGCCGCATTCCATGGTCGCCCAGGCCGAGGAAAGCTGGGCCAACACACCGCGCAACGCGCCATGCCCATGCGGTTCCGGCAAGAAATACAAGCATTGCCACGGCTCGCTGACGGCCAGTGCGAAACAGGCCTAGTCGCCGGAAACCGATTTGAATTCCGTCTCCGGGCCCGCCGCGAGGTGGCTTGATACATATTCCCGGAGCGCCAGCGTGTGGGCCGCCGCGTCGCCTTCAAATCGTTCGGGATGGATGAGCGGGCCGAAGGTCATTTCGAACGGGCTGCCTTTCTTGTTGAGCAGCTCGTGGAATAGCGTGATGTCGCGCAGTTCGCCATTCATGTTTGAGAACCAGTAATAGAGCCAGGAATTCGTCGCTTGCAGATTGAGCGGTTGGATCGGCGCCTTGTGCTTGCGGGCGAGGCTGACCACGGTCGGCATCCAGTCCTGTTCGGTCAGGACGCCATCTATCTTCTTGGCGAGTTTTCCGGATGGGAAAATCACCACGCATTTTTCTTGCGCAAAAGCTTCCTTGGCGAGGCGCAGGGTTTCGCGGGTCTTGGCCGGTGAGCGCTTGTCCAGCACCCATTCGACCGGGATCAGGACATCGGAAAAGCCCGGATTGACCCGCAAGGCGTCGGCATTGGCCAGGAACACAATGTCCCGGCGCACGCGGCGCAGGGCGTCCCAGACCGCAACGCCGTCGGCCAGGCCCGTCGGGTGATTCGCGGCGACGACGAGACGACCCTCTTTCGGCATCTTTTCGATCGCGTTGAGGGTGAGGTCGACGGACAGCTCTTCGGTCAAATGATCGAAACTTCCGCCGCCATCCAGCGTCTGCAAATGATCCGCCATCCGGCAGGCGCGATCATAGCCGAGCACCGAATAGAGCAGCGGCCGGACCATGGACCAGGACCAGTGATCGACAAAACTTGGGCATCTTTCTTTTATTAGTCGATCGACAATATGATCGTCGCTCGCCTCCAATTCTGCCAGAAAGGCGGCATGTGTGCTGGCAGCTGGAAGCGTTTTTTCCGCCATAAAGTCCTGTCTCCATTGGCCTCTCAGGCCATTGTGAAAATTCTATCACAGTTCATGCCAGATTGGCGACGACCGGTCTCAGCGCGGCTGAATCTGTAGCATTGTCAACACTTTGGTCACTTTCGCTTTACCATCCCGTAATCCGTCGGTGGCAAAGTGTGTTCAGAAGAGGGCAGGCGAGAAGCGCCGGGGAAACAGTGTAGAGTCTTACATAGGGTAGTTAGATGAAAGTTCTTTGGGTCGAAGATCACGAACCGGTGCGTGACCTTTTATTGGTCGCAGCAGACAAAGCCGCACGTGCGCGTGTGCCGGTCGATCTGGTAATGGCAACGACCCTGATGGAGGCTGAGAATCGCCTGCGTCTGGAGCGCTTTGATCTGGTTGTCCTGGACCTCACCCTGCCCGACAGCTTTGATGGCGACATGACCATCGCGCGCGTCGCCAATATGGGCAAACACCGCATCGCTGTCTGTTCGGCCCAGCCGGAACGCGACCAATGCGTCGAGACCGCCTTGAAATGCGGCGCCAATGTTGCGCCCGCCGCGATCTTCAAGGCCAAGCTGCCCTTCAACCGCTTCATCCAGCGGGCCGAGACCTTCCACGACTTCCTGCTCGACCAGATGCCAGGCGCCGAAGGCCGGATTGCTGCCGCGGCCTAGCCCGCCGTACAGGACCTGACACTTTCAAACGCCCTCGCACCCGATGCGGGGGCGTTTTTGCATCCGGCGAACAAAAGGTTGTGATTTGAACTACAAGGCCGGCCCCCTTATGGCAGGACGCTTGCGCCGCCCGGATCTCCAGCGTTGGCGCCGTCAAGGAAGGACAAGTCATGGACCTCTCACACAATCGTACGGTCAAAACCGTCGCCATCCTGCTGCTTCTGGCAGCCATCACCCAGCCCATCTATACCGCGCTCTATCTCGGTGCGCCGGAGGTCGACCGGAGCTTCCTGTGGGGCTTGGAAGGCCTGCTCTTCGTGCTGCTCGCGGCCTTTGGTGGCTCGGCCCTGGTCATGGCCAAGCGCCATACGCTTGGCTTCTCCGCGATTGCCTTCGCCGCGGCGCTCAACGTTGTGCAGGTCGGCGTCGGCCTGACCCAGTTCGGCCCGTTCCGCGAAGCTGCGGAAGCCAATCCCGAGCTTGGCGGCGTCGCCTTCTCCGTCGTTGCCTTCTCCTTCTTCGGCTATAATGCCGCCAAGATCCTGCTTGGCCTCGCCGCGATTGAGTTCGGCATGGCCAAAATGAAAGCCGGCGGCAAGGCCCTCGGCGGCCTGACCGCTCTGGTCGGCGTCGTCGCGTTCGTCGCCAACACGCTGGTCATGATGTTCGGCCTCGAAGGCTTCCTGCCTTCACCGGTCGCGGGTGGCTCCGGCGTGCTCGCGACGCTGCTGCTGGCGCTCTGCCTGTTCGGGATGAAGAGCGAGGAATAGGCGGCGGACCTCCTTCACCTGTCATCCCGGAATTTTCGCGCCAGCGAAAATATCCGGGACCTCGTGCCAAGCTTCCCATTTCACCGCCGATACCTGCGTAGGCAGGTATCCAAGGACGGAATTTTCGACCCGTCCTGTTCGGCGGGTCCTGTCCCTGGACACCTGCCTGCGCAGGTGTCTTCGGAATCGGGGCAACCAAACCATCCACGATGCTCTGCCCAGCCTGGTCTGGGCAGCCCATCACCCGTCTTTGCCGTTTGGACCGAGAGCGATAAGAGCGCTCCCGATCCTGGCCGCAATATCCCGTGCTGGGCCCCACGGAAAATTCCGTGGGGAGCGCCTGGAGGAGAGTTGCGCACACCAAATCCCCTCACGAGGTTTCCCCCTGAGGATACAAGAAGGCTAGG
>JANSYM010000007.1 GCA_024742355.1 Hyphomonadaceae bacterium | reverse complement strand
GCCTGTTTAGTCTCGCCTGTCGATAATAATTTATCGTTTATTGATAAAACCTGTGAAGCGTGTATAAGCGTCGCAGATAACAAAACCCTTGAAGGACGATATCGCCATGAGCGACGCCATTTCCTCCCAGTCCCCGATTGATCCTGAACGGCCCTGGATTACTGAACAGGATGGGGATCCGGCCAAAATGAACTGGCTCGACACTTTCTTGAACCCAGCAGGCGAGTCGCCGAAACTCCACTTTACGCGGGCCTGGACCATACTGTTCTTTGCCGGAATTCTCGCCTGGCCCGGCTTTGGTCTGGCGAGTTTCGTTGCCGGGGCAGCCGGGATGGATACATCCGGTCTGTCCGCATTCCACGGCTATTTCATCGCCGTTGTCGTCGGTCTGTCCTCCATTCTGTCATTCGTGATCCATTCGAGGCGATTGAATCATGCCGGCAAGACCTCATTGTGGGCGATCATCGTCCTGGTTCCGTTGGTACTCGGATCGTTGGCTTTTATGGGCGGTGTTTCCGGCAAGGCCGCGGCCTATCAGGACTTGTATGAAAAGCGCGCGGAATATCTGAAAGATCCAGCTGCCTGGCGCGAAACGCGGCTTCAGGAACGCAGAGCGGCGCAAGCGGAAGCTCAAAAGGCGCGTGAGGAAGCAGAAGCTGCGCGCGAAGCCGGCGAGGAACCAAGCGGCGAGGGGCCCCGGAATCAGGGGCAACGCGGTGGCCGTCAGGGCGGCTTTGGCGGCGGACCAAATCCTGAAAATCCGTTGCCGAGCAAGGAATCCTTTATCGTCCGGCCGAACCTGATGTCATTTTACGGCATCATCGTCCTGCTCAGCCTGCCCATCATGATCTGGAGCCTGACCTGGGTCGCGCGGACGCCGAATTACGGCAAACCAAGCGGCCAATCCGACCCCCATGGTGGGCCCAGCGGGCCGTTCAGCTAGACCAGCGGTTTTCCCGGAACCGTTTCTGAGTTGAAGACGGTGCGGAAAGCCTGGCGCAGAGCTTCATCTGCCTCATCCATATCGACTGGCAGACCAAGATCGACAAGGCTGGTGACGCCATATCTAGGATCATCAATCCCGCATGGTGTGATGCCAGAAAAGTGCTCGAGGTCTGGCTCAACATTCAGACTGATCCCGTGAAAGCTGACCCAGCGTCGCAAGCGCACGCCGATCGCAGCGATCTTATCCTCTCGTACTCGTCCGCCAGGTTGCGTCCGGTCGACCCAGACACCGACTCGTCCGTCACGCACATCGGCGTCCACATTGAAGACAGCGAGCGCTTGAATAATCCAGCGCTCCAGATTGGCCACGAATGCGCGCACGTCGCGGCCACGCTCGGCAAGGTCGAGGAGGACGTAAGCCACGCGCTGGCCCGGACCATGATAGGTATACTGACCGCCGCGCCCCGCGTCATAGACCGGGAAGCGATCCGGCGCACGAAGGTCCTGTCGTTTCGCGCTCGTCCCGGCCGTGTAGAGTGGCGGATGCTCCAGAAGCCAGATCATTTCCTGGGCGCCGTCCTCGCGAATCGCTCGCGCATAGTCCTGCATGGCGGCGTGTGCAGCCTCGTAAGAGACCGGCGATGAGCTGGTGGCCCAGAGTACTGTCGGACGTTCTGACATTTGACTGCATATAGCGAAGACTTTTCTCTTCACAATCTCTGCACTGCCGCGTATATGGCCCGCTCTACCCGGCGTGCGGTCGTGGCGGAACTGGTAGACGCGCAGCGTTGAGGTCGCTGTGGGGCAACCCGTGGAGGTTCGAGTCCTCTCGGCCGCACCATTTTTTCTCGAATAAGAGCAAGCGTTTATCGCTCATCGCGCACTCGTTATAGCTGTGCCGCCGCTTTTTTTGCGCAGTACGGTTGAGCAAGGTCACCAAATCGAAGTAAAGGCGCTGACATACTCTTCCTGGCGGTGTGTGTTGAGCGACGGATAGTCGGATGTCTCAACCTGTTCTTCGCGAGACCTGAGTTCACTAATTCGCTGCGCCAGAAGAAGAGACATATATGCAAAACGCTCAGACCGGCATTCGCCGCAGGCCGTCCATATTCCGATTTGAAGTGGACCGACTGCCGGTTCTGGTGTTCGCACTATTGTTTGTTCTCGATCTTGCAGTGTTTGCGTTGGTATCGTCCTGGCCGTGGGTCATAGCCTGGGCAGTTTTGTCGGTACCATCGAAGGTTTGCATCGCCGCCTGGAACCATCACCACCAGCATGTTCCGTTCTTTCGTTCGGATATCTGCAATCGCCTGATCGAGGTCGTGTTTGGCCTGCAAACCGGGGCGGTCGCGAATGTCTGGGTGCTGCATCACAATTTTGGCCATCATGACCATTACATGGACCAACAGAAGGACGAGGCCGCCTGGCGCGCCTCCGATGGCCGGGTCTATTCCGCCAATGAGTACACCTGGAAACTCGCTGCGACCGGCTATTATTGTGCCTTCAAGAATGGCGCGGCACATCCCGGTTTCCGCCGCACATTTGTGATCATGACGCTGGTGCATGTGGCGCTGGTGGCGGCGCTGCTGGTGATAAATCCGTTCAACGCGGTGGCGATTTTCATCATTCCGATGCTGATCAGCTTCGTAATGACCTGCCGCCACACATATGACCATCACGCCGGCTGTTCAGAAGACGACGAATATGCAGCGTCGAACAATATCACCCATCGCTGGTACAATATCCTGACCGGCAATCTCGGCTATCACACCGCCCACCATTTGCGCCCCGGTCTGCATTGGTCGAAGCTTCCGGAATTCCATGCGCGCATCGCAGACAAGATCCCGGCCCAGAATTATCGCGGTCCGGGCCTGCCCATGTCGCTCTTGCCCGAATGAGGCGGTCCGAGTGGGCAGGTGAATTCTGCCGAAGAATCGCCTAAACCGGCGGCATGTCGAAACTCTATTTCACCTTCAGCGCCATGAATGCCGGGAAATCGGCGATCTTGTTGCAGGCGGCTTACAATTATCGTGAGCGCGGCATGGAGGTCATGTTATGGACGTCCGGTCATTATGGCGTGGCCGAGGATGCGACCATGGGCGAGATTCAATCGCGCATTGGCTTGCAAGCCGACGCGCATCTTTATCGCGGCGACACCGACCTGTTCGAGGCCATTCACGCGCAACACAAGAAAACGACGCTGAGTGCCATCTTCTTTGATGAGGCGCAATTCCTGACCAAAGACCAGGTCTGGCAGCTGGCCCGGATTGGCGATCAGCTCAAACTGCCAGTGTTGTGCTACGGCCTGCGCACCGATTTTCAGGGCGAATTGTTTGAAGGTTCGGCGACTTTGCTCGCGGTCGCTGACGATCTGCGCGAAGCCCGCACGATCTGCCATTGCGGGAGAAAGGCGACGATGACGGCGCGAATGGACGAGGACGGCAATGCCCTGACCGAGGGCGCCCAGGTCAGCGTCGGCAAGGAAGTCTATGTCTCGCTCTGCCGCCAGCATTGGGAACAAGCATTAGGGCGATAAGTCCGCAAACCATGCCCATTCCTGCCACAATGAGTCTTTACTCACATCTCGCTGGGCAGAGAACGGAGCTATCCATGTTGTCCCGAAAGAAGAGTGTCAGAAACAGCCTGATCTGTGGCTTGATCGCGATTGCGACCTTTATCGGCATTGGCCTCGCGGCCAGCGCGCAAGAGGCGCCCGGCTCGGCAGAGATTGATTATGATGGCTTCATGGAGCTGAGCGGGGAAGTCTGGGAGCTGCGCGAAAACCGCCTCCTGACGCTTGAAGTTTTCAACGCCATGGCCGCCGAACCGAACACGATCATCCTTGATGCTCGCAGCCGCTATGCCTTCGATATGGGGCACATTGCCGGCGCGGTGAACCTGCCATTCTCGGACTTCACGGACGAGAAGCTGGCCGAAGTGATCCCGAACAAGGACACCCGCGTGCTGATCTACTGCAACAACAATTTCACCGATGACGCAGAGCCCATTCCGCTGAAGCGGATTTCACTGGCGCTCAACATCCCGACCTTCATCAATCTCTATGGCTATGGCTATGAGAATATCTATGAGCTGGGTGTACTGACCGAGACCACCCATCCTGATGTTGATTGGATTGCGCTTGAGCCGCAATACGAAAACTAATCCATATCGATCCCGAGGGAGCGACCGAAATCACTATAGGACGCGGTTTTGAAGCGCTCATAACCGTCATCCGGAAGTGGGGTTTCCTGATAGTCAAACGTCACGCCGGTGCCTTCGATAATGCGGTTCATGTAATTGAACAGCGCCGCAACCTGGATTGCGTCAAACAGCGCCTCTTCCGACCATCCCGCGGCAAATACCGCGTCGGCATCAGCTTTGGTCAGGCGCGGTGGCAGAGTTTTCAGTCTGGCGACATAGTGCAGAAGCGGTTTCAGGTTTTCGCTGACCGGCGCGCGGTCTATGTCGGCGACCAGGGCGTCAATCACATCTTCGTCAACGCCAAACGCGCGGGCATATAATTTGTGGGCTCCGAAACAGAAATTGCAGGCATTCAGTCCGGAGACGAAGGCCGCGATCAGTTCACGCTCGGCCACGCTGAGAGGGCTTTCACCACGCAGCAATACATCGTGATACATCAGTAGCGGCTTCAATTGCTTAGGAAATTTCTTGTATACGTCAGATAAATGAGCGATTTCAGGCAAGGATGGGAAGAGCGCCATAACGGGTACCTTGAGGCTGGGAATTTGTGGTGTTTGAGCTTAATCACCTGAATTCACCGCGTCGATGGGGCGCCAATCGGGATTTAGTTCTGCTAATGCGTTCATTTGTGCCCTTGCGCGGGCGGGGATCTTCCCTCATCTGCGCCGCTGAATATGTGTCCTAAGGAGGCTGCCTTGTCTGCCACTGCTGAAGCGCCTGTGAAAAAAGTGAACCCGAACGCACCAACCGAAGAGACGGTGCTGTCGGTGCATCACTATACAGACCGCCTGTTCAAATTCACGATTACGCGTCCGGCGAGCTTCCGGTTCCGCTCGGGCGAATTCATCATGATCGGTCTGATGGGCGACAATGGAAAGCCGCTGCTGCGCGCTTATTCTGTCGCCAGCCCGAACTGGGATGACACGCTGGAATTCTATTCGATCAAGGTGCCGGACGGCCCACTGACCTCGAAACTGCAGAAAATCCAGGTCGGCGACAAGGTCCTGCTCGGCAAGAAACCAGTGGGCACGCTCGTGCATGATGCGCTGGTGCCTGGCAAGCGGCTCTATTGCTTCTCGACCGGTACAGGCTTTGCGCCATTTGCCAGCATTCTGCGCGATCCGGAAACCTATGAGAAGTTCGACGAAGTGATCCTCACGCACACCTGCCGCGATGTCGCTGAACTCGCCTATTCTCGTGAGACGGTGGATACATTTCTGAACGATCCCGACATTGGCGAGCTCGGACGCGGCAAGCTGCGCCTGTACCAGACCTGTACGCGCGAGGATTTCGAAAAGCAGGGCCGTGTCACCGACCTCATCCGCTCCGGCAAACTGTTCGAGGATCTCGACGTTCCGCGTCTGGACCCGGCCTCTGACCGGGCGATGATCTGCGGATCGATCGAGATGACGAAAGAGTTGAAAGGCCTGATGGAAGAGCATGGCCTGAAAGAAGGCTCGAATGCAGAGCCGGCCGATTTCGTGATCGAACGGGCCTTTGTGGGGTAGCGATGAGCGTCGTCACGGTCCGCGACTATCGACCTGATGACGCGATCGCGTTTCGCGATCTCAATCTCGCCTGGGTCGAAGCCTTCTTCACCGTTGAAGCCGAAGACCGGGCTCAGCTCGAAGACCCGCAAACCCATATCCTGAATCCAGGCGGCGCCATTCTGATGGCGGAGCTGGATGGTGAAGCCGTAGGCACGGTCGGGCTGGTGCCCGGTCATGACGAAGACACACTTGAACTGATCAAGATGTCAGCGCGCAGTGATGTGCAGGGCAAGGGCATTGGTCGCGCCTTGATGGACGCGGCCATCGCCAAGGCTCGCGACATGGGCGCGTCTGCGATCTGGCTTGAAACCAATACCAAGCTGGCGGCGGCGCTGGCGCTGTACCGCAAGTCCGGGTTTCGGGAACTGTCCGGCGACGAACTGACCGCGACGCCTTACGATCGCTGCAACTGCCAGATGATCCTGGATCTCTCATAATTTGTCATCCCGGAATTCGCGCCAGCGAATATCCGGGACCTATCATCAATTCTCCGAAACATTCTGGGTCCCGGATAAGCTCTGCGAGCTTTCCGGGATGACAGATTGAAAGGCGGGCGGGCTTATTTGCCGAACCCGTAAACCAGCGACACACGGCTGATTGTGTCTGTGTCTTCAAAGCCCATCACCGGGTCAGTGTCATGGCGGACTTCAAAGGAAACACGCGCGGACAAGGCATTGGTCAGTGATGCCGTAACCGCTGCGATATTGCCAATCTGGGTCGATGTGTCGGCATAGACGACAGAAGTGTCATTGGTGAAGCTGACATTCTCATTGAAGGCGTGCGCAAAGTTGGATTGCGCGGTCGCACCGAAGGATTCTTCGGTTGTCGCCGGGGTCAGAATGGTCGCCGGGACAGTCGTCGTGTCGAGCACCGCCTCGATCTCATCAATCTTCAGACCGGGGCCACCGCGCACCGTCCACTGGGTCACGTCGCCATTGAGGATTTCATAGCCGAGACCGCCGCCAATGAAGGCACGGGACTCAAAGCCGGAAAACTCGTCGCGCTCGTAAGTCAGCTGGCCGAAGCCAAACAGGCGGTCATTGATCTGGCGGTCAAGATTGGTGCCGAGGAAAATCCGGTTCTTGGTCTCGAGACCATCCGTTTCGCCATAATCGGCAGCCGCCTGGAAGCCAATGGTCCAGATGTTCATTTCACGCGCCACGTCGATGCCGAGACCGATATCGGTGGTTTCGGTGTTACCCGTGGTGGTTCCGGCGCTCAGCGAGCCTTCGCCACTCCAGCCATTGCTGGTCTCTTCGTCCTGCGCGTGGGCGGGCAGGGCGAGTGTCATTGCGCCGGCAAAAGCGGCGAGTTGCAGAAACTGGGAGAATTTCATTCTATGCTCCTATGGGGTTAAGCGCGCGCGACATGCCCCCTGAAACATGAATCTCCAATGAATTACCGCAGGTTTAGCTGCCGATCTGGCCGCGGTGTCGCAATTTTGCATCGGCGAGAACACAGGCCAGCATGGCCTCAGCGACGGGTACGGCACGGATGCCGACGCACGGGTCGTGGCGGCCTTTGGTGCGCACATCGACCTCTTCGCCGTCGCGCGTCACTGACTTGGTCTCGGTCAGGATGGACGAAGTGGGTTTGATCGCCACCCGCACGACAATGTCCTGACCGGTGGAGAGGCCGCCAGCGACGCCGCCATTATTGTTCGACAGGAAGCGCACACCGTCATTTCCCATCCGCATTTCGTCGGCATTCTGCTCACCGGTAAACGCGGCGGCGTCGAAGCCCGCGCCGATCTCGACGCCTTTGGCTGCGTTAATGCTCATCATCGCGGCGCCAAGCTCGCTGTCGAGCTTGCCATAGATTGGCGCGCCCCAGCCGGCTGGTAGACCAGAGGCCTGGACTTCAACCACCGCGCCGACAGAAGAGCCGGCCTTGCGGACGCTGTCGAGATAAGTCTCCCAGGTCTTTGCCATTTCGGCATCCGGGCACCAGAACGGGTTGTCGCCTGCAATGTCCCAGTCCCAGGCCGTACGATCCACTTTATGCTCACCGATCTGCACGACGGCGCCGCGGATTTCTATGTCCGCGCCAAGCACACGGCGCGCAACCGCGCCGGCGGCGACGCGCATGGCGGTTTCACGGGCTGAGCTGCGACCGCCCCCGCGATAATCGCGCACGCCGTATTTCTGGTCATAGGTGTAATCGGCATGACCCGGGCGATAGCGATCGCGAATCTCCGAGTAATCCCTGGAGCGCTGATCGACATTCTCGATCATCAGGCTGATCGGTGTCCCGGTCGTCACCGGACCATCGGTGCGATCATCCTCGAATACACCAGAGAGGATCTTCACCTGATCAGGCTCCTGGCGCTGCGTGACAAAACGGCTGGTGCCCGGGCGGCGCTGGTCGAGGAATTGCTGAATCCACGGTGCATCCAGGGGCAATCCGGGCGGGCAGCCATCGACAACGCAGCCAATTGCTGGCCCGTGGCTTTCGCCCCAACTTGTCACACGAAACAAATGACCAAATGTGTTATGCGACATGAGGGCCGACCCGTAGTTACTTTATGGCGGTGTCCTATATGCAAATACGAAGCCTGCCAAACCCCTAACCACCATAGCCGGAACCAGCCGATGACCGATGTGCCCGTCTCAATCCCCAGAAGCCCGAGTGCGGAAGACTATGCCGGCGAGGGCGATCGACCTTTGATTCCGGATGTGGATGAGCCATTTGCATTGCTGGACGCCTGGTTGCGTGACGCCAACGCGCACGAGCCCAATGACAGTTCCGCCATGTCTCTGGCGACGGTCGATTCGGATGGTTTGCCAGATGTCCGTATTGTCCTGCTGCGCGGCCTGTCCGCCGAAGACGGATTTCAGTTCTACACCAATTATGAAAGCGCCAAGGGCGTGCAATTGGCCGCGCACCCGAAAGCGGCTTTGTGTTTTCACTGGAAGAGCCTGCGACGACAGGTGCGCGTGCGCGGAACCATAGAAAAAGGCGCAACGGAGCAATCAGACGCCTATTTTCGCCAACGCACGCCGCAATCACGGATCGCAGCGATTGCGTCGGATCAATCTCGTCCGTTGGATGATCGCGAAATCTTCAATCAGCGTGTGGCTGAGATCAGCTCGATCTATGGCGACGATGATGACATTCCGCGGCCGGACCATTGGGGCGGGTACAAGCTGATCCCAACGGAAGTCGAGTTCTGGCAGGATCAGGCGTTCCGCATGCATGATCGGCTGAAACTGGTGCGGTCCGGCGAGACCTGGACGCGCACGCGGCTTTATCCTTAGCTCTTTGCAAATCCTGTTCGCCGTCTAGTTTGATTCAATCAAACGGTTGATCGGGAGGGGCTGATGTCAGATCTCAGCGACTATCAAGGCAAAACCGCCATCGTTACGGGGGCGGGCGACGGTATTGGCGAAATGTTAGCCCGAAATCTCGCCGTTGCCGGGATGCGCGTTGGTGTCCAGGACATTCGCGCCGAAGCGGCCGAACGCGTGGCGAGCGATATTGCAGGGGACGCATTCCCCCTCGTATTCGACGTGTCGGACCGCGAGGCGTGCTTTGGTGCGGCGGCTGAGGTCGAAAAGCGCGGCCCACTGAACATGCTCTGGATCAATGCCGGCGTAGGTGTCGGATCGCCAGTGCTGACAGGTAGGCCGAATGCGATTGAATGGGCGCTCGATGTCAATGTCCGCGGCGTGATCTGGACCGCCCAGGCCTTTGCGTCGCTGCTTGAAAGCGCCAGCGGTCCGCGCCATGTCGGGGTGACAGCATCGACAGCTGCGTTGCGACGCCCGGAAGGCGACTTCCCCCTCTATGCCACCACCAAACACGCCACCTTCGCCGTTGCCGAAGCCTTGCGCGGCGAGTTTGCCGCAAAAGACATTCCGACAACGATTCTGTGCCCGGGTTTGCTTAACACCAATATCTGGGACGGGGCCAAGGCCCGGCCTGAACGGTTTGGCGGCGTCCGTCACATGGATCCTTCGATCTCGAAGATGTGGGACGACGCCAAGTCACCCGACGTGATGTGGCCTGATATCGCCCGAACCATTGGACAGGGTGGCGGCTATCTGGTCTGTTCCACTGATGGAGGCGAGACCAAGGCCGCGTTCGAAGCGCGCGCGAGTGAGATCTCGTCGGGCATTGTGGAGGTTTAAGAATGAAGCTGGGTTTGCAGATCGGATTGGGCATTCTGTCCCTGATCCCACTCCTGTTTTCGGTCATGGGCGTGATCACCGGCGCGTCCTATTTCATGCCGGACGGCGGTTATCCGGAAGCGCTGGACAATCAGCTGCGCTATCTGTCGGCCATCTATCTGCTGGTCACCTTGCTGCTCTGGTGGGCAATTCCGAACATCGAAAAGCACGGCACCATGCTGGCCTTCATCTGCGCTGCGATCTTTTTCGGCGGCGTCGCCCGGCTGATATCTCACATGACCATTGGGCCAGGCCAGCCGGAACAGTTTGCCGGAATGATCCTGGAACTGGCATCCCCAATCTTCCTGATCTGGCAAAGGCTGGTTGCACGAAAAGCGACTGCCGCCTAAACGGCGGGCATGACGCTCAAACTTGCCATCTGGGATATGGACGGCACCATCGTGGACAGCCGCGAGGTGATCCAGACCGCCATGGTGCGGTGTTTTGAGTCGCTCGGGCTGGCACCGCCATCCTATGATGATACGCGCAAAGTGGTTGGTCTGGGTCTGGCGGAGGCGGTTCAGACCCTGGCGCCGGACTATGATGACATTCCAACCCTGGTCGCGAACTACAAGCAGGCATTCCTGGCGCGGCGCAGCGATCCGGATTTCAAGGAACCGCTTTTTCACGGCGCCGCCGAAACCCTGCATCGCCTGGCTGAGGATGGCTGGTTGATCGCCATGGCCACTGGCAAGTCGCATCGCGGCATTCGGGCGATCTTCGAGATGCATCCGCTTGAGCAATATTTCGATACGATCTGGTGCGCCGATGACGGCCCCGGAAAACCGCACCCCTTCATGTGCGAAGAAGCGATGAAGGCGGTCGGCGCAGAGCCGCACCAGAGCCTGATCATCGGCGATGCTGTGCACGACATGCGCATGGGGCGGAATGCGGGTATTCATACGCTCGGCGTCAGTTGGGGTTTCGGCACGACGGAAGAGCTCGCCGCCTCAGGCGCGCATGAAATCCACCATGATTATACCAGCTTGAACACAAGTTTGAACGCCTTTGCGGCGAGGATGAAATAATGGACAAAACCAACCGTCCGAAACGCTTTTACAAGCAGGCTGGCATCGCTCAAACCGAGACCGGGTTTGCAGTGGAGCTGGATGGCCGCTCGATCAAGACGCCGGCCAAGGCTGCTCTGACCCTGCCAACCGAGGCGCTCGCGAAAGCCATCGCTGCGGAGTGGGACGCACAGGGCGAGACGCTGGACTTGCCGGCCATGACGCTCACCCGGCTCGCCAATGTCGCGCTCGACCGGACGCCGGAGACGCGCGCGGACCTGGCGGACGAACTGGCGCGTTATGCGGGCACCGACGTGACCTGCTATCTCGCCGAAGCACCGACTGAATTGCGCGAACGCCAGGAAGCGGCCTGGAAGCCGTGGCGCGACTGGGCGGGGCAGGAGCTTGACGTGGTTCTGGTCCCGGTCATCGGCCTGATGGCAAGCCCGCAGCCGCAGGCCAGCCTGGAGGCGGTGCGGACGCATGCGCTCGGCCTCGATGATTTTCGCCTGACGGCGCTGACCTGGGCGTGCAGCTTGCTGGGCTCTGCTGTTCTCGCCCTGGCTGTCGAACGCGGACAGCTCTCCGCCACAGAGGCGCTCACCGCATCCGTCGTCGATGAAGACTGGCAAATTGAACAATGGGGCGAAGACGAAGAAGCCCGGCAGGTGCGGGCGGCGCGCGCCGACGATGCCCGAGCCTTGCAACTGTGGTTTGAATCGCTCGCTTAGGGTTCGCCTGTAAGGCGTTGCTGTGCTTGACGCGTTCAAGATTCTGGCGTCCACTTCCAGATTGGAGGACGCCAATATGTTTCGAACGATTCTGCTGACCGGTTCTGTACTGGCGCTATCGGCTTGCGCGTCGGTTGGAAATCTCGCCGCCGTCAACAAGAAAGAGACGATTGGCTCGTTCAATGGCAAGTCGCCAACCGGTGTCTTCATTGACGCTGAACAGCGCGCGGTCTTGTCCAATCGCAGAAGCGACGAGGACATTCGCGTCGTCTGCGCCGAACCCGCGCCGGACGCTCTGTCCGCCATTGCTGCACAGGCCGGCGTCAGCGTTTCGGACATTTCCAATGCGGTCTCGGCCGAAGGCGGCGTTTCGGAAGCGGCCGCGAATATCGGGCTGCGCACGCAGACCATCCAGACCCTGCGCGACGGCTTCTACCGGGTTTGCGAAGCCTATATGAACGGCCTGTCGCAAGAACAGTATTCGATCATGCTGCGACGCTTCCAGACCAATATGATCGCGCTCCTCGCGATCGAACAACTGACCGGAGCGGTGAAAGGCGGCGATGCTGTGGTCAGCGCTTCGGCGGGCAGCGGCATGGATTATCGCGAACAATACTTGCAGCGCGCCGCCATGGCCTCGTCCGAGCAATCGCGTCTCGCCACCGATATCGAGCAGACCAATGAAGACATCGCCATTCTCGAAGATGTGAATGCGACCTGCGAATCCGGCAATGGCGGCGATGGCTGCTCGGCCGCCGATGTCGAGCGCCGAAGCCGCGAGATTCGCGACCTGCGCGCCCAGCGCCGGGCCATGGAGCGGGCGCAATCCTCAGCCGAATCGACAGAGCGCACGAACAATCTTCTGGCTGAGAGTGCGCCGTCCGCGACAGATTCCAGCGCCGGTGGCATGACTGGCTCGTGGCCATCAACACCCGCCTATCCGCCCTCGTATGCGGTGGCCGATGCGGTGCGCGACATCACCATGGCGATCGTCCAGAACGATTATGGCGTGCAGCTGTGTTTCGAACATCTGCGTTACGTCAATGGCGACGGACAAACGGCGCTCTCTGAACGCTGTGAGAAAGTCATGGACGCCTATGTGCAGCAATTGACCGATGCCAATGCGATGCGCCTTGAGATTCATCGCGCGCAAGCGGCCTTGATGGAGAGTGTGGCCAATGGCTACATCTCACCGGATGAGGCGACCGCGTTTGCGTCATCGCTCTGGTCCTCAGCGTCGACGCCTGCGGCCATGACCGCGCGCTCAACGACGCCGTTCAGTGGTCCTGTGACAGCCGCCGGGGCACCGGCGACAGTGGCGCCACCACCGCCACCACCGCCACCCCCGCCGCCGCCTACGCGGCAGTAATTTCACGCGGATGGCAGGTTCAGGCTTGCTGATCGCTGCAATCGAAATACGTCCTCGATCACGGAACGGGCCGAGGAGGCTAAAATGATCATCGTACACCACCTGGAAGACTCGCGCTCACAGCGTGTCTTGTGGCTGCTTGAAGAACTTGGCGTGCCGTATGAGGTAAAGCGCTACAATCGCGATCCGGTAACGTCCCTGGCGCCGCCAGAGCTTTATGCCGTGCATCCCCTCGGCAAGTCGCCAGTGATTACCGATGGCGATATCTGCGTCGCGGAAACCGGCGCGATCTTCGAATATCTGGTCGACACGTATGACAAGGATGGCCAGCTGAAACCTGCCGCCGGCACACAAGACGCGCGCGATTACACCTATTGGCTGCATTATGCAGAAGGCTCGGCCATGACCAATCTTCTGCTCAAGCTGGTCTTCTCGCGCTTGCCCGAACGCGCGCCTCTATTGATGCGGCCGATCGTCCGCAAGGTCTCGTCGAGCGCGGAAGAGAGCTTCATCGACCCACGCATCGCTGAGCACGCGAAGTGGTGGAACACCGCGCTGGCGGATAGCGGTTGTTTCGTCGGTGACACGCTGACCGCCGCCGACATCATGATGAGCTTTCCGCTGGAAGCGGCAGCGACCCGCGCCGACCTGTCAGACTTGCCGAACATCACGGCTTTCCTGCAACGGGTTCACCTGCGCCCAGCCTATCAAACCGCCCTGCAAAAAGGCGGCCCTTACGCCTATGCCTAACCGATCACGGCGCAGGCCACACGTGGGCCGGCGCCGCCAATCGGCTGTGTCAGGTGATCGTCGCGGTTTTGATGAATGATCAGGGCGCTTCCATCTTCGTCCAGAAGCTCGGCCCCTGTGATCAATGTGGAAAACGCCTCATAACCGGCAGATCCATCCGCCGCCGCCCAGATATTTGGAACGTCACCGGATTCCGGGCCGCGCGGGTTGAGCAGGCCGTGCCCGTCCTCAATTTTGCCGACATGCCCGCCTGAAAGCTTGAACGTGCCCGTGTCAGAGCAGTCACCGACCTGGTGAAGGTGCAATCCGTGCCAGCCAGGCGCCAGGCCGCCGGGATTGATCGTCACCTCAATCAGCATGCCGTTCGGGCCGTCCAGGATGTTCAGTGCCCCAATCACGGCTCCATCGACGCCGACAATGTCGCCGCCGGTACGCATCATGCTGGGGAACACGCCGTCGCTGGGGCCGGGCAGCTCAGATGCGTCTGGAAGGGCTGGCGCGGCATCCTGCGCCGGGGCGTGCGCGCAGGCGACGAGCGGCAGAACAGCCGCGAGCAGGGCTTTACGGATCATGTGAAGGGCTCCATTGGCTTCTGAGTGAGGAGTGTAGTGCGTTCGTCGGAGAAGTCAGCCAGTGTCAAATAATCTTGATCGCGCCGATAAAGTCCTGGTCGCGCTCGGCCATTTCGACAGCCGGGCGGCAGCGCAGGCGGCGATTGCTGCCGGTAAAGTGACCGTGGCCGGGCGCGTCGTGGTCAAACCGTCTGAGAAAATCTCGCCTGACGCCCGGATTGAGGCCGAGCGAGAACACCCCTGGGTGTCGCGCGCCGGACTGAAGCTCGCGCATGCGCTTGGCGTCTTCGATGCCGACGTGCGCGGATTGCCGTGTCTGGATCTTGGCGCATCTACGGGGGGATTTACTGAAGTCCTGTTGGCCAACGGCGCTAGGTCTGTCATCGCCGTCGATGTTGGACGCGATCAACTGCATGCGCGTTTGCGCGGCGATCCGCGTGTGACGTCGCTCGAGGCGACCGATGCGCGCGTGCTGACCAGGGAGTCGGTGCCGGAGCCACCGCAACTGATTGTCTGCGATGCGAGTTTTATTTCCCTGCACAAACTGCTCGGCGTGCCGCTTTCACTGGCGGCGGAAAACGCCCAGCTGATCGCGCTGTTCAAGCCGCAATTCGAGGTTGGCCGCGAGCATATCGGCAAAGGCGGGATTGTCAGCGACGCGGCTGCCACCGCGCGCGCGGAACAGACGTTTGCAGACTGGCTCACAGAGCAGGGCTGGGACGTGAGGGCACGCTCCGACAGCCCCATCAAAGGCGGCGATGGGAATGCAGAGCGACTGGTTTATGCGGTCAGAACTTAACCCGCAGGTCCGCGTGGACTTGGGCCTGACTGACGTCGGTTGAGGAAAGCCAGGCGCTCGAACAGAGCAACGTCCTGCTCGTTCTTGAGCAAGGCGCCGTGCAGTGGCGGCGTCAGTTTCTCCGGATCCTGCTCGCGCAAGGTCTCCAGATCGACATCCTCATTCATCAGCAGTTTCAGCCAATCGAGCAGCTCTGACGTGGACGGCTTCTTCTTCATCCCCGGCACTTCGCGCATCGAGTAGAACGTGGTCAGCGCGTCGGAGACGAGCTTTTCCTTGATACCCGGATAGTGGACATCGATGATCTCTTTCATCGTCTGCTCGTCCGGGAACTTGATGAAGTGGAAGAAGCAGCGGCGCAGGAAAGCGTCTGGCAGTTCCTTTTCATTGTTCGAGGTGATGATCACGATCGGGCGTTGCTTGGCTTTCACCGTCTCATCGGTCTCATAGACATAGAATTCCATGCGATCGAGTTCCTGCAGGAGATCGTTCGGGAATTCGATGTCGGCCTTGTCGATTTCGTCGATCAGAAGAATCGGGCGCTTCTTGGCCGTGAACGCTTCCCACAGCTTGCCCTTCTTGATGTAATTCTTGACGTCCTTGGCCCGCTCTTCGCCCATCTGGCCATCGCGCAGACGTGAGACCGCATCATACTCGTAGAGGCCCTGAGCGGCTTTGGTGGTCGATTTGATGTGCCATTCGATCAGCTCGCAATCGAGGGCTTTGGCAACCTCGATGGCCAGCACGGTTTTACCAGTGCCCGGCTCGCCTTTGATCAGGAGAGGACGCTCCAGTTCAATCGCGGCGTTGACGGCAACGCGTAGATCATCAGTGGCGACATAATTCTCGGTGCCTTCAAAGCGCATAGGGTAGTCCTCGGGATAACTTGACGTTTACGCTAAGGATAAGGTGTGCCGTCACAGAAGCAAGCGCTAACGCGGCGACAGGGCTGTGATTCGCTGCGGCGCGAAAAATCGCATTTTTGAGCGCGGGCTAAACCGCTGATTGCGCTACGGTTTCACTACAGTGTTACCAATCCGAAAGTCTGCGTTAACCATTGCGCGGTTAAGTTGCACTGTCTGAATGGGAGTGGTGCATGCCACTGAAACTGTCACTCAAGCCCAAGGAGGCGGTCGTCGTGAACGGCGCCGTGCTGCGCAATGGCGAGCGGCGGGGAACCATTCTGTTGCAGAACCAGGCGCGGGTCTTGCGCCAGAAAGACGTGCTCGATCCGGATGCGACACAGTCGCCGACCGAGCATCTCTATTTTGCGGTCATGCAGATGTATCTGACCGGTGAGACCGAAGGCGCTCTGTATGATCAGGCCGTGACCGCGATCGCGGCGGCCATGGGAGAGACCAAGGAAGAAGAGGCGCGGGGGCGTCTTATTGAAATCTCGGCAGCCTGCGCGGCTGGCGAAACCTATAAGGCGCTAACCCGTTGCCGAAAATTGCTGAAGGCGGCGGAGGCAGAGAATGGCTGATACGTCCGGCATGATTGAACTTCCGAACACCGCTCCGATTGTCGCGCTGGATGAAGGCATTGCCTTGATCGAATCCGGGGATGCCCCGGACACGATTTGCGTCGATATCGGACATGAGATTTTGGTGCGGGCTGATGGGTCCAAAGGCTTGCAGGGATTGCTGCAACGCCTGCGCGGGCACCGCATGATACTGGCGCTTTCGTCTGGGGAGACGGCGCCGAGTGTGGTGGCTATGCGTTCTGGCAAACCCGAATTGCATCCGGATGTGGCTGAGATCCTCGACGCCTTGAAAGATCAGGGATAAGGGGCAGCCTCAATCTAACTTGAGGGAGCCGCGGCCATGTCCGGCGAATTCATTTCCATCTTTCTCGCGTCTTTCGTGACATTCTTCGTGCTTATCGATGCCCTGGGCGTTGCTCCGGTCTTCACGTCGCTGACGGCGCGCGGCCCGGCAAGTTACCGCCGCTCGATGGCGATCCGATCGGTGCTGGTCGGCACCTTGATCATCTTTGGCTTCGCCTTCTTCGGCGCCTGGCTGCTCGACAAGCTGCACATCACCATTGATGCCTTCCGCGCGGCAGGCGGGATCCTGCTCTTCATCATCGCGCTCGACATGGTGTTCGAGAAGCGCACCGAGCGGCGCGGCAACCGCGCCGAAGCCGTGCTCGCTGATACAGATGATACGCCAGAACAGCTGGACGATGTCTCAGTGTTCCCGCTCGGCATTCCAATGCTGGCAGGACCTGGGTCTATCGCCACCGCCATGCTCTACATGTCCCAGCACGCCGAGTGGGTGGGCAAAGCCGCCGTCTTGAGCGCGATTGCCGCGAACATGGTGGTCTGCCTTCTCGTCTTCCTGGCAGCAGGACCATTGGTCAAAGCCATGGGCGAGAGCATTGCCGGCGCGATCACGCGGATCTTCGGTGTGATTCTGGCGGCCCTGTCGGTCCAGCTTCTGATTGATGGCATCAAAGGTGCCTTCGGGATCTAACGCAGGCGGATGGCCTCGGCCTGGGTGAGCGCCGACAAGGTGGTCCAGATCAGCGCCATGCCGAGCGCCATCAGGCCCATGACCTGAAACACCAGCATCCGGCTCCACTTCACGCCAATCTGCGCCAGCGAAAGCACTTCAGGCCCCATTTCCCGGGCCAGCGCGACAGAGCGATGGCCGCCGGATTCCGACAGCAACAGCGCGCGACGCATGTCTTCCGGCGTCGTCGCCTGTTCGACCAGCGTGATCGCGCCGGATGAGCTGGTCAGTTCGGCAATGCGGGCAATGATCACCATGTCCCGCACCAGGCGCTCCTGGGCCTCGGGCTGTAAGGCACGGCGATAGGCGCTTAGCACTTCTCCTGTGCGCGCCTCTGTGGTCATAACCGACTCGAAAGCGGTGTTGAGTTCCGTGCGCAGAATTTCTTCGGGAAGCGCGTCTTCCACACGACTATTGAGATAACTGGTAAACCGCTCATTCAGGCGGCCGGCGCGGTGCGCGGCCCGCATGATCGAGGCGGCTTCGAACATGGCCTGGGCTTTGGGGTCCGGGTCATCTTGCGTGAGCAGGCCGAGCGCGCGCAGACGCAATTGCAGACTGTCGACCTGTTCGCCGCCGAGCCAACGCTGGCTACGGCGCGTGAGGTCGGCCGGATCGCCGAGCAGGAAAAATGAGCGCTGCCCGGCAAACGGTTCGTTCAACGGCGCCAGTTGCGCCGAATTTCGGTCCGCACGTTCCGTTTCGGTCGCGCCGCTGTCTGCGGTTTCCGTCTCGGCTTCCACCGCTTCTTCAGTTTCCAGTTCCGCGTCTTCCGGCATTGGCGGCGGGGCGATGGAGCGCTGATAACTCGCGCGCAACTCTTCTGGCAGGAATAGCAGAGCGGCGCGGGCCAGTCTCTGGTCGCGGCTGCCCGAGCTTTCGGCATCTGCGGCGGCGAGAACCGCGGCTGAATCCTGTTTGTTGAGCATCAGAGGGGCGGCCAGCAGATATCCGCGTGCGGAAGAAAAGTCGCGTTCCTGCAGGGTCTGGTCGATGCGGGCGGCCCATAGACGACGTTCTTCGCCTAAAGGGGCTGAGAGCTTCCGAAACTCGGATTCGATTTGCTGGCGGGTTTCCGTTCGCGCTTCGAGGCTGAGTGGATCGGTGGCGATATCGGACGTGTAAGCAGCGATGACGATTCGCGCGGCAAAGATCGGAATCAGCAGGATCAAACTATTGAACAGAAGCGATTGCCGCCATGTTGACGGGCGCTCTACTTCACGTTGTCGCCAGCGGGACGTCATCTACTCGGCGGTCCTGTCTTCTGTCTGCGCAGATTGCCTTCCCCTTTAGCGCACACTGCGGTGGTCTAAATCAAGTCTTCGTTACCCGTGGAGCTGCAAAAGTCGTGCAGAAGCCCAGCCTCCGCCACAATTCAGAGTAGGTTCAGGATCAAATTGGTCTGATTATTGCGATTGCGTATCTATTCCGTCCGCAGTATAGGGCGCGCAAACTCGGTAGAGGATTTTGATTCCATGGCTGACTTTGATCTCGACGGTTACACCCCATCCGCCAAAGAAGATTTCATGAATTCCAAGCAGAAAGCTTACTTTCGAAAGAAGCTTGAAGATTGGAAAAGCGACATTCTCGACGGTGCCAAAGTGACGATTGGCAATCTCCGCGCAGAGTCGTCAAATCACCCGGATCTGGTTGATCGGGCCTCGGCTGAAAGTGACAAGGCGCTGGAATTGCGCACCCGAGATCGCCAGCGCAAACTCATCTCGAAGATCGATGCTGCTATCCGCCGGATCGAAGACGGTACCTACGGATATTGCGATGATACTGGCGAGCCGATCGGCCTACGCCGCCTCGAAGCCCGGCCGACAGCGACGCTCAGCCTTGAGGCACAGGAGCGTCACGAGCGCAACGAACGGGTCGTTCGCGACGACTAATCCGACCGATTCTTAACGGACGGACTCCAAAATCCTAACGATTCATTAACCGTGTTAACGCACTGATCATAACTCTATTGGTGACAGGTGCAGAATGCGAAACGGTCCCAAATCACTCGCTGAAGCGGACCGGCCAACCGATGCCGGAACCCCGGCGGCTGAAGAAAATTCCGAAGACAATTATCGCTTCCCGTCCACCCGCGGCGTCCTGACGGCTGAAGAGATTGAAGCGCTTCTGCGCCCGAAAAAGGACCAGACATCGCTGGCGGATATGCCTGACGTACCGCAGGTCATTGAACCGAAAACCACTGAAAATTTCGACGTGCAGACCAAGCAGGTCACGCCCGAACAGGATCGTCATGCCCACAAGCTTGCGGCGCGCCTGGCCATGGCGCTTGGTGCTGGCTCCGGGGTCAAAGCGGCGATTTCGGTCGCTGAGTGTGCGGAGCTTCCGCGCGCGGAACTCGCCGGTCTGTTGCAGGGCAAGTCCTCGGCGATCGCCTGTATCGGTCCCAGCGAAACCGACATTCGTGCCCTGGTCTGCCTGCCGCCAGATCTCGCCGATGCGATCATTGCCCGCGCCTGCGGCTCACGCGGCTCGACCGGGCGCCTCGGCGATGGCTGGACGCTCAGCGCGATAGATTGTGCCTTATTGGAACAATTGCTCGTCCCGATGGGCGAAGCGCTGCACCCGAGTTTCAAGCTGCAGGCAATCGAAACCGATGTGGCGTATGTCAGCAGCCTGCTGCCGGTCGCCGCTGTTCAGGTCTCTGAATATTCGGTCGAAGCCGCCGGATTGCACAGCGATCTCGCGGTGATTGAGGGCGAGGCCCCGACCGAGGCGTCTGATGAGCAAGCCCAGCACGAGCCTTTGACCAGTCCAGACGTGACCGCCGTGCTCACCGCGCGGCTGGCCTCCCTGACCGTGCCGCTGAGCCGGGTTACGGAGCTCAAGGCCGGCTCGACATTGTTGCTCGGTCTGCCTGCTGATCAACCCGTCGAGCTGCTCTCCGGCGGCCGCGACGGCCGCGTTGCCTTTGAAGGCCGCATGGGCCGCAAGGGCAACAAGGTTGCCCTGCAGGTCACCAAACGGATCGGCTCGTTCAAGGGCTGAGCCGTCCGTCCCGGCTGCGCGCCGGGACTTTCAACGTTTGATCAACCAATATTCCCGTGTTTCGCAATATGCGCGTCGACGGCCTTGATCGCATCGTCGGCCTTGTTGCCAGCGCTGCGCAGTTCCGCTTCGCGCTGGGCCCAGAGGCGTTTCTGGTAATTGGTGGAGATGATGTCCGTGATCACCAGGACGCCAACGACCAGGTAGAAGCTGGACTTGCTCATCGCATCGATCGGGAAGCTGAACAGTTTCAGGTGCGCCAGGTGCGCGCCCTCGGTGACCAGCAGGACGCCGACGAGGAACAGGATGAACAGGCCGAGCACTTCATACATGCGATTTCGCTTGAGAAAGTCGGCGACATAATCCGCGAGCAGGATCATCACGACACCGGATGAAAGGATGGCAATGGCCATGATCCAGACCTGATAGTCCTTGCCCGGTTCGCAGCCGACAGCGCCAGCAATCGGATTGGCGATCAGGTCGGCTTTGCACTGCACGACGGTGCCGGTGAACGTGCTGAGCACGTCGCCGGATGCGTTGACGACATTCGCCACTTCGACATTGGCGATCGCCATCGCTGACAGGATCGAGTCGAACGAGAAGACCAGGTTCATGGCGACGATCATGGCAATGGCCTGCGCCACGGATTTCCCGGCTGAACCTTCAGTATGTTCGATATGGTCGACCGCGAGCAGGTGATGGATTTCCTTGATCGCCGTATAGATGATGAAACCACCACCGGCGAGCGTCACCAGGGCCTGAAGCGTGAATTCGCCTTCAAGGACGCCCTTCATGCCAATATTGAACAATGGCTCCGCTAGTAGCGAGAACAGGTTCACGATGATCACCAGCAGCACGATCCTGAGGACGACTGCGAGGCCAATGCCCCAGCGCCGCACCATAGGTGCGTGTTCTGGGCCAACCCGTTTCGACTCGATCGAGATATAGAGCAGGTTGTCGAAGCCAAGGACGGCTTGCAGCAAGAGAAGCATGAGCAGCGTGAACAGGCCGCTGACGGAAAACACTTCGGCAATGATCTCGGCCATCGTGAACCCCCTTTTGAGATGATTGTCTGAGGCGCGAGCTTAGCCTGAGTCCGCGATGTGAAAAGGGCCCCGATCTGCATCGAGGCCCAATTCTGCATTATCTGTTTTGGTGGCGCCGCGTCAGGCCAGCATGCCGCCCATACGCTGCTTGATGACCGCTTCAGCGTCGGCAATGATCCGGTCGATCAGCTCCTGAACCGTCGGAATGTCATCAATCAGGCCCTGAACCTGGCCAGCCGACCAGATGCCGCCATCCGGATCACCGTCTTCCATCGCCTTGCGCCCGCGCACACCAGCGACGAGATGCTGGACGTCTTCGAACTTGGCGCCGCCTTTGAGCTCAATGTCGACCACCTCGGAGCTGACAGAGTTTTTCATCACCCGCGCCGTATTGTGCAGCGTGCGGAAGATCAGCTTGGTGTCGCGCTCATCATTCTCGACCATTTGCTGTTTGAAATTCGGGTGGATCGGCGCTTCCTGGGTGACGCAGAAGCGGGTGCCCATATTGATGCCGTCAGCGCCGAGTGCCAGCGCCGCAGCGAGTCCGCGGCCATCAGCAAACCCGCCAGAAGCCAGCATCGGCACGCTGACCTTGTTGGCCGCTGCCGGGATCAGGATCAGGCCCGGAATGTCGTCTTCGCCTGGGTGACCGGCGCATTCGAAACCGTCAATCGAGATCGCATCAGCGCCCATCCGCTCCGCCGACAGAGCATGGCGCACGGCGGTGCATTTGTGGATGATCTTGATGCCATGCTCTTTCAGGTGATCGATATGTTCCTGTGGCTTGTAGCCCGCCGTTTCGACGATCTTGATTCCGCCTTCAATGATCGCCTGGCGATATTCGGCATAAGGTGGCGGCTTGATCGCCGGCAGGATGGTCAGGTTCACGCCGAACGGTTTGTCCGTCATTTCCCGCGTGCGCTGGATTTCCTTGTACAGGTCCTCCGGCGTCGGCTGGGTCAGGGCGGTGAGGAAGCCGAGGCCACCCGCATTGGCCACGGGGGCGACCATTTCCGCATAGCCGACCCATTGCATGCCGCCTTGCACGATCGGGTGCTCAACCCCGAACTCTTCAGTGAAGCGTGTTTTGATCGCCATGGTTTTCCTCCGGCGTATTTTTTTGTTTTCGGCGAAGCCCGCCAAGGCGCCCTAGAGCGCCTTGACGATGTCCTCGACCATTTTCTTCGCATCCGAGAGCAACATCATCGTGTTGTCGCGGAAGAACAACTCGTTCTGGATGCCGGCATAGCCAGAGCCCATCGAGCGTTTGATGAACAGGACGGTGCCCGCATTCTCAACGTCGAGGACCGGCATGCCATAGATTGGCGAGGTCTTGTCGGTCTTCGCCGCCGGGTTGGTGACATCATTGGCGCCAATGACGAACGCGACCTCAGAGTTTCGGAAATCAGAGTTGATATCCTCAAGCTCGAACACTTCGTCATAGGGCACCTGGGCTTCAGCCAGCAGGACGTTCATGTGTCCTGGCATCCGGCCCGCAACGGGGTGGATAGCATAGGTGACGTCGACGCCTTCCTCTTTCAGCTTGTCGGCCATTTCCTTCAGCGCGTGCTGGGCCTGGGCCACCGCCATGCCATAGCCTGGCACGATGATGACTTTCGAGGCGTTCTTCATGATGAAGGCCGCATCGTCGGCGGAGCCACGTTTGAACGGACGATCTTCCTGGCCGCCGGCTGCTGCTGCGGCATCCTCGCCGCCAAAGCCGCCCAGGATGACCGAAATGAAGCTCCGGTTCATGCCCTTACACATGATGTAGGACAGGATCGCGCCGGAAGAACCGACCAAGGCGCCGGTGATGATCAGAGCGAAATTGCCGAGCGTGAAGCCGAGCGCAGCTGCCGCCCAACCCGAATAAGAGTTCAGCATCGAGACAACGACCGGCATGTCCGCGCCGCCAATCGGGATGATCAGCGTGATGCCGAGGATCAGAGCCAGCACGGTCAGACCCCAGAAGGCCCAGGTGGCGCTGCCACCGCTAAGCACCAGCATGACGATCAGGCCGACAATGCCGGCACCAAGCAGGATGTTCAGCAAGTGCCGGGCTGGCAACAGGATTGGGGCGCCGGACATATTGCCGTTCAGTTTGGCAAACGCGATGACAGAGCCGGTAAAGGTCAGGGCACCGATGGCAGAGCCGAGCGCAAGCTCGATCAGGGACGCTGTGGCGAGGTCGCCAACATTGCCAATACCGAAGCTGACCGGCGCATACAGCGCCGCAGCAGCCACCAGGACAGCCGCGAGGCCGACCAGCGAGTGGAAGGCTGCCACGAGCTGCGGCATGTCGGTCATTGGGATCTTGCGCGCAATGTATGCGCCAATCCCGCCGCCGACGACGGCGCCTGCGGCGAGGATGCCCCAGGTGGTGGCGTCCAGCGCATTCCAGAACAGAGCGATCGTGGTGCCGACCGCGATGGTCATGCCGATCATGCCATTGCGGTTACCGGCGCGGCTGGTTGCCGGGCTTGAAAGGCCGCGCAGGGCCAGGATGAAGAGGATACCGGCTGCCAGATAGAGCAGCGGGGCCCAGGTCGATTGGAACTGTTCCATCGGACTAGTCTCCCTTCTTCTTGTACATGGCCAGCATGCGCTGGGTGACGAGGAACCCGCCAAAAATGTTCACACTTGCGAGCGCCACCGCGACACCGCCCAGCGCTTTCGCGATCCAGCCACCTTCAACGGCGCCGGAAGCGGTTGCGGCGACAATCGCGCCGACGACAATCACCGATGAGATGGCGTTGGTCACCGCCATTAGCGGCGTGTGCAGGGCCGGGGTTACCGACCAGACGACGTAATAACCGACGAAACAGGCCATGGCGAAGATCGCGGCCAGGTAGACGGTGGGGCTGATCGTGCTGGTTTCAGCGGCATAGGCGGGCAGGGCCATTGCGCCTGCCATCGCGCCCAGGATCAGGGCTTTTCTCATGAGGAAATCCTCTCATTCACAGTCTCGCCGCCGCGGGTGAGCAACATCGCGGTGACAATTTCATCATCGGTCTCAAGGTTGAGGCTGCCATCCTCGGCTGTAATCAGCGGCAGGAAGGCAATCAGGTTCTTGGCGTAAAGCGCACTGGCATCGGCCGGCAGGTGCGCGGGCAGGTTGGTGAAGCCTGCGACTTTGACGCCGCCTGCATCAACCACTTGATCGGGTTCGGACAGCGGGCAATTGCCGCCCTGGCTGACCGCCATGTCGACGATCACCGAGCCAGGCCGCATGGTCTTGACCATGTCGTCGCTGACCAGGACCGGCGCCGGGCGCCCGGGGATCAGCGCCGTGGTCACGACGATGTCCTGCTTGGCAATGTGGCTGGCGACAAGTTCGGCCTGTTTCTTCTGATACTCTTCAGACATCTGCTTGGCGTATCCGCCAGCGGTTTCGGCGGCTTTGAACTCTTCATCCTCAACCGCGACGAACTTGGCGCCGAGCGAGGCGACTTGCTCTTTCGCGGCGGGGCGAACATCGGTGGCCGTGACGACCGCGCCGAGACGGCGGGCGGTGGCGATGGCCTGCAGGCCGGCAACACCGGCGCCCATGACGAAGACTTTCGCGGGTGCAACCGTGCCGGCTGCGGTCATCATCATCGGCATGGCGCGGCCATAGAGAGTCGCGCCCTCGATCACAGCGCGGTAGCCGGCGAGGTTGGACTGAGACGACAGCGCGTCCATGCTCTGAGCGCGCGTGATCCGCGGGGTAAATTCCATGGCCAAGGTCGTGGCCTTTTTGGCATTGAACGCCGCCGCGTCGAACTTGAACGGATCGAGCAGGCCGATGACGGTCAGGCCATCTGGCAGCTTCGATGCGTCCGGTGTGCGCACACATAGCAGGACGTCAGCGCCTTTCACCGCGCTGGCGGCGGTCTTTTCGACCTTGGCGCCTGCCTCTGTGTAAGCCTCGTCGATATAGCCCGCATCGACGCCGGCACCGGCTTCGATCGTGACCTCATGGCCGAGCCCGACATATTTCTTGACGGTCTCGGGTGTGGCAGCAACGCGTTTATCGCCTGCGGCCACTTCTTTTAGGACTGAGAGTTTCATGGTGCTCCATTAGGGTATGGTTTTGCCGCAGTGCAACAAAAAAACCTAAACGATAGAATCAGATTTCTAAAAACCTGCCTCTGCGGGAAGGAAATTGCCGCATTCTCACTGGTTTGTGATCCAGGCCTCAACATTCTCCTCTAGAATCTGCAAGGGAACCGGGCCGTCCCTGAGAACGACATCGTGGAAGTCCCGGATATCAAACGCGTCCCCTAGTCGGGTGCGGGCGTCCTCACGCAGTTCGAGGATTTTCAGCATGCCAATCTTATAGGCCGTCGCCTGGCCGGGCATGACGATGTAGCGCTCGATCGCCTTGCGCGCGTCGCCTTCCGGGTTTGGCGTATTGGTCAGCAAATAGTCGATCGCCTCTTCGCGGGTCCACTGCTTGGCGTGCAGCCCTGTGTCGACGACCAGACGCGCGGCGCGCCACAATTCCATGGCGAGCCGGCCAAAGTCGGAATAGGGGTCTTCATAGAAACCCATCTCCTTGGGCAGGAATTCTGAATACAGACCCCAACCTTCGGTATAGGCGGTGACACTGCCATATTTGCGGAACTTCGGAATGCCGGTCAGCTCCTGCGAAATGGCCAGCTGCATATGGTGACCCGGAATGCCTTCATGATAGGCCAGCGCTTCCATCTGGTAGAGCGGCATATCCTGCATGCGATAGAGGTTGGCGTAATAGACCCCGGGACGCGACCCGTCCGGCGCCGGGCGTTGATAGAACGCCTTACCGGCGGCGCGTTCACGGAACGCTTCGACGGCTTTGACCTCCATCTCGGCTTTCGGGAAGGTGTTGAACACGGTCGGCAGCGCCTCGCGCATCGTGTCGATCATCGCCGTGGCTTCGGCGAGATATTCGGCTTTGCCTTCATCCGAATTCGGCTTGAAGAATTGCGCATCTGTGCGGGTGAATTCGAAAAATTCCTGTAAGGTGCCTTCATACCCGACCTGCTGCATGATCGCGCGCATTTCATCGTGAATACGGGCGACTTCGGCGAGCCCGAGGTCGTGGATTTCATCTGCGCTCATGTCGGTCGTCGTCATCTGGGCCAGGCGATCGCGGTAATAGGCCTCGCCATCCGGCAGTTTCCAGGCGCCGTCATCGGTATTGGCATTGGCCTTGTCTTCTTCGACCCAGGTAATGAGCTCGAAATAGGCTGGGTAAACATGGTCCAGCAATGCCGCGCGGGCCTCTGATTTCAATTCGCTGGCCTCGTCCTCGGTGATCGTAGAATTTGTGACCAGCGCATCGACCTTGCCGACAAAATCTTCGTACAGCGGGGAAGGGCGATCCGGCCCGACGCCTTCGAACGGGTAGCCGTCAATGACATTGGCTGCGCCGTTGATGACGAAATCATAGACAAAAAGCGGCGGGCGAATGCCTTGTTCGGCAGAGGCTTTGGCATTGTCGAGATTCTGGCCGAGATAGGTCTCGATGCCGCGAAGGCGGGCAATATAGGCTTCCGCGTCAGACTTGCTCGTCACTTTGTGCTGACCGATGAGAAAAGACGCGATTCCGGCGTGAGCGCCGCGCATTTGGCTGAACGTGTAGGTGTGCCAGCGCCGGTTGTGCGCCTTTTCTGCAAGCTCCAGCTGGTACTCTGCCAGCCTGTAGGACAGGCGTCCCTGGTCCGAAAGCGCCTCCGGATCGAACAGGTCCTGCATCTCGGCAACCATCTCGCGCTGGAGTTCCATCTCGGAAATCCGGTTGGCATCGGAGGCATCGTTCCACTTGTCATAATTCTCGCGGCTGCCGAGGAAAGTCGCACTCATCGGGTTGCGCGACAGGCTCTCATTGAACTTGGTCTCGAAGAACGCATTCAGCCGCTCAGTTTCAGCCTCTCGATCGATCTCGGATGCCTCGACTTGAGACGTGTCGGTTTCAGCTGACGTGGGTGCCGGCGCCTGGCCGCCACATGCGGCGACCCCGCTCAGCAATACCAGGGCGAGGGCGGAGGATGCAAGACGCATGGCGAACCTTTCGTAAACTGTAATGAAACCTCTATAATTTGTCAGGCGAGATTAACCAGCCTTCTCGTTTGATTAACCATTCCGGGTGCAAAAGGATACATTGAAGCAGGAGCCATGCGACATGGTGCGAAGTCCTGCTATAAGTGAGTACGAATCATCGAACTGAGAACACGTTCGAGCCGGAGTAACCGTAATGGCCGCAGATATGCCTGAAGCCCAAGACACACCACAACCAATCCTGTCGCGTCAGTTGGATTGGCTGCAAATGGGATTCTGGGCCTGCCTGTTGCTGGCTGTGGGCGCAGCAAGCGCCACGCTGGCCTGGCCGAATGCGGGTGGGCCAACAGGCCTGATCCTGCTGATTTCGATGGCCGCAGGCGGCATGGTCTTCCTGCTATGGATTCTGCGCGGCGCTGGCCGACGCATGGGGCTATTCCCGGAACGCGGCGCCATGGCCGATGCCATGCAGCCGATCACGCCCCGCTTCTCATGGGTCGATGCGCTGGATGAAGCGGTGCTGATCAGCGATCGCGGCGGTGCGCCGCTGACGGCCAACCAGGCCTATGCCGACCTCACGCAAATGGCTCTGCTGGGGCAGTCCGATGTCATGGGGCCGGTCTCGGTCGATCGGATTTTCAGCGCGGCCCCGGGCCTTGCAGCGCCAATCTTCCGCCTGTCCAAGGCGGCCAAGGCCGGCGAAACACGCCGCGAAACACTACCTGCCATGACCCTCGGCGCGGAATCGCTGCCGGTACAATACGAAGCATCCGTGTCGCCCTTGAAGGGCGACCGCGTGATCTGGCGTCTGCGCCGTATCACCGGCACCGAACAGGTGACCGGCGCTGCCGATATGCGCGCGCTGTATGTCGAAGACGCGCCGATGGGATTCTTCTCGTCCGGCCCGGACGGCACAATCACATATGCAAATGCCTGGCTCCGCGAAATGCTGGGTCTGCCAGAGAGCGCCAAGAGCATTCGCCTCGACGACATCATGCGTCCGGAGTTCGTGAAAATGCTGCGCCGCGACCGCAAGTCAGGTGTGCCCGGCCGTGCCGACGTGATGATCCGTTCGCGTGATGGCGTCGAAATTCCGGTTCAGACCATCACGACCTGGAACGGCAAGGGCGCAGATGCGACCGGTCGAACCATCGTCCTCGCCAATGCCCAGAACTTGCTGGAAGGCGAAAGCCGTATGCTGGCCGCCTCGGCCAGCCGCCCGCCACGCCCGGATGGCGACCCGATGTTCGACGATGCGCCGTTTGGTGCCGTGCGTCTGGAAGGGCACTCGCTGGAAGGCGCGATCATTACTGACAGCAATCGCGCCCTGATGGGGCTCGCAGGCGGTGCTGGATCGCCTGGCACACGGTTCATCGACCTGTTCGTCGCCGAAGAAGGTGAGAACAAACTGCGCGAAAAGCTGCTCGATTCCATCGACAAGCCGGTCGGTCTGCGCCTCGCAGATGAAGACCAGAAGCACGTAAACGTATTCGTCACCCTGGATGGCCGGGGCCAGCCTGCGGTCGCCTATGTCATCGACATGTCGGAGCAGAAAGAGCTCGAACTGCGCCTCGCCCAGGGTGAGAAGATGCAGGCCATCGGCAAGCTCGCCGGCGGTGTCGCGCATGACTTCAACAATGTGCTGACGGGCATCATGCTCAACAATGATGAGTTATTGTCCAAGCACCCGGTCGGGGATCCGTCCTTCGACCACCTCAAGAAAATTCACGAATTCTCCGTCCGTGCCAAGGATCTGGTTCAGATGCTTCTGGCTTATGCCCGCCAGCAAACCTTCCGCCGCGAAGTATTCGAGCCGGGCGACTTCCTGTCCGAATTCGCAATCCTGCTTGGCCAGCTGCTGGATGAGCGGATCGATTTCAATGTCGTGCATGGCCGCGACCTGCCAATGGTCAAGGCGGACAAGAACCAGCTGGAGACGGCGATCATCAACCTCGCCACGAATGCGCGTGATGCGCTGCTGATGGATGGCGGGACTGGCGGCAAACTGACAATCAAGACTTCACGCGCGACCGAGAAGGATGCCCACAAGCATGGCTTCCGCTATGTCGAACAGGGTGAGTATCTGTTGATTGAGGTCGAAGATACGGGTCACGGCATCGCGCCGGAAAACCTCAAGAACATCTTCAATCCATTCTTCACGACCAAGCCGAAGGGACTCGGCACGGGCCTCGGACTGTCAACGGTCTACGGAATTATCAAGCAATCTGAAGGCTATATCTGCCCGATCAGCAATGTCGGCAAAGGCACGACCTTCCAGATCTATCTGCCGGCCCTGAAAGCCGATGAGATTCCGGTTGCCGAAGTGCTCGAGACGCAGCCGGCGAACGCTGTTTCTGCGCCGGTCGATATTTCCGGACGCGGACGCATCCTGCTGGTCGAAGACGAAGACGGTGTGCGCTCGATTGCGGCCTCACAGCTGAAATCACGCGGCTATGATGTCGAAGAGGCCTGTGACGGCGAAGAAGCGCTGGAAATCCTGGAAGAGAATCCAGGCGCGTTCGATCTGGTTGTTTCAGACGTGGTCATGCCGGGCATGGATGGCCCGACACTGATCAAGGAAGCCAAGGATCTGCTCGGCACTGCAAAAGTGCTGTTCATGTCGGGCTATGCGGAACGAGACGTTGCCGCCAAGCTCGACGACGATCAGGAGGTTGGCTTCATGTCGAAGCCCTTCACCGTCAAGCAGCTGGCGGAGCGCGTTAAAGCCGAACTGATCGCACGCGCCCAGGAAGCGGCTTAGTCGTTGCTTGCGACCAGGCGTAGCCCCGCGCGCTGACGTTCAACCTTTGGCGGATAGACCGCGGTGATGCGGTGACGCCAGACAGGACGCCCTTTCAAAACCGGTTGCGGCTCGATGATCTGGTACAGACCGAGCAATCTTGACTGATCATTTTTCGGACGCGGCGTCGGCAGCGGCGCGAAGGTCAGTTCGATATTCACATGCGTGCCGGTTAGCGTTTCACCCGTGGCCTGAAGGATGCCGGGCTTGTGGCTTTCGCGAACCGAGTCGATGAGCGACGCAACCATGGCGCGATCATGTCCGGTCCAGAAGTCGAGACAGTCATGCGAGCTGAGCTCGCGGCCAAGCAGCTTGCTCAGGCGTTCGCCAGCATTGCGGAAGAGCCAGCGCCCTTCTTCAGACCGCTCTATGACAAAGAGGCATTCGAGCAGGTCGGGATGATCGGCCGCCTTGGTTTTGGTCGGCACAGCGTCGGGAGATTGCGTCATGCGCGCCCAGGCAGACAACAATGTCTCCGTATTCGGATGATGAGTCGTGGAGTTCATTCTTTTCTTTTCTCACTCTCGATTTGGCCGGTATTTTTTCGGCTCGCCAAATGTCGTGAGGCTAGTACCGCAATGTTTGCGCCAGTTCGCGGGTTTCGCTTGTTGCGCGAAAGTCGACCCATTTTGACCCTGGGTTCTACCAGTAGGGGAAACTGCGTAGGGTTTTAGTTGCCTCCTGGGCGAATCAAAATCTTGCGAATTTGTAAGAGTCTCAACACGACACACCCCGATTGGCCGCGTTCGTTTTCCTGGCGTCTCAGCAACGGCGAAAACCAGCAGAACGATGCTCGAACGGAAAGTGGTTGAACACAAAACCGCGGCCATGAATCGGAAACCGCACACCTGACCTAAGGGCAGTTGATGCCATCATGTTGCGCATTTGCCGCAACAGGATTGTTCACGCTCAGATCATGCAGTTGTGAACTTGCCAAGCGATGTCGGCGCACTACTCCTCAACTTGAAGTCGCACCAAGAACGACCCCCCAGAACTGACTATCACAATTATACCGGGAGACGTGAGATGAGCTCATCCACTAAAACGAATTTTGGCCTGAAAGCGGCACTGTCACTCAGTGTTGGTTTGACGGCTCTTGCCGCCGGCACTGGCTTTACAGCCATGGCGCAAGACGACGCTGAAGACGGCGCACGCCGCCTGAGCACGGTGACGATCACCGCCACGAAGCGCGAGCAAACCCTGCAAGATGTGCCTGTGGCTGTTTCGGTCGTTGACGACTCCACGATCGAAAAAGCCGAGATCCAGGACCTGAATGACTTGCAATCGGTCGTTCCATCGCTGCGCGTCGGCCAGCTTCAATCATCTGCCAACACCAATTTCATCATTCGCGGCTTCGGCAATGGCGCCAACAATGTCGGCATCGAACCGTCCGTTGGTGTCTTCGTTGACGGCGTCTATCGCTCGCGCTCTGCGGCTCAGATCTCTGATCTTCCAAACTTGCAGCGGGTCGAAGTCCTGCGCGGTCCGCAGTCGACCTTGTTCGGAAAGAATGCGTCCGCTGGCGTTATTTCGATCGTCACGCGCAAGCCACAGTTTGAGACCCAGGGGTCGATTGAGGCCACTGCGGGAAACTTCAATGCATTCCGCGCCAAGGGCGACATTACGGGGCCATTGTCAGACACGGTCGCTTATAGCCTCGCAGCGAACGTGAATACCAGAGACGGCTATGCCGATGACCTCGCCACCGGCCAGGATACGAATGAGCGCAATCGCTGGGGCGTTCGCGGCGAGCTGCTGTTCGCACCAAGCGACACGCTCGAGCTCCGCTTCATTGGCGACTATGACAAGATTGACGAGATTTGCTGCGTCGCAGCGAACCTGGTCAACGGCCCGACAGGAGCCTTGGTTCAAGCGATCGGTGGAAACATCAACGGGCAGGACCCATTCTCTTATGATGTGTTTGGGAACTTCCCATCTGAGAATGAAATCGAAAACTCCGGCGTCTCACTGCAGGTCGACAAGGAATTCACCAATTTTGACGTGACCTCGATCACCGCTTTGCGCAAAGTTGATTCCTTCACCAATCAGGATTCCGATTTCACGTCTGCTGATCTGATCGGACTGAACCAAAACGATACCGAAATCGACACGTTCACCCAGGAAATCAGATTCACGTCCAGCAACCCTGACTCGGACATCGACTGGATGATCGGCGGGTTCTATTTTGATGAGAGTGTGGAAGTCTCCTCTGATTTCGAGTACGGCGCAGATTATCGCAATTATGCGAATGGCCTGCTCGCGGCGCTTGGTGCGCCCGGGGCGTTTGATGGTCTGGAAGCTGCGCTCGGCCTTCCGGTCGGCCAGACCTTTGGCCAGGATGGTCAAGGCCCTGAAGCCCAGTTTGGTCAGGACAATACGGCCTGGTCTATCTTCGGAACACTCGACTTCCACCTGTCGGACCGCCTGACGGTGACCGCGGGTCTCAACTATACAGAGGACGAGAAAGACGCATTCTATCGCCAGACAAATTCGGATGTCTTCTCTGCGATCGATCTCGTCGAGATTGGATTTGGACAGGCGCTCGCGGGCGTTGGTGTCGACCCGACCGATCCAGTTGCGGTGGGAACATTCGCCCAGGCCAATCCGGCCGCATTTGCGGCGATCCAGGCAGCAGCAGCCGACCCAGCGCAGAATCCACTTCTGGGCTTGCAAGCGCTGCAATTCCTGCCGCCATTCCTGGATTTCCCGAACTCGGTCGAGGATGGTTCAACCTCCGACAGCGCGACAACGCACACACTGCGCGTCGCCTATGACCTGACCGACAACATTAATATCTACGGTTCGTGGGCAACTGGCTTCAAGGCGACATCCTGGAACCTGTCTCGCGACAGCCGTCCTTTCGGGTCGGACTTCATTGCCGGGTCTCCGGTCACGAGCCCGCCGTCCTCGCCAATTCGCGATGCGGGGCTCGCTGTGCCGAACCTGACCTCGGGGACGCGTTACGCCGGACCTGAAGACTCCTCAGTATTTGAGTTTGGTGTCAAAGGTGCGTTCTCGACGTTCGCCTTCAATCTCGCCGTTTTCGATCAGACGATCGAAGGGTTCCAGTCAAATGCCTTCACCGGCACAGGTTTCGCCCTGGCGAATGCTGGTGAGCAATCGACGACGGGTGCGGAATTTGACCTCACCTGGAGCGCCACAGAGGCTCTGACCCTGAACTTTGCCGGGACGTTCCTCGATCCTGTTTATGACAGCTTCGTCGGGTCGGCATCAGGCGATCTGAGCGGCCAGACACCGTCTGGTATTCCGGATGTCGCCACCAGCATGGGCTTCAATTATGACTTCGCCCTTGGCGATTGGGACAGCTATGTCCGCGCTGACTGGCAATACTCAGCCGACACGGCCTTCTTCGACGACCCGGCGAACGAAGCGCTGATCGACTCGGTTGGTTATTCGCGTGAAGTCAATGAAGTGAACGCGTCTGCAGGTTTCGAGAGAGACAATGGCCTCAGCGTTGCTGTCTGGGCGCGGAACCTGTTTGATGAGCAGCGGATCACGACTGCGTTCCCATCGGTTGCGCAGGCCGGCTCGATCTCGGGCTATCCAAGCCAGCCGCGGACATATGGTGTGACCGTCCGCAAGCGCTTCTAAGCGCAGAGACTTTGATAATCGAGAAAGCCCCGTCGTCTGGCGGGGCTTTTTTACGTCCGGCGTGCAGCCAATACGCTTGCGACCAGGAACATCACGGCTTCGAACCCGGCGAAAATCCAGTTTGATGACAGGGCTGCGTCACCTGCAAGAAATGATGCGCCGCGTCCGATCACATAGCCGCCCATATAGGCGGCGATGAAGCACAGCGCGGCAAATTCGAAACGCGGTCGCAATGTGCCGAGCAGGCAGAGGATGGCGGCGCCCAGACTGACGCCGCCGAACACACCGCGCATTTCGAATATACCGGACGGGCCACCCGGCTCGACGCCCAGTCGGGCCGTCATGCCGACCGGATCAGTGATCGACCAGAGGCCGAATGAGAGGAACATCAGCGCAGTCAGCGCCAGAAACATGCGATTGATCATGCTCGCTGAACTAGGCCGAACGTCTCACCTGTCGAGCCAGGCCTTCACCTTGCCCAAACGAGACCCCTAAACCAGCTTCGATTGTCACTTGCCAGCGCCGGATAGGTGAGGGACAAGGCGAGCCGAATGGAACCGTCTCTACGGAGACAGATTAGAGTTATCAGTTGAGGATCCCCATGCCATTTGACCTCCCCCGTCACAATTGGACGAAAGACGAAATCCGGGACATTTACGAACAACCGCTCGATACGCTGGTCGGCCAGGCGCTCGAAATCAAGCGTGTGAACTGGGCCGATGGCCAGTTGCAGAAGAGCCAGCTCCTGTCGATCAAGACTGGCGGCTGCCCGGAAGATTGCGGCTATTGCAGCCAGTCTTCGCATTTCGATACCGGGCTCGGCGCGGAAAAGCTGATGCCACTCGAAGACGTGGTCGCCGCGGCCAAGCGCGCCAAAGCCGGCGGGGCGGACCGGTTCTGCATGGGGGCAGGCTGGCGCTCGCTGAAGGATCGCGACGTACCGAAAGTCGCGGCGATGATCTCGGCCGTAAAAGCGGAAGGTCTCGAGACCTGTGTGACGCTCGGCATGCTCGAGGATGGCCAGGCCGAGGCGTTGAAAGAGGCGGGGCTCGATTATTACAATCACAATCTCGATACCTCGCCCGAATATTACACGACGGTGGTGACAACCCGCACCTATGATGACCGGCTCGACACGCTGGCAAAGGCGCGCGAGGCGGGCGTGAAGCTCTGCGTCGGGGGAATCCTCGGCATGGGCGAAGGGCGTGAGGATCGGATCGGGCTCATCCACGAGCTCTCCAAGCTCACCCCGCATCCCGAAAGCGTGCCGATCAACATGCTGGTGCCGATCAAGGGGACACCGCTCGGTGAAAGCCCGGCGGTCAGCGTCACCGAAATGGCGCGCGCGATTGCGACCTGCCGTATCGTCTTCCCGAAAAGCTGGGTGCGCCTGTCGGCCGGACGCGAAGGTATGAGCGAAGGCGAGCAGGCTCTGTTGCTGCTCTCCGGCGCCAATTCAATCTTCATCGGCGATCGTCTGCTCACCACAGACAATCCCGGCGAGGACCGCGATCAGGCATTGCTGGATGCGGTCGGGTTTGAAGCCGCCAGCCACGAAGTCATGGAGCAGGGCGCGAAGAAAACCCTGATCGACGCCCGCTAGGAGCAACCATATGAGCACTGATCTGCAAGCTGTGATCTGGGATTTTGGTGGGGTTCTGACCTCGTCACCGTTCGAGGCGTTCACACGTTATGAAGCCGAGAACGGGCTCCCCAAGGACTTCGTCCGTTCGGTCAATGCCCGGAACATTCACGAGAATGCGTGGGCGAAACTTGAGCGTTCAGAAGTGACCGGTGACGAGTTCGACGCCTTGTTTCGCGCCGAGAGCAAGGCGCTTGGCCATGAGGTGCCGGGCAAGGATATTCTCGGGCTCTTGTCGGGCGATATACGCACGACCGTGGTCGAAGCATTGAAGACGTGCAAGTCGCATGTGAAGGTTGGCTGCATCACCAATAATGCACCTGTCGGCAAAGGCGCTGGCATGAGCTCCGACGCGAGCAAAGCTGAGAAAGTCTCTGAAATCATGACAATTTTCGATCATGTGATTGAGAGCTCGAAGCTCGGCATCCGCAAGCCGGATCCACGCATCTATGCGCTGATGTGTGAGGCACTCGATGTCGATCCGGCGCGCTGCATCTATCTTGACGATCTCGGAATTAATTTGAAACCGGCGCGTGCAATGGGCATGCATACGATCAAAGTCTTGAATGAGGCCCAGCTTTTGCAGGATCTTCGCAACGCAACGAGTTTTGACGGGATATGAACAAAGCCACGCTTGGCCTCATTTCGATAGTGCTCCTGGCTGCCTGTGGCGGGCGCGACGGCTCGCCAACCGTGCGACTGGAAGTCGAAGCTGCGCCCGCAGTGACGGCGCCTGTCGAGGTCGAGGCCGTGACGCCGGCGCTGCCAGAGACGGTTGAGGCGAAAATCTCGGCTATTCGCGATGTGCTCGCACGCGACTCGCTCTCGCGGCTCGTACGCCTCGCAGACGCCGAAGAGAGCTTCGTGTCCAATTTTGCCGGTGAATCCCATCGCGTGCATTGGGATCTGCTGCGCCGGACCGGATTTGACCCGTTGGCCAAGCTGGGCGGCTTGCTGGATGGCCCATATGGGACACGCCAGGTCGGCGACCAAACCTGGTATATCTGGCCGGATTTTGCCGCGCTCGAAGCCGATGAATTGCTGCCGGAAAAGCTAACTTTCACCGACCGTGCGCGCCTGCGTGATCTGGTCGGCGAACCCGGTCTGGAACGCATTCGCGCCGGCGAGGACTATCCCGGCGTACGCACCGCCATTGCCGGGGACGGTGACTGGCTCTACTTCGTGCATGAAACGCAACAAGACACAGAAGAGGCTGAGTGATGGCAGACAAGATTGGCGCCGCTGCCGCGATCGGTACGCTCGAAGGTTGGTCCGTGAAAGCGGGCGATCGCGATGCGATTGAGAAGACCTACAAGTTTGCAGATTTCAAATCGGCATTCGCATTCATGTCGGCCAGCGCGCTGAAAGCCGAGCAGATGGATCACCATCCGGAATGGTTCAATGTCTACAATCGCGTCGAGGTCACGCTGACCACGCATGATGCTGATGGTGTGACGGCGCTGGACGTCGAACTCGCCCGGTATATGGACGGGCTTGCTGCGCAGCTCAGCTGATCAACTGCAATAAGACGCGCCGAGGATTGGACCGAGCTGATTACCGCTCCGCTCCTGAATGATGATGGCGCAGGTTTTGCCATTGTTTGGCGGCTGGATGGTTACGGACGTCGCCGTTCCGTTATAGGTTCCGATCTTCTTTGATGCGACGACCAGGTTCTTGCTGGTCAGCGTAACGCCGCGGTTTTCGCCACGCGGCACGGACGTCGTCTGGCCCGGCAGGAGCGTGAGCTGGACGATATCGGCATTGCGCTGAAGCGGACTGACATAATCCTCAATCTCGACACGGGCGCTGTCGCCACTTGCTGCAATCGAAACGTCGACCGTAGCGTGGCCTGCCGGCTGCAGCAGCGCTTCGACGTCGCCGCCTCGGTTACCGACCGTTTCCTGTGTGCCATTGATCACGGCTTGCGGTGTATAGACTGCTCCAGTGCCGCGCAGGGCGCGATTATAGTCGCGTTGCCGTTTGGTGTAGGCCGCATCCGAATACGGATCCTTCCAGGACCCAGCGCGGCCATATACGAGGCGATCCCAGTAATCGACGTGCCATTCCAGCACGATCAGGTCGTCCCGTTCGGCCAGCTCGGAGAACAATCGCTCCGCCGGCGGGCAGGACGAACAGCTCTGCGAGGTGAACAGTTCCGCGACGATCAATGTGGACGATGTCTCCGTCGCCGGCGGGACATCCTGAAGAGACTGCGCCCCACCATTCAGGTTCAGTGCGGCCACAGCCGCCACCGCCGCAACGAGAGATCCGAGCAAAATACGCATGACGTGTCCTTGTTTCGTTACGGCCTAAGTCGGTGAAAGTGGCACGCAGCTCAAATCGCAATTCCTCAAATCCCCGTGACCAGCTCCGCCGCGTCAGGGCTTGCTTCGCCTGCGGCTGCATGTGATCTGAACCGCAGATCAACAGACAATCGGAGGGCAGGCATGGGCCGCGTATCAGGAAAGAAAGCAATCGTAACAGGCGGTGCTCAAGGGCTCGGCGAAGCCACGGCCAAGATGCTGGCACGCGAAGGTGCCAAAATTGCCGTCACCGATATCAATGGCGACGGCGCTGAGAAGATCGCGGCAGAGATCAATGCCGAACTGGGCGAGGGCACGGCCTTTGCCTGGCAACATGATGTGACCGATGCTGAGCGCTGGAAAACCGTGGTCCAGGAAGCCCATGACGCCATGGGCGGGCTGAACATTCTAGTCAACAATGCCGGTATTGGCTCGCTCGGCAGCGTCGAAGACGAGGATTATGAGATCTTCCAGAAAGTCATGACGGTCGATGTCGACTCCATCTTTCTCGGCTGCAAATACGCGATTCCATTGATGCGCGATCACGGCCTCGGCTCGATCATCAATATCAGCTCGATTGCCGGGATTATCGCGAGCGGAAACTACGTGTCCTACAACACGGCCAAAGCGGCTGTACGGCACATGTCGAAATCAATCGCGCTGCACTGCGCCAAGACGGGCGGTCAAATCCGTTCAAACTCCGTCCATCCGGTCTTTATCAACACGCCAATCCTTGATCGAACCAAGGAAATGTTCGGAGAAGAGGAAGCCCTCGCCAAACTCGGGCGGCAAATCCCGCTGGGCAAGGTCGGCGAGCCCGACGACATTGCCTATGCGGTGCTTTATCTGGCCAGTGACGAGAGCAAACTGGTCACCGGGATTGAATTGAAGGTCGATGGCGGCATCAGCGCGATGTAGCGATTGCCATTTCTAGATGTTCATGTAATGTTCCAGCTTTAAACTAGGAGGCTGGAATGATTGGTTATGTGACGCTTGGAACGGCGGACCTGAAGAAGAACGCCGCGTTTTACGATGCGATCGCCAAGGAAATGGGAGTCGGGCGGATGATGGACGAGGAGTCCTTCATTGCCTGGGGCGCCATGGGCGGGGCGCCGGGCGTGGCGATTACCCAACCCTTTGACGGTAAGGCGCCAAGTGTCGGCAACGGCACCATGGTCGCGCTACAAGCAGACAGCCAGGCGCAAGTCGATCGTCTTCACGCGATCGCGCTCGAGCAAGGCGGCACGTGCGAGGGCAAACCCGGGGATCGGGGCGGCGGCTTCTATGCCGCTTATTTCCGCGACCTGGACGGCAACAAGCTCAACGCATTCCACATGGACATGCCAGGCTGATCAGCCACCGCCGAGCGGCCGTCGCGCAACCACCAGCGCGGCATAGGCGCCGAGCGCGGTCATCAGCACCGCCGATAGATAGAGTGGCAGTGCGGCGCTCACTTGATAGAGCGTCGCGCCGATCAGGGGCCCGAATATGAATCCGGCCGGAGGCGCCGCTGCCAGAAGGGCGGCGGCGGATCCCTGTTCACGGCGCTCGACGGACAGGCTGCCGAGCGCATTGGCTGCCGGAACCGCGAGGGCCGCGCCCCCACCGACAATCAGGAAAGCGATACAAATCGCCCAGAACGGCATCAACAGATTGGCAAGAACATAGCCAATCGCTACCAGGAACAGGCCGACGGGCAACATGCGCCTGGGGTCAGGTTTGCGCGGTTGCACATAGCCAAACTGGATGATCACCATCATCACAGCGAGGCATGCAAAGGCAATTCCTGTAAACAACACGGTGCGTTCTTCGCCGAGGTCATAGCGATCTTCAATGAACCAGCCGAGGGTCTGTTGGATCATCCCGACGCCGACAAAATAGGTGAACAGGAACATCAGATGCGGCAATACCCGCGGGTCGCGCATGGCCAGTGGGGTCGGGCGCTGCGCGCTCTGCCGCGTGCTTCGGCTCTTCGGCAAGGCGAAGGCGATGAGGATGCCGCACGTAATGTTGAAGACGATCGAGCCCCAGAGTGGGACCAGGGCGCCGAACGGCGCCAGAACGGTGGCGCCAGCGGGGCCGATGATCGAGCCGATGCTCATCGCCGCGCCCAGCATTCCAAGGCCGGCAGCGCGGGTTTTCGGCGTCGTCGCATCGGTCATTGCCGCCATGCTGGCGGGCTGAAGCCCCGGCGATAGCAGGCCGAACCAGACGCGTACGAACACCAGGGTGAAAAACATTGTCAGGCCAGTAATCATCCCGGCCAGGGCCGCCTCCAGCGCGAACAGGAAGGCCATATTGGTAAAGCCCATCGCCATCAGCGAAAAGACCATGACGCGCTTGCGCCCAAACCGATCGGCCCAGCGACCCCATTGCGGGATCATCAGCGCGTAGATCAGCGCAGATAGTGTGAGGATGCCTGCAACCTGTGTCTCGGTCAGTCCGGCTTTGCGGGCGAGCGGCGCGACGACCACGAAATTGATCGTCATGCCGGCGCCCATGGCGACACTGGCAAATGCGATCATCCCTTGCTGGAACGGCGTCAGCGGTCGCAGCGGGACGTCGGGATCAATATCTGGTTCGGTCATGCCCGCCCTCTCTGACGGACAGGGTTACGGGCTTTGCTGCGGCCTGCAAGACAGACCTTGCGGAAGGCGCTACTCGTCGCGCGGACGGGCGAGCGACTTGAGCGCTTCGCTTTTGACGAAATCTACTGCGGGCGCGATCGCTTCCAGATTGCTGGCGGAGCTACCATTGGTGACGTGATCGAAGGTGATTTTCGTGCCGCCATCTTCCTGAGCGTCGAGCGATATCGTCCAGACCGACCGCACGGCCATGTCCTGCAAGGGACCGAACGGCGCGTTCAACACCAGCACCTTGCCGGGCTCCGCGCGCAGCACGGATCCATGCCAGACCGAGCCGCCGTCCCAATCTTCGCGCCACAATCCGCCGGCAACGGGATCAATCGTAAGATTGGCGGAATCGCCGGAATAGGTGTGATCCGGCAACCACCAGGTCTTCGGATCGATCAGCCGGACCCAGACTTCGTCCGGCGAGAGTTCCGTTTCGGCTTCGAGCTTGAGCGTGAAATGATCCGGTGCGCCAGCAACCACGTCTGCATGGGCACATCCGATCAGGCTGACAGCGCCCCCGAGGGCAGCGAGGAAGGCGTTGCGGAACATTTTCAAGTCTCCGATCAGGCAGGTTTGAACGTTGGCAGCCGGTCAATCCAGGGCTGCGCTTCCTCCAATTCATAGGCCAGCGCGAACAGAAGTCCATCATCGCCGCGCTGGGCCGAGAACATCGAGCCGATCGGCAAGCCCTCATCGCTCCACTGGATCGGAACGCTCATCGAGGCCGCGCCCGAAACATTCATGGGTGAAGTGAAGGCGGCGAAATTCAAAACGTTCTCCATCACCGTATCGAAGTCTCCATCCGGCGCCTGTGATCCGATCTTGGGCGCGACCGTAGAGACCGTAGGGGTCAGGATGACGTCGAAATCGGCGAACCAGGAATGATAGATGCCCTCGAACGCTTTCAAGTAGGCGATGACGTCGCCGATCTCGCTTTGGCGCTGCATAAATTGTGTGGCGAGGCCGATCGTCCATGGCTCGACAATCTCCGGGCCGACGGGTTTGCCTGAGAACTGGCTGGCGCTCTGCGCAAATGCGGCAGCGCCGGCGGCCCAATACATCAGGAACTGATCGCCAAACTCGACGCCGTCGACCGGCATGACAAAGTCGACGACTTCGTGTCCGAGGTCGCGGCACAATTGCGCGGTGCGCTCAATGCCGGCGCGCGTCGCACTGTCGAGCGCGGCGCCGTTTACGGGGTCAGGCGCAAAAGCGATCTTCAGTCGGCGCGTTGAGGCTTCGGTGATGTTGCCGGTCTTGGGCAGGTCCGACTGAATGTCAGCCTCGGCCGCCGCAAACAAAGCAGCGCTGTCGCGTACCGTCAGCGTCACGGCATGATTGACCGAAATGTCGACTTCGCCGGACTCGCGGCTGATCGGCAAGGCGCCGCGGCTCGGCTTGAGGCCAAACAGGCCGCAACACGCTGCCGGAATACGGATCGAGCCGCCGCCATCACTGGCATGCGCGAACGGCACCACGCGCGCAGCGACCAGCGCGGCTGCACCGCCGGAAGATCCGCCAGGAATGCGGCTGAGGTCATACGGGTTGCGCGTTGCGCCCGTCACCAAAGGCTCAGTCGAGGAGATCAGTCCCATTTCCGGCGTGGTCGATTTTCCGAGGCTGATGACGCCAGCCTTGCGCCAGGCCTTGGCAAAGGCGGCATCGTCCGGCGCGATGTAACCTTTGAAGGCGCGCGATCCGTATAATGTCTGGTCGCCTTTCCAGTCGAGCAAATCCTTGATGAAGGTTGGCACCCCGCCGAATTGGCCTTCGGGCGGCGTCTCCGCCTCCGCCAATGCATCCTCATAGGTTTCCAGCGCGACGGCGTTGATAAGCGCATTGGCACCCCTGGACCGATCGACGGCTGCTTGCGTCAGGGCGAGCGATGTGGTCTCGCCCGAAGCCAGCAGGGCGACTTGTGTCAGACCGTCAGGAATGGATTGGGCTGTGTAGCTGCTCACGTCTGGGGCCTCATCGGTTTGGGGCTCCTCGGTCGCAGTCGTTTCCGGCGTGCTGGTGTCAGATGGTTCAGTCCCAGCCGCGCACGCTGCGATCGGGGTCAGAGCGGCGAGGGCTGCGCCGGATTTGAGCAAGCCTCTGCGATTGAGTTTCGACATAAATGCCTCCCTGGATTTTCGGTCAGCCTTGCGCGGGCTTGCTCGGAATGCAAGAGCGCCGTAGGGGTAAGGCTCGTCTGGCGGGCACCGGTGTAGAATGCTTTCAGTTTTGGATTTGTTTCGCGTCGGCCTGGGGCCATCCTCGTCGCACACAGTTGGTCCCATGCGGATCGCAAAACGCTTCTTGCGCGCGGCGTCAAAGACAGGCTTGCTGTCGCAGGCAGCGCGCGTCGAGGTCGAATTGCAAGGCTCCCTGGCACTGACGGGTGTCGGACACGGCACTGACAAGGCGGTGATCCTGGGATTGCTGGGATTTGAGCCGGACACGGCTGATCCCGATGAGGCCGAGGCCGCGTTTCGCGCAACAGTCAGCGAGAAATCGCTCAACCTGTCGGGCGGCGGGACGATCGCGTTCAATGCAATCAAGGACATCCTGTATCGCGGTGATTTCGTCCCTGAGCTTCACCCGAACGGCATGGCACTCAGATTGTTCGCGGCCGATGATCCGGACCAGACCATTTTTGAACGGGTCTATTATTCGACGGGCGGCGGATTCATTGCCTCGGCACGGCGGCTCGCCCGTCCGGCACAGGGCGATGTCGTGCCGGACCAAACCCGGTCTCCACATGCATTCGGCTCGGCGGCAGAATTGCTGTCGCTGTGCGATCAGAGCGGCCTGTCGATCCGGCGCCTGATGCTGGTCAACGAAGATGAGCGGCGTCCGCGCGAAGAGACCCTGTCGCAGCTCGATCACATTACCGATACAATGCTGGCTTGCATCGATCGCGGATTGGAGACCGAAGGGATTCTCCCGGGCGGGCTGGACGTCAAACGCCGCGCGCCGGACCTTTATCGCAAGCTGAAAACCGGCGCAGGCGTCAATGAGCGCGAGGCCTTGTTTGACTGGCTGAATGTGTATGCGATGGCGGTGAACGAAGAAAACGCGGCTGGCGGCCGGGTTGTGACCGCGCCGACCAATGGCGCCGCGGGAATCCTGCCAGCCGTGCTGCGCCATTATTGCTGTGATGATGACGGCACACCGATCCGCTCCAAGACGCAGAGATTTCTACTCGTGGCGGGCGGCATCGGCCTTTTGTACAAGCAGCGCGCGTCGATCTCAGGCGCTGAGATGGGCTGCCAGGGCGAGGTAGGCGTTGCCTGTTCCATGGCGGCGGGCGGTTTGGCAGCGGTCTGGGGCGCGACTCCGGTGCAATGCCTGGCTGCGGCTGAAATCGGCATGGAACACAATCTCGGCCTGACCTGCGATCCGGTGGGCGGCCTGGTGCAGGTGCCGTGTATTGAACGCAACGCAATCGGCACGGTGAAAGCCGTAAACGCTGCGCGCCTGGCGCTACACCAGGACGGGCAGGGCAAGGTTTCGCTCGATCAGGTGATCGAAACCATGCGTCAGACGGGTCTCGATATGTCGTCCAAATACAAGGAAACCAGCCAGGGCGGGCTCGCTGTGAACGTCGTCGCTTGCTAAGATTAACAATAAGAAACCTTGTCGGTGCTCCGTATTCTGAGGCATAAGGCCCGCCCGGACCAGAGACAGGAGCTGCGTATGGGACTGTTTAGAAAAGTTTTTGCCGCCACGGCGGTCATCGGAATGGCATCGCTCGGCGCGTGCTCAACCACGGCGAACTCGCCAGCCTCGCGCGCGGACATCTCCAGTTCGAGCTCACAGGCGCTCAGTCAGCTGGTACGGGAAAACCCTGCGGCTGCAGCGATCTCAAGACAATCGCGCGCGGTGTTGATCTTTCCATCAATTGTCAAAGCCGGTTTGGTCTTTGGCGGCGCGTATGGCGAAGGCGAGTTGCGCCAGGGTGGCAACACGACGGGGTATTACACGTCGTTCACCGGATCCTGGGGCCTGCAGGCCGGGGCGCAATCCTATGGCTATGCGGTGTTCCTCATGAACGACAATGCCGTTCAGTATCTTGAAGAATCCGATGGCTGGGAAATCGGCGTCGGGCCGACCGTTGTGGTCGTGAATGCTGGCGTTGCAGAGAATCTGTCCTCGTCGACGCTCCAGGACGATGCTTACGCCTTCATTTTCGACCAGAAAGGCCTGATGGCCGGCGTCAGTATCGAAGGCACCAAGGTGAGCCGCGTCAACACTCGCTAGCGCCTGTCGCTCAGTCATTCCGTGAGGTCATGGATTGGTGGCAGCCATCGGGCATGCCAAACTGAAATCATGGATGGATTTGAAGGCAAAACCTCGGGCCGCGCGCCACTGACCTACCCGTTCGGGGAGACAACTCCAGAAGTCGGTGCGACGCTTGAGGTTGCGCCGGGCGTGCACTGGGTGCGCATGCCGCTGCCCTTTTCCTTGCAATGGATCAACCTCTGGCTGATCGATGATGGCGAGAAAGGCTGGACGATTGTCGATACCGGCATGCCGCTCGACGATACCAAGGCGGCCTGGCGCAAGATTTTCGAAGAGAAGCTTGACGGCCGACCGGTCTGGCGGGTGATCGTCACCCATATGCATCCGGACCATATCGGCAATGCCGGATGGCTCAGCCGCAAGTTCCCAGACTCGCAGCTCTGGATCAGCCGCCTTGAATATGTGACTTGCCGGATGCTGGTGGCCGACACGGGTCGCACAGCGCCGGAAGCCGGAACCGTTTTCTATCGGCAGGCGGGTTGGGATGACGAGAATATCGAAACCTATCGCTCTCGCTTTGGCGGTTTCGGGCGCGGCGTGTCGCAATTGCCGGATGCATATTATCGTCTCGAGGACGGCGATGGATTCGAGATGGCTGGCCACGCCTGGCAGGTGATTACCGGACATGGCCATTCGCCCGAACATTCCTGCCTGTTCTGCCCGGAATTGAACGTGGTCATATCAGGCGATCAGCTCTTGCCGAAAATCTCGTCAAATGTGTCGGTGTTTCCCACTGAGCCCGATGCGGACCCGCTGTCCGACTGGTTGGAGAGTTGCGAGAAACTGAAGGCTGAATTGCCGGCCGATGTTCTTGTCCTGCCGGCCCATAATGAGCCATTCACAGGCGCCCATCAACGGCTTGATCACCTTATTAAAGGACATGGCATCGCGCTGAAGCGCCTGAAACAGCGACTGGAACAAGAACCTCGTCGGGTGATCGATGTTTTCCCGGCAATCTTCGGCCGCAAGATTGGTGATGATGTCCTGTCTATGGCAACCGGCGAAGCGCTGGCGCACCTGAATTATCTGCTGAAGCGCAATGAAGCGGTGCGGCGTGTCGATGCTGATGGCATTGCCTGGTACGAAGCGGCGGATTGATCGACGCGGTCATGTTCTCGACAAGAAGCGCGGGATAAGTCAAACATCGTGCACGCGCATGGTCGCTGGAGGCACTGATGCAGGAAATCGGAAAAACCAAAGGATGGTTCGCCGTCGGGATCGGACTGATTGTTGCCGGCGGCGCGATTTACGGCCTGTTGATCCTGCTTGGGATCGGATTTGCCATCAATCAGGCCAGTGCTGAAGCCGGTGCCCCGATCTGGGCCGTGCTACTGATACCGGGACTTGTCGCGCTCGGCTTTCTCGTGCTTCTGGCAAAAGTGATTGTTGATCGTCTAAACAATGCCGAAGATGACCACTATTCGAAGACTGTCGATAAATAAGAGAGGCACAGTATGATTGTTACCATGGGCGAAACCGTGCCCGGGCGGCAGGTGTCCGAAATTATCGGAACGGTCAAAGGCAATACCGTGCGCACGCGATTTTTCGGCCGCGATATCATGGCGGCTCTGCGCAACCTGGTTGGCGGCGAAGTGCCTGAATACACCAAGCTGATGGCAGAAGCGCGCGAACAGGCGATCGATCGCATGGTTGCAGATGCTGAGGCCAGGGGCGCTGATGCGGTGATCTCTCTGCGTGTCACAACCAGTATGATCATGGGCGGTTCGGCTGAACTCCTCGCCTATGGAACGGCAGTGCGATTGTCATGACAGAAACCATGTCCAAAGACACGCCCGAGCTCGAGGCGCCGCTGACCTTGCAACAAAAGGTCGTGAAAGAGCTGCGCGAGTGGGGCATCACGCTGTCCATCTTCATCCCGATCTTCCTGGTTTTCTCGGGATTGTTCTATGAGCTGCGCGTGATCCCGTCAGAGAGCATGGTGCCTAATCTCCAGGTTGGTGACCGGGTCGCGGTGAACAAATACGCGTACGGCTATTCGCGCCATTCCCTGCCTTTCAGCCTCGGCCGATATGTGCCGCTGCCAGAGGGCCGCGTGTTTGCCAGCATGCCGAAGCGCGGCGATGTCGCGGTGTTCGAGCACACGCACACACCGCGCGTGATGATCAAGCGCATTATCGGTTTGCCAGGTGACACCGTCACCGTTCGCGACGGCCAGCCGGTGGCGATCAACGGCACCCCGATCGAGCGGACCTTTGTCCGCCGGGTCCGGTACCGGAAGCATGATAGCGGCGCGATGGTCACGGCGGCGGAATTCACTGAATCCTATGATGGCGAAACCTGGCTCACCCATGACATTGATGGTGAGACCGGCAGCAATATTTCTGTCGATTATGTTGTGCCGGAGAAGCACTTCCTGTTCATGGGCGATAATCGCGACAATTCCATGGACGGCCGCAATCCTACAGGTCATTGCCCACCGAGTTCTGCCGGGGTCATTGATGAAGCCGGATGCCCGCCGCGCCCCGGATCGTCTCCGGAAAGTGCATCTGTTGGCTTCGTGCCGTTTCAAAACCTGATCGGGCGTGCGGATACCGTCCTGTTTACCTTCTATCGCTGTTCCCGGGCGCAGGCTGACCCTTGTATGAAAGAACGGCTCTGGCGCGGTCTGTAAGCGGCGCCGAGCGGGACCTTAAATCCTCACAATCAGGCTTGATGCCTGTTCCCAACCTGTCTAATCGGCGTCATTGGCGCTGGTTTTAAAGGGGCAGCTCAAAACGATGAGTGATAAGACAGATCACCAGCGCAAGCGTGGTCCGATCATTGTCTCACGGCATGGTCGACCGGCCTTGAATCGCTCAGCGGGTCCGAAACTCAACTGGAAAGAGTATCGCGACTGGTGGGACCGGTATGAAGCTGGCAGCCTTGCGGAAGATCAGGCCGCGCCGAAAAAGCTGAAAGACGCTGTGGCGGAAATTGACCTCGTCCTGTCATCGGTGCGACCGCGCGCGGTTGAGACAGCGACCTGGGCAACGGAAGGGCGGGAACCGGAACAACACGCCGTGTTCAATGAAGCGCCGTTGCCGCCGCCACGCTTCAAGACGCGTCGGTATCTGCCAAAGACCTGGAACATCCTGGCCCGCACGGCCTGGTTGCGGGGGCACAAGCTTGATGGTGAGAGCGTGACCGAAGCGCGCGAACGCGCGGCGGAAGCCGCACAGGTCCTGCACGACAAAGCCGAGAACCAGTCCGTCTATCTTGCCGCCCATGGTTGGTTCAATCGCATGTTGCGCCGCCCGCTCAAGAAACTCGGCTGGGTCTGCGTCTATGATGGCGGCGACAAGTATTGGAGCTTCCGCGTTTATGAATATCGTGGAAAATCCTGAAATCGCCATTGAGGCGAGTAGAAACCGGTTCTAGGGTGCAGCCCAAGCAGAGACAGCGTGGGATGAGCAGATGGCGACCAAGGCGACACCCGTCAAAGATATGAGCTTCGAAGAAGCGCTGGCCGAACTCGAGACGATTGTTCGTCAACTCGAGCAGGGCGATGTTGAACTGGAAAAATCGATCGCGATTTATGAGCGCGGAGCAGAGCTCAAGAAGCACTGCGAGTCGCGTCTGAAGGCGGCTGAACTGAAAGTCGAACAAATCGTCCAGGGCGGCGATGGAGAGCCGAAGACCGAGCCTGCGAGCTTCGACTAATGGCAGATGATGGCGATCCGGACTTTGGTCGTCGACTGACCGAGATCGCCGATCGCGTGACGGTGGCGCTGGATCAATTGATTCCCCCCGCACAGGGCCCGGAAGCCGATCTGATGCGCGCCATGCGCCATTCCGCGCTCGCCAATGGCAAGCGGATGCGACCATTCTATGTGATCGAAACCGGGGCCATGTTCGAAGCGCCCGAGAAAAGCCTGCTGCGAACGGCGGCGGCGCTTGAATGCGTGCATTGCTATTCTCTGATCCATGACGATTTGCCGTGCATGGATGATGACGATTTCCGCCGCGGTCAGCCAACCGTTCACAAGGCGTTCGATGAGGCAACGGCGGTCCTCGCGGGCGATGCCCTTCTGACCCATGCGTTCAAGATCCTGGCCAATCGCGAGACGCACCAGGACGCGCATATTCGCCTGCGATTGATTGAGCGCCTGGCTGATTCGTCTGGTGCGCTCGGCATGGTTGGCGGGCAGATGATCGATATGCTGGAAGACGAAAGCCCGCGCGATCTCAACACGATAACGCGGATGCAGCGCCTGAAAACCGGTGCGCTTATCTCTTATTCGGTGGAAGCCGGCGCGATCATTGGCGGCGCCAGCGATGTCGAAAAACACGCGCTGCACGGATTCGCCCACGATCTCGGTCTGGCTTACCAAATCTCCGATGATTTGCTGGATGCCACCGGAAATGAGGCAGATGTCGGAAAACCGCTGCGCACCGATGAAACCGCTGGGAAGGCCAATTTCGTTACGATTCTGGGTGTGGAGCAGGCCCAGGAGCGGGTGCGGCTCCTCGCCGCGCAGGCTAAAGAACACCTCGCTATTTTCCGTAATCGCGCCAATATCCTGCTGCAATCGGTTGATTTTGTTCTGGATAGAAAACACTAAGCTCGGAACAAGACATCAATCGGCTGGAAGGAGGCCGCTCGGTGACAGATCTAAAGAACACGCGCCTGCTGGACGATGTGCAGACACCGGCTGACTTGAAAGACAAGTCGCGCGAAGAGTTGAAACAGATCGCTGATGAGGTCCGCCAGGAAGTCATCGATGCGGTGTCGGTCACAGGCGGCCATCTCGGCGCTGGCCTGGGTGTGGTTGAGCTGACCGTCGCATTGCACGCGGTTTTCGAAACGCCGGATGACAAGCTGATCTGGGATGTCGGGCACCAATGCTATCCGCACAAGATACTGACCGGGCGCCGCGACCGCATTCGCACCTTGCGCCAGGGCGGCGGACTGTCCGGATTCACAAAGCGTTCTGAGAGTGAATTTGATCCCTTTGGCGCGGCGCATGCCTCGACTTCGATTTCGGCCGCGCATGGCTTCGCCACTTCGCGCGATCTGCAAGGTAAGGACAATCATGTCGTCTCGGTGATTGGCGACGGCTCGATGACTGCCGGCATGGCCTATGAGGCGATGAACAATGTCGGCGGCGACCAGAAACGCCAGGTCGTCATTCTCAACGATAATGACATGTCGATTGCGCCGCCGGTTGGCGCGATGAGCCACTATTTCAGCCGCCTGGTGTCGAGCCGCTCGTATCGCGGGTTGCGCCGGTTTGCGAAATCCGTGGTCAAGCCGATGGGGCTCGAAAACCCGGCCCGCAAGGCCGAGGAATATTTGCGCGGCTTCGCCATGGGCGGCACCATGTTCGAAGAGCTCGGCTTCTATTATGTCGGCCCGATCGACGGCCACGATCTCGATGTCCTGATCCCGGTTCTGGAAAACGTCAAACAGATGCAGCGGCCGGTCCTGGTCCACATCGTGACGCATAAGGGCCACGGCTATGCGCCGGCCGAGAACAGCGCCGACAAGTATCACGGCGTCTCGAAGTTCAATGTTGTTACGGGCGAGCAGCAAAAATCTGCGCCAGGCGCGCCCAAATATCAGGACGTGTTCGGCAAGACGCTGGCACAACTCGCTGAAACCGACGACAAGATTTGTGCGATCACCGCGGCCATGCCGTCGGGCACCGGCGTCAATCTGTTTGCCAAAGCTTTTCCCGACCGCGCGTTCGATGTCGGTATTGCTGAACAACACGCGGTGACCATGGCGGCCGGCATGGCCGCCGATGGCATGAAGCCCTATGCGGCGATCTATTCGACATTCCTCCAGCGCGGCTATGACCAGGTCGTGCACGATGTCGCCATTCAGAGCCTGCCTGTGCGCTTTGCCATTGATCGGGCTGGCCTGGTGGGCGCCGATGGCGCGACGCATGCGGGCAGCTTCGATATCGGCTATCTCGGCGCGCTGCCGGGCATGATCTGTATGGCAGCCTCAGACGAAGCCGAACTCGCGCATATGGTCGCGACGGCGAACGAGATTGATGATCGCCCGAGCGCATTTCGCTACCCACGCGGCGAAGGCACCGGCGTCGCCTTGCCGGATAATCCAACGCCGCTCGAGATCGGCAAAGGCCGCGTGGTGCGTCAGGGCACGTCGATTGCTATTCTGTCCTATGGCGCGCGTTTGCAGGTATCGCTCAAGGCCGCGGATATGCTGGCGGCGCAGGGGCTGTCCTGTACCGTCGCTGATGCGCGCTTTGCAAAGCCGCTCGACGCTGACCTCACCGAGCGTCTGGCCCGCGAGCATGAAGTTTTGATCACGATCGAAGAAGGCTCGCGCGGTGGATTTGGCGCCTTCGTGCTACACCATCTGGCCAATGTCGGCGCGCTGGATCGCGGTATCAAAATTCGCACCATGCACTTGCCGGACGTGTTCCAGGATCAGGACAAGCCTGAGCTGATGTACGAAGAGGCGGGCCTCAACGCGCGCCATATCGCGGCGTGTGCGATCGAAGCCCTCGGCCGCGGCGACGTGGCCGAAATCGAGCGCCTGGCACGGGCTTGAGCCGCCTAAACACACTGTAAGCAGTTCTGCCGTTTTGCTGCCTTAGTCGGCTGCGAGATCGGGCGGGTATTTCCAGCTCGAGCAAGGAGTGTGCATGCGCACTGTTTTCACCAGTCTTATCCTGTCATTCGCCATCACGGCCTGTGCAACTGTGCCGCCGACCCTGGACCCGGTGGCGTTCGAATCAGAGCGCAGCCTGATAGCGTCGAATCCGAGCATCGCCTCGTCTGAAGCTGCACTGGGCACCATCCTGGCGCGCACTGATCTGACCGAGGACCAGCGAGTCGACCTTCTCTATCTGCGCGCCGACAAGCGCTGGGAGGCGAAGTTCGATCTGCCGGGCGCAGTCAGCGATCTCGATCAGGTCCTGTTGCTCCGTCCGGAAGATGCGCGCGCTGGCGATGCGGAGCGTCGCAAGGTGTTCGCAGCGACCGAAATCGACAATGCACAACGCCGCCTGGCCCAGTTGCAAAACCTGACCGACTGGTTTGACGACAAGGTCCTGATGGGCGACCTGGACGCGGCGGTGGATCGCTATCGCACGTCAGAGCTGACGCCGACCGACGTCCACCTCTATTTGCTGCGCGAGAGCGGCTTTGTCTGTGACGGCGAGGGCGCGCCGGTCCACCATCACGGACCTGAGCCGGACTATGTCGCGGGCGCTGTCTGGTGCAGCGATCTCAGCGTCTCCTGATTTCTGCCTTAGTCTCGCCATCGCGGTTGGCGACGACGGTTACAGTCCAATAGAGAGGGATTTTCCATGCGTACGTTGATTGCCACATCACTGCTCGTCCTGGCGTCTGCTTGTGCGTCGACGGATGTCGATGTTCCACCGGTTGAGGTCGATACGCCGCCAGTATCCACCCAGCCCAGCACGTTCACCCTGGCCATGAACACGGTCGAGGAGCTCGTCGAGGCGGGCAATGAGCAGGCTGCCATTCTGCGCCTTGAGCAATTGATCGGGAAGCAGGATGCGACCGATGACGAGAAGGCGGCAGCGCTGTATCGAATGGCTGAGCTGAAAATGGGCGATGGCAATCAGGTCTGGGGCGCCATTGAAGCCCTCGACGAGTTTCTTGAGACCTATCCCACGCATGCAAGGGCAAGCGCCGCAGAAGAGCTGCGCGACTATGCGCGCGGTGAGGCGACCAGCCTGAACTTCGCCCTCGAAGAGAAGGGGCTGTCGCCGACCGACGCCTTCAAGGCGCGCTTCCGCCTGGGCGAGCACCAGGAGGCGGCAGACATCATGTTGGCAAATGCGCTGACGCCCGAGAATGACTATCTGCTCGACATGTACCAGATCGGCTACCTCTGTGAGGATGCTGAACTGACCGGACCTAGTTACCGTCTGGTCGAACCCGATGGCACAGACCGCGTCGTGCGGTTCTGCGACTTCGGGAAGTAGAGTATCTCAGCCTCTGCTGTAGAAGACAGCAATACCTCCGAGACTGAGAGCCAGTGCTGGTGATTTCACCAGCACTGGTTTTTTGTACGTGGAAGTCGGGACCGCGACGGACGATCCCGATAGTTCTGCGAAAAGTAACTCGCATTAACGTTTCGTTTGGCATACAAATTGCGACGGGCAGGGGCGTGTAGAGTAATTGGGAGACGCCCTCCATGCAGTCGTTTGCGACCGTTCTGCTGGCCGGATGTATGGCCTGCCTGGCCATGATCATGATGAATCCGGACCCGAGCAATCACAGCCAGCTATATGCGCTGGAAATCACGCTTGAAGAGAATGGTGAACGGTTCAGCGCCGAACAGGTCGTTGTAGAGCCCGGCAAATCCTACGTGATTTCGTTGGACGCGGGGGCCGAATATGATTTCTCGATTGATGTGCCCGGCGATGCCCGCGAGGTCAAAGACCCGTTCGGAAGCGATATGCCAGAGCGCACAGGCGAATATCTGGAACTCCAGACCGAGCTCAAGATCGATGAATCTGTCATCGCAGAGAAGCGCCCGGATTATGGACAGCTGATCGCCTCCAACCTGCTGCTCAGCATGGCCGAACCAGCCCGGGAAATCCGCTCAATCATTCCGGTCGCGGACCTCGGCTTGCTCACTCAGGGTGGGGCGCCGATTGAAAGCCTGGCGATCACGATCAAAGGCACGCCTTTCCAAGGCTAGATCGCCGCAAAACCCAAACAATATCAGGCCTGCCGCAACGTCGCCCCTTCCGTAGGGACGGCGCATGGCGCATATCCGGTTCCAAGAACGATAAATTATCCGGAGGAACCCCATGGCTGTTGCCGCTTTGCCTGACGGCTGGCCCGTCATTTCTATTGCCCAAGCCAATGCTGCCATTGCCGCATCCGATTCGCCGCTGAAACTGGCGGATGGAAATGTTGGCGGCGTGGCGATGAAAATCTACCCTGACGCACCGCCTACGATCCGGACCATTTTCGAGCTGGCTGAGCCACAATTCGGCGCCCGTGATTACCTCGTTTACGAAGATGAACGCGTGACATACTCGGCTTTCGCGCGCGCTGTGGAGCATTTTGCCAAGGCGCTGGTCGAACAATTCGGCGTCAAGAAAGGCGACCGCGTCGCGATCATCATGCGGAATTATCCGCAATGGCCGGTGCCGTTCTTTGCGGCATTGTCGATCGGAGCGATCGCCACACCGATGAATTCCTGGTGGACCGGCGATGAGCTGGAATACGGCCTGAGCGATAGCGGTGCGAAAGTCGCGGTGATCGATCCACAAATCCTGGACCGCATCCGCGACCATCTTGGTAAACTCAACGATCTGGAATCGATCGTGATCGCGCGTGGCGGGGAGGGCGAGACCGATTCCCGTATCACCACCATGGACAGTCTGATCGGCCCCGCGAATTCATGGCAGGATCTCGCACAGATCGGTCTGCCGGATGCCGACCTTGGCCCGGATGATGATGCCACGATCATGTACACGTCCGGCACAACCGGCCGCCCGAAAGGCGCCCTGGCGACGCATCGCGCGATTATCTCCAACATGCTCAACTCGCTGACCTGTCAGATGCGCATGCTCCTGCGGCGCGGCGAGGAGCCACCGGAACCGGATCCGAACGAACAGAATGCGACGCTGCTGGCGATCCCGTTTTTCCATGCCACAGGCGCTTTTGCGATCCTGATCCCGAGCATGTTGCAGGGCGCCAAGATCGTCGCTCAATACAAGTGGGATGCGGGTAAGGCCCTGCCGATCATCGAGAATGAAGGCATTTCCAATGTCGGCGGTGTTCCGGCGATTGCCTGGCAATTGCTCGAACATCCGGAACGCGACAATTACGATCTGTCATCGATCAAGGCCGTCTCCTATGGCGGCGCGCCATCCGCGCCGGAGCTGGTGTCGACGATCAAGAAACGCTTTCCCGAAGCAGCGCCCGGCAATGGGTGGGGCATGACGGAAACCTGCGCGACAGCATCGCTCAATATTGGCGAGGATTACGTCAATCGGCCGGACAGCGCCGGCGCGCCTCCCGGGGCTGTTGAACTGAAAATTGTCGGCGGCGACGGGAAAGAAGTCCCAGCCGGTGAGGTCGGTGAGCTCTGGTGCAAGGGCCCGATGAATTGCAAGGCCTATTGGAACAAGCCGGAAGCGACCGCCGAGACCTTTGTCGATGGCTGGGTCGTCACGGGCGATCTCGCGCGCATCGATGAAGAAGGCTTCCTCTATCTGGTCGACCGCGCCAAGGACATGCTGATCCGCGGCGGCGAGAACATTTACTGCATCGAGGTCGAGAGCGCGCTCTACGATCATCCATCCGTCATGGACGCGTCGGTAGTCGGCATCCCGCACAAGATCCTGGGGCAGGAAGTCGGCGCAGTGGTCCAGCTGAAGCCTGGCATGGAGGTCAGCGAGGACGAACTGCGAGCACATGTCCGCAACCAGATCGCGGCGTTCAAAGTGCCAGTGGAGATTCAGTTCCAAGATGAGCCCTTGCCTCGCAATGCCAACGGGAAAATTCTGAAGCCTGAATTGCGCGATCGCTTCCAACCGCGCGAATAGGGCCAACTCTCGCCGCGTCAGATAAGGCTATTCCCTTATTGGCCGCACTCAGGTGCCGCGCGAGCCTTCGAAAAACATTCGGAGGAACGCGCGATGACACAAAACGTCGATGGACATTTTGATGTCCTGATTGCCGGGGCTGGGATCTCCGGCATCGGCTCTGCCTACCATTTGCAGACACAATGCCCGGGCAAATCGTATCTGATCCTGGAAGCCTTGGAAGATTATGGTGGGACCTGGCGGATGCACACTTATCCGGGCATTCGGTCCGACAGTGACCTCTATACATTTGGCTATCGCTTCAAACCCTGGATCGGGCCGCCAATTGCCTCGGCGGAGGAGATCCTCAACTATATGGGCGAGGTCATCGACGAGAATGAGATCGCGCAGCACATTGAGTATTCGCACACGATTACCCATGCGAGCTATTCGTCTGTCGACAAGCTCTGGACCGTGCGGGCGACAAACAGCGTAACCGGCGACGAGAAGGTCTATACTTGCACCTTCCTCTGGATGTGCCAGGGCTATTACAATCACGCCGAAGGCTACACGCCAGAGTGGGAGGGCATGGACGATTTCGCCGGCGAGATCATTCACCCGCAAACCTGGCCCGAAGACACCGATCTCAAAGGCAAGAAAGTCGTCTGTATCGGCTCCGGCGCGACGGCCGCGACCCTGGTTCCGGCAATCGCAGGCGACTGTGAACATGTCACGCTGTTGCAACGCTCGCCGACCTATTTCTTCCCGGCAGAGAACCGTAACGAATTTGCCGATGAGCTGCGGCGGATCGGCGTTTCGGACGAGCTTGTGCACGAACTCGCGCGCAAGAAAGCGCTGTTCGACCAGGATGAGACCTGCCAACGCTGCCTGACCGAGCCGGAGGTTGTGAAAGCTGAGCTGCTCGAAGCCGCGCGCGGCTATCTCGGGCCGGACTTTGACATCGATACGCATTTCACGCCGAAATACCGCCCCTGGCAGCAGCGTCTTGCCTTCATTCCGGATGGCGACTTGTTCCAGGGGATCGCGAGCGGCGTGGCGAGCGTCGTGACAGATGAGATCGACCGGTTCACCAAGACTGGCATCCAGCTCAAGTCTGGCAAGCATCTGGACGCCGACATCATCATCACGGCGACCGGCTTCAACCTCTCCGTGCTGGGCGGCATCCCGTTCGAAGTGGACGGCAAACCCGTCGATTTCAGCCAGTCGGTCACATATCGCGGGATGATGTTCACCGGTGTGCCCAACATGGCCTGGGTGTTCGGATACTTCCGCGCCAGCTGGACGCTGCGGGTCGACTTGTTGGGCGATTTTGTCTGCCGGCTGCTGAAGCACATGGATGCGACGGGCGTGGACGAGGTCAGGGTCGAGCTCCGCGAACAGGACCAGGATATGGAAGTCCTGCCCTGGATGGATGCTGACAATTTCAATCCCGGTTATCTGATGCGCGCCATGCATTTGATGCCCAAACGCGGTGCCGATCCAATCTGGCAGCATACTCAGGATTACTGGCAGGAGTGCGAAGAACTGCCGGCGATCGACCTGACCGCAGACGAGTTTGTCTATTCGCGCCGCGCCTCGGCGCGATCCACCGCCGCCTAAGGCGAGACATCCGGGCTTTTACGTCCCCAGGAAACCGCGTAAGAGCCCGGTATGTCGGATGAAAACAAAGACTATCAGAAAGCCGAGTCTGGCCAGCCGCTGGCTCTGGAAAAGCGCGATCGTGCCGAAGATGGCCGCCGCTTCTCGCCGTCAACCGGGCGCAACATGCACGTCGTGCGTGACGTGTTTCTCGCAAACATGCCGACGGTCGGCCATGTCCTGGAAGTCGCCTCTGGCACGGGCGAGCACGGCGCCCACATCACCGACGCGGCGCCGGATCTGATCTGGACCTATTCGGATATTGATGCAGCCAGTCAGGACAGTCAGCGTGCCTGGCGAGACACCGCAGCTCATGATCGCCTGCGCGGGCCCTTAACGCTTGATACGACGCATGATGCCTGGGCAGAATCAGAGGGGCCCTTTGATGGCCTGTTCTGCGCCAACATGATCCACATTGCGCCCTTTGCGGCGGCGCAGGGCCTGATCGCTGGCGCGGGACGTCTGTTGCGACAGGGCGGCCGTCTCATGCTCTACGGCCCGTTTGCGCGCCATCGTGAGATCGCGCCGTCCAATGCGCGGTTCAGCCTGGATTTGCAGCGCCGCCACCCGCAATGGGGCGTCCGCGATCTCGATCTCGACATTTTGCCATTGGCGGATGGGGCGGGCCTGCAGCTCAGCGGTGTCACGGCCATGCCCGCGAACAATCTCAGCGTCGTCTTCGAGAAAGACTAAGCCGCAAAGGCCACCGGTGATCAGTTGGCTTTCTTGTTGGCGGCTTTCACAATATCAGCACGGGCCTGATTGAGGATGTCGACGATCTCCTCATAGTTGGAGGTATCCGGCCAGGTCTCGGTGACGGTCTTGATCAGCGTGTGCCGCAGCCGGCGGCTGGCTGAACGAATGTCGCCTGGATGCAGTTCTGCGTCGGGATTGGCGAGGCTCTCCAGCCGTTCCTCGATCTTGGCCAGCGTTTCGGCATTTTCGGCAAGCTCTTCTTCGCCCGCTTCGGTGAGATTGAAGACGCGTTTGCCCTCGACTTTCTTGGCTTTCACAAAGCCCTGATCTTCAAGCACGGACAGGGCCGGGTACATGACGCCAGGGCTTGGTTTGTAAGTGCCGCCAGTGCGCGTCTCGATTTCCATCATCAGGTCATAGCCATGACGCGGCTCTTCCTGGATCAGGGCCAGGATCAGGAGGCGCAAATCGCCATGATCCAGTGGTCTGCGCCGGCGCCCACCGCCGCGGCCATGTTGGCCGTGCATTTTCATATAAGCGGCTGCTGCTTTGCGCATGCGATGTTTGTGGTACATTTTGAAACTCCTGTTTCGATATATCTAAATAATAGTTTCGATATATCGAAATGCAAGAGCTGGGGTCGATTCTGCCGAAAATGGATACCTGGACTGAGGGAAGGTCCGCTACGCCGCCGCACTCTCATTGGTGCCGAGCGCCTGGTGCAGGTCTTCGAGAATGTCGTCGACTTGCTCGAGCCCGACTGAAATGCGGACCAGGCCTTCGCTGATCCCGTGGGCCTCGCGTTCTTCGCGCGAATAGGTCGAGTGGGTCATGCTCGCCGGGTGCTGGATCAGCGTCTCGGCATCGCCAAGACTGACAGCGCGGCGCACCAGGTTGAGCCGGTTCATCATCGCGATGCCGGCACTGTAGCCGCCGGTCAGTTCGAACGCGATCATGCCGCCAAAACCATCCATCTGGCGCTGCGCCAGGTCATGCTGGTCAAATGTTGGCAAGCCTGGATAGTGCACACGCGCAATCGCCGGATGTGCTTCCAGCATCGTCGCCACTTTCATCGCGCTCTGCGCGTGCCGTTCGACGCGAAGCTCTAGCGTTTTCAGGCCGCGCAGGATAAGCATGGCATTGAACGGGGCCAGCACAGCGCCGGTCATGTCCTTGACGCCGACCATGCGGACCTCAGTCATGTCGTCCGCCGAACCGACGGCAACGCCCGCAATCAGGTCGCCATGACCGCCAAGATACTTCGTCGCCGAGTGAACCACGACGTCGGCGCCGTGTTCGAGCGGGCGGGTCTGGACCGGCGTCGCATAGGTATTGTCGACGACGGTCTTGGCGCCATGACGTCTGGCAATCGCGCTGATCGCAGCAATGTCGACCAGCCGCATATTGGGGTTAGCGGGCGTTTCGAAATAGACGACTTTGGTCTGATCCGAGATCGCCGTTTCCAGAGCCAGCGGATTGGTCAGGTCAACATGCGTAACGGTGATGCCGAAGCGGGAGAGGCCATGCTGGAAGAATGAGAAGGTGCAGCCATAGAGCGTCTTGTCGGTGATCAGCTCATCGCCGGCGCGCAAGAAGCTCCAAAGCACTGACGTGATCGCGCCCATGCCGGAGGCCATGGCAACCGCCGCTTCGCCGCCTTCGAGGGAGGCCATGCGTTGTTCGAGCAGTTCCGTGGTCGGGTTGGAGATGCGGGTATAGATGTGCCCGGGTTCTTCCCCAGCGAACCGCGCGCCGCCTTGCTCGGCGGTATCAAAGGCGAAGGTCGAGGTCAGGTGCAAAGGCGGGGTCAGCGCGCCTTCAGCGCTCATCGGGTCATAGCCGTGATGAATAGCGCGGGTGGAAAAGCCTTTGGTCTTGTCGTCGTGCATGGGGATCTCCGTCTGGGAGCATTCTACCTCAATTTGCGCCGCAGAACTTTGCGAAATGGCAAGGAAACTGCTTAAGTGTTAGCAGAAACTGCCAAGAATGAGCCCATGGATAGCAAAGACCGCCAGATTCTCCGCGAACTGCAAGGCGATGGACGGCTGACGAATCAGGACTTGTCGGAACGGGTAAACCTGTCGCCGAGCCCCTGTCTCCGCCGCGTGCGCCTGATGGAAGAGCAGGGCATCATCCGCGGCTACACAGCCCTCGTTGATCAAAAATCCTGGGGCCTGCCAGTGACGGTGTTCATTCGCTTGAAACTGGAACGCCACAGCGACGAGGCCGTGAACGCGTTCGAGGCAGCGATCACCGCCATGCCGCAAGTGATGGATTGCTGGCTGATGACCGGACGCTCGGACTATCTGCTCCGCGTCATTGCCGCCGACCTGGATGATTATGAACGTTTCGTCCGGCGCGAGCTCCAACGCGTGCCGGGTATTGCCAGCATTGATACCAGTTTTGCCTATGGCAGCGTGAAGCACGCACAAGTTTTGCCGGACGCTTGAGGGCGGGAATCAGATCGTTATGCCGAACTAAGCTGGGCTCAATGCGTTTGCTTCGGCATCGTATTTGTCACGCGCTTTGTCGATCTCTGTGAGATTGTTGAGGGCCCAAACCCCTAACGCAGCGACTGGCTCACGAAACGACTCGCCCATTTCAGTGAGGCTGTACTCGACTTTAGGCGGGATGGTTTGATGATAGTCGCGATGGACCAGGCCATCTCGCTCAAGCTTTTTCAATGTGAGACTCAACATACGCTGAGAGATGCCGAGGTTTCGTTTCAATGCGTTGAAGCGCAACGTTCCGTATTCGGAAAGCGATATGATCACGAGGACGCTCCAGCGGTCACCAACGCGCGCCAGAACGTCGTTGATACGCTGGCAATTGGGGCATTGTTCTGAATTTTGCATGCCGGTTTCCTTCGTGTAACCAGGGGTCATTCTTGTGCCTTCTTGCACTCAGACGCAGTTCTCAATACATCGTCAGTCACAAAAATATACCGCACATGTAAGGTGCCCACAACAGGATGTTTCCAATGACCGCCAAACCTCTGATCGAGCAATTGAAATGGCGCTATGCCACCAAGAAGATGGACCCCACCAAGGCGGTTCCACAAGATAAAGTCGATGCCATCATCGAAGCCGCGCGAATGGCGCCAACATCAAGTGGTACTCAACCATTTGAATTGATCCTCGTGACCAATCCTGACGTCCGAAGCCAGATTGCGGCGGCGGCCAGTGGACAAACACCAATCACGGATGGATCTCATCTGCTGGTGTTTGCTGCCTGGGACAATTACACCGACGCTCGGATCGACGAAGTCACACAGTTGAACGTTGACGCACGGGGCGATCTGCCGCTGATCCAACAGTATTATGGCAACCTGAAAGCAAATTACGTCCCGCGCGACGCGGAAGTGAATTACGCGCACGCTGCCCGCCAGGCCTACATTGCTTTGGGCGTTGCTTTGGTGGCAGCTGCCGAGCAGGAAGTAGACAGCACGCCTATGGAAGGATTCGATCCAGCCGCCGTGGATGAAATTCTGGGTCTGAAAGAACGCGGGCTGCGGTCGGTCGTTCTTCTCCCATTGGGTTATCGCGATCCAACCGGGGATTGGCTGCTGCCAATGGCCAAGGTCAGAAAGTCACGCGAATCCATGGTGACATTGGTTGATTAGATAACCGCAAAAAATGAACCCCGTATCCAATTCTCAATTGGGGATGGGGTTCCAATTCCCGGGATATCAATTCGCGGCAACTCAGCTCTCGCGTTCGGCCAACCACGCCGCGCGGAGTTCTTCCGTCCGGTTGTGATTGCCGTCCGGGCTCCAGCCCGGCGCATTGATCGCGCGCTTCACCCAGGTGAGCGGGCGAAATCCGTCTGCGGCACAGTCGCGGAGCAAGGCGATGAATTCGTGATAGGCGACCATGATTGGGTTGTAGGAATTGAGCGGTTTGACGATGCCATAATCAGGCTTGTCATCCTCACGTTCGGGAATGAATGAGCCAAACATCTTGTCCCAGATGATGAACACGCCGGCATAATTTGCGTCAAGATATCTCGGATTTGTCGCGTGGTGGACGCGGTGATGGCTCGGCGTGTTGAACACCGCCTCGAACCAGCGCGGACATTTGTCGATGACCTCGGTGTGAATCCAGAACTGGTAGACGAGGTTGATGCCGCCTGCGAGCCCGATAAAGGCCGGATGGAAGCCGAGCAGGACCAGCGGCCAGCTGACCACGATGATACCGATAAAGGGTCCGAACCAGGGCTGCCGCAGCGCAGTGGTCAGGTTGTAATGCTTGCTTGAATGGTGGGTGACATGTTCCATCCAGAACCATCGCACACGGTGCATGAAGCGATGCTTCCAGTAATAGACCAGGTCATAGAGCACGAACACGATGAGGAAGGTCCACCACGTCACCGGCACCGTCATCACGCGATAAGGCCAGGCGAGCAGCAGGATCCATAGTCCAGCGACCCCGGTCAGCGTGCCGATAATCGCATTGCCGGTGCCCATCACCATGCTGGTCACCGCGTCGGCGGTCTCGTACCTGCCTTTGGCGCGTCCTGATTTTACCGACCACCATTCAATGATGACCGACAGCACAAAGATTGGCGCGAATAGCGCTTCGATAGGGATATCAGCAGGCATGCGTCCTAGGCCGTCAGTCTCGATTTGGCGTCAGCGCGTATCATATCGCACGCTTTCTCGGCAATGGCGATGGTCGGTGCATTGGTGTTGCCGCTGACCAGGCGCGGCATCACCGAAGCGTCGACGACGCGCAGGGCTTCGACGCCGCGCACGCGCAACTGGTCATCGACAACGCCCATCGTGTCGCCGCTCGCGCCCATCTTGCAGGTGCCGACCGGGTGATAGATCGTGCCACCGGTTTCGCGCGCAAACTCGAGCAGCTCTTCGTCACTTTGAAGGGCTTCACCCGGCTCCAGTTCGTGCTCGATATATTTGGCCAGGGCAGGTTGCTGCGCCAGCTCGCGCGCCCAGCGAATGCCGGCAACGGCAGTTTGCTGGTCCAGCGGGTCGGACAGATAATTCGGCCGGATCGCCGGGTGCGCGTCATGCGCGGCGGATTTCAGGTGCACGCTGCCGCGGCTTTCCGGGCGCAGCTGGCAGGGCGCGATGGTGATGCCGGGTTCCTTCTCCAGCTCCATGTCGCCCGTCTCCGTCATTTTCTGCAGATCCATGGTCGCGGGCAGAATGTGATATTGAACATCCGGCGTTGCGAGTTCGGGCCGCGTCTTGATGAAGGCCGCGACATGGGCGGCGGAGAGCGTCAGCAGGCCCTTGCGCTGTGTGAGATATTTGAACACTTCCCCAATCATGGCGAGGCCGCGCGACTGCTGGTTCACCGACGGGCTGCCGGGCTTCATCCGATAGCGATTGCCGATGACGAAATGGTCCTGCAGGTTTTCGCCGACACCTGGCAGAGCAGACACCACCTCAATGCCCTGCTCACGAACGAGATCCGGGTTGCCGATACCGGACAGCTCCAGAAGTTGCGGGCTGTTGATGGCGCCGCCGGCGAGGATGACTTCCGCCCGGGCGCGGGCGGTGTGCGTCTGACCGTTCTGTGTGTACTCGACCCCGATGGCGCGTTTGCCTTCGAACAGGACGCGGGCGGCCAGCGCCTTGGTTTCGATCTGCAGATTGGCGCGTTTCTTGGCCGGGTTGAGATAGGCCACCGCAGCACTGCAACGACGGCCATTTTTGACGGTGAGCTGGTAATAGGCAACGCCTTCCTGGTCTTCGCCATTCACGTCGCGATGGGGTAGGCCCATGCTTTTGCCGGCCTCGATCACAGCGTCAGAAACCGGGTGTGGTTCGGTGACGTCAGACACGTTCAGTGGCCCGCCCTTGGCATGGCCGTCCATGCCGTCACGTTCTTGGTGCTGGCTGCGCAGAAAATAGGGGTGCAGATCGTCATAGGACCAGCCGCGCAACCCCATTTGCGCCCAGCCATCATAATCCTGCCGCTGCCCGCGAATGTAGAGCAGGCCATTGATTGAAGACGAGCCGCCCAGCACCTTGCCCCGCGGCCAGGTGTGCACCCGGTCATGCGTGCCGGGATCTGGCTCGGTTTCGTACAGCCAGTTGACCTTCGGGTCTTTCAGGGTCTGCGCGTAGCCGACCGGAATGTGGATCATCATCGATGTGTCCCTGCCGCCCGCTTCGAGCAGGAGAACCGTCGACTTGCCATCTTCCGTAAGCCGGTTGGCGAGGACACAGCCGGCGCTGCCAGCGCCTACGATAATATAGTCAAATTCGGTCATGGCGGGATCCTCGATTTTCGGCTTTGCGCTCTGATGGAGCATAAAGATGACACAGGCGTCACGGTTTCAAAAGGGGCAACGCTGCGTCACGCTTGACGGGGTGCGGTCAAAGCCGCTTCCTGTTGCCAGACAAACACCTAGGGAGAGCGCAATGAGTAGCCTCGGAGACTATGAAGAAATCAAACTGGAGCAAGAAGGCCCGATCGCCATCCTGACCCTGCATCGTCCGGAAAAGATGAACGCTTTTACCGGCAAGATGATGTACGAGATGATCGATGCCTTCGACAAGACCGACGCAAATGATGACATTCGCGCGGTCATCGTCACCGGACATGGCGACCGCGCCTTCTGCGCCGGTGCCGACCTGTCACAAGGGGCCAAGACGTTCGACTATGAGAAGCGTGCCGATATGGGCGAGGCTGGACGGACGGAAAAGGTCGATATCCAGCGCGATGGCGGTGGCCGTGTCACCTTGCGTATCTTTGACAGCCTGAAACCCGTCATCGGCGCGATCAATGGCGCATCTGTCGGCATCGGCGTGACCATGCAGCTGCCCATGGACATCCGCATGGCCGCAGACACCGCCCGCTTCGGTTTTGTGTTCAATCGCCGCGGGATTAATCCGGAGGCCGCATCGAGCTGGTTCCTGCCGCGCATAGTCGGTATCCAGCAGGCGCTGGAATGGTGCTATTCGGGCCGTCTCTTCCCGGCGGACGAAGCGTTGAAAGGCGGGCTCGTGCATTCGGTGCATCCGCAAGCAGAACTTCTCGACGCGGCCAAGGCCAAGGCCCTGGAGATTGCCCAGAACACCGCGGCGGTTTCAACCACTCTGACCCGGCACATGATGTGGCGCATGCTCGGCGCCAGCCATCCGATGGAAGCGCATATTGTCGACAGCGCAGCGATCTATTCGCGCGGTCAGACGGAAGACGCGCGCGAAGGCGTGATGAGCTTCCTCGAGAAGCGCGATCCGGTCTATCCGGTGAAAGTGTCCGACGGCATGCCGAGCTTCTTCCCCTGGTGGGAAGACAAGGATTTCGAGTGGATCGGCGACTGATCGATCCTGCCTGAAACCCCGGCCGGAGCGGATAGATTTGCTATTCTCTCCGGTCTGGCTATCTTGGGTCAAATGAGTAGTACAAAAGCAAGATCGAAGCGCGTCCTGGAGACGCGGAAAGTCACTGGCGCCGCCGCCGTCTATGCCCTGCGGGATCGCCATTGCAAATGGCCGGTAGGCGAGCCGGGTAAAGCCGGATTTCATTTTTGTGGGAAGAAGAGCGAGGAAGGCTCCCCATATTGCGAAGCCCATCAAGAGATTTCGCTGCGCGCTTAGCGCAAATCGTTTCTAGGTCACAGCAGCATCAAGCAAGAGATAGGTCGCCAGCCGCGGGCTGGCATTCTTGTTCGATGCGTGCGTGTTTTCGAGCGCATTCAGGGCATCCGACTCCTCAAGCGCCAGGAAATCCCGTGCCAGTGTCATCAGTTCGAGATTGCCGCGCAGGCGCTGGCGGACCCGCTCTACCTGGCGTCCGGCATGGTTCGAGATTGCCGATCGGCGCTGCTTGTCGCCTTTGCGCGCGGCAAAGGCGATTTTCTTCTTGTCCTTGGGGCGGAAGATATCGTTCAGGCGAATGCCGGATTCCGTCAATTGTCCGAGCAGTGTCTCGGCCGTTTCTTCGCGTGACAAGGTCGAGCGCTCATCGCGCTCCATGTCGGCGATAATCTCACTCAGTGAATTGCCCGAAGTTGGACCGAGGACGCGTTCAGGTTCGTCCTCATCGACAATTTCGCCTTCGAATACGTCTGATTCTGCCGATGACAGGACAATGTCGGCACTGCCATTCTTGCCATTGGCGGCAGGGGCATCTTCGTCATCGTCTGACAGCATCGCTTTGGCCATACGGTCGGCGCTGGCTTCGAACAGGTCTTCTTCAACCGCGCGCGAAGGTGACTGAATAACTTTTTGAGCGTCGTCTTCTTCCGCAGGGGCTTCAACGGGGGGCTGGGCCGGAGCGGCTTCGGCGACCGGCTTCTTTTTCGGGGTGCCGACGCGCTCTTCCATCGATTGCGTCTTCTCGAACAGGGCCTGGCTGGCATTGCTGACGCGGCGCTCGGAAATGTCCATTTCAGCCCGGGCCGCCATGCCGGCAGCGCGAACGGCGGCGGCGGCCTGCTGGCCCGCTTCTTTGAGATCCGCAAGCGCGCGGGCCGCAGATTCGGAGGCATCAAACGTCTGCTTGTGAATTTGCGTGCTGGCATCCTTGGCGCCATCGAGGGCGACTTTCACCGATTCCATCAGGCGGTCGCCGGTTGTTCCGGCGGCTGCGGCTGCGAGTTCTCCGGCGCGCGCGGCGGTTTCAACCGTCTTGCGCGACTGCTCAAGCTTTTCTTCCATGCGCGCAATGGCGAACAGGAGGGTTTCATTGCGCTCGCCGGCTTCAGCCGCGAGCGTGTCCATGGCGGTAATCTTCTGCGCCAGGCTGCGACCGGTTTGATCCAGGCTTGTGAGGCGGCCTTGCAAGGCGTCCTCTGCGGCGGCGACTTCGCTGGCTGCGGCCTTTGCGGAAGCGACCATCAGCTCAGCCTGTTCCGGGATGGCCTCGTTCAGGAGATCGGTCTGCTCGCGCAGGTCTTTGGCCAATTGTTCAAGGCCGTTGCGCTCATTGCCTAGCCGCTCCGCTAGGTCGCGCGCATTGTCGGCGCTGGCATAGGTGACAGATTCCAGTCGTTGGCGCTCGTCCCCAATCTCGGCCGACATGGCCTTCATGGCCGACAAAGCATGCCCCATGGAGCGATCAACTTCGGCGCTTGCCTTGGACATCTCGTCGGCAAAGACCTTGGCGTCCTTGGACATGGATTCCGCGGGCAGGAGCAAACGGGCTGCGGCTTCAAGAACCACGGCATTGGCGGCTGTGGACCGCGCTTGTTCGCGCGCCATCATACCAGCAAGAACCAGCATCAGGCCGGGAAGGATGATGGCGATAAGACCGGCAATAATCAGCGCAGGCTGTGCCTGGGCCAGCGCATCCGGGCCGACCAGGGCAATGGTGCCGACAATCGCAGCGACCCACCAGAGGAAGGCGAGGGTCAGTCCACCCCAGGCGAGATGGCCGGACGTTTTCTGTGCTGCTTCCAGCCGTGCCACGGCTTCAGCGGGCTGCAGGTGCGGGGTTTCTGTTACTTCACTCATGACCGTTATTATTAACTTGACTGCGGCAAAAATGCGAGGGTGGGGCGCATTTCATCCTTGTCATACTTGCAAAGCCTGAACCAGTGGTGAACTTGGGTCTGGGTTTTCCGGCATAAACACCAGTGTTTAAACGAATAAATTTGCGCCCGTCTGCTGCGAGAAATCTCTGCAATTCGCCTGCTGCGCGCACCCCGGACGACAGAATTCGCTTATCAGGCGAGCGACCTTACGCGCCGTCCGATTCGGCGCGTTTCGATTGAAAACTCATCTGCAGGCCGTCCGGTCCCTCGAGCATGTAAATGCGTTCACCATGCGCATCCATCGGGCCTTTCGGATCGAGGCCGTTTTGTCGTGCGTTTTCCGCAAACGCATCAGCATCGTCGACGACCACCTGAAGCATGGTCATGGCACCGTAGCCTTCCATTTCCGGCCAGATCTCCACCCAACTGGAATCGCTCGCAGGAAAGACCGCGCCCTGGAAGGCATCACTCGTTCCCATATCGCGTTCCGGAAGGCCCAATCCGCTGGCGCCGAGGAATTGTGCAATGGCTTCGGCCTGTTTGGAGACCGTGCAGCAGCGTATGCCGAGAACTTTCATTTTTCGTTCCTTTCAGACGTTCAATCTCTGTCTGAGCTAGCTTCATTTCTCGCCACCATCGATCGCCCAAATGGGTGATTTTCGTGAATGGCACCATTTAATTCCTCAATTGTCCGTAGCATCGGTGACTGGTCAACAGAATTCGAATTGGGCATGTAGAGGATATGAAGCGATCTATCCTGATCTATGCAGGCGTTCTCGCTGCCGCGGCTTTCGTGCTGCAATGGATCGAGTACCAGTACATGGTCCACGCGTTTGCGACCGAATTCTACATCGTGTTGATCGGAATAGGATTTACCGCGCTTGGGCTTTGGGTCGGGCGCGCATTGACACCGGATCGCCGCGCGCCGGACTTCGCGCTGAACGAAGCGGCGCTGCAGTCGCTCGGCATCACCAAGCGCGAACACCGGGTGCTCGAACAGCTTGCCAGCGGGCAATCCAACAAGGAAATCGCCAGCGCGCTGCACGTGTCGCCGAACACTGTAAAAACCCATATCGCCAAACTCTATGACAAGCTCGACGTCAGCCAACGCGTTCAGGCGGTGCAGAAAGCCAAGGATTTGCAGCTCATCCCTTAAGGTGATTTTCTGGTCATTCGCGAAAATCACCCGAACGGGCGATGGCAACGGTAGGGGGTTCAGGTCAGGTCTCAGGCCATGATTTGAACCGAAGGAGGGAAACATGTTTCGAATTATGCTGGTCTATGGCGCGATTTCTGGCGTGGTGATTATCGCTGTGATGCTCGCAGGAATGGCGATGAACGGTGGTGCCGGGTCGGTGGTCCAGGGATTCCTGACCATGCTGGTGGTGCTGTCACTGATCTTCGTGGGCGTGAAACGCTATCGCGACAAGGACCTTGGCGGCGTCATCAAATTCCTGCCGGCCTTTGGTCTCGGCGTCGGGATCGCCGCGGTGGCGGGTGTGTTTTATGTCCTGTCCTGGGAAGCGAGCCTGCAGATGACAGACTTTGCCTGGATGGAGTCCTATAAGCAGGGGGAGATTGCCGGGTACGATTCCAAGGGCCTTACCGGCGACGAGCTAGCGGAGAAAGTTGCGGCGCTGGAGGACATGATGGAGAATTACAAAAACCCCATCGTTCGACTGCCGATGACATTTATTGAGATATTCCCGGTTGGTTGTGTGGTGGCTTTGGTGAGCGCCGCGCTGCTGCGCAATCCGAAAGTGTTTCCCGCTAAAGCGTGAATTCCGATCACATTTTGCAATTATCGCAGGCCCTCCCGCATGGGAGGGCTTGCATTGTTGCGGTTGCAATGGTTTTCCGGGGCGACCCAAGTTCGTTACGTACAAGAAACGGGCATGGTTCGATTGACTCAGGCAGGAATCGACCCATGTTCAGGCCGTTTGCCCGCTCGGCTGCGGTGGCGAACACGGCACAAAGAGAGGATCAACCATGGCTGCGCTGGACACTCACTCAAAAATCGACCTGATCGGGTTCAACCTGAAAATGCTGGCAAAGGGGCAGAAACGCTCACTTCTGATCAGCGCCGGGGCGACCGAAGACAAGGAATTTCTGCTCGATGCCTGCCGGAAGATGGCTGAGGTTGGCGTTGGCCTCTATGCCACGCCTGGAACCCACCGATTCCTGGCCGAGAATGATGTCGAGTCGATCGCAGCCCGGAAAATTTCGAGCGAGGAAGAGCCGAATATCAAGACGCTCATTCAAGATGGAAAGGTCGATTTCGTCGTCAATATCCTCACCGGCGACAGCACCTATGACGAAGCCTCCGACGCTGCCAGTATTCGCTCTCTGTCCGTCAAGCATGGCATCCCGCTCTATACTGATCGCGCTGTGGCCAAGGAGACCATTGAGCTGGTGCTCTCTGATCTCGAAAAGGGGACCTATTCCTACGCCATTCGCAGCGACGATCGCCCATGGGACCTGCGGCAGCGTTTTCTCGAGCTGGTGCGCCAGCGCGGCGGCTGGTCGAACCATCATGGGCACTTCGACAAGGCCTACCTGATCTCGCCTGAAAACCTCGCGCTTGGCTTCGCCGACATGGAGAAGAAGTGGGAGCTGTATCGCCACTTGAAAGAAAACTACACGCATGAGGATCTGGTCGAGCGGATTTCCCGTGCCTTGCAGACCGTGGTCGATCAGGGCTCGCAATATTGCCGGACCATGGTTGATGCGGACAGCATTATCGGCCTTAAGCCGATCCACGCTGCGGTCGAGGTGAAAGAGCGCTTCAAGGACAAGATCCGCTTCGAGATCGGCGTGCAGCCGCTTGAAGGCGTTCTCGATGAAGCCTCGCGAAAGCAATATATTGAAGCCTGTAAACTGGCCGATTTCTGTGGCGGTTTGCCGTCCCGCGATCGCCCGCAGGAAGAAAAGCACCTGGATATCGTCATGGAAACGGCCAAGGAGCTGAACAAGATGGTCGAAGTCCATGTCGACCAGGAGAACAATCCGTTTCAGCATGAGACCGAGCTGCTCTGCCTCAAGACGATCGAGCACGGCATGCAAGGCCGCGTGTATGGCATCCACTCGATTTCCGTCTCGGCCAAGGATGAAAGCGAACAGGACCGCATCGTCGCGCTTTGCAAGGAGGCAGATGTCGGCATCGTTATCTGTCCGTCTGCCGCGCTGTCGATGAAACAGCTGCCGATGCAGGGCCCGCTGCACAACTCGATCGGACCGTTCGTGAAACTGAAAAATGCGGGCGTGCGCACCTATCTCGGCATCGACAATATTGCCGACCTGTTCATGCCAATCGTCGACGGCGACATGTGGACCGAAGTACGCATGCTGATGGAAGCCTGCCGCCATTACGACCTCGAACAAATCGCCGACTGGGCCTGCGAACCACCCGTCCACATTCTGAGCGAACAGGCCGCGAAAGTGGCGGCGGAATAGGGCGACCCTGCGGCCAGACGAAGCATTGGGTTGTGCCGTCTGGTCTGACATATAGAACGCAGAGAGGCGGACCGTGGTGGCCGCCTTTTTGTTCATGGGACCATGATGCTCGCTGAGATCGGTCAGATTGCCCTCATCCTGGCGCTGTTTGTCAGCGCACTCCAGGCGTGGATGGGATTGCATGGCGCTCATATTGAGGACCGCAGAGCCATGGTGTTTGCAGAGCGCGGGGCGATCGCCCAGGCGCTTCTCTGTGTGCTGGCCTTTGCCGTGTTGGCCTACGCCTTCGTCGTGTCTGATTTCAGTGTGCAACTGGTCACCGCAAACTCGCACACAAGCAAACCATTGATCTACAAGTTCAGCGGCACCTGGGGCAATCATGAGGGCTCCATGCTGCTCTGGGTGATGATCATGGCGCTGTTCGGAGCGGCCATGGTCTTGTTTGGCAAGACGCTGCCCGCGGCGCTGCGCGCCCGTGCTGTCGGGGTCCAGGGTCTCACCGCCACCGGCTTTCTGGCCTTTCTGATCTTCAGCTCCAATCCGTTCACACGGATGACGCCGATTCCCGAGAATGGTGTTGGCTTGAACCCGCTGCTTCAGGACCCGGGCCTCGCGATCCATCCGCCGTTTTTGTATCTTGGCTATGTCGGCTTCTCGGTGGCGTTCTCGTTCGCCGTGGCGGCCCTGATTGAAGGTCGCGTGGATGCGATGTGGGCGCGCTGGGTAAGGCCGTGGGTGCTGCTCGCCTGGAGCTTCCTGACGATCGGCATCGTGCTTGGCAGCGTCTGGGCCTATTACGAGCTCGGCTGGGGCGGATGGTGGTTCTGGGACCCGGTCGAGAATGTCAGCTTCATGCCCTGGCTCGCCGGGACGGCATTGCTGCATTCAACGCTGGTAGCGCAGGCGCGGGGCAGTTTTATTCGCTGGACGCTGTTGCTGGCGATCACGACATTCTCGCTGAGCCTGGTTGGCACGTTCATTGTGCGGTCCGGCGTGCTGACCAGTGTTCACGCCTTTGCCGTTGATCCGGGTCGCGGCATCTTCATTCTGGCGCTGCTCATCCTGGCGACGGGTGGGGCGCTGACGCTTTACGCGCTGAGGTCCGGCAAGATCTCGCATGGCGCGAGCTTTGAGCTGGAGAGCCGTGAGAGCGGTCTGGTGCTCAACAATGTCCTGCTCGTGATCGCAACAGCGACGGTGTTTCTGGGCACATTCTATCCGTTGGTGATCGATGCCATGACCGGTGACAAGATCACGGTTGGGCCGCCCTATTTCGAGCGCACATTCGGGCCGATCATGGCGGTGTTGATCGTGTTCATGGCGGTGGCGCCGCTGCTCAAATGGCGGGCGGACAGTTGGCGCCGGATTCAGAAAACCTTGCTGATCATGGCCGCCATTGCGCTGCCGGTCGGGCTGGCTGTGGCACTGTTCGGCAGGTCTGTTCTAGGCGGTCTGGGCCTTGCCCTGGCTGTCTGGCTACTGGCTGGAACGCTGTCGAACTACGGCCGAAAATTGCGAATTGCGGCAGACAAGAGCACGCTCGGGAACCTGTTCAAGAGATTCACGCTCCTGCCCGGACCCACACATGGCTTCGCCCTGGCGCATATCGGTCTCGCCCTGACGACGGTCGGAATCATCTCAATGGCGGTCTGGGCAGATGAGGATGTCGACCGGTTGAAACTTGGCGAGAGTGTTTCGGTCGCCGGCTACGAATTCCGCCTCGAGGATGTGCAAAGGGCGCAGGGGCCGAACTATGTCTCTGAAACCGGACGCGTCATCATCGAGCGCAATGGCCGCCGCATAGGCGTGCTCAATCCAGAGCAGCGCATGTATCCGGTCGAACGCAACAATACGACCGAAGGGGCTATGCAGGTTGGCGCCGGGCGCATTCTCTATGCCGCAAAAGGCGATGGGAATCCGCAAGAGGGCTGGGTGATCAGCGTCTATTACCACCCGATGGTGATCTGGATCTGGATTGGCGCCATGCTGATGGCATTTGGTGGGTTTGTGTCTGTGGCTGATCGACGCCACGCCTATGCCAGCCGCAAGGCCGCTGCGCCGCAACCGGTGCCGGCGGAGTAGACGATGGGCTGGTCGCGTTTCATTCCCGCTGGTGCGTTCGTCATCCTGGTCGTGTTTCTCGGCATCGGCCTGACGCGTGATCCGAGCCTTATCCCGACGGAGATGATCGATCGCGATATGCCGGTCTTTGAGTTGACGGAGCTTTATGACGAAGGGGAGACGCTGACCGATGCAGACCTTATTGGCGAGGTCGCCCTGGTCAACGTCTTCGGCTCCTGGTGTGTCGCCTGTTTGCAGGAGCATCCGACCCTGATGCAGCTCAATCAGGACGACACAGTGCGCATCATCGGCGTGAACTGGCGCGATACGCGCGAGGACGCGATCAACTGGCTGCAGCGTCACGGCGATCCTTATGACACCATCATCTTTGACGGCGCGAGTGACCTGGCGATCGAGATCGGCGTCACCGGCGCGCCGGAAACCTTCATCATTGATCGCACCGGGCGCATCCGGTTCAAGCAGATTGGCCCGATCACGCCCGACGTCTGGCGGCGCACGATTCGCCCCGTTCTCGATGCTCTGGCGGCTGAAGAGCTGACGACGCCTGCACCCATTCGCGTCGAAACACCCGTCATGTCCGATACGACATCACCGCAGGCCGCGCTGACAGACTTGAACGAGATTGAGGCGCGCACCGAGGCTGTGTCGAAGACGCTGCGCTGCGTGGTCTGCCAGAACCAGTCCATTTATGATTCCAACGCGCCGCTGGCGCTCGACATGCGCCGCCTGGTGCGCAAACGAGTCGAAGCCGGCGATACGGACGAGGAGGTACGCGCTTATCTGCGATATCGCTATGGCGACTATGTCTTGATGAGCCCGCCGCTGCAATTGAACACCATCTTGCTGTGGGGCGCGCCGCTTGTGCTGATCCTGGTCGGCGGAATCTGGTTCTTTGTTCGCGGTCGCGGCGCAGTAATGCCGCCGGACGAGACACTGTCGGATGCTGACCGCGAGCGGATTGCCGCCGCGCTGGCCGAGCCGGAGCGCGAACCATGATCTGGGTGATCCTGCTCCTGCTCGCGGCCTTGATTGCAGCTTACTTGCTGCAACCTTATTTCGCGGCGAGTCCTGCCGCAGGGCGGGACCAGCTGGCAGAAGCCCGGGCCCAGCGCGGGACGATTGATCTCGATGAGACAGAAGGCCGTCTGAGTGCAGATGCGGCAAACGAGGCGCGCGAGGCGCTGGACCGACGAATACTGGCGATACTGGACGCATCTGAAGCTGCAGGCGGCGGACGAAACCTCCGCACGATTGCGGTGTTTCTCGTCCCCGCGATCCTCCTGCTCGGTGTTGCCAGCATCTATGTGCGCGTGGGCAGCCCGTCCTATGAGCGCGTCACCGTCGCCGAGTTCCGGGCGGCTCAAATCGCCGATTTGCCGCAAACGCTTGATGGCCTGGTGGTCGAGCTCAGAAATCGCCTTGAGGCTGATCCCAATCCGCCCGCCGATGGATACGTCCTTCTGGCGCGGTCCTATTTGCGGCTCGGCGATGTCGAGTCTGGCCTGGCTGCCTATGAAACGGCAATCACATTGTCGAATGGTGATGCGCGCATCGTGGCCGAACGTGACCGCCTGGTCGAGACCCTTCGCGCCCGCGCCTCCGCGCCTGACATCGATCCGGAAGCCGCCGCACGCATTGAAGCGATGACGCCAGACGAACAGGCCGCGATGATTGACTCCATGGTGGCAGGGCTGGCCGCGCGTCTTGAAGAAAACCCGAATGATGCTCAGGGATGGGCGCGACTGATCCGGGCGCGTCTGGTGCTTGGTCAGCGCGAACAGGCCAAGCGCGATTTGCAGCGGGCCCGGTCGCTGTTCGCGGATGATGCCGAAACGCTGTCCCTGTTTCAGCCATTGGCCATCGAGCTCTCCGAACCGCAGTAATCGCTCGCAAATTCAAGTCGCTGATGAATTTCCGGCAGGCTTCGAGTTGACACCGCTGTCACGAACCGCCTACAGCTAAATCAAGGACACATAAAATCTGTCCAGGGAGGAAAACTAATCATGTCATTGGACACCATCGATCTGGTGATTGTCGGCCTGTACGCGGTCGCTCTATTCGCCATTGCAATCTTTGTGTCCCGCGAACCCGCGGGCGAGCACAAGGACACGGAAGACTATTTTCTAGCCGGCAAGGCGCTGCCCTGGTGGGCGATTGGCGCCTCTCTGATCGCCGCCAATATCTCGGCGGAACAGATTATCGGCCAGTCGGGACAAGGATTTGTCGTCGGCCTCGCCATCGCCGCCTATGAGTGGCAAGCGGCGCTCGTCCTGATCATCACGGCAGCCTTCTTCCTGCCAATCTTCCTGAAACGCCAGATCTACACGATGCCGCAATTCCTCGAGACGCGGTTTGGCGACAGCGTCAAGGCGACCATGGCGGTGTTCTGGATCTTCCTGTTCACGGCTGTCAATCTCACCACCGTGCTGTATGGCGGGGCGCTCGCCATCAACGCGGTGACCGGTCTCGGTGTGTTTACAGGCATGGCCATGCTGGCTGGTTTCGCGCTGCTCTATTCGCTCTATGGCGGCCTCAAAGCGGTGGCGATGACGGATATTATCCAGGTTGTGATCCTGATCCTGGGCGGCTTTGCGATTACCATTCTCGTCCTCGGAATGGTCGGCGGAGAGCGCGGCGCCATGGGTGGATTGTCGACCTTGATGAATGAACTGCCCGGTCACTTTGAAATGATTCTGGATCGTGATCATCCGAATTTTGGTGATCTGCCAGGCATCTGGACATTGCTGGGCGGTCTGTGGGTGCTGCACTTCTCCTATTGGGGCTTCAATCAGTACATCATTCAGCGGGCGCTTGGCGCGGAAAGCCTGGCCGAAGCGCAAAAGGGCCTCGCCTTTGCGGCGCTGCTGAAATTCCTCATCCCGCTAATCGTTGTTATTCCGGGCATCGCCGCCCTCTGGCTCGCCCAGAACGGCCTGCAAGGCCTCAGCGAACAAGCGCTCTCGCAAAAGCCGGACAGCACCTATGGCGCGCTGATGGCCTTGATGCCGGTTGGTATTCGCGGACTGATCTTTGCCGCCCTGATCGCCGCGATCGTCTCGTCCCTGGCCTCGATGATCAACTCGATCTCGACCATCTTCACCATGGATATTTATCGCGACTATTTCGTCAAAGGTAAGGATGAAGGTCACTATGTCTGGGTCGGTCGCGGCACCGCCGCAACGGCCATGTTGATCGCCCTGTTCCTGGCCATTCCGCTGCTTGGCGGTGGCACCAGTATCTTCCAGACCATTCAGGAATATACCGGCTTCGTGGCGCCAGGCATTGTCGCGGTCTTCGTGCTCGGCTTCTTCTGGAAGCGGGCAAACACGGCCGGCGCCTTCGCGCTTCTGATATCCTCGGTCTTGCTGTCTCTGGCCTTCTTCACAGCGTCTGGTTCAGATGGCGGCGGCGTTGCAGCAATCCTCGGACCGATCTTCAACCCGATCCTCGGCCTGGCAGATTTCGATGTGACCAACATGCCGTTCGTTGTCCGGATCTGGTTCATCTTCCTGATCTGTGTCGTGGTCGGCGTGGTTGTGTCACTGCTGACCAAGCCACCTCGGGAAGACCAGCCAGTGGATCTCAGCGATATCAGCTTCGCTACGACGATGACGTTCAAAGTCTCTGCCGGTATTGCAGTCGCGATCCTGGTCGGCCTGTACATCGCCTTCTGGTAACGAGCGATACTCCCAAACGAAAAGCCGGGCCCAAATAGCCCGGCTTTTCTTTGATCGTTGTGGCACATCCCTGCTGCATGGGAGGGGACGAGCGCGCGTCTAGAGTGGCAGCTCGGTCGTGTTCTTCAGACACTCCATCGCAAATGTCGCGCTGACATCAGCGATTTCCATCTGCTTGATCAGGGACTTGTAGACACGGTCATAATCGCTGACGGAGCCGACGACGATCTTGAGCAGGTAATCAACATCGCCCGCCATGCGATAGAATTCGACCACTTCAGGGATTTTCGTGACGGTGGTGGCGAATGATTCGAGCCATTTGGCCGAATGGTCGCGCGTGCGAATGGCGACGAAGACGGTCTGCCCGAGGTCAAGCTGATCGGGATCGCAAATGGCGACCCGGGATTTCAGAATCCCGTTCTCCTCCAGGCGTCTGACACGGCGCCAGCAGGTGTTTACGGACACGCTGAGCTGTTCAGCGAGTGATTCCAGGGAGGTCGTGGCATCGCGTTGAAGATGGCGCAAAATCTGGCGATCGGTTTCATCGATTATTGTCATGAATCGCATGATATTCGAAAATTATCACCAAGTACACTCCAGAGCACTTCATAATCATAATGATTTTCGATCGCTATTCGATGATCCTCCTCGCATCAGGAGGGTCAGATGGCATTTTCGAGCTTGGAACCGGTACAATTCTGCGAGCAAAAGCGGCTCGAATCGCTGGCCGGCATGATTGGTCGAACGCCTTTGCTGGCCGTCCATCTGCGCTGGAAGGGTGAGCGCCGGGTGATTCATGCCAAGGCGGAGCATTACAATCTGACCGGCAGCATCAAGGACCGCATGGCCCTGAACATCCTGCGCTGCGGTTATGCCACAGGCGCCCTGAAGCCTGGCGACATGATCGTTGAGGCGACCAGCGGCAATGCCGGGATTGCGATGGCGGCGCTCGGGCGGGCGCTGTGTCATCCGGTACGGATCTATATGCCGGACTGGATGAGTGAAGAACGCAAATGCCTGTTACGGTCGCTCGGGGCTGAGCTTTGCCTGGTGAGCCGGGAAGAGGGCGGCTTTCTCGGCGCCATCGCCGCTACGGAAGCGCTGGCAGAGGCGCGTGATGATGTATTCCTGCCGCGCCAGTTTGCTAATTGCGAGAATTGCAATGCGCATGAAGCGACGACCGGGCCGGAAATTCTCAGCCAGCTGGCATCGATTGAGCGCCGACCGGACGGCTTCGTCGCCGGGGTCGGTACAGGCGGCACTGTGATGGGTGTTGGACGGGCGCTGCGCGAGGCCAATCCGGCCGTCAAAGTGCACCCGCTCGAGCCGGCAGAATCGCCGACACTCTCGACCGGATACAAAACCGGCGCGCACCGCATTCAGGGCGTGTCCGATGATTTCATTCCGGCCATCGTGCAGCTGGATGAACTCGACGAGGTGATCGCTGCGAGCGATGGCGATGCCATCATCATGGCGCAAAAGCTTGCTTCCGAGCTTGGTCTGGCTGTCGGCATATCCTCCGGTGCCAATCTGATTGGTGCTTTGGCCGTCCAGGACCAGCTTGGAAGCAAGTCGACCGTGGCGACAATCTTCTGCGACGATAACAAGAAATACCTGTCCACCGATCTCGCCCGCGAGGAACCGGTAAAGCCGGGCTATATCGCGCCGGAGGTGGAGCTGATCGGGTTCGAGACCATTGCCTGCGCTCCGGCGCCTGCTGCAATGGTGACCTAGGCCAGGCTTTTCGTCATCTGACGCGAAGGAAGATTTGCCAATTGCCAGTTCCTGCCCCAGTTATGGCTGGAGAGAAACAGGAGAGTGCCATGGCAACCGGCCGCGAATTTGACGTCATCGTTTATGGATCAACTGGATATACGGGCCGCCTTGTCGCCGAATATCTCGCCAGGACCTATGGGGTCGGCGGCGATGTGACATGGGCCATGGCGGGGCGGAGCGAAGACAAGCTCGCCGCCGTACGCAACGAGATCGGCGCCCCGACGGACACACCCTTCGTGGTCGCCGATGCGAATGACCCGGCCAGCCTGAAAGCCATGGCCGAGCGCGCGGGCTGTATCTGCACAACGGTTGGCCCGTACCAGCTTTATGGCGAGGCGCTTGTCTCCGCCTGCGCCGATGCCGGCACGGATTATGTCGACCTGTGCGGCGAGCCGGCCTGGATGCATCAGATGATCCAGAAATATGAAAGCGCGGCGCAAGCCAGTGGCGCGCGGATAGTCTTCTCCTGCGGCTTTGACTCCATCCCGTTCGATCTCGGCGTCTGGTTCACCCAGGAAGCGGCGAAAGAGCGCTTTGGCGCACCTGTTCCACGCATCAAGGGCCGTGTGCGCAAGATGCAGGGCACCTTCTCCGGCGGCACAGCGGCGAGTTTCAAGGCGACCATGGCCTCGGTCGGGAAGGACCCGTCCATTCTCGGCGTCCTGCAAAACCCGTTCAGCCTGACCATGGGGTTTGAGGGCCCGGAACAGCCGCACGGCATGGCGCCCATTGAGGACTCTGACATTGGCAGCTGGTCGGCCCCGTTTATCATGGCTTCGATCAATACCAAGAATGTGCACCGCTCCAATGCCCTGATGGACCACGCGTACGGCCAGGATTTCGTCTATGACGAGATGATGCTGACCGGTCCCGGTGAGGAGGGCAAAGCCGCGGCTGAGGCTGTCGCGGCCATGGACATGATGGGCGGCGATGACGGCCCGAAACCAGGCGAAGGCCCAAGCAAGGAAGAGCGCGAAGCCGGCTTTTACGACGTCATGTTCTATGGCACCGCCGCCGATGGCAAAGTGATTGTTGCCGGCGTCACCGGCGACAAGGACCCGGGCTATGGCTCAACCTCGAAAATGATCGCCGAAAGCGCCATTTGTCTGGTCAAGGACGACACGGGCACGCCGGGCGGCATCTGGACGCCGGCCCCGGCTATGGGCGGACACTTGGTCAAGCGCCTGACCGAGAAAGCCGGCCTGACATTTGAAGTCGAGAATTAGCGGAGCGTCACTTTGACGTGTGCCGCTGCCCGCGTGGCTTTCGCGCGGGCTTGTTCGATCGTCTCGGCATGCGCGATGGCGACGCCCATGCGGCGCTTTTCGTAAGAAACCGGCTTGCCGAACAGGCGCAGCTGGGTGCCGGGCTCGGTGAGCGCGTCGGCGACGCCGTCAAACACCACGCCTTCCGCGTCAATGCCGCCATAGATGACGGCGCTCGCGCCTGGGCGCAGCAGGCTGGCATCCACGGGCAGGCCGAGAATGGCGCGGGCGTGCAGCGCGAACTCGCTCTGGTCCTGCGTGGCGAGCGTGACGAGCCCGGTATCGTGCGGGCGCGGGCTGACTTCGGAGAACCAGACCGTGTCGCCTTTGACGAACAGTTCGACCCCGAACACGCCGAGGCCGCCAATATCATCGGTGACTTTGCGCGCCATGTCCTGGGCCGTTTTCAGGGCAGCATCCGACATCGGTTGCGGTTGCCAGCTTTCGACATAATCACCGCTTTCCTGGCGGTGCCCGACCGGTGCGCAGAAGTCGGTGCCACCGGCATGGCGCACGGTCAGCAGGGTGATTTCATAGTCGAAATCCACCGCGCCCTCGACAATCACGCGAACCTGGTTGCCTCGGCCTGCAGTCAGGGCATGGTCCCAGGCCGCCGCAATTTCGTCGGCGCTGTCGACCTTGGACTGGCCTTTTCCCGAAGAGGACATGACCGGTTTAACGAAGACCGGATAGCCAATCCGGTCGGCCTCGGCGGCCAGCGTTTCGGCATCGCTGGCGAACGCATAGGGGCTGGTTTTGAGGTTTAGCGTTTCCGCCGCCAGGCGCCGGATGCCTTCGCGGTCCATGGTCAGCTGGGTGGCGCGCGCGGTCGGGATGACGGTGGCCAGCCCTTCGGCTTCGATCGCCGCCAGTTCATCGGTCGCGATGGCTTCAATCTCAGGGACGATCAGGTCCGGCTTCTCGGCTTCAATGATGGCGCGCAAGGCCTTGGCATCGGTCATGTCTAAGACGTGCGCGCGATGGGCGACCTGCATGCCCGGTGCATTTTCATAGCGGTCACAGGCAATCACTTCGACGCCGAAGCGCTGCAGTTCGATCACCACTTCCTTGCCGAGCTCTCCCGCCCCCAGAAACAGCACTTTGGTGGCGGTCGGCGACAGCGGCGTCCCGATGCGCGTCACTTGCTATCGACCTTCTTGTGGCGCTTCTTGATGGTGCCGGAAAAGTTCAGGACCGGGCGCTCGTCGCTGGTGATGACCCCGCGCACGAAGGTGATTGAACGCCCGCCGCCCATGACTTCACCGCGCGCTTCGATAAGCTCGCCCTCCAGCGCCCCGGCCAGGAATTCGGACGTGAACGCGACAGTAACGCCATAGCCGTCTTCGTCACCGGAATGGGCCAGCGCGAATAGGGCGAAATCGGCAAAGGTCATCAGCGCCCCGCCATGAACAACGCCGCCGGCATTCATGTGCTTTCGTTCGGCGCGGAAGGCGGCGACCATGCTGCCATCCTCTTCCTGGCGCATATAGAATGGGCCGGCCGTATCATGCTCAAACGGCTCACCCGGCCAGGTGTGCCAGCCTTTGAATTCGCCTTCAGTGATGGTTTTGGTGTCCATGCGGTGTTCTCCTCACCGGCATTGATAGCGTGGCGGGAAAGTTTCACCAGCGTGACGATGCGTCAGGGTTCGACTTGCGGCGCGTGTGTGCGTATTGTGCAGTGCAGGAGGATAGTTCGCATGGCTTTTGATCCGGAAATTCGTGACGCATTGATCGACCAGGTCCGGCGCTTTGTGCGTGAGCGTTGTGTGCCCGCTGAAGCGCAAGTTGCTGAGGACGACCTGGTCCCGGCAGACCTCGTCCAGGAGATGAAGGAGCTTGGCCTGTTCGGACTGGCCGTGCCGGAAGAATATGGCGGTCTCGGCCTCGACATGGAAACCGAATGCCTGGTGGGCTTTGAGCTTGGCTGGACATCGCCGGCCTTTCGCTCGGCCGCCGGCACCAATATCGGGATTGGCTCGCAAGCACTGGTCCTGTTCGGCACCGAGGAGCAGAAAGAGACCTACCTGCCGGGCATAGCCAGCGGCGACTATGTCACCAGTTTCGCGCTGACTGAGCCGGAAGCGGGCTCCGACGCAGCGGGCCTGAAAACCAAAGCGACAAAAGACGGCGATGCTTACATCCTGAATGGCGGCAAGCGCTATATCACCAATGCCAATGTCGCCGACTTGTTTACCGTGATGGCGCGGACAAATCCGGATGAGCCGGGCGGCAAGGGCGTGTCGGCCTTTATCGTCAAGCGCGACACGCCAGGCGTCAGCGTCGGCAAGCCGGAAAAGAAAATGGGTCAGCAGGGTGCGCATATTTGCGACGTCAATTTCGACAATGCACGGGTGCCAGCCGAGATGATGATTGCTGGCGAGGGCGAAGGCTTCAAGGTCGCGATGAGCGTTCTGGACAAAGGGCGATTGCACATCTCGTCCGTTTGTACGGGGATGATGGAGCGGCTGATCAGCGAGATGGTCAATTATGCCATGGAACGCGAACAATTCGGCAAGCCGATCATGCAGCATCAGCTAATCCAGGCGATGATCGCAGACAGCCAGGCAGAAGCCTATGCAGCCCGTTGCATGATCCTGGATGCCGCTCGTAAAAGGGATGCCGGCGAGCCGGTCACCATGCTCGCCTCATGCTGCAAGATGTTTGCATCAGAAGCGGTCGGCCGGGTCGCTGACCGTGCCGTACAAGTGTTCGGGGGCGCCGGATACGTCGCTGATTACGGCGTCGAGCGATTCTTCCGCGATGCGCGCATTTTCCGCCTCTATGAAGGCACCACACAGATTCAACAGATCATCATCGCGCGCGAGCTTAGCCGTGCCGCGAAACGAGGAGAGATTTAGATGCCGGACACTGAACACGAATTCGCCCCGGAAGATGTTGGTCTCAATCGTGAGCGCCTGGATTTCATCCCGGACTATTTTGACAAGGCCTATGTCGCCGATGGCAAACTGCCCTGCATGGCGACCATGGTGTCGCGCAATGGGCAGATCGTGCATGAGGCCTATCGCGGCAATACCCAGCTTGAAGGTGGCTCTGCGATCGGGCCGGATACGATTTTCCGAATCTACTCCATGACCAAGCCGATCACCTCGGTCGCAGCAATGATGCTGCATGATGAAGGTGTGATCCGACTTGATCATGAGATTTCCCGCTACATTCCTGAATTCGCTGATGTCGAAGTCTGGGATGGCGGCGATCTGAAGGATTACAAGACCCGCAAGCCGGACCGCCCGATGACGGTACGCGATGCTTTCACCCACACAACTGGTGTGACCTATGGCTTCCTGTTCCAGCACGAAGTCGATGCCCTCTATCGGCGCGAGAAAATCGGCAATATCGGTGAAGGCGAGGGCGAGACACTGGGCGAGATGTGCGCCCGGATCGCCAAGCTGCCTCTGGTCTTCTCACCAGGCGAACGCTGGAATTACGGCCACTCGACCGACATTCTCGGCCGCGTCGTCGAAGTTGCCAGCGGGATGACGCTGGACGCCTTCTTCCGCGAGCGGATCTTCGAACCGCTTGGCATGGTCGATACCGATTTCTTCGTCCCTGAGAGCAAGCTCGATCGCTTGATGGCATGCTACGCCAAGGATCCGATGACCGGCAAAGTGACGATGAGCGATGGCGCCGGCGCCGACAGCAAGGCGTATAAGACCCAGCCGAAATTGCTCAATGCGGGCGGCGGCCTGGTCTCGACGCTACGGGATTATCACCGCTTCTGCCTGATGCTGCTGCAAGGCGGCAGCCTGGAAGGTGCGCGCCTGCTCAGCCCGAAAACGGTGGAGTTCATGCGCATGAATCACTTGCCCGGCGGTCGGACGATCAAGGAAATGGGCGACCAGACCTTCTCCGAGGCTCGGATGGAGGGCAATGGCTTCGGACTGGGCGGCTCAACTGTCGTCGATGTCGCCGAAACCCTGACCCCCGGCTCGCTCGGAACCTTCAGCTGGGGCGGCCTTGCCAACACCTTTTTCTGGATCGATCCGGTCGAGGAAGTGATCGCGATCCAGGCGACGCAAATGATCCCGACCGGCTGCTATCCGATCCGTCCGCAATTCCAACAGCTCGTTTACGCGGCGATTGACTGGTAGCCGGATTTGCGCTTTACGCGCGCCGGGTTGTTCTCGTCGACCGGGCTCTGAGGGTCCCGGGCGGTGCGGTCCGCATTGCGACGCCGTATGCCTGTCGAGGCAATTCACCAATGGCCTGTCACGCCGCTAACTTAAGGTGTTAGTTATTTGTAGCTCAAGGGTAGAGCATCTGGATTTCACTCAGACTGTTGTGGGTTCGAGTCCCACCATGACTCCATAGCCGCTTCGGCGGCACCAAAACCGGGGATGCCGGGCATCCCTCCGCCAGTGGCGCTAAACCCTTCGGGGCACGGCAAAGCCGGCAGCCAAAAATCGGCCGAGTGCCCCTGACGAATAGGGTGGCCGGAGAGACATCGGAGGATCGGTCCACGCGGCGCTTTCGCGCCAAGTGCATCGCTTCAACCCCCTCTTCGCCCGCTCTGCAGGATCAGACGGCCCGCCAGATTTTTTGGTGAGGAATGCCCGGTCATCTCTTTTTTTTCTTGCAATTGCAATCATTGGCCGGTATTGCCCGCGTCCCCCGAAATGGGTCGGGGACCATGTGTCATGCAATTCCATGACCTTCCAACTGGAGGATAATCCAATGTGGCCGCTTTACAGGTCCATCACGATCAACAGCACCGAACGTGGCGTCTTGCTGCGGGACGGACAGGTTGAGCGTATCCTCCTGCCGGGCCGCCATCGGATTCCGGTCGCTGGTCCGCGTACGGAGTTACGCAGATTCGACGTGTCTCGTCCGCTCGATAAAGAGGACTGGGTGCGCGCGCTTGAAGCCCGCACTCCCGCGCTTCTTGCCGAGCACCTTGAAATCGTCCGTCCAAATGAGAGCGAAGTCGGTATCGTCCGCCTCGACGGCAAGGTGAAATATGTCGTCGAACCAAGCGGTGACATCGCTTTGTGGAAAGGCTTTCGCAAAGTCGATGTCGAATGCCTGGACGTGTCCGAGGCGCCGAAGCTGGAGCGGAACGCCGCCAATGCGATGGCGACCGTCTCTCCGCGATTCATTACGCGCGCGACGGTGACAAGCGGCTTTGAAGGTCTGGTCTATGTCGACGGAGACCTGCACGAGCGGCTCAAGCCAGGTGTGCACGCCTACTGGTCAGCGGTGCGCGAGATCAATCTCGTGACGCTCGATTTGCGACGTCAGGCGACGGAAGTCACCGCGCAAGAGATTCTGACTCAGGACCGCGTCTCCATCCGTGTGACGCTGACCGCGTTCTGGCAGATCACAGATCCGGTGAAAGCGGGTGAGGCCAAGGATCTGAATGAGCAGATCTACCGCCACATCCAGTTCGCGATTCGTGATGCGGTCGCCAACCGGACGCTGGACGAGCTGCTCAATGCGCGCGGTGAGATTGATACCGAGCTGACGAAGGCGGTTCAGTCCATGGGCGCATTCGCGGATTTCGGTGTCGAGATCGCATCCGTCGGTCTGAAGGATGTCATCTTACCAGGCGAAATGCGCGAGATCCTGAACCGGGTTGTCGAGGCAGAGAAACAAGCGCAAGCGAACCTTATTCGCCGGCGCGAGGAAACCGCGGCGACGCGGTCTCTGCTGAATACGGCACGGTTGATGGAAAACAATCCGCTGCTCTTGCGCATGAAAGAGTTGGAAACGCTGGAAAAGCTCACCGAAAAAGTGGGCCGACTGGATGTCAGCACAACCGCGCCGGGTCACGGCCTGGACGGGTTGATCAACAATCTGGTTCGATTGTCGGATCAACGTTCTGAGTCTTCCGACAGCTAGCCTGTCCGTTATTGAAGGTCGCCCGTTCTATCGGGCGGCCTTTTTTCCGAACTGGGCGCTCGCTTTGTGAACTTTTCGAGAGATTGACGTCGGATCAGGGGTATATTGTACCTCTGAATCCACAAATCCGACTTTTTAGCTTGCGTGCCAGCGCTGTCAGGGTTGCAAAACTGAAATAAAAATCCATGTTCCCCCGCGTAAGTCCCAAACTGCTTCGGCGCGCCTGGTCCGAGCAATTAAAAAAGGGACAGTCGCCGGAGGTAGTAGATGACAAAACAGGACAACCCATTTCACACCTATGTCGAAGACCTGTTCGCCAGTCTTGGACGTATTCGAATTCGAAAGATGTTTGGCGGCGCCGGGGTCTATTCCGGTGAGGATATGTTTGCCCTGATCGACAAGGATCGGGTCTATGTAAAATCAGACGAGGCGCTGCGAGCCGATCTGGTCGAAGAAGGCGGCGAAGCCTTTGAGTGGACCAATCCGAATACCGGCAAGACCATCACCATGAGTTATGTGTCACTGCCCGTAAACGCGCTCGATGATCGCGATGAAGCCTCAATCTGGGCGCGCAAGGCGCTGGATGTGGCGGTGCAAGCGCGCCGCGCGAAAGTGAAATCGCCGCGTCGCACAACCTTTTAGAGCCACGTTCAGGCCTTTTTGAAATTTGCAGGGCGTTTCTCCAGGAACGCCTTGACGCCCTCCTTGAAATCCGGCTGCCGGCCAGCGGTCCGCTGAGCAAAGCGCTCGGCCTGTAGCTGGCTGTCAAAGTCATTGTCTTCGGCTTGCCAGACGAGATCACGAATAAGCGCCAGGGCCTGGGTCGGTCCTTCGGCGAGGCGTTTGGCATACGCACGAGCCTCGTCCATCAGCTGGTCATCCGGCACGACCTTGTTGATCATCCCCCATTCGAGCGCCTGGTCGGCAAACACCTTGTCGCCAAATAGCGTCATCTCCATCGCCTTGGCGCGTCCGACAAGGCGCGGCAGCAGGAAGGTCGAGCCGCCATCCGGGACCAGACCGATGCGCCGGAAGGCCTGCAGGAAATAGCCACTCTCGCCAGCGATGATGAAGTCGCCCATCAGCGCGATCGAACAGCCAACGCCGGCAGCCGCGCCATTCACGGCTGAGATGATCGGATGCGGATGCGTCCGCATCGCCTTGATGAACGGGTTATAGTGCGTATCGAGGCCTTTGCCGGCATCCGGCTTGCCCTTCGGCTGCTCGCCTGGATTGGACGACAGGTTGGCGCCAGAGCAAAAGCCGCGGCCATTTCCGGTGATGATCGTGCAACGCGCTTCGTCGCCGGCCTGCTCGAGCGCCAGAGACAATTCCTCGATCGTATCCATGCCCGCTGCGTTCATGGTCTTTGGGTCATTGAAGGCAATGGTCGCGATATCGTCGCTGACCTCATAGGCGATCTTCTTGAAGCTCATGTCGCTCTCCCTGTTCTAGAAGGCAATCTATTCGGCTGGCGCATTGTGGAAACCGTGACGTGGGGGCAGGCGGGAATTGTTTTGTCTTCGCCGCATTCTGCGTTATCCTTTACGTCAACGATAAGAAAGCCTCGGAGGAACAGATGGCATTGGACGCAATCTCTGCAGATGGCATGGGTGCCATTCTAGCCAAACAGAAAGCCGCGAATATTCGCGACGGGATCCCGTCCGCAGAACAGCGGGAAGCCTGGCTCGACAAGTCGATCGACCTCCTGGCGACGCATGGCGAAGCCCTGGCCAAGGCGATGGCCGAGGATTTCGGGCACCGCTCGATCGACCAGTCCAACCTGACCGATATTGCTGGTTCCATTGGCGCGCTGAAATTCTCGCGAAAACATCTCCGCAAGTGGATGCGTCCGGAAAAGCGCAAGGTCGAGTTCCCGCTCGGCCTGCTCGGGTCCAAGGCGCGGGTTGAATATCAGCCCAAAGGCGTGGTCGGCGTGATCAGCCCTTGGAACTTCCCGGTCAATCTGACCTTCGCGCCGCTGGCCAATGTCTTCGCGGCCGGCAACCGGGCGATGATCAAGCCGTCCGAGTTCACTGAGAAGACAAGTGAGCTGATGGCGGAGCTGATCGCCAAATACTATACCGAAGAGGAAGTCGCGGTCGTCACCGGCGGGCCGGATGTCGGCGCGCAGTTCACGCAATTGCCGTTCGACCACATGATCTTCACCGGCGCGACCTCGATCGCCCATCACGTGATGCGGGCCGCTGCGGATAATCTCGTGCCGCTGACGCTGGAGCTCGGCGGCAAGTCGCCTGTCGTGCTGGGCAAGTCTGCCAATCTGGAAAAAGCCGCGACCCGGATCATGGCCGGCAAGACCATGAATGCCGGACAAATCTGCCTGGCGCCGGACTATGCGTTCGTGCCGGAAGAGAAAACCGGCGATTTTGTCGGCGCCGCGCAGGCGGCGGTCGGGAAGATGTTCCCGGGAGGCCTCAAGGACAATGATGATTACACTTCGATCGTCAATCAGCGCCATTATGACCGGCTCAATTCCTATCTCGATGATGCCCGCGAGAAGGGCGCTGAAGTGGTCGAGATCAATCCGCAGAACGAGAATTTCAGCCAGCAGCCGCACCACAAGATGGCGCCGCATATCGTGCTCAATCCGACCGACGATATGAAAGTCATGCAGGATGAGATCTTCGGGCCGATCCTGCCGCTGAAAACCTATACCGAAACCAAGGACGCAGTGGCCTATATCAATGACCATGCGCGCCCGCTTGGGCTCTACTACTTTGGCGATGATGCGACTGAGCGCGACATGGTCCTGAACAATACAACCTCAGGCGGTGTGACCGTGAATGATGTGGTCTTCCACGTCGCCCAGGAGGACCTGCCCTTTGGCGGCGTCGGTCCGTCCGGCATGGGCGCCTATCATGGCCGCGACGGCTTCTTCGAGTTCAGCCACAAGAAGGCCATCTACACGCAGACCGGCAATGAGATCCTCGCCATGATGCGTCCGCCTTATGGCGAGAAATTCCGCAAACAAGTGGCAGGACGCCTGAAGAAATAAGTGTCGGTAAGTCTTATAGTGGGCCGTTAGCTTGTGACATAGCTCGCTATTTCAAAAAGGCCGGAACGTCTTCGCCGAAGCCACGGATATCGTCCGGGGCGGGGTCGAGGATGAGATCGTCATCCTTGCGTTTATAGTCGCGCTTCGGGCGCTCCTTGCGCGGCTTGTCGCTCGATTTCGGGGTGGTAGTTTCGTCTTCAGCGCGGGCCTCGTCGCGCTCCTCGCGCTTCGGTTTCTCCGCCCGTGGCTCGCGCTCGGCGCGCTCGCTGCGCTCTCTGCGACCGCGCCCACGACCACGGCCTTCGCCGCGATCCCGACCACGTCCACCGCGCTCACCGCGTCCGCGTCCACGGCGACCTTCAGAATCGCTTGGCAGGTCTTCCAGCTCCTCGACCAGGCCGTCGGGCATATATTCGGCGACGTCGGTATTGATCAGCATCATCACGCCGCGCCAGGATTTTTCGTCCATTGGGCCGACCATGGTGAAGCTTTCGCCTTCGCGCCCGGCCCGGCCCGTGCGGCCGATGCGGTGGACATAATCCTCGTCCTTGGGCGGCGGCGAGTAGTTGAACACGTGTCCGACATCCGGAATGTCGAGCCCGCGCGCGGCCACATCCGAGGCGACGAGCAATTGCAGCTCGCCATCGCGAAACTTGTTCAGCGTGTCGGTGCGCGCGCTTTGCGGCAGATCGCCATGGATCGGAGCGGCGCTGAAGCCATGTTTCTGAAGAGACTTGGCGACAATATCGACTTCGCGCTTGCGGTTGCAGAAGACGATGCCGTTCTTCACATCCCGGCTCTCAATGACCCGGCGCAGCGCCGTGCGTTTCGCCTTGTCGTCGCCGCGTGGCAGCTTGACCACGTGCTGCGCGATGGTTTCTGCGGTCTTCGATTCCCGCGCCACTTCGATACGGATCGGGTCTTTCTGGAAGGTCTTGGCCAGCCGGGCGATTTCTTTCGGCATGGTGGCAGAGAAGAGCAGGGTCTGGCGGCGCGGTGGCAGCAGCTTGCAGATCTTCTCGATGTCCGGAATGAAGCCCATGTCGAGCATGCGGTCGGCTTCATCAATGGTGAAGACTTCCACGCCGGTGAGCAGGATCTTGCCCCGCTCGAACTGGTCGATCAGACGGCCCGGCGTGGCGATCAGCACGTCGACGCCGCGCATCAGTTTCTGTTCCTGTTCCTTGAAGCTGACGCCGCCAATTAGCAGCGCCATGTTGAGCTTCAGGTCCTTGCCATAGGTCTCGAAATTCTCCGACACCTGCGCCGCGAGTTCGCGGGTGGGGCAGAGGATCAGGCTGCGTGGCATCCGCGCCCGGGCACGGCCCTTGGTCAGGCGGTGCATCATTGGCAGGGTGAAGGCCGCCGTCTTGCCCGTACCGGTCTGGGCGATGCCGGTGACGTCGCCGCCCTTCTTGATGACCGGGATGGCCTGTTCCTGGATTGGCGTCGGGTGTTCATAACCCGCCGCGTCAATCGCGCTTTGAATTCGAGGATCGAGGTTAAGCTCGGCGAATGTAATCTTGGGTTCGTCAGTCAAAGTTTTGTCCAGCTGCAGATTGAAAGGTCGGTCACATCAAGCTGTTCCGGATTGAACAGCGGGGCCGACTTCGAATCACTGCGCCGGCAAACATGTTGCGGTGCACATAGTGCAAAAAAGCCCACCGGCAAAGGTGGGCTTTTCAGTCGGTGATTAAGTGTGGCTTCTGAGCGCCACTCTTTCGGGCGCCACTGCCGTGGCCTTCTGCGCCTACAATCGATCCACCGGATCGATTGTTCTGACCTTGTCAGACCGGCTACGAAGCGTCAGCCAGGTTCTGATTGGCGAAGTCCCAATTGACCAGATTGTCGAGGAAACTCGCCATATAGTTCGGGCGAGAGTTCTGATAATCGAGATAGTACGCGTGCTCCCAGACATCCATGGTCAGCAGCGGGGTCACGCCAGCTTCGGTCAGCGGGGTTTCTGCATTTGGCGTCTTGGTGATGGCGAGCTTGCCATCCTTCAGCACCAGCCAGGCCCAGCCCGAGCCGAACTGACCGCCGCCAGCGGCTTTGAACTCGGTTGCGAACGCGTCGTACGATCCGAAATCGCGATCGATCAGCTCGGCAACCTTGCCATGCGGGGCACCGCCGCCGCCTGGCTTCATCGAGTGCCAGTAGAAAGTGTGGTTCCAGACTTGCGCCGCATTGTTGAACAGGCCGGCTTTTGAGGCGTCGCCGGCAGCTGCGTTGACGATCTCTTCGAGGGAGGCGTTGGCGAGGTCGGTGCCATCAATCATCTTGTTGAGATTGGTGACGTAAGCATTGTGGTGCTTACCATGGTGGAAATTCAGCGTTTCTTCTGAAATATGCGGGGCCAGGCCGTCGCGGCCATAGGGGAGTTCGGGAAGGTCAAAAGCCATGTCATTGGTCTCCTTACAGAATATATCGCTGTTCTTGCTCAGCGCTTGCCACAGATATGGGTTCGATGACCAGTCCTGCCAGTGATTCTTTGACAGTTATTTTTGCGCGCCTGGATGCGCGGGTGCGGCGCGTCGATGAAGAACGCTGGCTCTCCAGCCGCTATGCGACCGCGTCGCAGCGCCAGTCTCTCATTGTCCTCTACGCCTTCTATTACGAGCTCGCGCGGGTGCGCGTGTCGGTGACAGATCCGACCATGGGGCAGATCCGGTTCCAGTGGTGGCGCGATGCGCTGAGCGAGCTGGCAGACGGAAAGCCGCGGCAACATGATGTCGTCCTGGCGCTCGCCGACGAGCTGTCAGACGCGCATTTGAGTGCAGACGCGTTGGGCCGCATCATCGACCAATTCGAGGCCGCGTTTCTCGCCACGGATCGTAGCCAGGAGCCAGAAGACCTGTTGGCTGGCGCCGCGGCCCGGATCTGCGCGCCGGGGGAAGACGTGGCCGCGCTGGTACAGCGTATCGCGCCAGAGTGGGCGGCGCTGCGCCGCGGTGAAGCTGTGTCCGACCCGGCGCCTCGCGACCGCGTGGCCTCGAACCTGCGACCGGCCTTGGCGCATTTTCGGTTGCGACACGTCTGGCGGCGCGGGGCGAAGGCTGGAAAACTGACAATACGGCTATCCATCCTGATGGCTGTGCTCACAGGGGCTGTGTGAGCGGGGAGCGACATCTTGGTGAACAGTGTTCACTTTTTGGTATGGATCGCTAAATATACCGCAAAATAGATCGCGAAGAGGCCTCCCATGTTCCGCAAATCCGCTCTGATTTCACTCTCGGCATTGCTGCTGGCTATGCCCGGCCAGTCGGAAACCTTGCAACAAGCCCTGGATCAAGCGTTCCAGACCAATCCAGCCCTTGCCGCGCAACGCGCGGATGTCGGTGTCGCGCGCGAACAGCTCAATCAGGCCCGCGGTGCGCGTGCGCCGACGGTTGAGCTATCAGGATCGACCACGTTCGAGTCACTCGACAGCAATCAACCCATCGCGTTCAACACCGGCGAGAACAAGCTTGCCTCGGCGCAATTGAGCGCGACCTTGCCGGTCTATACGGGCGGACAGATCAATGCCGGGATCGCCCAGGCGCAAGCCGGGATCCTGGCCGCGGATGCGCAGTTTGACGGTGTTGCCCAGGACCTGATCCTGAATGTCGTCACCGCCTATGTCGACGTGATCCGGGACCGCGAAGCCATCCGTATTCGCGCCAATAGCGTGGCCTTGCTGGAAGAGCAGCTGCGCGCGGCCACAGACCGGTTCGATGTCGGCTTTGCAACGCGCACAGACGTCAAACAGGCCGAAGCACGTCTGCAGGGCGCGCGGGCCTCGCTCGCCGGTGCAGAAGCACAGCTTGAGGCCTCCTTGTCGATTTACGAACTGTTTGTCGGGCAACCGGCAGGCGATCTGGTGCCCGTTCCCGGCGCGCCAACCTTGCCGACTAGTTTTGAATTGTCGTTGCAAGCGGCTCTGGCGGACAATCCGGATTTGAAAGCCCTGCGAGAAGCGGAGCGCGCGGCGGAACAGGCGGTAAAATCTGCACGAGGGGCGACACGTCCAAGCGTCTCGATTGTCGGCTCGGCCAGCGTCCAGGAGACATTTGACCAGGAAGCCACGGCCCTTTCGCCAACCATGGGTACGATCACGCTGCCAGCCGACAATTATCGTGACACGCAGCTGCGTCTCATGGCGCAGGGCAGTGTCCCGCTGTTCCAGGGCGGCGTCCTGCGCAGCCGTGTCCGGGCGGCGCGCCTCGAGCGCGACCAGGCCCGCTTGCAGACCGTGAATGCCGAGCGCCAGATTACCGCCAGCGTCGCCCAGGCCTGGTATTCCAATATCGCTGCAGAGCAGGCCATCACCGCGTCCGAGCTTCAGGTCGAAGCGGCCGAGATCGCTTATGAAGGGTCACAGGAAGAGTTGAGCGTCGGCACCCGTACGACGCTGGATGTGCTCGACCAGGAACAGCAATTGCTGGAGGCCCGTCTCGGCCTGATCAATGCCCGCCGTGATGCCTATGTTGCCAGCCACCAGCTGCTTCGCGCGATGGGAAAACTGGCTCTGTAGATTCCCGGTTAGGCCTCGCCTGCGGCTTATGTTAAATTTGAGTCGTAATTGCTTGTTAACCGAGCTGCAGTAGCCGGTTAATAGAAAACGAATCAATGGGAACGGCTATGGCGGAGCAAGCGCAAAAAGAACCGACCATGGAAGAGATTCTTTCTTCCATCCGAAAAATCATCGCAGATGATGATGCCCCGGCGCAGGAGGCTGCGGAAGCAAACGTCATCACTGAAGATGAACTCGACGTCTTCGACGAGATAGACGTGCCTGAAGCGTCATCCGACGATAGCATCATAGAGTCCGAAGAAGATGTCCTGGCGGCGATCAGCCAGTCCATGGAAGATGTCTCGGACGAGCTTGCAGCCGAGGCCGACGATCCGGTCGTTGAGGAAGAGCCGTTCGAGTTTGAAGTCGAGGAAGACAGTTTCGATTCCTTCGGCGCTGATGATTTCGAAGGCGTCGAGGATTTTGTCGAAGCCGAAGACAGCTTTGAGCCTGTCGAAGAAGAAACCCCTGTCATGGAAGCCGCGCCAGAGCCACAGCCTGAACCTGAGCCGCTCCCTGAATTTGCCCTTGAAGAGGAGACACCCATGTCTGCAAAGCCCGCCCCGCTGACCGATACAGCGACCGTCACTGCAGCTGCTGGTGCCCTTGGGAAACTGCTCGAGAACGTTGAGTTCGGCGAAGATGCCGGCGGTGCGACCACGATTGAAGGCCTGGTGCGCGAGATGATGCGCCCGATGCTGAAAGAGTGGCTCGACGAGAACCTGCCAGGCATTGTTGAGAAGCATGTCGAAGCCGAAGTGCAGCGCATTGCGCGCATGGCTGGCTAGACCCAAACAAATCCTCTGCTAAAGAGACGGGCGCGCCAGACACGGCGCGCCTTTTCTTATATCTGACCGACCGGACCGCACATCATGATCGACCAGCGTTTTGATCCCAAAGCCCACGAGCAGCGCATCTACCAGCGCTGGGAAGAAGCGGGTTGCTTCAAGCCGAGCATGGATACGGCGGCCGAGCCCTATGCGATCATGATCCCGCCGCCGAACGTGACCGGCAGCCTGCATATGGGCCACGCGCTGAACAATACGATCCAGGACATCCTCTGCCGGTTCGAGCGCATGCGCGGCAAGAATGTCCGCTGGCAGCCCGGCATGGACCATGCGGGCATCGCCACGCAGATGGTGGTCGAGCGCCAGCTGGCCGCTTCAGGCGGCAATCAGGACCGCCGTAGCATGGGCCGCGATGCCTTTGTCGATAAGGTCTGGGAATGGAAGGAAGAATCCGGCGGCAACATCCTCAATCAACTCAAGCGCCTCGGCGCTTCCTGCGACTGGGACAATACCAAGTTCACGCTCGATGATGACATGAACGTCGCGGTGAACAAGGTGTTCGTCGACCTCTATAATGAGGGCCTGATCTATCGCGCCAAACGCCTGGTCAACTGGGACCCGCATTTCCAGACCGCGATTTCCAATCTCGAAGTCGAGAACAAGGAAGTCGACGGCCATATGTGGCACTTCAAGTATCCGCTGGCCGGCGGTGAGACCTATACCTATGTCGAGAAGGATGAAGACGGGAATGTCACGCTGGAGGAGACCCGCGACTATATCTCCATCGCCACGACACGCCCGGAAACCATGCTTGGCGACGGCGCCGTGGCGGTGCACCCGTCGGACACGCGCTACGCCCCGATTGTCGGCAAGCTGTGCGAGATCCCGGTCGGCCCGAAAGAGCATCGCCGCCTGATCCCGATCATCACCGATGAGTATCCTGACCCGGACTTCGGCTCTGGCGCGGTGAAGATTACCGGCGCCCACGATTTCAACGACTATCAGGTCGCCAAGCGCGGCGGCATTCCGATGTATGCGCTGATGGACGAGAAGGGCTTCATGCGCTCGGATGGCCAGTCCTATGCCGACGAAGCCGGGATTGCGCAGCGCATTGCAGAGGGCAAGGAAGACTTCGACGAAGCAAAGATCGCAGCGATGAACCTGGTGCCGGAGGCCTATCGCGGCCTCGACCGGTTCGAAGCGCGCAAGGCGGTGATTGCGGACATCACGGCTGAGGGCAATGCGGTCATGGTGGCCAAGCCACAACCAAAAACCGCGTCCCCGGCCTCCGAGCCGGGGTCTCCGGCGGACGGAGACTCCGAGTCGAGCCCGGAGCCGGCGGAACCGGAACTGATCCCACTGGTCGAGAACAAGAAGATCATGCAGCCCTTCGGCGACCGCTCCGGCGTTGTCATCGAGCCGATGCTGACCGACCAATGGTTCGTCGACGCTGAAACGCTGGCCAAGCCGGCGATTGAAGCCGTGCGGTCCGGCAAGACCAGGTTCGTGCCGGAGAACTGGGACCGGACCTATTATAACTGGATGGAGAACATCGAGCCCTGGTGCATCTCCCGCCAACTCTGGTGGGGCCATCGGATTCCGGTTTGGTATGGGCCTGACGGAGCGGTGCATTGCGCGCCGACATTGGAACAGGCGCAGGCATTGGCAGGCGAAGGTGTCGACCTGACGCGGGACGAAGACGTCCTCGACACCTGGTTCAGCTCCGGCCTCTGGCCGTTTTCGACGCAGGGGTGGCCTGAACAGACCGAAGGCCTGAACACATTCTATCCGGGCGCGACGCTGGTCACGGCGTTTGACATTATCTTCTTCTGGGTCGCGCGGATGATGATGCTCGGCATCAAATTCATGGACGGCGAAGTGCCGTTCAAGGACGTCTATATCCACGCCATCGTGCGCGATGAGAATGGAAAGAAAATGTCCAAGTCGGAAGGCAATGTGGTCGATCCTGTGGACTTGATTGACGGCATTGAAATCGACGAACTGGTGCGCAAACGCACCACCGGCCTGAGACAGCCAGAGAAGGCGCCTCAAGTCGAGAAGGCCACGCGCAAGCGCTATCCAAAAGGCTTCGAGGCCTATGGCGCAGACGCGCTGCGCTTCACGCTGGCGGCCATGGCGACCAAGGGACGCGACATCAATCTGTCCGTCGACCGCGTCGCCGGCTACCGCAATTTCGGCTCGAAATTGTGGAGCGCGACACGCTTCGCACAAATGTACGAAGCCAGCTTTGGCGGCGCGGTAAACCCGGAAACATTGCGGTTGGCGCTGAACCAGTGGATTATTGGTGAGCTGTATAAATGCTGCGCGGAGGTCTCAGAGGCGATCGAGGATTATCGCTTCAATGATGCCGCCGATGCCGCTTATCACTTTGTCTGGGACGTGTTCTGCGACTGGTACCTGGAACTCTCCAAACCGATCCTGCAGGGCGATGATGGCGCCGGCAAGGATGAGACCCGCTTGGTCCTCGCCTGGACGCTGGAACAAATTTTCGCGCTCCTGCACCCGTTCATGCCCTTCATCACCGAAACGCTGTGGGAGCAGACGGCCGAACGCTCCGACTTCCTGATGCTGCAGACCTGGCCCGGGCATGAAACGGCCTATGCCAATGAGGCCGCAGCTGATGAGCTCGGCTGGGTGCTGAAGATCATTTCGCAGATCCGTTCTGTCCGCGCTGACGTCAATGTCCCGGCTGGCGCCAAAGTGCCGGCGAGCCTGGTTGGCGCCAGCGCCGAAACCGCCGCACGCCTCGCCACCCATGGCGACGTCATTAAGCGGCTGGCCCGCCTCGAAAAGCTTGAGATCGCTGAAACCGCTGCGCCTGGCTCAGTGAAAACCGTCGTCGACGAGGCGACAGTCGTGCTTGAGATCGCCGACCTCATCGATGCCAGCGAAGAGATTGCCCGGCTCGACAAGCAGCTCGGCAAGCTGGGCGGCGAGATGACCGGGCTTGAGAAACGCCTGGGCAATGAGTCCTTTGTCGCCAAGGCGCCGGCTGAAGTTGTCGCAGAGCAACGCGAACGGCTTGCCGAATTGCAAGGGACGCGCGACAAACTGAGTGCGGCGCGGGAGCAGCTCGCCGCCCTGTAACTCGGCTCGCTAGGAGATCGCTATGTTCCGACGCTCGTTCGCCGCCCTGGTCATTGTCTTGGCCGGGTGCACCTCATCGCTTGCAGAACCGGCAGAGGAGGCGGATGTGACCGTGGAAGCTGAACAGCCTGAATGGCGCCTGGTCATCCATGGCGGCGCCGGCGTGATCCTGCGCGAGAACATGACGCCGGAGCGCGAGGCGGCCTATACAGCGGCCCTGGAAACCGCGCTGGAAGCTGGCGCAGATGTGCTGAGAGATGGCGGAAGCGCGCTCGACGCGGTGCAGGCAGCGGTCATTCCGATGGAAAATGACGCCTTGTTCAATGCCGGGCATGGCGCGGTCTTCACCGCCGCTGCCGAGCATGAGCTCGACGCTTCAATCATGAGCGGGGCGCAGCGCGATGCTGGCGCCGTCGCTGGAGTGAAGCGCGTGAAGAATCCGATCCTCGCCGCGCGCGCGGTGATGGACCAGTCCGAACATGTCATGTTTGCCGGGGCAGGGGCCGATGCGTTCGCGGAATCGGTCGGCCTGGACATGGTCGACAATGCCTATTTCGACACCGATCGCCGCCGCCAGTCCCTGGAACGGGTGTTGCGCGAACGCGCGCGGACCGATGCTGACCGGCACGGCACCGTCGGCGCGGTTGCCATTGACAAGGACGGCAATCTGGCTGCCGCCACGACTACCGGTGGCATGACCGCGAAATCCGCCGGCCGGATCGGCGACTCGCCGCTGATCGGCGCCGCGACCTATGCCCAGAATGGCGTCTGCGCCGTCTCGGCCACCGGGCATGGCGAGTATTTCATCCGCGTCGCCGTCGCCAAGACGATTTGCGCGCGCGTCGAGCTGGCGGGCGAGAGCATCGGCGAAGCGGCGCAGAGCGCCCTCGACCAGGTCGCCGGGCTTGGCGGGGATGGCGGCGTGGTCGTGATCGGTGGCCACGGGCAATATGAGTATGTTTTCAACTCAAAGGGCATGTATCGCGGCATGATCGACCCCGACGGCATGGAAACCGCGATTTTCGAGCAAGAATAGCCCCTTTTGACCGGGTGACAGATTTGCGCGGAGCGGCTAAGGCTCCGCGCAGTAAAGGAATATCATTATGAGCAAGACCTGGGACAAATCCAAACTGCCTTCCCGTCATGTGACCGAAGGCCCGGCCCGTGCGCCGCATCGCAGCTATTATTACGCGATGGGCCTCTCGACCAAGGATATCCAGAAGCCATTTGTCGGCGTCGCCAGCTGCTGGAATGAAGCGGCGCCGTGCAATACCGCCCTGATGCGCCAGGCGCACGCGGTCTCGGAAGGCGTCAAAGCTGCGGACGGTACGCCGCGCGAGTTCTGCACCATCACTGTGACTGATGGCATTGCCATGGGTCATGAAGGCATGCGCTCATCCCTGGTCAGCCGTGACTGGATTGCTGATACGGTGGAGCTGACCATGCGCGGGCATTCCTATGATGCGCTGGTTGGTGTCGCTGGCTGTGACAAGTCTCTGCCCGGCATGATGATGGCCATGCTGCGCCTGAACGTGCCGTCTGTTTTCCTGTATGGCGGCTCGATCATGCCTGGCAGTTTTGAAGGCCGCGATGTCACCGTGCTCGACGTGTTCGAAGCCGTGGGCGCAAATGCCGCCGGATCGAACGAGATGAGCGATGACAAGCTGCGCGCGCTCGAGAAAGTGGCATGCCCAGGCGACGGCGCCTGTGGCGGGCAGTTCACCGCCAATACGATGGCCTGCGTCAGCGAGGCGATCGGCCTGGCTCTGCCGCTTTCCTCGGCCTTGCCGGCGCCGTGGACGGACCGCGACGGCTATGCGCGGGAGTCCGGCCGCGTGGTCATGGACCTCGTCGCCAATAATTTGCGTCCGCGCGAAATCTGTACCCGCGCGGCGTTCGAGAATGCGGCGATCGTCGTCGCTGCGACCGGTGGCTCGACCAATGCAGCGCTGCACCTGCCAGCCATGGCGCATGAGTGCGGGGTGGAGTTCACGCTCCGCCATGTCGCCGAAGTGTTCGAGCGCACGCCTTATATCGCGGACCTCAAGCCGGGCGGCAATTATGTCGCCCAGGATTTCGGTGAAGCGGGCGGCGTGCCGATGCTGATGAAGACGCTGATGGATGAGAAGATCATCGATGCCGATTGCCTGACCGTGACCGGTAAGACCTGGGGCGATTATCTTGAAGACGTCACCTTCGACGAAACCCAGAAAGTCATCTACCCGGCCGGCAAGCCAATCACCGAGAATGGCGGCGTGGTCGGCCTGTGGGGCTCACTCGCCCCGGATGGCGCGATCGTGAAAGTGGCTGGCCTCGAAAAGCTCCAGTTCACCGGAAAGGCCCGCGTGTTTGATGGTGAGGAGGCTTGTTTCGAAGCGGTCTCCAAGCGCGAATATGAAGAAGGCGACGTGCTGATCATCCGCTATGAAGGCCCGAAAGGCGGTCCCGGCATGCGCGAAATGCTGTCGACCACGGCCGCCATTTACGGGCAGGGCATGGGCGACAAGGTGGCCCTGATCACGGATGGCCGTTTCTCAGGCGCGACGCGCGGGTTCTGCATTGGTCATGTCGGGCCAGAGGCTCAGGAAGGCGGTCCGATCGGACTGTTGGAAGATGGCGACATCATCACCATCGATGCCGAGAAGGGCACGATTGATGTGCGCCTGACCCCGGCAGAGCTTGAAGATCGCAAGCGCAATTGGAAACCGCGCGTGACTGCGTATGGCAATGGTACGCTGGCGAAATTTGCGAAACTGGTCGGTCCGGCCCATCTTGGCGCGGTAACCCATGAAGGGTTTGCCGGAGAACGCCATGTCTACGCCGATATCTAACGGCCCCTGGGACGAGACAGACATAGACCCTCTGATCCTTCAGGCCATGCGCGGCCTGCCCAAGGATTTTGCTGACTTTCCGCGCATCTATCAGGATGAGCTCCAACCTGCCTTGCAGGCACAGGAGGTCGAACGACAGGCTGCGGCCAGGTCCGCGATCCGCTGGACCTGGGTTGGTGTCGGCGTTGGCCTGCTCGGCGCACTGTTCGGGTTCTTCGTGTTTCGGGTACCGCAGCTCGCAATCGTGGCGGGTGTGATCGGATTTGCCGTGCACGGTGCTGGTCGCGGTCCGCTCAATCAGATTGGCAAGCGGGCGAAATCCCTGATCGTCAATCCGGTCGCGGCGCGTTTCGATATGTTGTTCAATCCGGAGCCGGGCCCGCAAAATAGCGTGCTCGATCTGCAGCAGGCCGGGCTGCTGTCGAGTTGGGATCGCGCGCGCTACGAAGATCGCCTCGACGGCGCCCGCAATGGCGTGGAGTTTGAGTTTTTCGAAGCGCACCTGGAAGAACGGCGACGAACCAGGGATTCCCGAGGACGGACGCGCACCCGCTGGGTTACCGTGTTCAAGGGACAATGCCTGCGCTTCCAGTTTCACAAAGCGTTTCAGGGGCGCACGCTGGTCTTGCGCGATGCCGGTCTGTTCAATGTATTTGGTGGCGGCCGCGGCCTCGAGCAGGTGAAGCTGGAATCGAACGTGTTCGAGCAGGCCTTCCAGGTCTATTCCAATGACCAGGTCGAGGCCCGTTTCCTGCTGACGCCGAACCTGATGCAGCGCCTGATCAATCTCGAGAAAGTCTTTCACGGCAGCAAATTGCGCTGCGCCTTTCAGGACGGGGAGCTGCTGATCGCGCTCGAAGGCGGCGACCTGTTCGAGCCGGGCAGCCTGTTCACGCCGCTGGACAATCCGGAACGCGTGCGCGAACTGCTCGACGATTTTGCCGCCATCTTCAACCTGATTGACAGTTTCGCGGATCCGGAACAGCTACAACGCGAACGCCGTGACGGCGAAGACGGCTAAGCGCCGCGCAGATCGGTCACACTTTCGTCCAGATCAGGGCATCTATGTTCAGAAAAGCTTCAGGTCTGTTTGCCTAGAGAAACTTGTATGAAACCAGTGATTTCCTCCCTCGGCGTGCTTGGCGTGGTTTTTCTCGTCACTGCACCGGCCGCCAGCGCCCTTACCTGTTCTCAACAAGCCGCTCAGTTACAGGAGCGCCAGATTACGGCGCAGGAGATGGCGGATGCCCGGCTGACCCTGGTCGACGAGGTCGAGGCTGCCGGAGATGCCTGGGAAAACGCCGAAGCCTTGCGCAATTTCAGCGCTGAACAGGCCGCAGAAGCGGATGCGACCAAGGTCGCTTATGACACGCTCAAGGCGGATTTGCTGGAGAAGGAAACCTCACTGCAGGGTCTGGTGGTTTCGCTGAATGACGAAGTCGCGGCGTATAACCGAAAATGCGTGCGGAACTAGCGGACCGGCTGTTCAAAAAGTGAGCCTCATCCTGAGCGAAGTCGAAGGACGAGGCGGGCGCAACGCGAGTTTCCGGAAGCACGGCCCTTTATCCTTCGACCCTCGATCGGGTCGAGGGCAGGCTTCGATCAGGATGAGGGCCTGATGGTTGGCCTAATCCTGCAAAGTCACAATCACCGGAACATGGTCTGACGGCTTCTCGAGCCCACGCGCCTTGCGATAAATCTCGACACTCTCAAGTCGATCTGCCGCCTGTGGGCTGAGCAGGTGATGGTCGATGCGGATGCCGTGATCCTTTTGCCAGGCGCCGCCCTGATAGTCCCAGAATGAATATTGATGCCCGCGATTGTCGCTGGCCTCGAAGGCTTCGGTGAGCCCGAGATTTTTCAGGCGCCGAAACGCCGCCCGGCTTTGCGGGAGGGCGAGGGCATCATCGGCCCAGACCGTCTCTTCCCAGCAATCCTCGGCGCGCGGGATGATATTATAGTCGCCGCACAGAATGATCGGCTCCTCGGCTTTCATCAGGTCCGCCGCATGGGTCTTCAGATGCCCCATCCAGTCGAGCTTATAGTCATATTTCGGACCGGGCGCCGGGTTGCCATTGGGCAAGTAGAGGCCGCCGACACGCACTGGATTGTCGGACAGGACCAGAGCTTCGATATAGCGGGCCTGTTCGTCATCCTCATTGCCGGGCAAGCCACGGACGACGTCTTCCAGCGGGAATCGCGACAGCATGGCGACGCCATTATAGCTCTTCTGGCCATGCGCCTCGACATTATAGCCGAGCTCTTCGATCTCGAGATAAGGAAAGGCGTCGGTCTCGCATTTGATTTCCTGCAGGCAGACGACGTCGCAATCGATGGCTTTCAGCACTTCGATCACCGTGGGCAGGCGGGCTTTGATGGAATTGACGTTCCAGGTCGCGATTTTCATGGCTTCTGTTTAGCGCGGTTTGTCAGAAGCGCCAGCCTTGGAATTGTTGCTTGACATGAAACTGTTTGGTTTCCTATAAAGGGCAACTGAAAGGTTTCATATCATGACCGAACAAATGATCTTCCGGGCCATATCCGACCCGACCCGGCGCAGCATCATGGCGATGTTGTCAGACGGAGAACGATCGCTGAACGACATCTCGGCGCAGTATGAGATGACCCGGCCGGCGGTCACGAAACACTTGAAAATCCTCGAACAGGGCGGGCTGATCAGCGTGCGGTCGCAAGGGCGCGAACGCATTCATCGCCTGCAGCCTGAAGCGCTGAAAACCGTGGCCGACTGGGTCAATTTCTTCAGCCAGTTCTGGGATGAAAAACTCGCAAACCTGAAACAAGCAGTGGAGATGGACGATGAGTGAAGCGGTGATGGTCAAGACGATCTACCTGAAAGCGACCCCGGAAAAGGTCTGGCGCTATATTACCAAGAAGGAGCTGCTGGCGCAGTGGTTCCATGAGACGGATCGCGATCTCACCGAAAAGGCGTCATTTCAGTATTTCAGCTTTCACGATGACAAGCCCGATCGCAAACTGATGTGGGGAGATGTGGTTGAGGTCGATCCGCCGAACAAGCTGGTCCACACGTTTACGCATCAATGGCTAAAAGGCGTGGTCACCACAGTCAGTTGGGAATTGATGGCCGTCGAGGGCGGCACACAGCTGACCCTCACGCATGACGGCATCAATACGTTCGAAGAACTGACTGGCCACGACAAAGGCTGGGACGAGCACCTGCTGCGCCTGCGGATGATGCTCAGCTAGGCAGGAAGCGGAACCGGCGCTTGTCGCCATAATCCCAGATGCGGCTGTCTTCCAACGTGCCGAGGCCGATATTGTGGATGGCTTTCCAGCGGCCGCGCCGGTCCTTCCGGCTGGAAAGAATGCCGATATGCGGCAGGCTGCCACCAACCCGGCAGGTCATCAGGTCGCCGGGTTGCCAGTCGCCTGCGGGCAATTCGTGGCCGCGGCGGCGCAGCCAGGTCTCAACATTCGGAACACGACGATGGTCAATATTGCGGTCGGTGCGGGTCAGACCCCAGCGCGCCGGATAGGCGCTGAAATTTGCCACCATGTCCTCGTGCACATGTTTCTGGAAATCAAACTCGAACGCCTCGCGATAGGCGCGAATGATGACATCAATACAGACACCGCGATCACGTGGCACGTCGCCATTCGGATAATCGAGCGCGACATAGGCCCCGTCATAAAGGGTCGTGACGCCGATTTGCTTGCGGGCCTGGACGATCAGGTTCGCCGCCTTGGTGTCGCTGCCCGGCGCGGCGCTCGGCAAGAGCGGGACCGAGAACAGGCTAGCAAGCGTGGTGCGGCGGGTGATCTCCATGACGTGAAGATGACCGGGCAGTGTGGCGTGAATTGGGAGAGAAAAGGGCGTCGTGACGCCTGCTAATGTCGGCTAAGACTCGAAACTCCCTGGGCACCCTTGAGCCTCATCCTGAGCGAAGTCGAAGGACGAGGCGGGCTTTGGACAAGCTCCAGGAAGCCCGGCCCTTTATCCTTCGACTTCGCTCAGGATGAGGGCCTATCTATTCAGCTAAAACCCTCGCAGTTCCGCAAACTCTTCAAGCTCTGCCCGTTCCGTGTAGAGCGCGTTCACCGGATCATCCTTGTCCGGAATGCCGACGGCCATGCCGCACCAGACCATTTCGTGCTCGTCGAGGCCAAAATGGGTTTTCAGGCTTGGCCGCAACACGCCCCAGCATTCCTGCATACAGGTGCCCCAGCCACGCTCTTCGGCGAGCAAGGCCAGTGTCTGCATCAGCATACCCGTATGGCCCCACTGCCCATGGCCCACCCGCTCGTCGAGGACGAAGAACAAGGCCACTGGCGCGTTGAAGAAATTGTAATTGCGCATGAACCAGGTCAGGCGCCCGGCCTTGTCATCGCGCGGGATGCCGAGCTTTTCATACATCATCTCGCCGACGCGGAAGCGGCGGGCATTCTGCGCGTCGGTGATGTGTTCGGGATAGATCGGACGATCGGTTGGCTCGCCGCGCGGATTGCCGGTGAGTTTGGCCGCGGCAAGCTGGACGACCTTGTCGCGTTCCTCACCGCTGACCGCAATGACTCGCCACGGCTGCAGATTGCCACCGGAAGGAGAGCGCTGGGCATCTTTCAGCCATTGCTCGACCTCGGCTTTCGGCAAAGGTGTGTCCAGGAACCCGCGGGTTGAAATGCGTTGTTTAACGGCCGTGCTGACATCCATGATCGGGCTCCTTGATCTCAATCTGAAGCATAATCTAATCGCGCATGGTGTCGCGGCTAGGGGTGTCGTGGCGAAAGGCGCCCACCGGACTGCTGCGAGGCGGACGCACTCAAGCGCTTCGCACAGCTTTCGCAATGATCTCGGCGGCGCGATCCGGTGCAGTCTGCGCTGTGTCGATGCGGATGTCGGCTGTCGGCATGGCATCGGTACAGGCTTCGAACTGGTCGAGATTTGCTTTGAGGATATTGAGGTCGCGCAGTTTGCCGAACTTCGCCCGGTCAGCATTCGCGATGCGATCGATCTGTCCTTCGCGCGACAAATGGAGGTGGACAAATGTGATGCGCCCTCCCGCTGCTTCGACCAGAGTTTGAACGCGATCTGGAAAGTCTGCTGCTACCGAATTCTCTGGCTGGTAGGTGAAGATCAGCGATCTGCCATCTGAGATCGCTGCCGCGAACGTGTCCATCCAGAATTGCTCGCGCAGCCGGACAAAATTGTCCGAGCCGAACGGAAACACAGCCGCCACCGCGTCGACGACGAGGTGATTGTGGAAGAGCGGCAGCCCGGTCAACTCCGCAACACGTTTTGACACGGTGTACTTTCCGGCCGCTGGCGGTCCGTACACTAAGATCAGGTGCATGTTGCCTTACTCATCATTGAACAAAGCCAGCGCCGTGGCGGTCATGCTGGTCACGCCGGTCTCGATGGTTGGCTCATAGTCCGGGGCAAAGAATGGCGAGTGCAGGGACGGCAGGCCGAGGGCGCTGTCTTGCGCCGCTTGCCATTTCTCAGGCTCGACCGCGCCGACCCAGAAGATCAGGCCCGGAATCTTGGCGTCGGTGCGGCCATACTGGCTGAAATCCTCGCCGCCCATGACCGGATCGACCTCGCTGATATTCTCTTCGCCAATCGCCGCGGCAATCGCGGCTGCAGCTTTCGCTGCCAGTTCCGGCTCATTGTACGTGGATGGCGTGTAATCGGGTTCGATGAAGATCTCAGGCTCAGGCGCGCCATAGGCGAGCGCCTGGGCTTTGGCGATGCGCTCGATGCCGTCGAGCAACATGGCGCGTGTATCATCGTCATAGGAGCGGACGGTGAGCAGCAGCTTGGCTTCGTCGGAAATGATATTGTGTTTGGCGCCGGCCTGGAACGAGCCGACGGTGATAACGGCCGGTGTTTGCGGGTTCACATTGCGTGAGACCAGGGTCTGGACGGCGGTGACGATGGATGCGCCGACAATCACCGGGTCCTTGGTCGTGTGCGGATAAGCGCCATGCCCGCCAACCCCTTTGACGGTGATATCGACGCTGTCGACATTGGCCAGCGCAAAGCCGGACGAGTAAGCGACCTTGCCGCTCGGCAAGCCGGCGGAGACATGCAAAGCAAGGTTGTAATCAGGCTTTGGGAAACGTTCGAACAGGCCATCGGCAATCATCGCCTGGGCACCATTACCAAGCTCTTCAGCCGGTTGCGCAATCATTATCAGCGTGCCCGACCAGTCATCCTTGGCGGCGATCAGGTTGCGCGCGGTGCCAACCCAGCTGGTCATGTGAATGTCATGGCCGCAAGCGTGCATCACGCCATTGGTGACGCCGGTCCAGGTTTCATCGACCACCTGCGATGCGTGTGGAACGCCGGTGCGCTCGGCCACAGGTAGCGCGTCCATATCGGCGCGAATGAGAACCGTCGGGCCATCGCCATTGCGGTAGACGCCGACGACGCCATAGCCGCCAACGCCATCTCTGACGACGCCATTGTCGCGCATGGATTTCGCCTTGGTCCATTCATCGCCGAGGCCGGTCGTGACGTCAAAGCCAAGGCTTTCAAGCTCATTCGCCATGATGGTCGACGATCTGACCTCTTTGAACGAGAGCTCGGGATGCCGGTGAAAATAAGTGTAGAGGTCGATCAGATTTGTGCCTGGTGTCGGCATGTCGGCGGTGATTTCAAGCGGCGCTTTGGTCAGCGTGGCCGTCTGGATTTCAGCCGATTCGGCCACGTTTTCGGCAAGCTGTGCGTTCGTGCAGCCCCCCAGAATGGCGGCAATGGCGAGCGAAGAGATTACTGGAACTGATCGAAACATGAGCCCTCACTTATCAGCATATTAAGGTAACCGTGCCATGGTGGCGGCAATGATTGTGGAAGACAAGGGGCGTGTCTCGAACGCGCCCGAAGGGTGACAATGAAGGTACGCAGCACACTCAAAGCCGCCACTCTGGCCGCCAGCATATTCGGCCTCGTGGCCTGTGGTGGCAGTGAGCCAATCGATCCAGCCATGTTTGACAGCGAGGTCCAGCGCCTTGCCGATGAAGGCGATATGTATGGCGAGATTTTTCTGGTGCTGAAAGAGCGTCGTCCGCAAGTCTATGGCAAGTTCCGCAATATTGCGGTGCGTGAGTTTAGCCGCGGCCGCCCGGTGCGCGAAGCGAGCTATGTTGCAGGCCTGCAGATGCGTGAAGTGTTCCTGGACGAGATCATGCACCTGTCGCGCAGCGCCAGTGATGACAATGTCAAAGAGATGATCGATGTGATCATCACCACGTATGAGCACCTCAATGCCGAAGATCCTGCCGATTGCGTGCGCAGCATTGAAGGCCTGCCACCAGAGAAAGTCGAGAAATACCCGGCTGAACTGCGAAAGCGTGAGCTACAGCTGGTCGTGGATCTGCTGGATTCTCCAAAAGCGATGGCCAATCGCCGTGCCGCGTCCGACAAGGAAGTCGTCAACTGGATGGTCAATATGTCGACTTCCGAACCAGCCGTCGCTGAAATGTTCCAGCTGATGGAAGGCGATCAGAAACGCCGCGGTAAAGAGAACGAAAAAATCTGCAACGGCATGATCACCGTCTATAAGCGCCTGAGCTACAAGTCGGCGGAAGATCGCGGCACGTTGTTCCGCGGCATGGCGCTGATGGCGTTGAAGCAGCAGCAATTGCTGAAAAATGCCGAAGAGTCGGAAGACGCCGGCAGCTAGCCGTTCTCAAAATTGAATTTGTAATACCGGTCGGTCTTGCTAAGCTCCGCGGAGTGACGGAGGGACCGTGCCATGTCTGAGACACCAGCGCCGACGCCAGAGGCGTCAAAACCGGCGGACAGCCACCCGCACAATCATGTGCAGGAGGGGCTCAACCAGCTTTCGACGCTGAAGATCTATACCCATTCGCCGATCCTGTATTGGTGGCCGATCTGGTTGCTCGGTTTTGTCTTCGGGTTCGTCTCCTTGTTCGTGGGCGGCGAGGGCACCGAAGCGGCAGCGCGCGTGCAGGGGCAGACCTTCGTGTTTGTGTTGGTTTTCGTGATCTTCTCGACCACGGTGAAACTGCGCGGTGCAAACTCTGTCATCCTCGGCCTGATCCTGGCGATTGGCGGGATCCTGCTGGCGACGGCAAATCTATCGGGCCCAATCGCGGCCTTTATTGGCGGCCTGGATATCCGCATGAGCCCGGCTTTCTATTGGTTCGTTGGCGGTTCTGTCTTCATCATGTGGGCGGTGATGATCTTCGGGTTCGACAAGGTCAAATTCTACGAGATCGCGCCCGGCCAGGTCCGCGAACGCGTGTTCTGGGGCAGCGGCGACCGAGCCGAAAGCGGCGCCAATGCGCGTTGTAAGTATCTCAAGGACGACTTCCTGCGCCACCGCATGCTTGGCCTGATCGTGACCGGCGATATTGAGATCACGCTCGGCGATGGCGAGGTCTGGTACCTGCACAATGTCCTGTTCGCGAAAGAAAAAGCGCACCGGATCAACGAGCTGATCGTGACGCGACCTGTGGATTAGATTCAAAGGTAAGTCCGGGCCCTTATTGTCCGAAGACACCTGCGAAGGCAGGTGTCCAGGGACAAGAATATCCTCTCGTTCTGACATCTCGGTCCGTCCATGGATACCTGCCTTCGCAGGTGTCGGCGGGCGATTGTTCAAGGTTTTGAGATGCTCGAATGAACGCCAGGCTCATAACCATGCGCCAATGCCTGGCAGGTAATGTGCGGGGTCAAGCGCACCGCGTGTTCGGGCAAAGACTGCGCGTCACCATAGCCTGAGAACGCCCAGGGGAATGCACGGTCTTCCCATTTCAGGAACGCGTTCGCACCGGTTGTGAACATCGCCCCGTCGGGCAGCTCTGCGACCCGCACCTGTTCGCGCTCTGACTTACCTTTGAGGACGGCCTGGATTTCGCCGGCAATGGCATCGCTGAGATCGCTGGCCTTGGGGCGATAGTGAAAGACGCCGGAGCGCACGAGCGCCTCGCGAAACCGTTTCGCGTCCGCGTACCGGCACTCATAACAAGGCCGATGTCCGGCCGCGAATGCCGTCACCTCGTCGAGAAAGAACAGCTCGGTATAGGTGCCTTCGGACATCAGCTCGCGCTGGCGCCCCTTGAATTCGAGCACGCAGGTGATCCACTGCCGGGTCTTCCAATGAGTGGGCTTCAGCGTCTTGTCGTCACCGTGAAAACACCCGCCGCGATTGCCCATCATCGTGCCGCGATCAGGAACCGCGTGGATCAGGCCAAAAGGGTCAACGCGGTTCTGGAGGGGCATGGTTCAGCTTTCTTCGCCGCCAAAACGCTCGGTCCACTCGGCGACCATGGCGTCTTCGATCTTCTGGAACAGGACCGGCGGCGCCTGGATCGGCATACCGTGTGGCAGCGCATCGAGCAGGCCTTTATCATCCGGTGACGGCCATTTGCGATTCCCGTCCGGGACGCCGATTGTATCCAGTATGGACTTGGCCGTGTTCGGGATCAGCGGTTGCGCGACGATGGCGAAGAGGACCACGAGATTGAGTCCGGTGCGCACGCCAACTGCTGCAGCGTCGACATCAGTCTTGTATTTCACCCAGGGCTCGGCGCGGGTGAGATATTCATTCCCGGCCGCCCATAGCGCGCGGGTTTCCGCGGCGGCCTTGCGAAACTCCATGGCTTCATAATGGTCCGCGATGCGGGTCAGGCTCGCTTTCAGCTCACCTTCCATCCAGGCTTCATCCTCGCCGGGTGTGCCAGCGGCGGGCAAGGCGCCATCAAACTTGCTGACCGTATATTTGGTGATCCGGTTGACGAAATTGCCGAGCACATTGGCGAGGTCGGAATTGATCGCCGCCTGGAAGCCTTCCCAGGTGAAGGCGGCGTCGGAACCTTCCGGCGCATTGGCCATCAGATACCAGCGCCAATAGTCGGCGGGCAGCAGATCGAGCGCCTGGTCCATGAACACGCCGCGTTTCTGGCTGGTCGAGAATTTGCCACCATACCAGGTGACCCAGTTGAAGGCTTTCAGCTTGTCGACCGTTTTCCAGGGCTCGCCGGAGCCGAATATCGTGACCGGGAAAGAGACCGTGTGGAAGGCGACATTGTCCTTGCCCATGAACTCAACATATTCGACGTCGCCTGCGCCTTTATCGGTGCGCCACCAGCTTTCCCAGTCGCCGCCGGTCGCTGTCGCCCATTCTTCGGTCGCGGCAATATATTCGACCGGTGCATCGAACCAGACATAGAAGACCTTGTCCTCGAAGCCTGGGCGCGGATTGCCGTCTGCGCCGAGCACCGGAACGCCCCATTTCAAGTCGCGGGTAATGGCCCGGTCCCGAAGGCCCTCATCCAGCCATTTCAGCGCGATCGAACGCGCCAGCTGCGGCCAGTCTTTCGACGCCTCGACCCATTCGCGGATCGTGTCCTGCATTTTCGACTGCAGCAGGAACAGGTGGGCGGTGTCACGGATTTCGATATTGGTGCCACCTGAGACTGCAGAATACGGGTTCTTCAGATCGACCGGGTCGAGCAGGCGCCCGCAATTGTCACATTGGTCGCCGCGGGCTTTCTCGTAATCGCAATGTGGGCAGGTGCCCTCGACATAACGGTCTGGCAGGAAGCGGCCATCATCGACGCTATAGACTTGCTGCGAAACGCGCTCTTCGATCAGGCCTTTTTCTTCCAGGACACGCGCGAAATGCTGGGTCAGCGCCTTGTTCTCGTCGCTGGAGGAGCGCCCGAACCAGTCATAGGACAGTGAAAAGCCCTCGCCAGCGGCGCGCTGAATGTCATGTTGCTCATCGCAATAGGCCCGGACGCTCATCTCAGCGGCCTGGGCGGCGAGTTCGGCTGGCGTTCCGTGTTCGTCCGTGGCGCAGATATACAGGACATCATGGCCCTGCAGTCGCTGGAAGCGCGCATAGACGTCAGCGGGCAGCATCGAGCCCGCCAAATTCCCCAAATGCTTGATGCCATTAATATAGGGCAGGGCAGAGGTGATCAGGATCCGGCGTTTACTCAAGATTCATGTTCCCGTACAAAGGTTTACGCTGCGTTAGGCGGATTCGGCCGCAGAAGCTGTGCATTCCTAATCGCGCGATGGGATAATTGGAACATCCTTAAGGAGGGAACAATGCCAAAAATTGCAGGAGTAAACATTCTCGGCTTGGTGCTCGGGGCGCTCGCTATGTGGGTCCTCGGCTTCATCTGGTATGGCGTACTGTTTTCGGATGCGTGGATGAGCGCAAGCGGATTCACCGAAGAAATGTTCGAAGGCCAAAGCCCGTTATGGATGCCTGCGGGCTTCGTGATTTCGCTGCTTCTGACCTTCGGTCTCGGCTGGCACATGAAACAGAAGAGCATCACCAAGCTCGATACAGCGGCGCTGTTCGGATTGTGGATGGCGCTTCTGATCGGCGTGCCATTGATGATGTATGGCTATGTCTATTCGCCAACCCATTCCTGGGAATTGCTGTTGATTGACAGTGGCTACACAGTCGCCACCTTCGTCGCTGCCTGTGCCGTCTTGTCCTTCTTCGACTAGATGGCGGTTTCGATGCGCTAAAAAAGAAACCCCCGGAGGCTAATCGCCTTCGGGGGTTTTAAGTGAGCCCTGCATGAGGAGGTCAGAGCTTCTGGGAGGGACTTGTTGAACTCTAGCTGATCTCAGGGGCCCAGGCGGCGAGACGAATCTCGACCTTGCGATCCATGGGTGTCCAGAGAGTCGCGGCCGCGTCGGTCATGTCGCCGGCTGAGACACGCATGCCATCAAGCTCATAGGTCGACAGAGCGGCGGTGACCGTCTGAATACGCGCGGCGGTGAGAGAGTCGGCTTCTGCCTCGGACCGCGCGTCAGCAGCAGAAGCATTCAGGGAGACTTGTCCGACAATGCAGCCATCCAGGCGCGCCTGGGCCGCTTCAAGCGCGGCGCGCGAGGCAGGCGTCAGGGCGCTGGTGCCGGCCGGGAAATAGACTTGCAGGGTTTCACTGGCGCAGGACGCGGCCGCTGGCGGCGTGTAGGCGGCGGTCGGCGGCGCCGGCAATGGCTGGCTTTGCGCGATGCCCGCTGCGGCGATGAGGGTGGCGGTACAGGTCAGTGTCTTGAACATTTTCAGCTCCCGTCTTGCTTGGTCTCAGGAAACGCAGGCCAGAAGGCGAAAACATGCCGGATCGGGGATCAATTGTGGCAACTGCATGATCTTGTGATGACGCCTTGCGCTTTGCCGAGGCGCAAGATAAAGGAGCCGCCAGTGCCCCTATAGCTCAGCTGGTAGAGCAACTGATTTGTAATCAGTAGGTCCGCGGTTCGAGTCCGTGTGGGGGCACCATTTTCACCCGAAAAATGACTGATCGACGCCCGTATTATCGGGGTATTGTCGCCGCGGCCGGGCCATTTTGGCCGCGAGACGACGCTGTGGAGTTTGCCACACACCGTCCAGAAGTTTGCAACCGGACGCCGCGTAAATGATTGACAAGGGGGCGCTCCCCGTCGTGTCATCGATTTGAGGTTTGCGCAAAGAACGTAAATCCGCAGGAAACATATCATTAGTGGTGCCCAAAAATCGGGCTCCATGGGAGGAGTTAATCTATGAAAGTCTCACGACGTTCGAATTACGTCTTGCTCGCAGGTGCGTCCGCACTGGCCTTGTCGCTTGCTGCACCTGCAGCGATTGCGCAAGATCAGGATCAGGATGAGGATGCGCGCACGCTCGGTACGGTGGTCGTAACCACGCAGAAAACCGAAGAATCGATTCAGGATGTTCCGATCGCGGTGTCGGCCTTTGACGAGGAAGCCCTGGATGCCATGCAACTTGCGGGCGGTCCTGACCTGGTCAAAGCCATTCCGAACGTGAACTTTACCAAAGGCAACTTTGGCGGGTTCAACTTCCGGATTCGCGGTATCGGCGTCGATGCGGTAACGACCAGTGCGGATGCCGGTGTCGGTATTCACATGAATGACGTGCCTTTGTTCACCAACAGTTTCTTCGAAGCTGAGTTCTATGATGTCGAGCGCGTCGAATCACTGCGCGGTCCACAAGGAACACTGTACGGCCGGAACGCGACCGGCGGTGTGGTCAATGTGATCACGGCCAAGCCTGTGCTTGAAGAATTCCAGGCCGATGCCCAGCTCACCTATGGCAACCACAATACGGTGAAAGCCAAAGGCATGCTGAACTTGCCGATGGGCGAGAAGGCCGCGCTTCGCCTGGCTGGATCGTATCTGTCGCGCGATGGCTATGTGACCAACCTGACAACAGGCAATGATGTAGACAGCCGCGACCTCTATGCGCTGCGGGCATCGTTTGCGTTTGAGCCAACCGATCGTTTCCGCGGTCTGCTTATCGCCGAACACTTCAACGAAGATGACTCACGTCTCCGTTCGGGTAAGCAGCTTTGTGATCAGGATCCAACCAAAACCAGCTTTAATGGCATTGCCATTTCAGCGGTGGATCAGCTGATCACCAGCCAAGGTTGTGTCGATAACTATCTCGGCGCACCGGCCTCGCTGGAAGGCCTGAACAATGCCTCCACATTGGGGGCACAATACGGTTATCTCGCTGGTTTGATCGGGGGTGTTGATCCAACAACGGGCAACGCAATCAATCTCAATGCGAATCTGGACGGCATTCCGTCTGATCTTCGCGTGATTGAGGCCTTGTTCGATCCGACATTTGAGACTGAACAGACCTTGCTGACCTGGAAAGGTGAGTTTGATCTGACCGATGCTCTGACCGTGACCTATCTCGGCAGCTACAATGAGCGGACGAACATTTCGCAGGAAGACTATAACGAACAGTCCTCTGAGGTTCCGTTCAACACAACGCCGGGACCATTCGCAGCGTTCCACCCAATCGGTGGTGCGGCGGTGACGGCGCTTTATCCGCTGCTGTTCCCGGGTGGTGTCGTGAGCGATCCGCAACTCGGTGCGAGCAACCTGTACGGTGCGGCCGATATTTCGGGGTCCGAAACAGAAGCGACGACGCACGAATTGCGTCTCCAGTCAGACTTTGATGGTCCGTTCAACTTCAACCTTGGTGCGATCAAGGTCGATGGCGAAACCAATCAGGGACCTGCGCTGCAGGAAAGCTATTATGTGTTCTTCAACACCTCGACGGCTTTCAACCAACTGTTTAACGCAGCATCGACAGGCGTCGGTGGTCCGGTAGTCTTCCCGATCGAGGATTTCGCCAATGTCGGTTCGACCCCAATCGAAAACCTGGATGGTGTATCGCGCCAGTATTTCCGCTCGATCACGCCATATAAGCTCGACAGCTTCGCGCTGTTTGGTGAAGGCTATCTCGATGTCAATGACGATCTGACCGTCACCGTTGGTCTGCGTTACACCGATGATGAAAAAGAAGTGCGTCGCATTCCGACCTTCCTGTCTCAGCCGGCTTCAGCGATTGCTGATCCACTGGCTGGTACGGGTATCGCGAGTGCGTCCTTCCAGGAAACGACCGGCCGTATCGGCGTCGACTGGGCACCAGACCTGGGCTGGTCTGAGGACAGCTTGTTCTATGCCTTCTATTCTCGAGGCTATAAGGGCGGCGGTATCAACCCACCGCAGCCAGCTGGCGTGAATCTGTTCGCAGAAGCCTTTGATCCTGAGTTCGTCGACTCTTACGAGATCGGGACGAAGAACACGCTCGCCGGTGGCGCGATGCAGCTCAACGGTACCGCATTCTTCTACAATTATGACGGCTACCAGATTTCTGCGATCGTCAATCGGACATCTGCGAACTTCAACGTGGATGCTGAGATCCAGGGCCTCGAACTTGAGACGATCTGGAACCCGGCTTCGACCTTTGTCATCAACGCCAATCTCGGCTTCCTTGATGCTCAAATCGTCGACACCTGGGGCGTTGATACGCTTGACCGCACCAATGGCCGGAGCGATCTGGTCGTGCTCAAGCAGTTCGTTGGCGCAGCCAATTGTGTCGTCTCGGCGCAAGGCTATGCAACCGTGCTTGGCGCCATTCAGGCCGGAACGGTTCCGGGCGTAGGGCCAGGTGCGACGCTGGGCCTTTGCTCTGGCGCATTTGCTGGACAAGAAGCCGCCTTCGGTGTGCCGGACATTACCTACATTGACGGTAACGGTCAGATGCAAACCATTGGTGGTCTGACCCCGTTTGATGGTGAAGCGAAGAATCTGGACGGCAACAACCTGCCGGGTACACCAGAAACGACCTTCAACTTCGGTGCCGAGTACACCTGGGAAGGCGCGTTCGATAATTCCTGGGATATTCGCCTTCGCGGCGACTATTACTACCAGGCCGAGGCGTTCAGCCGCGTGTTCAACACCAACCGTGACTTGCTGGAGAGCTGGGACAATGTGAACCTGTCGCTCGAGCTGGTGAACACGGAGAATGACTGGTCGCTGGAACTGTTCGGTAAGAACATCACCGATGAGGAAGTCATCACCGGTGCTTACCTGACCGATGACAGCTCTGGTCTCTTCACCAACGTGTTCCTGACGGAGCCACGCACTTATGGCGTGACCATCTCCAAGCGTTGGTAATCGATCCAATCATCCCGGCGAGGGCCGGGGGGACGTAAGATGGAGGGCGATCCGGGACCGGGTCGCCCTTTGTCGTATCCGGTGCCGGTCAAATCTCCGCGCGAGGTGTTGGCCCGGCGCGAAAGCGCGCTATAGAGTTTCGCTCAGACTTGATGACAGGAGAAGCGCGATGCGCGAGGTGAGCCATTTTATTGGCGGCAAGCAGGTGGCGGGTACGTCCGGCCGGTTTGGCGATATCTACAATCCGAACACCGGTGAGGTTCAGGCCCGCGTTGCGCTGGCGACCAAGCAGGAAGTGGCTGACGCGGTCGAGAACGCCAAGGCGGCCCTTCCGGGCTGGGCCAACACCAATCCGCAGCGCCGGGCGCGCGTCATGTATGAATTCAAGCGCCTGCTCGAAGCCAATATGGATGAGCTGGCGGAGCTGCTTTCCTCAGAGCACGGCAAGGTGATTGCCGACAGTCGCGGCGACGTGCAGCGCGGCATTGATGTGGTCGAGTTCGCCTGCGGCATCCCGCATCTGCAAAAGGGCGAATATACCGAAGGCGCAGGGCCCGGCATCGATGTCTATTCCATGCGCCAGCCGCTCGGCGTGGTCGCTGGCATTACCCCGTTCAACTTTCCGGCGATGATCCCGTGCTGGATGATTGCCGTGGCGATTGCTTGCGGCAACACGTTCATCCTCAAGCCATCCGAGAAAGACCCGAGCGTGCCGCTGCGCCTGGTCGAACTCTTCCTCGAGGCCGGCGCGCCGGAAGGCGTCCTCAACATGGTCAATGGCGACAAGGAAAGCGTTGATGCGATCCTGACCCATCCGGACGTCAAAGCCGTGAGCTTTGTCGGCTCATCGGACATTGCCCAATATGTCTACTCAACCGGCACGGCGCACGGCAAACGCGTCCAGGCCATGGGCGGGGCCAAGAACCACGGCATTATCCTGCCCGACTGCAATATGGAGCAGGCGGTGAAGGACATTGTCGGCGCGGCTTACGGCTCGGCAGGCGAGCGCTGCATGGCGCTGCCGGTTGCGGTCACGGTCGGCCAGAAGACCGGCGACGAGTTTGTCGAGCGGATGCTGGACGCCGCCCGCGGTTTGAAAGTCGGTGTCTCAACCGATGCTGAAGCCCATTACGGGCCGGTCGTTTCTGCGGGCCACAAGGCCAAAGTCGAGGACTATATCCAGATGGGCGTCGATGAAGGCGCTGACCTGAAGCTCGACGGTCGCGGCCACACGCTGCAAGGCCATGAGAATGGCTATTTCATCGGCCCGTCTTTGTTCGACAATGTGAAACCTGGTATGAAGAGCTATGAAGAAGAGATCTTTGGACCTGTCTTACAAGTCGTGCGCGCTGAAAGCCTTGAAGAGGCGGCTCGTCTTCCTTCCAACCATCAATACGGGAATGGCGTCGCCATCTTCACCCAGAATGGCCGCGCGGCGCGTGAGTTTGCGGCGCAAGTAAATGTCGGCATGGTCGGCGTGAATGTGCCGATCCCGGTGCCGGTCAGCTATCACACGTTCGGTGGCTGGAAGCGCTCCGCCTTTGGCGACACCAACCAGCATGGCCCCGAGGGCGTCCGCTTCTGGACCAAGATCAAGACCGTCACCTCGCGCTGGCCGGAAGGCGACATTGGCGACCAGGCTTTCATCATCCCGACGATGCAGTAGGGCGGGCGTGCCCGGCAGCAGGTGATGACCAACACGTTGATTCTCGGCGGGGCGCGGTCTGGCAAAAGCCGGCGCGCCCTGGCGCTTGCTGAGAAGGTCAGCGAACGCCGCGTCTTCCTGGCGACGGCAGAAGCGCTCGATGACGAAATGGACGCGCGGATTGCGCGGCACAAAGCGGAGCGCGGCGAAGGCTGGGAGACGGTGGAAGCGCCGCTCGATCTCGTCGAGGCCCTTGAAGCGGCTGCGACGCCCGACGTGGTTTGCGTCGTGGATTGCCTGACGCTCTGGTTGTCAAACCTCATGCATCACGGGCGCGACATGGAACGAGAGACGGCACGTCTGTGCCGTGCGCTCAACGGGCGGCCCGGCTCAATCATCCTGGTCTCCAATGAGGTCGGCCTGGGATTGGTGCCCGAAACCAAATTGGGGCGCGCCTTTCGTGATGCGCAGGGGCGGCTCAATCAGGCGATGGCGCAGGTTTGCGACCGCGTGGAGTTCATTGCGGCTGGCCTGCCCCTTACGCTAAAAGGCTAAGTGTTTCATTCAGCCGGGCGAGCTGGATTTCATCCGCCGGCAGCCCGATCCGCAACTTGCCCGGCAGAGCGTCAAACCGCCGAACATAAATTCCTGCTTCGGCAAGGTGATGCCAGACCGCCTGTGCATCATCGACATTCACAAAGCGAAACAGGTCCGTGCCGCCTTCAATCTCGATCTGGTTCGAGATCAGGACCTGGTCGAGCAGCAGGCGCGCTTGTTGCAAGGCCTGGCGCGTGCGGGCTTGCCAGTCGAGGTCGCGATAGGCGCCGATGCCGGTCTCCAGCGCGGCACTCGACACTGGCCAGGCACCCAATTGTTCTGACAAGCGCGCGGAGATTTCGTCTCGCGCGATCATCGCACCGAGGCGAAGCCCGGGCAGGCCAAAGAACTTGCCGAAGGACCGCAACACGATCAGCCCGTCCGCACCGCCTTCAGGCGCCATACTCAAGTCTGGCTGGAGGTCGGCAAAAGCTTCGTCCACGATCAGCCATCCACCGCGCGCCGCCAGGCGTGATCGGGCGGCACGCAGGTCGTCGCAATCGAACAGGCGCCCATCCGGATTGTTGGGGTTGCAGATGATCACCGCGTCGACCTCGCCTACCAGGGAAAGCGGATCGGGCGTCTCTACGACGTCGCATCCGGCGCGTCGCCACACCTCTGCATGGTCGCCATAGGTCGGCGTGAGGATCGCCACGCGCGTGCAAGCCAGATGGTGCGGCAGCAGGCGAATGAGGAGTTCACTGCCTGGTGCGAGACAAATACTGGTTCGCGGAGCCAGGATCGACTCCGCCAGGGCTGCCTGGCATTCGCCATAGGCCGCGTCGGTCGGGAGGCGGTCATAAATCCCCTCATCGCTGGGAGCGCTGCGATAAGGCCAGGGATTGATCCCGGTGGACAGATCAATCCAGGGCGACGGGGCGTCAGGAAACGCGTCCTGCATGCAATCGAGCGCGCCGCCATGTGTCCAGTTACGCTGCATAGTGCACCCCCAATGCCAGTGAGATGAGGGCGATGCCACCTAGCCCCATGGCGCGGACATAGACCGCCAGGCCACGTTGCAGATCCGCAGGTTCGGGGTCGCGGGCGCTGGCATTGAGCCAGGGCTCGCTTTGTACGCTATTGCCATACACACGCGGGCCCGACAGTCGAACGTCGAGCCCGCCCGCCATAGCTGCTTCCGGCCAGCCGGCATTCGGAGATCGGTGCTGCCCCGCATCTCGAAACATCACAGCCAAGGCAGTGGGCTTCAGACTCGCCGCCGCTAAGAGGAACCCCGTCAGGCGGGCCGGGATCAGATTCGCGAGATCATCGAGCCGCGCCGCAAATCCGCCAAAAGCAGCATATCGGTCTGTGCGATGACCAATCATTGAGTCCAACGTATTCACGGCCTTGTAGGCAGCAAGCCCGGGCAGTCCCAACACGCTGCCCCAAAAAACCGGCGCGACAACACCGTCGGACGCGTTTTCAGCCAAGCTTTCGAGGCCCGCCCGGACAATCCCATGCTCATTGAGCTGGGCCGGGTCACGGCCAACAATCTGGCTGACAGCGGCACGGGCTGCGCCGACGTCGCCGCGCTTCAAGGGCGTGAGCAGAGCCGAGACATGCTGGTAAAGGCTGCGTGACGCGATCAGGCTTGAGGCGATCACAGCCTCGGTGGCGAAACCCCACCAGGTGCCGGGCAGTGCATGGCTGATCAGCCCGGCGGCGCCAAGGGTGATTGCAATGACGATACATGCGCTCTGCGCGCCCAAGGCATAGCGCGTGACGTGCGCGTAGGCGGTCTGGTTCAGGCGCGTGTCCAGCACATTGATCAAAGCGCCGATCCAGACCACGGGGTGACGCACGCGTCGGTACAGCCAATCCGGCCAGCCAAATACCGCCTCGAACGCCCAGGCGGCTGCCATGAGCGTCAACGCGGTCATACCTGTTTTCGCGGCAGGCTCGGCGCGCTTGCCAGGTCCAGAAGGTCATCGACGCGCACCGCCTGGCGCACTTCTTCAGCCAGCTCATCCAGTGCCGTCTCAATCGTTGCGTTGAAACTGAGATGCGTATCCGCAACAGCGCCCGCATTTGAAAGCCAGGAGCGCCGAAATTGATCATCTTCAAACACGCCGTGCAGATAGGTGCCCTGGACGCGATCATCTGCGGATCGCGCACCATCGGGCTTGCCACGAATAATGGCGAACGGGCGGTCTGTGTCGGGGCCTTCGGTCGCGCCGGTATGAATTTCGTAGCCGCTAAGCGCGCGTCCCGTGCGGGCACATTGAGCCGTTACAGGCTGCACTTGTTTGGCATTGGTCATGACGGTTTTCACATCCAGAAGACCAAGCCCCCGCGCTGACCCAGCCGGACCGTCATGACCCTCGGGATCGCAGATCTTGTGCCCGAGCATCTGATAGCCGCCGCAAATGCCAAGTACACGGCCGCCCGCGCGGGCATGGGCTATGATGTCGTGATCCCAGCCTTGCTCGCGCAGGAAGTCGAGATCGCCAAGGGTCGACTTGGTGCCGAACAGGATCACCAGATCGGCGTCACGGGGCAGGGCCGTTCCAGGCGGTATCCATCGAAAATCTATGCCGGATTCCAGGCGTAGCGGATCAGCGTCGTCGAAATTCGCAATGCGCGAAAGCATCGGCGCAACGACCTTCAGCGCGCCTGAGCTTGGTTTTTGCCAGAATTCCAGTGACACAGCATCTTCGGCCGGCAAGAGCGACGGCGCGCGCAGCCAGGGCACGACGCCGAAACAGGGCCAGCCGGTGCGCGCTTCGATGGCGCTCACGCCGTCCTCGAACAGGGCCGGATCACCGCGAAACTTGTTGATGAGAAACCCGCGGATCATGCTCGCATCATCGGGATCGATCACCGCCTGCGTGCCGACCAGGCTGGCAATCACGCCGCCCTTGTCAATGTCACCGATCAGGCAGACCGGGACACCTGCGCGCCGCGCGAAGCCCATATTGGCAATGTCTCGATCCCGCAGATTGATCTCCGCCGGACTGCCCGCGCCTTCGACAATCACCAGATCATTGGTCTCGACCAGACGCTGAAAACTCTCCGTCACGGCGCCCATGAGCTGGTCGCGAGAGGACATGTAATCCGCAGCGTCCATTGCGCTGAGCGCCTGGCCATGGACCACGACCTGCGCCGAGCGATCGGTTTGCGGTTTCAACAGGACCGGGTTCATGTCGACATGCGGCTCGCGACCAGCCGCGCGCGCCTGCAGCGCTTGTGCGCGGCCAATCTCGCCGCCATTGCGGCAGGCCATGGCATTGTTCGACATGTTTTGCGGCTTGAACGGCGCGACCCTGAGGCCGTTCTGTTTTGCGATCCGGCACAGCGCCGCGGTCAGGATCGATTTGCCGACATCTGAGCCGGTGCCTTGCAGCATCAGCGCTTTGCCGGTCACAGCGCGCCATCCATGACAATACGGTCGCCTTCCATCCGGGCGGCGACGCGGTAGACCTCTGACAGGCGTTCCGGCGTCAGGGTTTCGGCCGGCGGTCCATCGGCGACAATCCTGCCATCTTTCATCCAGATCAGACGAGTCGCATAGCGGGCGGCCAGATTTACATCATGCAGGACCAGCAACGCGCCGCCGCCTTTATCGACATAGGATTTGATCAGATCGAGGATTCGAAACTGGTGCCGCGGATCAAGTGCAGCGGTTGGCTCATCCGCGACCAGGAGTGGGGCTTGTGTCGCGAACGCGCGGGCACAATGGACACGGGCCAGCTCGCCGCCCGACAGGGAATCGGTTGCCCGGTCCGCGAGATGGGTCAGGTCGCAATCCACGATGGCGCGGTCGACCGCAGCCGCGTCGGGTCCGCTCAGCCGTCCAAGGGCGGCGCCATGGCTGAAGCGGCCGAGCGACACGACATCATGCACCTGATTGGGCCAGGCGAGCGGGCGGATCTGGGGCAGGTAGGCAATCTGCTGCGCCCGCGCCATGGGCGACAACCGGTGTGTGTCCTGACCATTGAGCGCAGCTGTGCCTGAAGCCGGCGCCTCCAGTCCGAGTGCGCCGCGGATCAGGCTGGTCTTCCCGGCCCCATTCGGGCCGAGCAGGATAACCAGCTCACCGGGCGACAATTGGAAACTGGCCGAGTCGACCAGGGTGACGTCCCCGGCCTTCAAAGTCAGATCAGTGGCGACGAGATCAGTCATATCCAGCCCGCCTCTGCATCGCGATCCAGACAAAAGCCGGGGCGCCAATCAACGCCGCCACGACGCCGAGCTTGAGCTCATTGGTGCTTGGCAGGATGCGCACAAAGATGTCCGCGACGACCAGGATCAGTCCGGCCAGCAGGGCTGATGGGATGAGTGATCGTGCCGGGTCGTGTCTGACAAATGGGCGAACAACATGCGGGGCAACAATGCCGACAAATCCAATCGCACCGGCCAGTGCCACTGAGCCGCCTGTAGCCAAACCAGCCCCGAGCACGGTCCAGATGCGTTGACGTTGCAGGTTGAGCCCAATGCCGCTCGCCGCTTCCTCGCCAAGTGTCAAAGCTGACAGGCCGCGCCGTGTCGCCAGCAAGAGCGCGGCGCCGCCGAGGATAAAGGGCAGGACCAGCGTGATCTCGTCAAAACTGCGATTGGCGACCGAACCAAGCATCCAGTTGATCATGTCGGCCAGTGAGAAGGGGTTGGGCGCAAGGTTCATCAACAGGCTCATCAGCGCGCCGGAAAAACTGGAGAGGCCAACGCCGATCAGGATCAGCGTGACCACGGATTGTGTTCTCGTCGCGGCAAACGCCAGCACAGTTGTCGCCAGTAGCGCCCCGGCAATGGCGGCAAAGGGCAGGACCCAGGGGTTCAAAGCGACCAATCCGAAATATAGCGCGAAGGTCGCCGTCAGCGAGGCCGAGGCAGACACGCCCAGGACGCCAGGCTCAGCCAGCGGGTTGCGCAACAAGCCTTGCAGCGCAGCGCCGCTAATGCCGAGCGCGGCGCCGGTCAGGAAGGCCGCCAGCGCGCGCGGCAGGCGGATGGACCAGACAACCAGTCGGTCAGATGCGTCAGCGCCGCCAACCAGCGCGGCCAGTACGCGGTCGGCCGGCATCGGCGTCGAGCCGAGCAAGCAGGCAGCGAAGATGGCCAGTGCGCTCAGTGCGACCAGGCCCGGAACCAACCAGCGTTCAACCATCGGCGCCAGCTCCTTCTGCCAGAGCTTCAACCGCTTCCAGGATGAACCAGCCGCCACAGGCGAGCCAGGCGCCGTCCAGGTCAACACGCGGCGTCTGCGTCAGTTCGCGCCGGGCGATCGGGTGCCGCGACGGGCTCCAGACATTCTCGTGATTGGTCTTGGCGTTATAGAAGGCAGCCGCCACCAGTTCCGGCCGTTCATAGGCCAGACGCTCGAGCGGCAGGCTGTGCCAGCCCGGCTTGTCCATGAAATTGGTGAGGCCAGCGGCGTGCATCATCTTGTGCGCCATCGTCTCGCCGCCTGTGGTGACGCCGGTTGGGGTCATGTAGAGCGTGGCTTTTCCACTCGCCTCGGACCGGATACGGCTCAGGCGGTGATTGAAATCCTGAATGACCTGATCGCCGCGTTCGGACTGTCCCAGGCCGTCTGCGATGTCGGCGATGACACTGGGGATCGAGCCGACATCCTCGCCGTGAATGGACGAGGCCCATCCAACTTGCAGCACGGGAATTCCGGCGCGTTCGAACAGGGCGCCGGCATTCGGTCCGCCGCCATAAGAGCGCACGATCAGGTCTGGCTTCAGGATCAACACGTCTTCGGCCAGCGCCCGGACTGTGGGAATGCCTGCCGCGTCGGCCCGCATGAATGAGAAGTCGCGCTCCGCATCAGGCGAGAGCGCCAGGATCTGGTCACGGTCGGCCAGCTTCAGCACATATTGGTCTGCGCAAAAATCCAGGCTGACGATCCGCATCGGGCGTTCGGACGTGGGGGAACTTACCGAACTCGGCTTGCCACAACTGACAAGACCGAAAGCCATGATGAGGAAAGTCAGCCTGAACATCCAATCAGTACCGTAACCGAATACCGATGGATCCCGATAGATCCGGCGTGCCATAGCCGAGGATCTGCTGATACTCTTCATCGAACAGGTTCTCGATCCGCCCGAACAGCTCGATGCGTTCATTCAAATCATAGCTGCCGGTGACATCGACGCGGGTCCAGCTATCGACCGTCACGGTCGCGCTGTTTTGCTCCTCGCCATTGTACCGAACGAGCACGGCGCCGGAGAACGGACCGTCCGGGTCGTAGGACAGCCGAACATCGCCCGAATGTTCCGGCACGCGAACGCGCGCATTGCCGTCGCCATCCTTAGCGTCGATATAGGCGTAGTTGGCCGACACAGTCAGCGTATCGGTCAGTTGATGGGCGCCATAGAGCTCGACCCCCTGGCTTTCGACGAAGTCGATATTTTCGTAGCCAGCCGTGAACGAGAAATCGATCAGGTCTTCCGATTCCTGGTCGAACAGCGTCACACCGAATTCGGTGCGGCCATCGCTGGAGCGCCAGTCGAGGCCGATATCGAAGGCTTCAGACGTTTCCGGGCGCAGATTGGCATTGGGCGCAGTGAGGCCGCAAAACGTACAGATGTAAGTCGATTGAAAAATGCTCGGCGCCTTGAAGCCTTGGCCCCAGCTGGCGCGCAGGGTGAGATTTTCAGTTGGATTGTAAGCGGCGGCCACGCGGCCAGTTGTTTCAGATCCGAAGCCATCCTGTTCATCACGGCGGACGCCGCCGGTCAGCGTCAGGGTCTCGACAGGTTTGAATTCGTAGAGCGCAAACAAGCTGTCTATCGTTGCATTATTGCCGCCGGAATTGGTTTCTTCCTGCTCGGCGCCAAACGCGATCTTGTTGCGATCGTCGACCGTGAATGTGCCTTGATAACGAAGCAGGATGCGATCCCCTTTCGCGGAGAAGCTCGGCACACCAGCACTGAAATTCCGGCGATCAATATCGGAATACCCGATCAGGAACAGGTTCTCGAACCGTTCATCAAACAGCGTCGTGGTAAGGGAGATATTGGCCGCGACCTCTTCTGTTTCATTGGTACTGTCACCATCAGCGACGCTGCCTTGCGCGCCGCCGGAGAAGACATCGAAATCAGTCTCTGTATCGGTCCATACAATGTCGGTTGAGAGACGAGTCGTTTTGGAGAAATTCACGCCGGCTTTTCCCGAGAGGGTGAGCGCTTCATAGCCATCATCCTCGCTATTGCCATTATTCTCGTCGGCTTTCGAAATGCCGTCGGTCGACGAACCCGCAATGGCCAGACGGAAATCCCCCTGATCATTGGCATTTCCAACCGAAGCGCCGCCTCGAAACGTGTTATAACTGCCGAATTCACCAAATGCGCTGCCGCCAAAACCTTCGTCCGGGCTTTTGGTCGTGATTGAGACCACGCCGCCAATCGCGTCTGTGCCCCACAGCGTGGATTGCGGCCCTTTCAGCACTTCAATCCGTTCGATGTTTTCGGTGTCTATGCGCGAGAAATTGACCGCGCCGCTAGTCGAAGATGGATCATTGACGGGAACGCCATCGATCAAAACGAGCGTCTGACCGGTCTGGGCGCCGCGAATTCTCACATTGGCGAGCCCGCCATAAGCGCCATTCTGATTGATGGTCACGCCGGGCGCGCTGGCAACGGCGTCCACGGCAAAATCAAAGCCCAGTTCTTCGATCTCGTCAGCGGTAATGATGCTGACAGACGACCCGACCTCGGTCGCGGTCTGGTTCAAGCGCGAGCCTTCGACGATGACCGTATTCATGGTCGTGGTATTGTCCTCGTCCTGCGCCAGGGCAGGGGAGAAGACAGAGAGTGAAACAGCGCCAAGCAGCGCGGTTCTAAAGTACATGAGGAAAACCCTCTCAGCGCCATGCCGCCCGGAAAATGGCGCACTGAAAACGACACAATGGCCTCACAGACAGACTGCGCGAGCGGCCAGGCCAGATTGCTGCCGTTTCAAAGGAGAGGTCTTCAAAACCTTCCCGACCGCTGAGACTCTTCCCGGTCTCCGGACGAACGACGCGATGGCAGGTCTCCTGGCTCACCAATCTTCGCTTCCGGCCGCCTTCCCAAGGATTTCCTCAGTGGCTGTGTGGCCGGTTGCTCCTGGCTGACAGTTGCGGGTACAGCGCCGGATTTGAACCGGCTTCCCTCTTAGCCACTCTCTCGAGCGGCACCATCTGGGGCGCTAGATGCTACAGGTGTGTGCGCTTGTCAATTTCCCGGGGCGTCGCGCACGGGGATTAGAAATCGAGCCCGCGCTGGGCCTTGATACCGGCTTTGAACGGGTGTTTCACTTCCCGCATTTCGCTGACGAGATCGGCATAGTCGCACAGCGCCGGCTTGGCGTCGCGGCCGGTCAGGATCACACTGGTCCGCTGATGACGCTGGTCCAATCCACCAAGAACGGCTTCGACGGAAATGTAGTCGTAGCGCATGGCGATGTTGATTTCGTCCAGCACGACCAGGTCATAATCGCCGCTTGCCATCATCTTGCAGGCTTTGGCGAATGCTGCCTCGGCGGCCTCGATATCCCTATCCTTGTCCTGCGTGTTCCAGGTGAAGCCATCGCCCATTGTGTGCCAGTCGACGCCGCCTAGCTTGTCAAAGAATTGGCGCTCGCCGGTGAGCCACTTGCCTTTGATGAATTGCACGACGCCAACTGATTTGCCCCAGCCTAGCGCTCGGATGATGACACCAAAGGCCGAACTGGATTTGCCCTTGCCATCGCCCGTATGAACCAGGACCAACCCGCGGTCCGGGTCGCGCGCTTCGTCAGTCTTGCGCTTCTGCTCGGCTTGCAGCTTTTGCATCTCGGCTTTGTGATTGTCAGCGTCGCTCATGGGCGCTCCTCTTGGGTTTCGGGCAGGCGGATTATTTCGCCAAAATCGATGGGGGTCTGGAAGTGGCTGGCATCAGTGCCTTGGGCCAGCGCGGCGCGGATGACGCCGGCATGGGTGACGATCAGCGTCGAGGTCTCTCGTTCCCGAATATCGGCCAGGGCAGCCTCGACGCGGGCTTTCAGTTCAGCAACGGATTCGCCGCCATGTGGGCGGGCATGGTTGAAATCGCCGGCCCAGGCGTCCAGCTCCGATCGCGGGACCTTGTTCCAGGCGAGGCCTTCCCAGCGGCCAAAGTTCATTTCCATCAGGCGGTGTTCGAGACGCACACTGCGCTCGAAATGTGCCGCGACCTTGTCCGCCAGCTTACGACACCGCGTCAGCGGACTGGACACGATCGCGTCGACCTCTGGCAGATTGCCCAGAACCACGGCTGCCTCCTGATCGAAACTCTCAGCAACATCGAGATCGGTCTGCCCATAGCACGTCCCCGGTGCGACGCGCGGCTGGGTATGGCGGAGCATCAGGACAGCCATGCGACCAGTCCCAGATAGAGGCCAATCTCGCTTGCCTGCTGCACCGCGCCGAGCGTGTCGCCGGTATATCCGCCGAGCTTGCGTTCAAACAGGAGGCGCATACCGATGTGGCCAACGATGAGCCCCACCAGGGCGAAACCGATCGCTGCGAGGGGCAAAAAATATGTGGCGACCGCAATCCCTGCGAGCCCGGTCACGCTTGCGATGATGAGGCTTGAACCGGACAGGCTGTCGGCGACCGGTTTGGCCTTGCCGTCGGCGCGCGCATAGGCGCTGGTGGCGATGACCATCACGCTCGACAGGCGCGACGCGCCGTGGCCGGTTACCAAGGCGGTGACAATCCATGCCGATGGTAGGGCTGCCAGACTCAGGAATTTGAAAGCCAGCGCCGTGATCAGCGCCAGCGTGCCATATGTCCCCAGCCGCGAATCCTTCATGATCGCCAGCGACTGGTCACGGTCATGACCGCCGCCAATGCCATCAAACGTGTCGGCCAGGCCGTCTTCGTGAAACGCGCCGGTAAGGAGCAGACCTGCCGCGATCGCCAGGGCAAGCGCGATGAGGATTGGGAACACGAAAGCACTCGCCCAATAGACGCCTGCACTGGCAGCCCCGACCAGAAACCCGATCAGCGGATAATAACGTGTCGACGCATTCAGACGCTCGGCGGAAAACAGGCCCGCTGTCGGGACAGGTATCCGCGTCAGGAATTGCAGCGCGAGCAGGAAGATTGCCGCTTCTCGCTTCATCCGGGACCACTCACACCGGCCGACTCAAAGCTCGCCATCTCCCGCAGCATCGCGGCGGCGGCCTTGACCAGCGGCCAGGCCAGCAGCGCGCCGGTGCCTTCACCCAGGCGCAGGTCGAGATCGAGCAAGGGGCGAGCTTGGATGGCGTCCAGCACACGCCGATGTCCGGACTCGGCCGAACAATGCGCGTAGATGAAATTCGCCGCGCACTCGGGCCGGAGTTTGAGGGCGCACAAAGCGGCGGCGCTGGCGATGAAGCCATCGATGATAACCAGACGCCCGGTCTCGCTCGCCGCCATCATGGCGCCGCACATCATGGCGATTTCGAAACCGCCATATTCCTGCAACGCGGTCCGCGCATCGAGTATGGTTAGTGTCCGCTGCGCGGCCTGGGCGAGCAGGTCGGCTTTTCGAGCAAGACCGGCATCGTCGAGACCCGTGCCCCTGCCAATCAAGGCGTCGATGGGCAAGCCAAGAGTTTTCGCTGAGACCAGGCTCGCGGATGAAGTATTGCCAATCCCCATCTCGCCGAAGCAGGCGACTTCGCAGGTCAAGGAGCGCCCAATCTCATCACCAGCGGCAAGCGCCGCCTCCAGTTGGTCCGCAGACATAGCCGGTTCGGTGATCGCGTTTCGCGTGCCGGGGGCAACCCGTTTCTGGATGAGATCCGGATGCTCGATTGGCGCGCCGAGCACGCCCGCGTCCACCACTTGCACATTGGCGCCCGTGCTTCGCGCGAACACGTTTGCTGCGGCGCCGCCGGACAGAAAGTTCAGGACCATCTGGCGTGTCACTTCGGATGGAAAGGCCGACACGCCGGCAGCCGCCATGCCATGATCGGCGGCAAAGATGGTCAAAGTGCAGCGCTCAGCGCTTGGGGTCAGGCTCTGCTGAACTTCGGCGATTTGCCGGGCCAGGGATTCGATCACGCCCAGGGACCCAACAGGCTTGGTCTTGTTGTCGAGGGCCGCGCGAACGGTGTCGGAAAAGGTCACGGTCTGGGTCGTCTTTCGTCGGTAATGCGGTCCAAAGCGATGCCATCGTCCGGCGCACAGGTTGCCGTCCCCAACCGCCCTTATTCAATTGATCTTGCCGCGTCTAGTGTAAGCGCGATTGCAGATTATACGCGCCAGGTGCCGGGGTGCCGGTCCAGGAATGCGGTGATCCAGGCCTCTGCAATCGCCGTTTCCACTAGCACGACAATGCAGCCGCCAAAGCCGCCACCAGTCAGGCGCGCCGCCTTCGCGCCGCTATCAACGGCGTCGGCGACAAGCGCGTCAATCTCTGGCGTCGAAGCCTCGAAATCTTCAGAATAGGAGCGGTGGCTTTCGCTCATCAGGCGCGCGAATGTGTCCAGGTCGGCGGCTTTCAGCGCGGCGCTGGCGGCGAGCGTCCGATCGTGTTCGCTGGTCACGTGCAGGGCGCGTTTGCGCAGAGTGTCCGGGAGGGCCGCAACTGCGTCCTTCTGGGCGTCGGTCAGCAGGCACAGAGCCGCGGTTCCGAGCGTTTCAGCCGCATGTCTGCACTCTTCAAAACGCACCGAATAGCGTCCATCAGCAAGCTCGCGTCGGATGCCGGAATGGATCACCATGAAGGTCCACGCCGCTGGAATCTCGACCACTTCGTAACTCAGATCCCGGGTGTTGAGCGCCAGGGCTGTGCCTTTGCGGGCGAGCCCCACCGCCATCTGATCCATGATCCCGCACGGCATGCCGATATAGTCATTCTCCACCGCGCGCGCGTGTTTGGCGATGTCGGCGGGATCGACTGAAACGCCCGCGCTATCGGCTGCGGCACGCAGAATGGCCGTGATCAAGGCGGCGGAGGAGGACACGCCCGCACCGTCGGGCACGTCGCTGTCGATGAGCACGTCCATCCCACCCGTGCACCAGCCCAACGCGCCGGCTTTCCACAAGGCGCCCATGGCATAATCGGACCAGTCGTCCCGCTTCGGATCGCCGACAGGGCGTTCTGTGGTGTCGCCAAATCGCGTCGACCGGACCCGGTGCGCTGACCCGTCATTTGGCGCGAGCGCCACGCTCACATAGCGGTCGATGGCGGCTGGCAGGACCGCGCCGTCATTATAATCGGTATGCTCGCCGATCAGGTTGACCCGGCCTGGCGCCGAGGCCAATGCGGTTGGCGGCGATCCAAATATGTCAGTGAACGGTGCGGCGAGGCTCATAGCGCCCCTCGCAGGGCGTCTGCGGCCTGGCGCGGCATGACGTCGACCGTGAACACGCCCGTCGCCTGTTCGACAGAGGCAAGATATTTGACCCGATCCGGTGCGCGAAGCAGCGGATAGAATTGCGCCGTGAACTGGAACCGCCCGTCACGGCCATAAGGCGCGGCATGGAGGCTCAACATGCATGGAGTCTCGCGTCCGAAATAGGCATCATAGCGCCGGACCGTATCGCCGAGCAGGTGGGCGAACCCGTCTGACTGGGTTTCGTTGAACGCCCACGGGCCGGATACAGGCTCGAGGGCGGATATCCAGACTTCATAAGGGAAGCGCGCAAAGCGCGGCGCGTAGGAGGCCAGCCCGCCAGCTTCTGCAATACGATAGTCATTGCCCCAGGTTTTGACGTCAGCGGCGAGGTCATAGCCTTGCTCAAAGGCGTCGGCGGCGGATTGTTGCGGCCGTGGCACAATCGGAAAGCCGTAAATCTGACCGTGCGGATGATGCAGCGTTACGCCGACTTCGTCGCCGCGATTCTCAAAGGGCAGGACGAAAGCGGCGCCGGCCGCAAACATGGCCTGGTAGCGGTCAATCCAGGCCTCGACCAATAGGCGCCGCCGCGCCTGGGAAAGGGTGGCGAGCGATCCGTCCGGTTCGGGCGCATAGACGATCACTTCACAGGCCCCGGTCGCTGCATGCATTTCGAGCTCTGACGGGGCCGGCTCAGCTGCACCTGCGAACAGGCTCGGGAAGCGATTTGAGAATACGGCCAGCTCGAAAGCCTCAAACGGAATTTCGGTCAGCGGCGCCCCCGGCGTGCTCGGGGCAAGGGGATTGGCTGCAGCGCTCGGCTTGAAGGTCCGGTTCTGGCGCCCGGCGGCATAGATGGACCACTCGCCGAGCAAGGGATGGCGGCGCAGCTCGGACCCCTGGACCGACTGAAGGTCTTCGCCTGGCAATCGCTGCGCATCGTGGCGCGCATAGCCGTACAGAAACAGATCCCGGCCATCCGTCTTCTTGTGGTGGCGGCGATGGACTTCGCGTCCGGCGGCGACACGGTCCAGGATTTGCCAATGGTCTGTCATCGATGAGGGCCTGTCCTGGTCTGACTGCGCGGGTGCGCGTGGTTAAGTTCGAATTCAACAATGGGATTGCGTATTTCACACATTTCGCTTTGTTGCGAGAGGATGCGAAAACACCTTCAAAAATGACACGCGAGAACACGATGTCGGATGCAAATGCTTATGTGACGCTCAGCGCTGGCGAGACCAGTTTGATTCTGGATTGTCGCCATGGCGCCCGACCGAGCGTCTTGTATTGGGGTGCCCGGCTCATGGCGCCCGATCCCGAACACGTGGCGCTGATGACCACGCGCCAACACGCGCCGGGCAGCGCCAGCGTGGAGGCCGCGCCGTCCTTGCTGAACGCGCCCGGGTCCGGGTTTGGTGGACCGTCCGGCTTTGCGGCGCACCGATCCGGGCAAGCCTGGGCCAGCCTGTTCAAAGTGCAGGATGTTCGATGCCCCGATGATCACGCGGTTGAAATTGTCTGCGTTGACGAGACGGCCCAGATCCGCGCCATCCACACCCTTGGCCTGGACCCGGACAGTTCCATCTTGACCTGCCAGACCGCGATCGAAAACCTCGGTGACAGCGAGCTTGCAATCGACTGGTGCTGCGCCATTACCCTGCCACTCGACCCCCGCGCGACGCGCTTGATGGGGTTCACGGGACGTTGGGCGAATGAATTTCAACGCGAGGAAATTACCCCGTTCACCGGCAGCTATGTGCGCGAGAACACACGCGGCCGGACCAGCCATGACAGTTTCCCAGGCCTCATTGCTGCGGCGCCAGAAACCCATGAACAGGGCGGGATGTGTTTCGGGTTTCACCTCGGCTGGAGCGGCAATCACCGGGTGCGCGTTGATCGGCTGAACGATGGCCGCGCCTTTGCGCAGTTGGGGGAGTACTTCTTCCCTGGCGAAATGATCCTGGCGCCCGGCGAGGTGTATCGGAGCCCGCGTCTCTATGCCGGGTTTTCCGGCAGCGGGCTGAGCGCACTCTCGCAGGATTTCCATCGCCATCTAAGGCAATCCGTCATGCAGGGCCGTCTGCAGACCAGGCCTCGCCCGATCCATTACAATACCTGGGAAGCGGTCTATTTCGATCACGACGCGGACATCCTGTTCAAGCTTGCTGACCGAGCCGCTGACATGGGGGCGGAACGGTACATTCTCGATGATGGCTGGTTCGGGGCGCGGCGCAGCGACCGAGCCGGCCTTGGCGACTGGTTCGTGTCGGACGAAGTATATCCCGAAGGCTTAGGACCGCTCATCGATCACGTCACCGGCCTTGGCATGGAGTTCGGCCTCTGGTTCGAGCCTGAAATGGTCAATCCCGACAGCGACCTGTTTCGCCAGCATCCGGACTGGATCCTGCAGGTGGATGGGGTCGAACAGGTTCCGTCTCGCCATCAATATGTCCTCGATCTGACGCGGCAGGAGGTCTGCGACTATCTGTTCGAGTGCCTGAACCGGCTGCTGAGCGACCATGCAATTTTCTACATCAAGTGGGACATGAACCGCGATATCCACCATCCAGGCAGTCAGGGCCGGGCGGTCGGGCATCGACAGACGCATGCATTGTACACGCTGATCGATCGCCTGCGCGCGGCGCATCCGGATGTGGAAATCGAGAGCTGCTCCTCCGGCGGCGGGCGCGCTGATTATGGCATTCTTGAACGGACTGACCGTATCTGGACGTCAGACAGCAATGACGCGCTGGATCGCCAGATGATCCAGCGCGGGGCGTCGCATTTCTTTCCGTTGGACGTGATGGGCGCGCATGTCGGGCCGGCGCGGTGCCACATTACCGGCCGACGCCTGTCGATGAAGCTGCGGGTCGCGACGGCCCTGTTCGGACATATGGGCATGGAGCTGAACCTGCTCGAAGAGCGCGCGGCTGACCTCGAAACGCTGAAAGCCGGGATCGCGCTGCACAAGCGCCATCGCGATCTGATCCATACCGGCGACCTCATCCGTCTCGACACGCCGCAGCATGTGAATTCGATTGGCGTGGTCGCGCCGGATCAGGCGCAGGCGCTGGTCTCCTGGTGCAATCTGACGGGGCACCGTGAAACGCTGCCTGGTCGCCTGTATGTGCCGGCGCTCGATCCGGAGCGCGTCTACCGGACACGCATTGTCTGGCCAGATCCCGTACGATCGGTGTCGCAGCCATCAGTGCTGGACGCGCTCAGCCTTGATGAAGACGGAGCGGTCCTGTCCGGCGAGGCACTTGCGAATGTCGGATTGCAGGTGCCATTGCTGCTTCCAGAGACCTGTTTGATCTACCATTTCGAGGCGGTTTGATCTGCAACTGCTTGTTTGAATTGGCTCTGGCCCGTGCAAACTAGCGACAGGATCGAAGGAAACAGGCCGCAATGATTGACGCTGATGTATCGAATCTACCGGGGCGACAGAAAGAGATTCTCGAGCTGATCCGCTCGCAGGGCTATGTCGCGACCGAGCAGCTGGTTCGGCATTTCGGTGTTACGCCGCAGACCATCCGTCGTGACATCAACATGCTGTGCGACCTCGACCTGATCGAACGGTTTCACGGCGGCGCCGGCCGGATCGGCAATGCCTATAATCAGCCTTACCAGGACCGGTTGCAGAAGGGCATGGATGGTAAGCGCAAGATTGCCCGTATGGTCGCCAAACGGATTCCCGATGGTGCGTCGCTGTTCCTGAATATCGGGACGACGACGGAAGCGCTGGCCGCTGAACTGGTTGGGCGCAATGACCTGCGCATCGTCACCAATAATATCAACATCGCCAACATGATGCGCGAAACCGATGGTTCGGATGTGATGATTGCCGGCGGTTTTGTGCGTCAGTCAGATGGCGGGATTGTCGGCGAGGCCACGACGGAATTCCTCAACCAGTTCCGGCTCGATATCGGCGTGATCGGGATTAGCGGCATTGATGAAGATGGCTCGCTGCTCGACTTCGATTATCAGGAAATCCGCGCCGCTCAGGCGATCATCAAGAACTCACGGACCGTGTTCCTGGTCGCTGACGCCTCCAAGTTCGGCCGACGCGCCATGGTTCGGCTTGGCGACTATTCCGACATTGATCACCTGTTCACCGACCAGACCCCGCCGGACGCCTTCATGCGGGCGATCCGCGATGCGGATATGGACCTGCACATCGCGCGCGGCGATTAAGGCTTCGCGACGGGCATTGGTTCTGAAAAGGCGTGCTGCAGACCGTCGATCTGCGCTTGTGTCATATGCAGGACGAGCTTGGTCCGGCGCTTGAGGATATCCTCGGCTGAGCGCGCAAACTCATGCGCCATCAGGTAGTCGACTTCGCGTTGATACAGCCCCGCACCGTAATGGTGGCCGAGCGCCTGCATCGACGTCGCCCCGTCCAGAAGCTGACGAATGCGCGTGCCATAGGTTCGGGCGAGACGGTGGCGGACAGCGTCGTCGAGCCAGCCAAGCTCTATTGCGCAGGACTTCTCAAAAGCTTCGAAATCGGCGTCCGGGATGTCGCCGCCGGGCAGCGGCGCGTGTTCGGTCCAGGCCGAGCCAAGCGATGGCAGGGCCGGTTTCAGCGTCTTCAGCGCGTCTTCGGAAAGCTTGCGATAGGTGGTGATCTTGCCGCCAATCACTGAGAGGAAAGGCGCGTCGCCCGGGCGGAGTTTCAGGACATAGTCGCGTGTCACCGAGGAGGCGTTCTTGGCATGATCCTCAAACAGAGGGCGCACACCGGAATAGGTTGAGACGACATCGTCCGCGCTAATCTGGGTCTGGAAATACTGGTTTGCCAGGTCGCAGAGATATGCGATTTCGTCATCTGAAGCGTTGACCTGATCCAGATCGCCCTCAAAGGCGAGGTCGGTGGTGCCGATCAGCGTGAAGCGGCCGTCTTCATAGGGAATGGCAAACACGATCCGGCCGTCGCCCGCCTGAAAGATGAAGCAGCGTGGATCGTCGAACAGTTTTGGCACGATGATATGGCTGCCTTTGACCAGACGCACATTCTGCGTGTTCTCGCGCGGCGTGCCGACTGCGTTCGCGACCTGATCGACCCAGGGGCCGGCCGCATTGACGATCGCCTTGGCTGCGACCTGCATGTCATCGCCATGTTCAGTGCGCAGCTGCGCCGTCCATCCGTCTCCGGAGTCCTCGATGGAGACACATTCGGTCCGGGTCATGATCGTCGCGCCACGTGCGGCGGCGTCCATGGCGTTGAGGACGACCAGGCGGGCATCCTCAACCCAGCAGTCCGAATATTCGAACCCCTTGTCGAATTCGGCCTTCAGCGGCGCGAACACGGCGCTATTCGCGCGCTTTCGGGTCTTGGTTGGTGGCAGCAATTTCCGACCGCCAAGATGGTCATACAGGAACAGGCCAAGCCGGATGAGCCAGGCCGGCCGTAAATCCTTGTGATGCGGCAGCACAAAACGCAGCGGCCAGATGATGTGCGGCGCCGCTCTCAGCAGGACTTCGCGCTCCTTCAGTGCTTTTCGCACCAGCGCGAAATCATAATGCTCCAGATAGCGCAAACCGCCATGAATCAGCTTGGTGCTGGCCGATGATGTGTGCGAGGCAAGATCATCTTTCTCGCAAAGCAGGACTTTCAGCCCGCGTCCGGCGGCGTCGCGCGCAATGCCGGCGCCGTTGATACCGCCGCCAATGATCAGAAGATCGTACACATCCGTCGCCCTTGTTCTCGTGCGAGCCTCATACCCAGAAACGCGATGTTCGTAAACGAATAATGTAAGCGCGAATCCGAAAACAGTGATCAACGAAATTTGTGAACGTTGCGGTTCGGAGTTGACAGTGCCAGCTGGCGCACTCGAAAACGAACACCTGACCGGTTCGCGTTCATTGCGCGCCAGAGGCACACGACGCTGCGGGAGGCGATATTGACGGCATCAAATTACATTGTGGTGATCGATGAAGGGACGACGTCGACCCGGGCCATTGCATTTGATGCCGCCTTCGAACCGGCGGCGGTGGCGCAGGCGGAAGTGCCGCTCAGCTATCCGAATGATGGCTGGGTTGAGCAGGATGGCGAGGAGATCTGGCACAAGACGCTGCAGGTCTGCCGGCAAGTCATTGCCGAGATTGGCGGTGCTGAAAACGTTGCGGCCATCGGCATCACCAATCAACGCGAGACCACCCTGATCTGGGACCGCGAGACGGCGACCCCAATTGCGCCTGCGATCATCTGGCAGGACCGCCGGACCGCAGACACGTGTGAGGCACTCAAGGCACAAGGGCTCGAGCCTAAAGTACAAGAGGAAACCGGCCTTCTGATCGACCCCTACTTCTCCGGTACGAAAGCCGCCTGGCTGCTCGACAATGTCGATGGTGCGCGGGCCCGGGCCGATGCCGGTGAGCTCGCTTTCGGGACCGTCGATACGTATCTGATCTGGCGCCTGACACGTGGCCGTGTGCACGCGACGGACATGACAAACGCGTCCCGGACATTGCTCTATCCATTAAGTATTGATGCAGACGCAGGTTGGTCGCGCGAGATGCTCGACATGTTGAATGTGCCGGGGTCATTATTGCCGGAGGTGAAACCGAGCAGCGCCGGCTTTGGCGAAACGGATCCAGCCTTGTTTGGTCGCGCGATCCCGATTCTGTCGGCCATTGGCGACCAGCAGGCGGCCTTGGTCGGGCAGGGCTGCCTGTCGCCGCAAACTGCCAAGATCACCTATGGCACGGGCGCGTTTCTGGTCGCCAATACGGGGACGGATATTCCGAAATCAGAGAACCGGCTGCTGGGTACGCTCGGTTATGGCATCGAGGGCGGCGGCTCGGCCTATGCGCTGGAAGGGGCCATCTTCAATGCGGGAACGGTGGTGCAATGGCTTCGAGATGAATTGCACCTGATCTCAGACGCAGCTCAGTCAGAAGCCATGGCGGCAGAGCTTCCGGACAATGCCGGCGTCTATCTCGTACCGGCCTTTACTGGCCTTGGCGCGCCGCACTGGGATGCCAATGCGCGGGGCACCATTACCGGTCTCACCCGCGCGGCGAGCGCGGCGCATCTGGTGCGGGCCGGACTGGAGTCAGCCGCGTATCAGACGCATGATCTTCTAACGGCGTTCGCGGCAGACGGTGCGGATGTGGCCCTGCTACGGGTCGATGGCGGCATGGCGGCGAATGACTGGTTGATGCAGTTCATTGCCGATATTTGCGACCGCCCTGTGGAGCGTCCGGACTTCATGGAGATGACGGCGCTGGGCGCTGCGGCGCTTGCCGGCATCCAGCTTGGCTGGGTCAGCGAAAGCGAATGGGCCGCCCGATCAGCGCCGGGGCAGCGATTCGAGCCCAACATGGCGCCGGACGAACGCGCGCGCCTGATCGCAGGCTGGCAACGCGCGATGAAGCAGACGCTGAGCGATTGAGCGCGGTCTGACTAGATCTCGGCCAGGAGCGAGGCGTTTCCGCCGGCCGCGGTGGTGTTCACGGTGACAGTTTTCTCGATCCAGAAGCGTGAGTCAGCGTCCTCGACGGACAGCAGAGGCAAGATCGGACCGTCGCGATGGGCCAGGCGCTCAGCCACCAGCGCGCGCAACGCACCCTCGACAAGGACCCCATCAATATCGTCGGGCAGTTTCAAGTCGGCCGGGTCCAGGGTCTCGATCGTCAGCGGCGTATTGCCTGTCGCCTGAACGCGCTCGATTTGTTGGTCCAGGATTTCAGGCGTGTCACCGCCGAGGCAGAGGAGTTTACCGCGTGGGTGATAGCTCAGCCGATTGTCTTCTCCGGTCGGACCCGGCAATTGCGATTCCAGCTCTGTCGTTTCTGGGCTCGCCATGTCAGGCCGCTGACACAGGCGCGCCAGATAGTTCGGCCCGCCAGCTTTTGGACCGGTTCCGGACATGCCGCGCCCGCCAAAGGGCTGGACCCCGACCACCGCGCCGATCTGGTTTCGATTGACATATAGATTGCCAACCCTGGCGCGCGCCGCGACGTGATCGATCCGCGTGTCCATGCGCGTGTGCAGCCCCATCGTGAGACCGAAGCCGAGCGCATTGATATCTTCGATCACCTGGTCAAACCGAGCGGCCGGGTAGCGAACGATGTGCAGGACCGGGCCGAAAATCTCTTCTTCAAGATCGCTGATCTGATTGAGCTCAAAGGCAATTGGGGTGACGAAGGTGCCGTCCGGGGAGGATTCGGACGCACCTTCTGCCACCACGGCAAAGCGCTGTCGCATCGCCGCAATATGAGTTTCGATGTGTGCTTTCGCCTGTTGGTCGATGACCGGTCCGAGGTCTGAGCGCAGCGCCGCAGGGTCGCCGGTCTCAAGCTCGGCAACCGCGCCGGCGAGCATGGTGTTGAACGCCTCGGCAATATCGTCCTGAACACAGACAATCCGGCAAGCCGAGCAGCGTTGGCCAGCGCTCTGGAAGGCAGAATCGATCACATCCTTGACCGCTTGCTCGAGCAAGGCGGTGGAGTCGATCACCATGGCATTGATGCCGCCAGTCTCAGCAATCAGCGGAACCGTGCCACGGCCCGTATCCGCGAGGGACCCAGCGATGCGTTTGGCGGTCTGGGTCGAGCCGGTGAAGCAAACGCCATTGATGGCCGGAGCGGACACCAAAGCGGCGCCGATTTTGCCATCACCGACCAAGAGGTGAAGGGCGTCTTCGGGAACGCCGGCGGCGTGCAGCAGCTTCACCGCTTCATAGGCAATGAAGGGGGTCTGCTCGGCTGGCTTGGCCAGCACCGTATTGCCGACCGCCAGCGCGGCGCTGACCTGGCCGAGAAAGATGGCCAGCGGGAAGTTCCACGGGCTGATACAGGCGACAGGGCCCAGCGGCGCCAGCCTCGCGATCTCATCGCGCTCGGCCTGATTGGCGTAGTAGTGCAGGAAATCGACCGCTTCGCGGATTTCAGCGTCAGCATCGACCCAGATCTTCCCGGCTTCGGCGACACAGAGCGCCATGAGGCGGGATTTGTCCTGCTCCAGCAGATCCGCAGCGCGGCGCAGCACGGATGCGCGCTGCGCGGGAGATTGCTGTGGCCAGGCGCTCGCTGCGCAGGCCTGCAACGCGGTCGGGATATCAGCGACGCGGTTTTCCCTGATCGTGCCGACGCGGTGGCCTGGGCGGGTTGGTGACGTAATGGCCTGCGCCGGGCCGCTGCTCTCGGCGCCGTTGATCAGGCCGAACCCCTTCAAATCGACGGGCAGGGGCGTCTCTTCGGCGGCGCCTGCGATATCCGATTGGGTCAGATCCAGTCCGGTCGCGGCGAGCCGGCGGCCGTCAAAATGATCGCGCGGCGCATGGATTTTCGGGTGCGGTGTGTAATCGTGGGTGCTTGCTTCGGTGATCGGGTCGCTGACCAGGTCCTGATCGGACACGGTTGGGTCGAGCAGCTGGTTCACGAAGGAATTATTGGCGCCATTCTCGAGCAGGCGGCGCACGAGATAAGGCAGCAAATCCTTGTGCCGACCGACCGGCGCATAGGTCCGGATCCGGAAGCCGTGTTGCTCTGCGAGAATCTGGTGCAGGCCATCACTCATGCCATAGAGGCGCTGGAATTCGAAATTGCGCTGGGCGCCGGCCATATGCGTGATCGCTGCGGCGGAATGGGCATTGTGCGTGGCAAATTGTGGATAGATCCAGTCACAGCCCTCGAGCAATTTGCGGGCGCAGGCGAGGTAGCTGATATCGGTGTGTTCCTTGCGCGTGAACACCGGATAGCTCTCAAGCCCGAGTTCCTGGGCGCGCTTGATCTCGCTGTCCCAATAGGCGCCTTTGACCAGGCGAACGGTGATCTTCTGTCGGTGGGATTGCGTGGCCTGAGACAGCCAGTCCAGGACCGATATGGCTCGGCGTTGATAGGCCTGTACGGCAAGACCAAGCCCGTCCCATCCATTGGTCTCATCCGACGCGAGCAGGCGTTCAAAGACAAGCAGCGACACTTCCAGACGGTCGGCTTCCTCAGCATCGATGGTGAGACCAAGATTGGCGCCCTTGGCGAGCGTGCACAGCTCCAACAGTTGCCTGGTCAGCGCCGGCACACAGACATGGCGCTGATTGTATTCATAACGCGGATGCAGCGCCGACAGTTTTACCGACAGAGCCGGCGCATCGTGCAGCGGTGTGCCGGTGGGCGTCGTGTCGACGAGATGTTGCAGCGCGCGCTTATAGGCATCGAAATATCGGTCCGCATCGGCCTGGGTCAGGGCCGCTTCGCCGAGCATGTCATAAGACAAAGTCGAGCCTTGCAAATGCGTGCCGCTGGCGCGTCTGGCAGCGTTGGCGATGCTTGTGCCGAGGACAAAGTGGCGGCCGAGCAATCCGACCGCCTGGCGCACGGCACTGAGCATGACACGATCACCGAGTTTCGCCAGCAGGTTCGTCGCGGCGACACCGCCTGTCACTTTGATCCAGACTTTCGCAAAAGCCAGCCCCGCTGTGCCGAGTTTGACCAGTGCGTGGCGGGCCCCGAAATGGTCGCTCCAATCACCCGCCAGCAATTTGTCTCTCAGCAGGCGCGTGGCGGTGGACGTGTCCGGCGTGCGCACCAGCGATTCCGACAAGCGCATGAGCAGGATGCCCTCTTCAGAGGAGAGGCTGTATTCCTGCAGGAAGGCGTCGATTATGGAGGGCTTCTGAGCCGCTTTGCGTAGCGCGCCTGCCATAGCACTCGCCTGCTCGCGAATGGCGCCGCGGTCGGCATCGGAGAGCTGAGTGGCTGTGACAAGATCTCGAGCGAGGTGACGTTCGTCCGTCAGGTACATGTCCGGCAGGCACACCAGAGCGGGCGTGGGTTGACCATCGCTATATGCCATTCACATCCTCCATTGCGTTCACCCATGATATCATGCGTATGGGGTTCAGATGGAGGTATGAGAGAGGCAACACGGTCCAAATGGACTTATTTTCATTAAAATGTAACGCGATTGGTCTAATTCAGGCATATGTTGGAAGATCTGGACGAATTCGATCGCAAAATCCTGCGCGCCATGCAGGCCAATGGCCGCCTTTCTGTCGGCGACTTGTCGGATGCCGTGGGGCTATCCAAGACGCCGTGCCTCACCCGCCTTCGCCGCCTCGAGGCAAAGGGCTATATTCGTTATTATAAGGGGGTGCTCGATCCGGCGCTGATCCGGCAGGACTATGTCACCTTCGTCCAGGTCAAACTTGAGGCAACGACGCGGCGCCATCTCGATGAATTCAGTGATGCCGTGCAGAATATTCCGCAGATCCAGTCCTGCCACATGATGTCGGGCGGATATGATTTCCTGCTCAAGATTCGCACCCGCAACATGAAAGCCTATCGCGAGCTTCTCGGCGACGTCCTGTCGGAATTGCCGGGCATTGCCCAGACCTCGACATTCCCGGTCATGGAGACGGTCAAGGACACGCACGACTATGCCGTGCTCGAGCCTGAATAAGGACAATCTGGGGAAGGTGGCTCCGCGAGTAGGACTCGAACCTACGACCGGGCGATTAACAGTCGCCTGCTCTACCAACTGAGCTATCGCGGAACAGCGAGCCGCCTCTCTAGCAAACCCGATTCTGATGTCAAACCACGAAATTCACCTGACTGACAAAAAAAGGGCGGAACATAAAAATGTTCCGCCGAGGCATTGGGTGATGGTGGGTGTCTCCAATAGAAGACATTAACCTTCTCCTATAGATTGGTTAACAAGCCTTAAACGAATTCGAAAAGATTTAAGCGAACCCGAAAATATCTTCAGGAAACGTCTGATTTTGGTGGGGAATTGGAAAGGTTGGAGGCTCCGGCCGGAATCGAACCGGCGTACACGGATTTGCAATCCGCTGCGTCACCACTCCGCCACAGAGCCTCGCTGGTGAGCGGGGTGCATAGCAGCGAGATGCACCACTTGCAATCGGGTAAAGTGCGTTCTGCGAAATCGCCATATTGCAGCGTGGGAATCCTGTGCTATTGCCGCGCAATGGACAGAGTTTCTTAAAGGGGCTGCCACATGGACTTTGCAAATCTTCGCCAGGTCATGGTCGATTCACAGGTTCGCGTTAATGATGTGACCTCGCCGGAAGTGGTGAGCGCCTTTTCAAACGTGCCGCGCGAAGTGTTCGTGCCGAAAGGCATGCGCTCCTGCGCCTATGCAGAGCTTGAGATTGAGACCAGCGAGGGCCGGGCCATGTGGTTGCCGCGTGACCTCGGAAAAATCCTGCGCGCCCTGGAGCCGCAGGCCAGCGATGTCAGCCTGGTGATTGGTGCCGGCGCCGGCTATGGCGCGGCGCTGCTGGGCTATGCCACCGACGCGGTCATCGCGCTCGAGGATGACGAAGCCCTGGTTGATGCAATGGCCGAGCGCTTTGCCGAAATCGGAATGGACGAAGCCGTCGCGGTACAAGGCGACCTGTCTCAAGGCCTGGCCGAGCAAGGGCCGTTCGATGTCATCCTGATTGCCGGCATGGTCGAGACCGTGCCGCAGGCTTGGCTCGACCAGCTCTCCGAAGGTGGCCGCCTTGGAGTTGTTGTCGCCACGGGCCGCAGTGTCGGCGCGGCGCGCGTCTATACGCGCGCAGGCGATACATTCTCTTATCGCGAAGCGTTTGAATGCTGCCCGCCAGTGCTGCCGGGCTTTGAGAAGAAAACTGAATTCGTTTTCTAGGAGCCAGCGGCTCGCTTCGCAGGCTTAGAGCGTCGCTTGATGTCCGCTTTCGGCGTCGAAGCAGAAATTAGACCGGCGGCTCGAATAGTTTTAAAACAGACGGCGTGGTCATGCTCGTGCAAAAGAACTTGCGCTCGCTATGGCTGAGCACGTTATGTTGCATCGATAGCGTGGAGGGATGTATGCGACGGCTATTCTGTTTGGCGACGGGTTTAATTGTAATTATGGGTAGCGCGAGCGCCGATCCAATCTGTCCGAGCGGTAATGATCTGAAAACTCAGGCAGTTGCCGCCGATGCGGCAGTATCGAACGCTGGCGATGACATTATGTTTGCCGAAGTGTCCAGCGAACTCAGTCGGCGCGCCCGGGCGCTGGCATACTTCACCTACGCAAGCGCTGCTGGTGATGCCGCTTTGGACGATTTGCCGATTTTTGTCGTACCCGTCCTGCCTTGCCATGCTGATGATTGTTCGGCCGATATTGCGCTGACGCGGTCTGAGCGGTCGCAACTAAGGGGCCTCGCGATGAGCGATGTGGAAAGTTATGAGACGGGCCGAGGAGGTGGCTCCTGGGCATCTGTACTCGGTGAAATTGCGACCCCCGCGCGCATGGCATGGGCGGAATCTGTCCTGCAATGTTCATTCGATGGTGTCGGGACAATCGACGCAAATCCTGCTTCGCCGCCACAATCGGCGAACAGCTCGCCAGGCGCTGCGCCATACGCTGCTCCGATCGAACTCTCGACGCCATCAACGCCGCTGGAGGCTGAGCCTGTGCGACCTTCGCAATGGACAGAGCGCGTCTATGGGGCTTGGGCGCACGGGAGCGGATACTATTGCAGAAACAACGAGTATCAGACCGACTTATACGCCGAGGCGAATGCACGAGAAGTCTGCCGCGAACGAGGTGGTTCAGATAATGGCACTGTGGTTTTTGAAAGCGGCTACGACTCGTATCGTCCAAACGCAGAGCAATGTTATCAGGCCCGCGCGTACACTGATTGCCTTTTTTTCCGAGATTGAACGGAAAGCGGCTTTTGTTGCTGGAGTAGAGATCGCGATGAGGTTGCAACGCAAAAACCGGACCTCTCGACGGTCCGATCACACACTTGCCTGGCCATCTAAGCAACGTCCGCTCCTGACCCAAAAGCAGATATCGGGAGCGTAGCCACCCTAAGCCGTCTTTACCGTCTCTGCATCTGGCGCCGCAATCGTGCCCTTGTCAGGATCAGGCAACAGTTTGGTGGGCTCGACCGGTGTGCCTCTCGCCTCCGCGATAAGCTCAGCCGAGCGGGTTTCGACCGCTTCGGTCAGGCGTTTCAATGCTTCTTCCTTGGGCAAGCCAGCGGGAATCGGTTCGAGGAATTCGATCACTGCCGTGCCGGGTGTCTTTTCGATCTCTTCCTGGTTCCAGAAACAGTTCAGGTTGGTCGCGACCGGGACAATCGGAACGTCCATCGCCTTTTGCATGTGCCAAACGCCCGGCTTGTAGCGGAAATGATAGCCGACCGGGGCGAGGTGGCCCTCCGGATAGATCAGCACGCGGCGGCCGTCCTCGCGCGCCCGGGCCATGCCTTCGGCGAGGGACGCGGCCTTGCGTTCGCCGCCGCCACACGTGTCGATGACAATGGCGCCAAGTTTGCGCAGGATGCCGCCGACCAGCGGGAACCGTTCGAGATGGTCGCCGGTGACAAAGGCCAGGTTCTTCACTTCCGGATAGACCATGAAGCCGTCGCCCCAGCTGGCATGTTTGGGCGCCAGGATGAAGGCGCCCTCGGGCAGGTTTTCGCGCCCGCGCACTTCCTTTTTGACGCCGCCAATCAGGTGCAGCGCTTGGTTCACCGCGCGGGTATAGGAGCGGATGATCGCCGTCACCGGACCGCGCCCTGGCAAGGCCAGAAAGGGCAGGGAGGCGATGACATAAAAAAGGGACAGGACGTAATAAACGCCTGTGAAAAGCAGACCGCGGATCATTGTGATGTCTCCTGGTGACTTACTTCTGGTGAAGGATGGCCATGATGGTGCGGGTGAAGGTCTCGGCATGCTGGCTGAACGGGCCGGGCAGGCGGTTATAGATCTTGTTGAGACCGGCCTGCATGACCACGCCAAGCGACATGGCCGCGATGAGGGCCGAATCGCCTTTCGGGATTTCGCCCTCATTCATCAGCATCTCGATCAGGCGTTCAACCACGGTCACTGGATCATCGTCGCGCTTGGTGTCATGAGGGATGAACTTGTTGAGCGAGGCGAGGTGAAAGCTGAACAGTAGCCAGTCTTCATCGGCGAGGGCGCAATAGGCCCGGACCGCGCGGCCAACCCGCTCTTCAATTGTGCCCGCCTGTGAAAAGGCGTCCTGCATCATTTCGGCGAGGCGATTGTGCGTCTCCATGAACAGAGCCAGTGCCAGCTCGTCCTTGCCTTTATAATGGCGATAGAGCGCGCCTTCCGAGACACCGGCGACATCGGCAATCTCGCGTGTGGTTGCAGCATCAACGCCCTCGCTGATGAACAATTTCAACGCGGCGCGTTCAATCTTCGGGCGCGCATTTCGGGCGCGGGGACGTTTCTGATCGGTCGTAACCATGGGGAATCAGCTCCAATTAGTGAGCGTTTGATAACATAGTGAATTCGCAAGTGCAAGTGATTAATTGCTCACAATTAGTGTTTGACCCTCCTTCGCGTCAATGAGCAATCTGGAGCACAAAGACATAATGGGAGTGAACAATGGCCGACGGACAGGGCCCGGTGCAGGCAAAATTCCGCGAAATGCTGGAAGGCACCAAGGAAGACTGGGACATCATCGCTGAGCATTCAAAGGGCTTCAACAAAGGCCTGGCGAAACGCGTGCTCGATCATTTGCGTCTGCTTGATGGCGATTTTGGCGGCTTCCCCGTGGATCGCCTGACGCACTCTCTTCAAACAGCGACCCGCGCGCATCGCGATGGACGCGACGAAGAATATGTCGTCTGCGCGCTGCTGCATGATATTGGCGACACGCTCGGCTCCTATAATCACCCGGATGTTGCCGCGGCGATTCTGAAGCCGTTCGTATCAGAGAAAAACCACTGGATGGTGGCCAATCACGGCATGTTCCAGGGCTATTATTTCTTCCACCATCTCGGGCTGGACCGGAATATGCGCGACCAGTTCAAGGACCATCCCTATTACGAGCACACCGCGCAGTTCTGCCATCTCTATGATCAGACCGCGTTCGATCCTGAATATGAGAGCGAGTCGCTGGACTTTTTCGAGCCCATGGTTGAGCGCCTGTTTTCGCAGCCAAAGAACTCGATGTACCTGAAAGCGCTGGAAGAAAACTAGCAGCTGTCGGGACAAGATTTCGGGCCGCCCCTCTTGAACGGGGCGGCCTTTATTGTGATCTGAGGCCTCACTGATCGCATTCGCCCAATTGCTAAAGGGCGGGGGCGTGGATATACGAGCGCAATTGATTTGTTGAAGGTGACTCTTTCATGCGGAAAATTGCTTCCCTGACCCTCGCGGCATTGGCCTTGGCGCCGACCGCGCTCGCCCAAGAAGCGGCAGCTGGCGGTGGGCTTATGCAAAGCCTGATCATGTTCGTGCCGCTGATCCTGATCTTCTATTTCCTGCTGATCCGGCCGCAACAACAGCGCCAGAAGAAGCATCGTCAGATGATCGAGGCGGTGAAGAAGGGCGATACCGTGGTCACGGCAGGTGGATTGATCGGCAAGGTCACGCGGGTTGCGGACGCCGAAATCACGGTCGAACTCGCCGATGGCGTGCGCGTGCGCGCGCTCAAGGGCATGATCGCTGATGTTCGGGACAAGAACACGCCTGTCGCTGCCAACGACTAAGATAAGGGCCTTGCTGCCATGTTGAATTTCCCGGTCTGGAAAGTCGGAATAATCGTCGTCGTCTTGCTGTGGGGTACGCTTCTGGCGGTACCTAACATGTTTTCGGACGGCTTCCTCGGCATTGAGCCGAAGGAAGTGTCTGACCCGACGAACACCGCTGCCGTGGCAGCTTATGAGCAACAGCTTCAAGAGGCCGAGGAATCCTGGTGGTTCCTGCCGAGCGGCAAGCTCAATCTCGGCCTCGACCTGCAGGGCGGGGTCTACCTGCTCATGGAAATCGATCCGGCAGAGATCGCGGCCAACCGCCTGGAAACCGTACAGGCCGATATTCGTTCGGCCTTCAACCGGAACCCGCTGGTCGAGCGAAATCCGCCGGTCCAGAACGAAGACCGGCTGACCATCGAAATCCTCAATCCAGCCGAGGACATGGACGAGGCCGTCCGGCGCCTGAACCGTCTCAATCCGACGATTGGCACAACCCAGACCGAATTGTTCGACGTCCAGCAGACCGGTGATCGTTTCATCCAGCTGACGGTTCCGAACAATGCCCGCACGGCGCTCGCCGCGGACGCGCAAAGCAAGATGATGGAAATCATTCGCCGCCGCATCGATCCCGATGGCGTGGCGGAGATTTCGATCACCCCGCAAGGTGACAATCGGATCATCCTGGAAGCGCCGGGTGAAGCCGACCCGAAACGGATCAAGGACATTCTCGGCCAGGCCGGTCGTCTGACCTTCAATATGGCCAATCTCGACCGCTCCGCGATCGATGCAGCAATCAATTCTGGCCGGACGTTGCCGCGTTTCGAACTGGTCGATTCCATTGATTACGGCAAGATCCTGGTCAATCGCATTCCGGAATTGACCGGCGCGGATATTGCGACTGCAAACCGCTGCTTCGATGAAGCCAACTTCCCGGCTGTGTGTTTCCGCCTGAACAGTTCTGCGGCGACCAAGTTCTACAATCTGACGCGCAACAATGTCGGGCGGAATTTTGCGATCGTTTTGGATGGGACGTCGATGTCGTCGCCGAGTATTCGGGTGCCGATCCCGGGCGGCAATGTGATTATCGAAGGTCAGTTTTCGGTCGAGGAAGCCGAAGACCTGGCCGCGATCATTGAGGCCGGTGAACTTCCAGCCAAACTGAATTTCCTGGACGAGCGCACCGTGGGGCCAACCCTCGGCGCAGAATCGATCGCTGCCGGCTCGCGGGCAAGTCTGATTGGCCTTGCCTTTGTCGGCGTCTTTATGATCCTCGCTTATGGCCTGATTGGCGGCTTCGCGGTCGGCTCTCTATTGTCCAACATTGTGCTTATCATCGGCGCCTTATCGGGTTTCGGCGCGACGCTGACCTTGCCTGGTATTGCCGGGATCATCCTGACCATCGGTATGGCCGTGGACGCCAACGTCATCGTGTTCGAACGTATCCGGGAAGAGCAGGCCTCCGGGCGCTCGCCCGCGACGGCTATTCAGGCCGGCTATGAACGCGCGCTGTCGGCGATTCTCGATGCCAACATCACGACATTCATTGCCGCCTCCATTCTCTACATGGTGGGGTCGGGGCCGGTGAAAGGCTTTGCCGTGACGCTGGCTGTCGGCATCCTGACATCGGTGTTCACCGCCTTTGTCGTGACCCGCTGGCTGACCGTCATGTACCTGCGCACCATACGCCCCAAACGGCTGGCCATGTAAGGAAAGACACGCACCATGCTTTTACGACTATGGCCTGAAAAAACAGCTGTCTCATTCATGAGCCTGCGCTTCATTGCGCTGATCGTTTCACTGGTCGCGCTGGTTGCGTCTGCGGCGCTGCTGGGCACGCGCGGCCTCAATCTCGGCATCGACTTTGCCGGTGGCGCTGTGATTGAGGTGGACAAGCCTGAGGATATTTCCGCTGACCAGATCCGTAGCACCGTGACCGGACTTGTGACCGGCGATGTGCAGGTCAACTCAGCGCGTGGCACTGGCCCGAACGCGCCGGAAATTGCGGTTATCCGCTTTGAGCCCCAGCCACCCGTCGGCGATGAAACGCCAGACGAGGCGCAAAACCGTGCCGGTGACGAGGTGAGCGCAGCAATGCGGGACCTGATCGGGGCGGAGCGGTTCAATCTGCGATCCGAAGCCTCGGTCGGACCGAAAGTTTCCGGCGAACTGTTCCGATCCGGCATCATGGCGCTGACCGTCGCGCTGGCCCTGATGATGATCTACATCTCGTTCCGCTTCCAGTGGCAGTACGCCCTTGGCGCGGTCGCGGCGCTGTTTCACGATGTCATCCTGACCATGGGCATGTTCGCCTTCACCGGGTTTGAGTTCAACCTGGCGACCATTGCGGCCTTGCTGACCATTGTCGGCTATTCGATGAACGACACGGTGATCGTGTTCGACCGCGTGCGGGAAGAGGCGCGGAAATACAAGAAGCTGGAATTGTTCAAGGTCGTCGATCTCGCCATCAACGCGACCATGTCCCGGACCTTGCTGACATCGAGCACGACACTGCTGGCGCTGCTCTCGATCTTCCTGTTCGGCGGACCGGTTCTGCGCGGCATGAGTTTCGCGCTCATCTTCGGTGTTGTGGTCGGAACCTATTCCTCGATCTTCGTCGCCTCAGCCGTCGTGCTGCTGCTCGGCATCGATCGCGGGGACAAGCCCAAGCGGGAAGTTGAAGGTTTTCAGGGCGTCGGATAGCCGGCTTGGCTTAGCCGTGCAGGCGTCCGCGGACCTGGTCTTCCAGGGCCTGACAAACCGCATCTGCAACTTCATCAGCGGCTGAGCCGTCTCCAAACGCAGCGGCGCGGCAGGCCTGCACATGCAGGTTCACCAGAGCCGCTTCGGCTTGTAGGTCGTCAACGCTGGAAACCAGCTCTTGCAGCGAACCGGACAGGCGTGTCAGAGCACCGCCACCATAGGCGCCTGAGGCCCCATGCAGATTGTGCAGGGCGCGGCGGAAGGCGTCATCAGAATCGACATCTTGAGGCTTGTCGCAGCAAGCTTGCCAGGTTGTCTGCAACAGATCGAGATCGTTCTGTTTCCAGTTCTCAACCGCTTCGGCAGGCTCGAGTTCGGCTTCATTGGCGACAGGCATTTCAGACTCGTCGTCAGCGGCCCCAACCACTCGCGTAATGTCGAGTTCAGTGAGGAGTTCTGAGCCAGCTTTGGGCTTCTTGAACATATTGAATAGCGACTTAACCATGCTGCCATCTATAGCAAACGCGGCTTAACAAACGACTGATTAAATGGCGAAAAAAGGTTAAGTCTAGAAGGCGAATTGTTCACGCAATATGCGCTCATCCAGCGCGTGACCGGGGTCGAACAGCATGGTCAGATGCTGCGATCGATCGGCGCGAATGGAGACGCGGGTGACGTCGCGAACTTCCTGATTGTCGGCCGCCGCAGCGACCGGACGCCGGCGCGGGGCGATGACATCTATATCGACTTGCGCATCGTGGCGCAGCAAGGCGCCGCGCCAGCGGCGGGGCCGAAACGCGCTGACCGGGGTCAGGGCCAGCAGATTGGCACCAATCGGCAGGATCGGGCCATGGGCAGAAAGATTGTATGCAGTTGAGCCGGCAGGCGTTGCCACCATGACGCCGTCACAGGACAGCTCGGCCATGCGTTCCTTGCCATCGACAATGATCCGCAGCTTCGCGGTCTGCGCCGTCTGCCGCAGGATCGAGACTTCATTGATGGCGAGGCGCTGGTGGGTCTGGTCGTGCACGTCGGTCACATCCATGCGCAGCGGCATGACTGTCGCGCGCTCAGCACGGTCGATGCGGGCAATCAGATCATCCTCATCATACTCGTTCATCAGGAAGCCGACCGTGCCGCGATTCATGCCATAGACGGGTTTGTGGTCTTCAAACCGACGGCGCATCGTGTCGAGCATGGCGCCATCCCCGCCGAGCGCGACGATGACATCAGCCTTGTCTTCATCATACTGTCCATACTTCTGGGTCAGGCGCTTCAGCGCTTCCTGAGCTTCCGGACGTTTCGAGGCTGTGAAGGCAATACAGGTGGTCATGCGCCCCTATGTCGGGGGCATCGGACGCGGGGTCAAGCGCCGCCTTCAATTGCCCAAACGGAACCTTCCCGGTACAATGCGACCAACGAACAGATCGGAGAATGAGCGATGGCAGACGGAATGCAGATTACCAGCCTCAAAGGGCAGGTCAGCGAAGAAGAATGGAAAACGCGCGTCGACCTCGCCGCGATGTACCGCCTGACGGCCCTGTATGGTTGGACGGATATGATCTTCACGCACATCTCGCACCGTGTGCCCGGGCCCGATCATCACTTCCTGATCAACCCGTATGGCATGTTCTTCGAAGAGATTACCGCCTCGTCCCTGGTCAAGGTCGATCTCGACGGAAATGTCGTTCAGGAAACGCCTTACTTCATCAACCCGGCCGGTTTCACCATCCACTCAGCCATTCACGCCGCTCGTGAAGACGCCCAGGTTGTGATGCACTTGCACACCGATGATGGCGTCGCGGTGTCTGCCAACAAGGAAGGCCTGTTGCCGCTCAGCCAGACGGCGATGCTGGCGCGTCACGATCTTGCCTATCACGTCTATGAAGGCGTTGCGCTGGATCATGGCGAGCGCGAGCGCCTCGTCGCCGACATGGGCGAAAAGAACAATATGATGCTCTACAATCACGGCACGCTGACGGTCGGTGGCACGGCGGCCGAATGCTTCCTGCGCATGTTCTTCCTGGAGCGGGCCTGCTCGATGCAGGTGCGGGCGCTGACGGCCGGACGTGAAAACATGGTCATTCCGTCGCAAGAGGTTCAGGGTGTCGTAAAAGGGCAAGCGAACCCGGAAGGCACGAAAACACTGGCGAATATGCTCGCCTGGCCGGGTCTGCTGCGCAAACTCGACCGCGAGTCCCCGGGCTATGACGCCTAGAGAATTTCCCTATACGGGTATTCCCGTATGGGATTTCGCAGTAGTGCGTCCATTCATACCGTTTCAAAATTAGGGGCAATCCCTTACATCCCGGTTCGCACCCAACGGAACACATTTGCCATGAAACATCTGAAAGCCTTCGAGAGCGCGCTGGACACGATCCACGATGAGGGACGCTATCGCGTTTTTGTCGATTTGCACCGCCACAAAGGCGAGTTTCCAAAGGCGACGGCCCGTTTCGAGCATGGTGAGCGCGAGATCATCGTCTGGTGTTCGAATGATTATCTCGGCATGGGCCAGGATGATGATGTCATCGATGCCATGCATGAAGCGATCGACAGCTTTGGCGCCGGCTCTGGCGGCACGCGCAACATTTCGGGGACGACGCGCTATCATGTCGAGCTCGAAAAAGAACTGGCGGACCTGCATGGCAAATCGGGCGCGCTCTTGTTCACATCCGGCTATGTTTCCAACGACGCGACCCTGTCGACGCTCGGCAAGATCCTGCCCGAGCTGATCATCTATTCCGATGCGCTCAATCATGCCTCCATGATCGAAGGCATCCGCCGCTCGGGCGCGGATTACCGGGTGTTCCGTCACAATGATGTCGAGCATTTGCGCGCTTTGATGGAAAATGACGATCCTGAGCGTCCCAAAGTGATCGCGTTCGAGAGCGTCTATTCCATGGACGGCGATGTCGGCCCGATCGAAGCGATCTGCGATCTCGCGGATGAGTTCGATGCGTTGACCTATCTCGATGAGGTTCACGCGGTCGGCATGTATGGCGAAGAGGGCGCAGGGGTTGCGCAGCGCGACAATGTCATGCACCGCCTCGACATTGTTGAAGGCACGCTCGGCAAGGCTTTCGGCGTCATGGGCGGCTATATCGCGGCGCATGAGACCATCATTGATGCCATCCGTTCGACGGCGTCCGGCTTCATCTTCACCACCTCGACCTGTCCGGTCATGGCCGCAGGCGCCCTTGCCAGTATTCGCAAGCTGCGTTCCGATGACGGGCGCAAGCTGCGCAAGTCACATCAGGCGCAAGCGGCACTGCTGAAGCAGAAATTGCGCGATGCCGGTCTGCCGTTGATGGAAAGCGAAACGCATATCGTGCCGCTGCTGGTTGGCGATCCGGAGAAGTGCAAGGCGCTGTCCGACACGCTCCTCTTCGATTTCGGCATCTATGTGCAGCCGATCAATTATCCAACCGTCCCGAAAGGCACCGAACGCCTGCGCTTCACGCCTGGCCCGGTCCACACCGAAGCGATGATGGATGACCTGGTCGCAGCCATTCTGGCTGTCTGGAAACAGCTCGGCCTGGACGAGAAAGCCGCCTAGTTCGCGCGTTTCTTTCCGAGACCAATCTCTTTTGCAAACGCGGAGCGTCGCTTGGCATAATTCGGGGCGACCATCGGGTAATCGCTCGGCAAACCCCATCGCGCCCGGTATTCTTCCGGCGTAAGATCAAAGCGCGAGCGCAAATAGCGCTTGAGCATTTTCAGCTTCCGCCCGTCTTCCAGGCAGATGATGTGATCCGGTGTGATCGATTTCGAAATCGGCACGGCAGGATCAGGGCGCGGTGGCTTGGCGGGTTCCTCCGACGCCAGTTCCAGAACGGTCTCATGCACGGTGGTGATGAGATCGGGCAGTCCACTTGCCGGGACTGGATTGTTGGCAACAAATGACGCGACAATATCCGTCGTCATTTCGAGCAACTCGGCTTTTGATTGCTGGGGCATGTGTCGGCTCTTATATATTTATTGAGAAACCCGCTCTCCGTCGGGCCCGGAAACTATAAAAGCATCGAATCGACCAAGAATTCAAGCCAACGTGCCAAATAGAATATAGAAAACGGCGGTAATCGCGGGCTAATATTCGGAAGAAAAAAAGACAGCTTGCAGCGCGCCGCGTGTCGCCGTACATGATCGGGCAGAATTAGGGAATGCGCCATGCCAGACACCAGCCATCCGACACGCTTCGATACTGCGACCTTCTTTTCTCAATCGCTGAAAGATCGCGATCAGGACGTGTTCGCCGCCATCGAGAAAGAACAAACACGCCAGCAGCATCAGATTGAACTGATCGCGTCTGAAAATATCGCCTCGCAGGCGGTGCTGGAAGCACAGGGCACGGTCCTGACCAACAAGTATGCCGAAGGCTATCCCGGGCGGCGCTATTATGGCGGCTGTGAGTATGTCGACATTGTCGAGGACATTGCCCGCGACCGTGCCAAGCAGATGTTCAATTGCGGCTTTGCCAATGTGCAGCCGAATTCCGGCTCGCAAGCCAACCAGGCCGTGTTTCAGGCGCTGATCCAGCCGGGTGATACCATTCTCGGCATGAGCCTTGATGCTGGCGGTCACCTGACGCATGGCGCGCGCCCCAACCAGTCAGGCAAATGGTTCAATGCCATTCAGTATGGCGTTCGCGAAGACGATCACCTGATCGATTTCGATCAGGTCGAGGCGCTCGCCAAAGAACATCAACCCAAGCTCATCATTGCCGGTGGCTCGGCCTATCCGCGCCAGATCGACTTTGCGCGCTTCAGAGAGATCGCAGATGCCGTCGGCGCCTTCTTCCTGGTCGACATGGCGCATTTTGCCGGACTGGTCGCTGGAAAGGCGCACCCCAATCCGCTCGATCATTGCCATGTTGCGACGACGACCACGCACAAGACCCTGCGGGGGCCACGTGGCGGCATGGTGCTGACCAATGATGCCGACATTTCCAAGAAGGTGAATTCGGCCGTCTTCCCTGGCATCCAGGGTGGCCCTCTGATGCACGTCATTGCCGGTAAAGCTGTGGCCTTCGGTGAAGCCCTGACGCCGGAATTCGATCAATACGCCGCCGACGTGGTCGAGAACGCAAAGGCCATGGCTGCTGCCGCGAAAGACGCCGGCATGGACCTGGTCTCGGGCGGCACGGATACTCACGTCGCCCTGATCGACCTGCGCCCGAAAGGCGTCACCGGCCGCGATGCGGAGCAGGCGCTCGAGCGCGCGTACATTACCTGCAACAAGAACGGTGTGCCGTTTGATCCGGAGAAGCCAATGGTCACGAGCGGCATTCGTGTCGGCTCGCCAGCGGGAACCACGCGCGGATTCGGCGTCGAGGAGTTCACACAGATCGGTAAATGGATCGGCGAAGTGGTCGATGCCGTGGCCAGCGGTGATAGCGCAGCCACGGAAGCGAAAGTTCGCGCTGAAGTTGAAAAAATGACGGCTAAGTTCCCGATTTATAACGGATTGGGGGCCTGATCGTTTGCGCTGCCCATTCTGCGGATCTGAAAATACGGCGGTCAAGGACAGCCGACCTGCAGAAGACAATACCGCTGTGCGCCGACGCCGGGGCTGCGATAATTGCGGCGCGCGTTTTACGACCTTTGAACGCGTTCAGTTGCGCGAAATCATGGTCGTCAAACGCGATGGCAAGCGCGTGCCCTTCCAGCGTGAGAAACTGGCGCGCGTGATCGCGATCGCGCTTCGCAAACGCCCCGTCTCGACCGAGCAGATCGATCAGATTGTCTCCGGCATTGCTCGAAAACTCGAAAGCAGCGGCGAGACCGAAGTCGCGTCTCAGGACATTGGCGAGCTCGCCATGGAAAGCCTGCGCGTCGTCGATCCAGTCGGCTATGTGCGCTATGCGAGCGTGTATCGTGATTTCGATGCGCCATCGGATTTCGCGGCCTTCATCAAACAGTCCGAGCTGGACGAGGACTAGCCCGCTATGTCCCGTCCACAGGTCACGCTGAAGATTGCCACCAGCATGGATGGCCGAATTGCGCTCGCCAATGGTGTCAGCCAGTGGATCACCAATAGCGACAGCCGCGCCCGCGTGCATCGTATGCGCGCGGACCATGATGCCGTGCTTGTCGGGGTCGGAACGGTGCTGGCCGACGATCCCTTGCTGACCGCACGCACCGTTCCGCCGCCGCCGCGCCAACCGGTCCGAATTGTCGCCGACAGCCAGTTGCGAACGCCAGCCCATGCCAGGCTGCTCGCATCTCAAGGACTCGGCAAAGTCGTTCTGGCGAGTGCTGGACCGGCGACCGGGTACCCGGAAGGCGCCGATGAGAACGGCCCGGAAATCTGGGTCGTGCCCGGCGAGGATGGCAAAGTCTCGCCGCAGCGCCTGCTCGACCGTTGCGCGGTCGAAGGGCTTTCGCGCGTCTTTCTGGAAGGCGGCGGCAAGCTTGCGGCGAGTTTCATCAAATCCGGGCTGGTCGATACAATCCAGTGGTTTCGCGCCCCGATCCTGATTGGCGGCGATGGCCTGCCTGCCGTCGCGGCCTTGGGGCTTTCCGAGATGCCAGATGCGCCGCGTTGGCGCACTGCCGCCACGGAACGGATTGGGGATGACACCCTGGAGACTTATGTTAGGGCCTAAGCTCTACAGGAGGGCTCCATGTTTACAGGTCTGGTGACCGATGTCGGAACGATTAGCAAAGCCGAAGACCGCAACGGTCTGCGCCGCTTCGAGGTCGATTGCGCATATCCCGTCGAGAGTATCGAGATGGGCGCGTCCATCATGCACGCAGGTGTCTGCCTGACCGTCGTCGATTTCGGCGCGCGCGGAGAAGGCAGCTGGTTCGCCGTGGAAGCGGTGCCGGAAACCTTGTCACTGACTGTGCTCGGCGACTGGGAAGAGGGCAGCGCCGTCAATCTCGAGCAAAGCCTGAAACTTGGCCAGGAGCTGGGCGGTCATTTTGTCTTCGGGCATATTGATGGCGTTGGTGAGGTCGTCGCGGTGGAGCCCGAAGGCCAGAGTTACCGGATCACCATCCGGCCACCTGAGGACATTGCCCGCTATTTTGCCAAGAAAGGCTCGGCGGCAATCAATGGTGTCTCGCTGACCGTGGCGGACGCCTTGCCGAACGGCGACTTCCAGGTCGCGATCATCCCGCACACCTGGGACGTTACCACGCTGAGAGAATTGCAGCCCGGATCGCGGGTTAATCTTGAGATCGATATGCTGGCACGCTACGTGGCCCGCATGATTGGCGTCGATGCGCCGACCCCGCATGATGCTGAAGGAGCCAAGGATGGCTGAAGACTTTTCCGCTGCTATTTCCAGCATTGATGAGATCATCGAGGATGCCCGCAATGGCAAGATGTACATTCTTGTCGATGCAGAGGATCGCGAGAATGAAGGCGATCTGATCATCCCGGCGAATTTTGCCACGCCGGAAGCGATCAATTTCATGGCCAGGTTCGGTCGTGGCCTGATCTGCCTTGCCATGACCGGCGAACGCGGACGTGCGCTCAATCTCGACATGATGGCGCGGGAAAATCGCGAAAGCATGGGCACGGCCTTCACCGTTTCGATTGAGGCTGCTGAAGGCGTCACCACCGGTATTTCTGCCCATGACCGCAGCCACACCGTCCAGGTCGCGATCGATCCTTTGTGCGACGCCGCCGATATTGTCTCCCCCGGTCACGTCTTCCCGCTGATCGCCAAGGATGGCGGCACGCTGGTGCGCGCCGGGCATACGGAGGCGGCCGTCGACATTTCACGCATGGCCGGACTCTATCCCGCCGGCGTGATCTGCGAGATCATGAATGATGATGGCAGCATGGCGCGCTTGCCAGAGCTCGTCTCCTTCGCGCAGCTGCACGGGCTCAAGATTGGCACGATTGCCGATCTCATCGAATATCGCCGCAAGAATGATCGCTATCTCGAGCGCCGTGTCGAAGCACCGCTCGAAAGCGCTTATGGCAATGGCTTCAAGACCGTCATCTTCCGCAACGCGCTGGATAATAGCGAGCACATCGCCATCGTTCATGGCGGCATCGAGCCTGACAGTACGACGATTGTCCGCGTCCACCGCACAGATGTTCTGGCCGATATTCTCGGCGAGCAGGGGCCTCGTGAAGGTCTGGTCGAGCGGGCGATGAAAATCATTGCGGATGCGGATGAACCAGGCGTGGTGGTGTTTGTGAACACGATGCGCCCGAATGCGCTGGCTGAGCGGCTGGGCATGAAAACATCTGAACCGAGCGACACCCACGCACCGCTGCGCGAATATGGCGTCGGTGCGCAGATTCTGCGCGAACTCGGCGTTCGCAAGATGATCTACCTCTCTGACACCGAACCGACCCGGGTTGCGGGCCTGGATGGCTATGGGCTGTCCATTGAAGGCTGGCGCCCGCTCTCTGATAAGGACTAAACCGATGCCGCACCGCATTCTGATTGTGAATTCCCCCTATTACGCGCACATCTCTGAAGAGCTGGAGAAAGGCGCGCGCGAAGCGCTGGATGCGTCTGGTGAGGAGTGTGAGATCGAGACCATCATGGTGCCGGGCGCATTCGAAGTCCCAGGCGCCATCGCCATGGCTGCCGACAGCGCCAAATATGACGGCTATATCGCGCTTGGCTGCGTCATTCGCGGCGAGACCACGCATTATGACTATGTCTGCGGTGAGAGTGCCAAGGGCCTTATGTTCCTGACCACAGACCGTCGCCTGGCGATTGGATACGGCATCGTCACGGTCGAAAACGAAGCCCAGGCGCTTGCGCGAGCTGAGCGGAAACAGAAGAATAAAGGCAAGGACGCTGCAATCGCATGCCTGGAAATGCTGAAGCTTCGGAAGAAGTTCGTTCGGTAAGCCACCGCCCCGCTGCATCCTTCGACTTCGCTCAGGATGAGCTGTATTGTGCCTGGATGCACTTTTTCGTCTACATCCTGCGCTGTGCCAACGGAGCGTACTATGTGGGGAGTCATCGCGGAGATGACGTGATGAATCGCGTGCACGCGCACAATGAAGGATTGGACCCCAAAGCCTACACATTTAGGCGCCGCCCGGTCGAACTGGTCTGGAGCGAGGACTTTGAAGATCCAGAAGACATGGTTGCCGCCGAGCGCCGGTTGAAAGGATGGAGCCGGGCAAAGAAGGAAGCCTACATCCGGGGTGACCTGGAAACCCTCAAGTCTCTGGCCAAATCAAAAACAGCGCCCGCCGATCCCACGAAAAGCAAATTCTTCAAATTGACGGGGACCAAACGACCACGCTCATCCTGAGCGAAGTCGAAGGATAGCGAGCCCGATGTTGATTATTCGCAGTTCAATCCGGCAAAAGGGCATGGCTTTTTGAGGCCACCGGTGGCAAGGACGCGCGATGAGCGAACAGAAACTTCCATTTGAGGTCATTCGGGCCCGACGCGCCGGCGCACGGCTGGCGGCTGTGCAGGCGCTTTATCAGATGGAGCAGACCGGCCAGAGCGGTAAGTCAGCCATCCGTGACCTGATGGATGATCGTCTTGGCCTCGGCCCGGACGAGGACCCGGTTGAGGAAGCCGATCCGGATCTGTTCAAAGCCATCGTCAATGCCACGATCGAGCATCAGGCCACCGTCGACAAAGCCATTCTGGCGCGACTCTCAAAGGGCTGGAAACTGTCTCGCCTGGATTCCACGACGCGGTCCATCCTGCGGGCGGCCGTCGCCGAACTGGTCGCGCATCAGGAACTGTCGCGGCGCATCCTGCTGGATGAATATGTCTCCCTGGCACATGATTTCTTCGACAAGACCGAAGCGAATTTCGTCAATGCCGTGCTCGACAATGTCTCAAAGGACTTGCGGCCAGAAGAGGCTTAGGCCTTAGTCCACGGCGGAGACCGGTATGGACGAACACACCTGGATCGAACGCTATATCGCCCCGATGGTGACGTCGGAAGGCGCTGACGCCTTGCGCGACGATGTCGCCTTGCTGACGGCGCTGGGGCCGACAATTGCAACCATGGACACGCTGGTTGAAGGCGTGCATTTCCTGCCCACCGATCCGATGTCCAGTGTTGGCCAGAAACTGGTGCGGGTGAACGTCTCGGACATCCATGCCAAGGCCGCTGAGCCGCTGGAGGCGCTGTTGTCCATCGCCTGGCCCGGCAACAGGACGGAGCAGGCTTTCGCGCAGTTCATGTCGGGGGTCCAGATGGATCTGGACACGTTCGGCGTATCGCTGATCGGCGGGGATCTGGTGCACCATGATGGCCCACTCACGCTCACACTGACCCTGACCGGGCGTTGTCTTGGCAAGGCGCCTGTGCGGCGAACCGGCGGGCGCGTGGGCGACACGCTTTATATCAATGGAGAAATTGGCTGGGGCGGGATCGGCTTGAAGGCCGCACGCGAGGGCGGTGATCCGCACGCCCTGGAGCACTATCAGGTGCCGCGCATCAGTCCGGCGACGGCGGCGCACACCGTGGCTGACCTGGCATCCGCGAGCATGGATGTGTCGGATGGACTGTTGATCGATGCACTGCGTTTGGCGACGGCCTCGGGCTGCGGCGCTGCGATCGACCTGGAGCGCGTGCCGCTGGCCTCACCGACCACCGAGTTGGCTGAAATCCTAGCGCAATGTACGGCCGGAGATGATTACAGAATCCTGCTGAGTGCCCAGCAAAACAAGGTGATTCCGGGCTTCACGCGGGTCGGGACTCTGACCGAATCGCCTGGCCTTGACCTGCGCTACGATGGGCAGCGCGTTAACCCTCCATCAACTCTTGGGTTTGAGCATTAGCCCGAATTGTAGAGTTCCGACTCGCGCCCAGCGCGATAATCCTTGCGAATGCGCTGTGGCTGTTGCAGTCATGGTCCCACAAACACGTAGAGCGAGGCTGTGAGAGGCTCGCCATTGAATTAGGGAGGAAGGGCTAAATGACCCTCTGGTTTTGGATAGCCTTAGTCGCGGCGGTGCTCGCGATTGGGTTTGGTTGGCTGCAGAGCCAATCGATTATGAAAGCGGATGCGGGTAATGACCGCATGAAAGAGATCGCATCAGCGATTCAGGAAGGCGCAAACGCCTATCTGAGCCGCCAGTATCGCACGATCGCCATGGTCGGCGTCGGCGTTGTGATCGTTCTCGCCATCTTGTTCCGGAACTGGGAAGTTCCACTCGGCTTCGTGATCGGCGCTGTGCTGTCTGGCGCGGCTGGCTTTATCGGCATGAAAGTGTCCGTACAGGCCAATGTTCGCACCACACAGGCGGCCAGCAACTCGCTGCAGGACGGTCTGTCCATGGCGTTTAAATCAGGCGCCGTGACCGGCCTCCTGGTGGTTGGCCTGGCGCTGCTCGGTGTGGTTGCCTATTACGGCCTGCTTGTCGGCGTCGTCGGCTATGAAGAAAGCAGCCGCAAGGTTGTTGATGGCCTGGTTGCGCTTGGCTTCGGGGCCTCCCTGATTTCAATCTTCGCCCGTCTCGGCGGCGGTATCTTCACCAAGGGTGCGGATGTCGGCGGTGACATGGTCGGCAAGGTCGAAGCCGGTATCCCGGAAGATGACCCACGTAACGCTGCGACCATTGCTGACAATGTCGGCGATAATGTCGGTGACTGCGCCGGCATGGCGGCTGACCTCTTCGAAACCTATGCGGTGACGATTGTGGCGACGATGGTGCTGAGCGCGATCTATTTCGGTGGCACCAGCTATCTCGGCGCGATCCTGCTCTTCCCGCTGGCCATCTGTGCGGTGTGTATCTTCGCTTCGGTCATCGGCACCTTCTTCGTCAAGCTCGGTAAAGGCTCCACGAACATTATGGGCGCGCTGTACAAGGGCCTCATCGTGACGGGCATCCTGACCGTGGGGGGGCTCGCCATTGCCGTGAACTATGCCCTGCCAAACGGCTTCGGTGCGCTTGATGGGGCTGCGGCCGCACTCGGGCTGACGGGCGCAGTAACAGGCATGGATCTGTTCCTCTGCGGCGTTGCCGGCCTCGTTGTGACGGCGCTGATCGTTGTCATCACAGAATACTATACCGGCGTCGACTATCGTCCGGTGAAGTCTGTGGCGGAAGCCTCGACCTCCGGGCACGGTACCAACGTGATCCAGGGCCTGGCTGTCTCGCTTGAATCAACGGCGCTGCCAGCGATCACCATCATGGCCGGGATTATCCTGACCTTTAACCTGGCAGGCCTGTTCGGCATTGCGATCGCGACCACGACCATGCTGGCGCTCGCGGGTATGATCGTCGCGCTCGACGCCTTTGGTCCTGTGACTGACAATGCTGGCGGTATTGCTGAAATGGCGGAGCTGCCAAGTTCTGTGCGCGACACAACCGACGCACTGGACGCGGTCGGCAACACCACGAAAGCGGTGACCAAGGGCTATGCGATCGGTTCTGCCGGTCTCGGTGCTCTGGTGCTGTTCGCGGCCTATAATGAGGACCTCAAATACTTTGCGACGCATGCCGCAGAAGGGTCCATCCTGCACGGCGTCACAGTCGACTTCTCCATCGCCAACCCGTACGTCGTGGTTGGACTGCTCTTCGGTGGCCTGCTGCCATTCCTGTTCGGTGGTATGTCGATGATGGCTGTTGGCCGCGCCGCGCAGGCGGTTGTGGAAGAAGTGCGCAGCCAGTTCAAGAATGATCCGGGCATCATGGCCGGGACCTCGAAGCCGAATTACGGCAAAGCGGTCGACATTCTGACCTCTGCGGCGATCAAGGAAATGATTGTTCCGTCATTGCTGCCGGTACTGTCTCCGGTCGTCCTGTTCCTGCTGATCTGGTGGATTGCCGGCGTTCCAGCCGCGCTTGCTGCGGTTGGCGCGATGCTGCTCGGTGTGATCGTGACCGGCCTGTTTGTGGCCATCTCGATGACCTCAGGCGGCGGGGCATGGGACAATGCCAAGAAATATATCGAAGACGGCAATCATGGCGGCAAGGGCTCTGAAGCCCACAAGGCTGCCGTCACCGGCGATACAGTTGGCGATCCGTACAAGGACACGGCTGGTCCAGCGGTGAACCCAATGATCAAAATCACCAATATTGTGGCGCTTTTGATGCTCGCCGTGCTGGCGGGTGGTCACTAAGCACAACCCAAACGCGAAATAAGAAAACCCGCGTCTTCGGACGCGGGTTTTTTTCGTAGCCGATCGTTAACAATGATTGGTCCGGAAATTGCTGTAAATTCGGGGGCTAGCCGAACTTGAACCCGAATGCTGTTAACGAGTCTGATAAATTTTGCGCGTTCCGAGCAAACAAATGGTCGCTATGTTTTAGTGCCGTTTGCTTGGGTATTTGCGTTTTTGCTGTCGCTCAGCCGGGTTGCGGGGGTGTCTCCCGAGCCCATAGTTTCAACCATCGCGATCGTGCCAGACACGTCTGACGTGCCTGCCATTGTTGAGATTCCGCGGGATTCGCCAGATCGCGATGTCGACGAAACTGACTCCACAGACAGCCGCCCGGTACGCCCTGCGCCTGTGCCGCAACCCCGTCCAATCCGGCAAGGGTCGTTTTTCGCGGATCTGCGGCAGCCGCTGGACTATAATGATTGGCGGGTATCCACTCAGAAGAATGATGAACCAAAGGCCTATTATGGTGGCCCATGGTTGATCGAGAACATTATCCAGCAGCACGATCGGCTGATTTTGCGGGTCCAGGCCGGCAAAAACGGTACACGACCCAGCATGGCCGAGATGAAGACGCGCGAGAAATATGGCTATGGCCGCTACGAAGTGATCATGCGCCCGTCGGGTGAGCGTGGGGTCGTGTCGACCTTCTTCACCTATACTGGCCCGTGGTCTGGCGATCCCCAGGATGAAATCGATATCGAATTTGTGGGCAATCGCCCGAGCGGCATCGAATACAATTACTGGAGAGCGGGCAGAAAAGGGGCATATAGCCGCGAACCGCTCGGATTCGACTTTTCCGAGCGCATGAATCTGTACGCGTTTGAGTGGCATCCAGACGAAATCATCTGGTACGTGAACGGCGTTGAGCATTATCGATCGCCGCGTGACAGCGCCCGTATGCCGTCACATGCGGGCAATATTTATCTAAGCGCCTGGACGGGGGTGAAGGCCATGCACGCGTGGACAGGGGCACCGCAGTTCGAGGAAAGCGCACAGGCGGAATATGCCTGCGTCTCCTTCACGCCATTCGACGGCGATTCCTATTCATGTTCTGATATGTGGGCGCAGGACCCGCAGTTTCAGGCGGACGACGCCGTGTTGTCCAGCGATTAGCGGCGGCCGGTTGGGTTGCCGGGGGTTCGCTCATCAGTCTGCGGCAGCGCAACGGCGCCTACGGTTCCGAAGATTTGTTCAAGCAGACCAAGCTGGCGGCCACGCGTCGGCGTTTCGCGCGACGCATAGCGAATGACCGAGCCATCGGCTTCGTCATAGGTCAGGAGCTCTTCAACAAGATCATCCTCTCCGAACCGGATGGCGGTGATTGAGCGCGCCTTGGTCCGCGGTGTCAGGAAGGCGATGCGTTCGCGCTGGGTGGTGACATAGAACCAGGTATTCTCGTCAAATACGCTTTCGGTCGACGCCGAGCCCAGTTGCGCCAGCACGCTGGCTCGCGAATCTTCGCCGACTTTGATATTCTGCGGCAACACTTCGTCAGCGGTGTACCCGTGATAGTCCTCAATCGGGCTGATACAGGCCGTTGTAAGGCTTGCCAGTGCGATAGATGCGAGAATGACACGTCGCGCCATGAGGGTACTCCTGATAACTGAGCTGGAGATAAGGCCGAAAACCTGTAATTGGCAAGCGTCAGGAAACACCAGAGACGAGACGAAAATAGGGCGGTTCATGTTTGCGTGGTTCAAGAAATCGAATGTTGACCCCGAAGCGGTCAGGAAGTGGCGCGATGAGGTGACGAAATTGGCGCGCGAACCAGAGCCGTATTTACGCGGCTGGACGCCGGATACGATCTATGGGCGCTTCCACATGGTGGCACTCGTCGCCACGCTCGCCATGCGCCGGTTCCGAGAGCAGGGCAGTGACGGCAAGGCGCTGTCAAAAGCCTTCTCGGAAAAGCTGTTCTCGGATTTCGATCATTCCCTGCGCGAGCATGGCGTTGGCGATTCGTCGATCGCGCGCCGGATTCGAAAAATGGGCGAGGAGTTTTACGGCCTGGCATCAGCGGTTGACGAAGCGCTGGAGCAGGGCGGGCCGGACAAACATCTGGCGCAGGTCATTCAGCGCAACATCCAGCCTGACGCGGAAAAAGCGCTGGAGCTCGCGAATTATGTCCTCGACCTGAACGACCGGGTCGAGCGGGTTGCGCCCGAGCAAATCCTGGTCGGACCAGGCGAGCTTTGACTTCGCGTAAAGGAAGCGCGTTTTAAGCACATTCCCGCCGTTGCCTTTCCGACCGCGCGCGCATAGGTTGCGCCGACTTTTAGGGCTTTGTGGAGTTCTGCCGAATGGCCAGCCTTATTCTGTCGATTGACGCCATGGGCGGCGATGCAGCCCCGACGGTTGTTCTCGACGGTCTGAAACTATTCGCTGCGCAGCGAAAAAATGTCCTGTTCGAGGTGCATGGCCGGGCAGAAGACATCACCACCGGGATTGAGTCCCGGGGCTTGATGGATCGTTGCACGATCTTTCACCATGATGATGTCGTGGACATGAGCGAAAAGCCGTCAGCAGCGCTGCGCCGTGCCAAGACAACCAGCATGTGGGGCGCTGTTCAGGCGGTCAAAGCCGGCCGCGCTGGCGCCGCTGTGTCTGCGGGAAATACGGGCGCGCTGATGGCCTTCTCGATGATGTCCCTGCGCAAGATGGAAGGCGTGCACAGGCCGGCCATGACGGCGATCTGGCCGACCATGGAAGGGCGCTCCGTTGTGCTGGATGTCGGCGCCAATCTCGACGCTGATTCCGATCAATTGGTGACCTTTGCAATCATGGGCGAGGCGTACGCTCGCGCCGTGACAGGTAAGGCGAAGCCGACCATTGGCTTGCTCAATATCGGCGCCGAGGACGGCAAGGGCCGTGACACGCTGAAACTGGCAGCTGAGCGGCTTAGAGAATCCGAACTCGGGCTCGATTTTCGCGGCTATGTCGAAGGCAATGACATCGCCATGGGCGCTGTTGACGTCGTCGTCACTGACGGGTTCACCGGCAATGTCGCTCTGAAGACCGCCGAGGGCACAGCGCGCCTGGTGGCGTCCTATGTCCGTGAAGCCCTGACATCCGGTGTGATCTCCAAGGTCGGCGCGGCGCTCGCAAGTTCCGGCCTCAAACGCCTGAAAGAAAAGATGGATCCGTCAAATGTGAATGGCGGCGTGCTTCTCGGGCTCAATGGTGTTGTGGTAAAGAGCCATGGCGGAACCGATGCCGAAGGGTATGCCACCGCAGTCCGGTTGGCGGCGGATCTCGCGGCGAGCCAGTATATGGAAGAAGTTGCCTCCGGCCTCAGCCGAGACCGGGTCGAAGTCAGCTTGAGCGAGGCCTCAGAATGAGTGCGATCAGAAGCGTAATTCGTGGTACCGGCGGTTATCTGCCTGAGCGGATAATGACCAATGCCGAGATGTCCGAGATTGTCGAAACCTCGGATCAGTGGATCCAGGAACGCACCGGCATCCGCCAGCGCCATATTGCAGCCGATGGCGAGCTGACTTCAGACCTCGCCACCAACGCAGCACGCGCCATCCTAGCGGATGCGGGGATTGCGGCTGAAGACGTGGATCTGATCGTGCTGGCAACGACGACCCCGGACAAGACCTTTCCGGCGACAGCGACCGCGGTGCAAGCCAATCTTGGCACCGGCCCCGGCGCGGCCTTCGATGTGCAGGCCGTGTGTTCCGGCTTCCTGTTCGCGCTGGCCACCGCCGACTCGATGCTGAAGACCGGCCTGTTCAAGACCGCCCTGGTCATCGGCGCCGAGACTTTCACGCGTATTCTCGACTGGTCCGATCGCGGTACTTGCGTTCTGTTTGGCGATGGCGCCGGCGGCGTCGTGCTCACAGCGGAAAGCGAGGCAGATGCCGGAGATCGCGGGATCCTGACGCATCATATTCGCACGGACGGCACCAAGAGCGAGCTGTTGCACGTCGATGGCGGCGTGTCCTCAACCGGAACGATCGGCCATGTGCGCATGCTCGGAAACCAGGTGTTCAAACACGCGGTGACGAATATTTCGAGCGCGATCAATGCTGTATATGAGGAAACCGGCATCAATTCGGACGATGTCGACTGGTTCGTGCCGCACCAGGCCAATCAGCGCATTCTGAACGGTGTGGCCAAGAAAATGAAGCTTGATGAAGCCAAGGTGATCTCGACGGTGGGGCAGCACGGCAACACGTCTGCGGCTTCGATTCCACTTGCTTTACACACTGCGGTCAGCGATGGTCGCATCCAACCGGGCCATTTGGTGCTCAGTGAAGCCATGGGTGGTGGATTTTCCTGGGGCGCAAGCCTCTTCCGCCTCTGATCTTTTGGTTTCGTTAAGAACTCGGTCGCTATTGTTAACGAAGAGGAGCTGAACCGTGACGAATGCAACGCTCACACGTGTGGAACTAACTGACGCGATTGTGCGTGAGGTCGGTCTGACACGACAGGAATCCTCGCACTTGCTCGACCGAATGCTGGAAATGATCAGCGAAAACCTGGAACAGGACGGGACGGTTAAACTCTCTCGTTTTGGTAACTTCAATGTCCGGAAAAAAGCGGCTCGCGAGGGGCGCAATCCAAAGACAGGCATTCAGGCAACGATATCGGCGCGCAAGGTTGTGACTTTCAAACCTTCTCCGATGCTCAAAGATCGCGTCGGAGGCTAAACGCGAGACCAATTAAGACATGCCGAGTTCTGCTGCCCGCAAGATTGAAAAATCCGCTGACGCCTATCGTTCAATCGGGGAAGCCGCTGAAGAGCTCGGCCTGCAGCCACATGTGCTGCGCTATTGGGAAACCAAGTTCGCGAAATTCGTAAAGCCGCTCAAGCGCCGCGACGGACGCCGCATGTTCCGTCCGGACGATATGGCCGCCCTGCGCGCGATCCAGACACTTGTGCATGATCAGGGTATGACGCTGAAAGGCGCCGGCAAGCTGCTCAGCGAGCAGGGTGTACAATCTGTTCTCGGCGGCGAAGCCCGCATTGTCGCGCCCGCAGACTCAGGTGATGCTGCGCCATCCGTTAGCCCTGCCAGAGAGATGCAAGAAACCGTGCGCAAAGCCTTCGAAGCCAGTGACCCCGCCGCGCCCGCGACGGGCACGCAGGAGCGTCTGGAGACGATCCTCTCCGATCTTACCGATATCAAGGCGAGACTGGATGCTGTGCGTCTGAAGGATGCCGCCTGAAGACCGCGCTTTGCGCCGTCTTTTCCCATTGCCAATTCTGAAGATGCGCCTATACCACCGGGCTTGGTTCGGAGCGTAGCGCAGCCAGGTAGCGCACTTGACTGGGGGTCAAGGGGTCGCAGGTTCGAATCCTGCCGTTCCGACCAATCCTAACTGGCAACCCAGACGGCCAGACCTCCAAACAATACGAGGAGCGGCCCGTAGCACACCAGGGTTACGAGGATCGCGTTATACCGTTTCTTTTGCAATGGTCGCAGCATAACAGGGATCATGCATAGATGATGCCAGTAAGGATTCTGTTAACCTTCGCGGCCGGAACAAATGCCTGCTTGTCTCGCGCCGCGAGCCCGGCTAACGAAGGCGCCGTGCCCGCGTGGTGAAATTGGTAAACACAGCGGACTTAAAATCCGCCGCCCATTATTGGGCTTGCCGGTTCAAGTCCGGCCGCGGGCACCATTCGCAGCCGATTTGCGCAGCAAAATTTTTGGTCCAGTGGACCAAAAATAGGTGAAGAATGCCCGGCAGGGCCGCAGCCGATTTGCGCAGCAAAATTTTTGGTCCAGTGGACCAAAAATAGGTGAAGAATGCCCGGCAGGGCCGCAGCTGATTTGCGAAGCCAAATTTTTGGTCCGGGGGACCAAAAATCGTGTGAAAATGCCCGCAGCGTAAGCGGAGGGCGCGGCGACCGAGAACCAGTGTTCAAGCGCCCGCCTCGTCCTTCGACTTCGCTCAGGATGAGGCTCAAAGAGAGTGCGCAAAACGCGCCGAATCTTGCGCCATTTCATCCAGTCTTAGCCGCACTCCTGCAAGGGCCAGCGCCTCTAAGCAGCCCCCAAACTCTGTACAAACTGCCAAATCGCCGTGCCGCCTGCGATCAGCATGACCAGCATCGACCCCATCGCCCCAATCGCCCGCAGCGGGTGGGTGATATCGTCCTTTTTCAGCCCGATCGGGTGGGCAATCCGCGCCAGGATATAGGCAATGCCGAGCCCATGCAGCAACATCGCCGAGGCGCCATTGATCTCGATGATTGCCATTGCCAGCAGCGTCAGCGCTGCGGTTTCGACCAGATTGCCGTGCCGGCGCATGCGCAGCAGGGTTTCCGCGTCACCGCCATCGCCGATCGAGATCTTGGTCTTGCCGCGATAGGTGCCGATCCCGGCACTCAGCACGAAGGCGAGGATGATGGTGAGGCCGGTATACAGGCCGGTAATTGGTAGGTCAGTCATGAGCACAGCCCTCCCTTGCTTTGGCTCGGGCAGCAGCTTGCGTCAGACGCGGCGCGCAAACAAGGGCGCCTGCGGGTGGTTTCGCCCAAAAACGGCTTGCCTGCGCCGGGCGATCAAGCCAAAGAGGCGCTATGAGTGAAGCCTCGGATCCATCTGCCCAGGACGGCGAAGAACAGCGCGCGCAGCTGGCGAGCGACCTGCGCGATGCGATAGATCTCGGCGAAGGTGACTGGGTCCGCGCGACGCTGGAGGACATGCACCCGGCGGATGCGTCCGACCTGTTGGAACACTTGTCGACCGAGCGGTTCGAGGCCGTGGTCGAGCTGCTTGGCGGCGAGCTGCCATCCGACATCCTGATCGAGCTGCGTGAAGAGTATCGCGAAGACGCCGTCGAGGTGATGAGCGACGAAGCGGTGGTCGAAGCGCTGGACGACCTTGAAACCGATGATGCGACCGCGGTTCTCGAAGATCTCGATGAGGACCGCCGCGAACGCATTCTGGAAGAGCTGGAGCCAGAAGACCGCGCCGTCCTGGAAGCCAGTTTCGAGTTTGAGGAAGACACGGCCGGGCGCTTGATGCAGCGCGACTTCCTGGCCGCACCAGAATTCTGGACCATCGGGCAAACGATTGATTTTGCACGGGATAATGCGGAAGAGCTGCCAACGGACTTCTATGAAATCTACGTTGTCGACCCGTCCAACAAGCCGCTCGGTTATGTCCTGCTCTCGCAGCTCCTGCGCACCGAACGGGACGTGAAACTCGCCGATATTATGGAAGAATTCCATTCCGATATTCACGTCGATCTGGATCAGGAAGAGGTCGCGTATCAGTTCCAGAAATATGCGCTGGCATCTGCACCCGTGAAAGATCGCGATGGCCGCCTGGTCGGCATGATCACCGTCGATGACATGGTGCACGTCATCCAGGAAGAGAATACGGAAGACTTGCTGGCGCTCGCCAACGTGTCGTCCGCGGACGGGTCGGATACAGTCTGGGAATCGGTGAAAGCACGAGCGCCCTGGCTCGGCATCAATCTCATCACCGCCTTTGTCGCATCGGCCATCATTGCCGTGTTCGAAGGCACAATCGATCGCCTGGTTCAGCTGGCCATCCTGATGCCCGTTGTCGCGGCGCTGGCTGGAAATGCCGGTAGTCAGGGCCTCGCGGTGGCTGTGCGCGCGATTGCGGAGCGGGAAATGGAAGGCAAGGCCGGGCGCCGGGCCGTGGTCCGGGAAACGCTGACCGGCCTGGTCAATGGCGTGATTTTCGCCATCGGAGTCGGCCTTGTCGCCTTGTTCTGGTTCCAGGATGTCAATCTCGCCATCGTGCTCGGCGTGGCGATGCTTGCGAGCTTTTTCTGGGCCGGGATATCCGGCATCCTGGTGCCATTGACGCTGAAACGGATGGGCGCCGATCCCGCCGTCGCCTCGTCCGTCTTCGTCTTAACTCTCACCGACACCATGGCCTTCTTCAGTTTCCTCGGTCTGGCGACGCTATTTCTGTTGTAAAAACGGGCAGTTGCGGCGCGGCGCGCAGTTTGCAGTTCTTCCTCAATCGGATAGATAATCTGTCCCAAACCGGAGCAGGTGATGGCATTATATATGCGCACATCTCAAGCGGGACTGGACGTCATCAAGGCGTTTGAGGGGTTTCGCGCACGCTCAGAAGCATTGCCCAATGGTCGCTGGATCATTGGATACGGCCACATGCGCCGTGCACGTAAGGGTATCCGGGTCAGCGAAACTGAAGCTGAAGCGATCCTGCGGGAATACGACCTGCCGCCAGTTGAGCGCTATGTCACGCGCTGCGTGCTGGCGCCAATGTCTCAGAATGAATTCGATGCGCTGGTCTCTCTGGCGTTCAATATCGGGCCAAAAGCCTTTGCCAGCTCGGATGTTGTTGCCGGTATCAATGGCGGCAATCGATTGGAAGCGGCTGAAGCCTTCGACGATTGGCGTCGCGCCAGGATCGGCGGCCGCGTGCAGATAGTCGATGCGCTGGTGCGTCGCCGGGCAGCAGAGAAGTCCCTGTTCCTGAACGCCCCTGGGCGAACCCCTGTGGCCTCGTCGCGCCTATACCGCGCCCTGCATGAATCCGAAGCGATCGCCTATACACCTGAGCCCCGCGAAATTCTGGTCGAACACCGCCCTGGCGCCGATGACGCCCCGGCTCAGCAAGAAGCTCAACCGCAAACCCCGACGCGGACCGCAACCGAGGAAGCCGCTGAATCCGTGCGCCAGCAAATGGTGCGAATTCTTGGCGAGACCGGCGATACCGCGTCTCAGGATGACCGCCCGAACGTCTCAACCGACGGCGCCACGCCCGAAGAAATTACTGCCGCCATCTCAGAACTCGCAGGCGAGGATCGCGCCAAAGGCGTCCAGAAATCGGTCTGGCCACAACGTGAAGACTTGCCGCCGCCGCCCTTCCTTGAGCCAGGCGAAATCGAACTGCCCGAAGTCGATGATGATCCGCGGCTGGAGCCAGAGGTCATCGACGACTTCGAGCAGGTTGAGGTCTCACAAGACAGCATCAACCGCGCGATCGAGGTCAATCACGCGATGGAAGCCGAAGCCCGCGCTGGAAGTTTCTTCGCAGCCCTGCCATTCGGCATCCTGGCCCTGATCGGACTGGCCCTGGGCGGCTATGGTATCGCCGGACAGTTTGGCCTGGTTGGTGGCGATCCAGCGTTCCGCAACGGATTGGAGATCTTCCTGCCAATCTTCCTCATCCTGCTCGGACTGATCCTGTTTGGCGTGATGGCCTATTACTTTGTCAGGACGTTGATCACGGACGATTAGCGCATCGTGTCAGCTGGCCACGGTCGGCAAAATCGTTACGCTCGGAAATACTCGACCTGAAGCAACCGGGGGGCTTTTCGTGCGCAACTTTGGAATTTCGTTTCTCATCCTGTTAGCCCTGCTGCTGACGACAAAGGCGTATGCTGACGAACGTGAAGTCAGTTCCGAAGATGCTGATGTGTCGACCCCTGCAGAATTGGTCCAGTCCTGTCTTGAACAGGCGGCGCTTGGCGAAGGAGACAGGACAAGCTGTATCGGCATCTCCGTTTCGCCTTGCACCGCCAACGCGCTGACGACTGTCGAGATGTTGTCCTGCCTCACGCCGGAAATTGCAGTCTGGGAATCACGGATGACTGCGGGGTTGAAGGCTCTGGACGTCGCTTACGCCGAACAGGATGAATTCGAAGACCCAGTTCGCGCATTGGCGCCCCGCCTGCGTGTCTATCAGGAACAGTGGCTGGCATGGCGCGATGCCAAATGCGGGTTCGAACATGACACATTCCGAGGTGGATCGCTGGGCCGCATTGCCGGCGCCGATTGCAGGCTCGAACTCACGGCCAAGCGCGTTCTTGAACTGGAAGATCTTGCCGAAGAGGCGTCGTACTAGCTACACCACTTGCAGCGTGCAGCACTGGCTCTTGAGGTCGCTTTCCTTCAGCGCCGTCATGGCCGCCTGGTATCCGGCTTCGACTGCAGCGTCATAGGCTTTCCAGTCGCGCAGCTCGATATCCTTGAGCTCTGGCAGAACCAGGATGTCGACCAGTTCACGCCCGGCATTCGGGTTCACGCTGACCGTCGCAGATCGCATCAATAGGCCGGCAATGGGTGGCGCGTTGGAAAAGCCGTGACGGGCGATCCAGCCAAAAAAGCCGGGCGGGTTCACGAACTCGGATGCGTCAAGACCTTCGGGCGCGCGGGCAACGTCGCAGCCGACGACAAATCCGCGCTGGAATTCACGCATCACATCGGTCGGGAAATTGTTCAGAACAGCGCCGTCGACCAGGACTTCGCCCTCGTCGATGACCGGTGGAAGGATACCCGGAAGCGCGATCGTCGCGCGCAGCGCTTTACGCATAAGTCCGCGGCGATGAACGCGGTAGGCGCCATCGGTCAGATTGGTGGACACAGCGAAGAAGGGCATGTCCAGATCGCCAATCTCGGCGTCACCAAAATGTTCTTTCAGACGGGCATCAACCCGGTGCCCTTTGACCATGCCGACGACGGGGATGTTCCAGTCACCCAGGGGATTGGTTTCGACGAAACCTTTTCGGATGCGGTAATCAATCTCGTCATCATCCCAGCCCATGGCCACGCAGCCAGCCACGACCGCGCCCATGGAGGCGCCGCCGGCAAAATCGATCGGAATGCCAAGCTCGCGCATGGCGCGGACCACACCGATATGGGCATAAGCGCGGGCGCCGCCGCCAGAAAAGACGACCCCAACGCTGCGCCCGGCAATGGTGCGGGCGAGGCGGTCACAATGCTCGCCATTGACGTCCTGCCAGTGAAAGACGCGTGCAGCACCTGCGGCGCGGAGCCAGTCGGCCGGACGGCAGGCTTTTCGATCTTCGCCGTGGTGCAAGAGCAGGACATCGACGAGTTTCAATGACTGGGCTGGCGAATTCTCTTCCGGGAAGAGTGGATAAGATGGTTTCGCATCGGCGCGGGCAACCACCCAGATCCGATCGGCCTGGCGCATGGACAGGCGGTACCAGGCATTGTCGCCCAGGGTCGAAATCAGGATGACAATGTCATTCTCGGCTTCGAGCGAATCAAAGAAGGCGGAAGGTTTCTCGTCGCCTTCCTCTTCTTCCACGACCCGGGTTTTGACGCCGAGTTTCTCAAGCGACGCGCGCAGAGATTCTGCGCGCAGGCCAAGATCGATGGTCGGCGATGTTGCCACCAGTGTGAACACTTTTGGCGCGGTACGACGATTGCGCTGGTTGCCCTCGCGGAGCCGCGACAGGATCAGTCGGATCATCGCATTCAGGATATCCGGCTCGGCCGCACTGATACGCTGGAATCCTGCGCGTGAGATTTCGAGCACTTCACTGTCACGCAGAGCATAGACGGAAGAAGAATGTGGGACATTGTCCGGGGTGCCATCGCCATCAATGTCGACGCCGCCCTGGAACATGGCCATTTCACCGACCGGCTCGCCAGCGCGGATGTGGCCCATGAACTCGCTGCGGCCATCGCGCATCGCCTTGAACGCGCCGAACGATCCGGACAGGACAAAATAGATCGAATCCGACATTTCGCCGGCGCGAAAAAGTGGCCAGCCAGCCGGGACAGAAAACCAACGCGCTTCCTTGCCCGCCGCCCGCAAAGCGCGGCGCGGGACATCCTCAAGGAACTTAATTGAGGCAAGGGCAGGGACCACGTCCAAACTCATGCCGCCAAATATACGCATTACTCAGTCTCCGTCACTCGGAAGGATCTATGCAAATATGGGGCAATTTCATGAAGGATTTGATGACATTCGGTCACAAGCCCGGGATGACAGGCCGAGAATGCCCGGTTATGGCATTGAAAAATTGGTTGTCGGAGAAATCTTTATGCCTGTCCTGAAGTCCAAGCTTGATGTTGCCAGTGCGGCTTATTCGGCCAATCGCAGAGCGATGGAAGCCTTGGTGGCTGAGCTGCAAGAACATACGGTCAGTGCGGCCGCAGGCGGCTCCGAACGGGCGCGCGAACGGCATGTGTCACGCGGCAAGCTGCTGCCGCGCGAACGGGTTGAAAAACTGCTCGACCCGGCGACGCCCTTCCTGGAGATCGGCGCGCTCGCCGCCCATGACATGTATGACAATGAGGCGCCTGGCGCCGGGATGATTGCGGGCATCGGCCGCGTCGAAGGCCGTGAATGCGTGATTGTCTGCAATGATGCGACGGTCAAAGGCGGCACCTATTATCCGATGACGGTCAAAAAGCACCTCCGGGCGCAGGAGATTGCCGAGCAGAACCGTCTGCCCTGCATCTATCTGGTCGATAGTGGCGGGGCGAACCTGCCGCACCAGTCGGAAATCTTCCCCGATCGCGAGCATTTCGGACGGATTTTCTACAATCAGGCCAATATGAGCGCCAAGGGCATCCCGCAAATTGCCTCTGTCATGGGCTCGTGCACGGCGGGCGGTGCCTATGTGCCGGCCATGTCGGACGAGACCGTGATTGTGCGCAAGCAAGGCACGATTTTCCTCGGCGGGCCGCCGCTGGTGAAGGCGGCGACAGGTGAGGTGATATCTGCCGAAGACCTGGGCGGCGCTGATGTACATGCGCGCCAGTCCGGTGTCGCTGACCATTATGCGGCCAGCGATGACCATGCGCTGGCGATTGTCCGCTCGATCGTGCGCACGCTGCACCTGCCGAAGCCAGAGACTGTCGGCCTTCAGGACCCGGCAGAGCCACTTTACGACCCGGCAGAGCTGCACGGCCTCATCCCGCAGGATGTGCGCGAGCCTTATGATGCCCGCGAAGTGATCGCACGTCTGGTTGATGGCTCCGAGTTCCATGAATTCAAGAAGCTGTACGGCGACACCCTGGTCTGCGGCTTTGCGCATCTCTACGGGATGCCGGTCGCGATTCTCGCCAATAATGGCATCCTGTTCAGTGAGAGCGCGCAAAAGGCGGCGCATTTCATCGAACTGGCCGATCAGCGCCGCATTCCGCTTCTCTTCCTGCAAAACCTGACCGGATTCATGGTCGGCTCGAAATATGAGGCGGGCGGCATTGCCAAGGACGGCGCCAAGATGGTGACGGCCGTGGCGACGGCCTCTGTGCCGAAACTGACGCTGGTCACAGGTGGATCCTTCGGAGCGGGCAATTACGGCATGTGTGGCCGCGCCTATAGTCCGCGCTTCATGTTCATGTGGCCGAATGCGAGGATTTCGGTCATGGGCGGCGAGCAGGCCGCGTCGGTCCTGGCGACGGTCAAGCGCGACGGCATGGAGCGTCGCGGCGAAGACTGGTCAGCCGATGAAGAAGAAGCCTTCAAGGCGCCGATCCGTGACCTGTACGAGCATGAAGGGTCGCCTTACTATTCGACAGCGCGGCTCTGGGATGACGGGATTATCGACCCGGCGGATTCGCGCCGCGTGCTCGGATTGGCCCTGTCGGCGGCCCTGAATGCGCCGTTTGATGAGCGTGGGTTTGGCGTCTTCCGGATGTAATCTCCTGCATCGCGTGATGGCGATCGATTAAAACTTCGACACGGTGTCTGAGGTGTAACCCGTTATGCGCGCGTAGCGCCCGCTGAGTCGCGCCCTAATGGCGGGCATTCGCGCCAATCCTGCCATTCTGTCGTGAAAGCCCTGTCATCCAGGTTTCGGAAACGTCACGGGTGTTTGCGCCGCGGCGGCGGCAGTCTTTTACTCGCCACACGTCGTGGTGTGAAACACTGGAGCAAACCAATGACCCGATACATTCTACTACTCGGCCTTGCCACCTGCGCCTTTACGGCCTCAGCGGGCGAAGACGTCACCTTCGCTACCGTGGATGCCAATAGCGACGGATTCATTTCCGAAAGCGAGTTTGTCAGTTGGAAGACGAGTTCTGGAGAGATGTCCGCAGCGGACGCCCTGATCAAGTTCATTGAAATCGACACAGATGCCAGCGGCATGATCTCGGAAGCGGAAATGGAGGCGGCGAAGGCGAAACATGAATCGTCTTCTGAAGGGGATATGTAACGCCGCGCAGTTTCGTCCCTACTGGCTGAGGCGCCTGTAAACATCGGGCGTCTCACGCCATTCTCGATTCATTACAAAATGGTAACTACAAATGTAACACGCAAGATTGTTACATCTGTAGTGCGCCGCCCTTCACAGGCGCTCACTCAAACTGTTCCAGGGAGGAACTTTCGATGAAAACCAAACTCCTGACCGGTGCGTTCGGTCTGTTTGCCGCAAGTGCGTTTGCGGTTGCGCATGCCGGCTCTCCAGCCGACTATTTCAACAAGATTGATGCGGATGCGAGCGGCGTGATCACGCAAGCAGAATACGTCGCCTACAAGACAGCTGACGGCAAATACACGGCCGAAGAAGTCAGTGAAAAATTCGCCAAGGTCGCGGGCGATGATGGCGAGCTGACGCTTGCTGAATTCGAAGCCGCGATGAAGGCTCACAAGAAGAAAAAGCATGGCGACAAGGACAAGGACCGGTCTTCTTAAGACTCCGGTTCGACCACCTCCATTCTCTCGAGGAAGCGCTCGCAAGATTTGCGGGCGCTTCTTTTTTGCCGCGGTTATTAGGCCTTCGCGTCGTCGAATTTGCGGTTACAGTGGCGATAGCGGCAGAGAGGCAGATATGAGCGAGTATGAGACCATTACCCTGGACGCAACACGCGAAGGGATTGCGATCCTGACACTGAACCGTCCGGACCGGCACAATGCCTTTAACAGTCAGGTGATCGAGGAGCTGACAGACGCCCTGGAGACCCTGGAAGAGCAGGACACGTTGCGCATGGTGATCCTGCGCGGGGCGGGCAAGAGTTTCTCGGCCGGGGCCGATCTTGAATGGATGAAAGCGGCGCAGCACTGGACACGTGAGGATAATGAACAGGACGCGCTGGCGCTGGCAGAGATGCTGCGCAAGCTGGCCGAACTGCCGCAGATGACGCTGGCGCTGGTGCAAGGTGCAGCCATGGGTGGCGGCGCCGGTCTGGTCGCCGCCTGCGACGTCGCGGTTGCGGTCAAAGGCACCAAGTTCCGGTTCAGTGAAGTGCGGCTCGGTCTGACCCCGGCGACGATCTCTCCCTTCGTGATCAGCGCCATCGGTCCGCGCTGGGCGAAGGCGCTGTTTGTCACGGCGGAAATGTTCGATGCAGACTATGCCGAAAAAATCGGGCTGGTTCAGTACGTGGTCTCCGACATGGAAGAACTTGCCGGGATGGAGGAGCACATTGCTGACCTCGCCATGGGCGCAGCGCCGGGCGCTATTCGCGATGCCAAGAATCTGGTTCTGGATTTTACCGGTGAGCCCTACAGCCCTGCGCTCAGCCGGGCGACGGCCAAGCGGATTGCCGATCGTCGCACCAGCGATGAAGGCAAGGAGGGGCTGACAGCCTTCCTGGAGAAACGCAAACCCGACTGGGCGAGCTAGGTCACTCGACCCCGGGCAGCATGCTCACTGGTAAGCCGAGATCCCTCAGGAACTCTACCGTGGCGTCACACGGGTTTATCCCGGTCATCGCCTCGATCTGGTTCTGGAACACGAACACCACCACGCCGAGCATGATCGCATAGATGACGAACTGCATCACCGATTTGAGCAGGAAGGCGCCGGCACTCCCAGCGACCAGTCCGACACCGCCAAGGATGAGCGCGCCGCTGATCGGCGTCAGGTCGCTGACATCGGCCGCTTGCGTATAGCCAATATAGCCACCGACCCCTGCGCCAATGATCCCCGCCAGACTGCTGAGGCGAACGCCAGATGCATATGCCATTTGTTTCCCCTTACTCTTTCCTCACAGGTAGCTTAGGCGGTAAGAGGAGCCCGGGGCAAGGTTTTATGACCAGCCAGTAATCAAGACGTGTAAGGACGAAGCCTAATGATTTCATCGCTTCTGATCGCCAATCGTGGAGAAATTGCGTGTCGGATCATGCGCACCTGCCGGGCGCTCGGCATTCGCGGCATTGCCGTCTATTCCGATGCAGATGCCCGCGCCAAACATGTCCGCGAGGCCGATGAGGCGGTCTGGATCGGGGCGTCTGCGGCGACCGAGAGTTATCTCGATGCAGACCGCATCATCGCCGCCGCGAAAGAGGTCGGCGCCGAGGCGATTCATCCGGGCTATGGCTTCCTGTCCGAGAATGCCGCCTTTGCCCGTGCAGTTGAAAAAGCTGGCCTGGTCTGGGTTGGCCCGAAAGCCGACACGATTGAAGCCATGGGCCTGAAAGACCGCGCCAAGGCGATTGCCGAAGAGGCGGGCGTACCCGTCCTGCCGGGCTATCGCGGTGAGGCGCAGGACGCCAAGACCCTGACCAAGGAAGCCGAACGGATTGGTTTCCCGCTTCTGATCAAGGCCGTCGCTGGCGGCGGCGGACGCGGCATCCGCCTGGTCTCGAAAGCCGGCGAACTCGCGGGCGAACTGGAAAGCGCCGTGCGCGAAGCCGAAGCCGCCTTTGGCGATGGCCGGGTGATGCTGGAAAAGCTGGTCGAACAGCCGCGTCATATCGAAGTGCAGGTGTTTGGCGACAGTCACGGCAATGCCGTTCACCTGTTCGAGCGCGATTGCTCCTTGCAGCGGCGACGCCAGAAAGTGATCGAGGAAGCCCCGGCGCCAGGCATGCTGGAAAAAGTCCGCAAGGCCATGTGCGATGCCGCGGTGAAGCTGGCCAAATCGGTTGGCTATGAAGGCGCAGGCACGGTCGAGTTCATCGTCGATGGCGCCAAACCGCTGGCGCTCGACACGTTCTGGTTCCTGGAAATGAACACCCGCCTGCAGGTCGAGCATCCGGTGACGGAAATGGTCACCGGCATGGACCTGGTCGACTGGCAATTGCGCGTGGCGAGCGGCGAAAAGCTGCCGGCCAAGCAGAAGGATATCAAACTGCTCGGCCACTCGATCGAAGCCCGCATCTGCGCCGAAGACCCGTCCGATGGCTTCCGCCCCGGCGCCGGCCTGATCGAAGAATTCGGCATGCTGGCCGACACGGACGCCGACTGGCTGCGCTGGGAAGCGGGCTTTGAAAGCGGTGACCGCGTGCCGGCGGTCTATGATTCCATGATCGCCAAACTGGTCGTCTGGGGCGAGGATCGCGAGCAGGCGAATGACAATCTGATTGATACGCTGGCCCATTTGCAGCTGGTCGGTGTGCCCGGAAATATCGGCTTCCTGCGCCGCTGCGCCATGGCCGATGCCTTCATTGACGGCACCCATCACGTCAACTGGATCGCCGAGCAGGGCGATGCGCTCAGCCAGGCGCCCGAGGCGCACCAGCATGCCTCGGTCATGGCGGTCACTGACGTTCTGCTGGGCGACGATGCCGGCGACCCGTGGACGGTACGCGATGGCTGGCGCCTCAATCGGGCCGCTGTGACCAAAACCGCTGTCGCGGTCGGGGAGGATGCTGATTGGTTCGATCCCTCCGAACACACGGTTGCCGAAGACATTTCCATGCCGCTCGTCACCGACCTGTCGCCGCGCCGCTTTGCGGTAACGACTGGCGGCGACAGCGTCCTCGTCGAGGTGCCTGACTTCGAAGCCGAAGCCGAGGCCCTGGCCGGCGGCGATGCGGTGATGGCGCCGATGCCGGGCAAGGTCATCGCGGTCAATGTCAAAGCCGGCGACACGGTCGAGAAGGGTCAGGTCGTGGCCGTGATGGAAGCGATGAAAATGGAACACTCGCTGACCGCACCGCGCGACGGCGTGGTTGAGGCGGTTGGCGCTGAGCTTGGCGCACAAGTGCCGGAAGGCGACATCCTGGTGGCGCTGGAAGAGGCGTGATTGCGCGCTGGCGATAAGCGGTGGTGTCGCGGAAAAGGGAAAACTGGCGTTCGCCTGAGGTCTGCTTGGGGCAGGAGGAGGCATTAGCTGTGCGAGAAATTTGGTTTGTCATCCCGGCCGTAGCAATGCGGAGAGCCGGGACCCAGATCAACTAGGTCCCGGATAAGTGCTGCGCCCTTTCCGGGATGACAGCTCAATATGTCGCACGCTTAGGCGCGGCGCCTTCAATGGGTCAGAAACATTCGACGATAATCAAGTCTACGCTCTGCCCAGCCCGGTCTGGGCAGTCCATCACCCGAGCGTGCTGCAAAGATCGGGAGCGAAAACAGCTCTCCCGATCTTTGCGGCAATTTCCCGTGCTGGACCCCACGGAAAATTCCGTGGGGAGCGCTAGAAGGGGGCCTCAGTTCTTCAGGCCCTCATCCTGAGCGAAGCCGAAGGATAAAGGGCCGTGCTTCTGGAAACTCGCAACAAGCCCGCCTCGTCCTTCGACTTCGCTCAGGATGAGGCTAAAAGAGCTCACCGCCCATCCCGGGCTTGACCCGGGACCTCCGGCAACGCTTCCGGTCTCTATCGCACGAGATCCCGGATCAAGTCCGGGACAGGCGGAGAGAGAACACGCTCGCCACTGGCGCCCCCTTCTCCCGGGGCTCGGGAGAAGGGCCGGGGATGAGGGCACCCATGTTTCAGCAAAAGCACCGGAGTCTCACCCTGGAAAATAGCGTGCCCTCACCCCAACCCCTCTCCCGCAATCGGGAGAGGGGCTTGTCCTTGTCGGCTAGATGGAAGCCGTCCTGCAACGAGTGAGCTTAGTTCGCTCCGACGCCGGAAGCGGACGTTGCAGTTCGCCAGCGTTTGTCTAGTATCGTTGGAAAGCTTCGATGAAGTATTTTTCTAATGCACAACATTCAGATTGAAGATTGCGAGAAAGGAGCGTGGAAGCTCATAAACTTCGTGAAAACCGAACTAAAGAATGGCCGACATAAACGAGGTCGCAATCTCTGGAATTTGTCACGCGAATATTCTGATGTTGCTGCGTTAGAGTATGCGAAAGGCAACCATGAACCGTGCAAAGAATCGCTACAGCTGAGCGTTTCGTACTTCGATCAATTATTGGACTTAACGGCATCTGAACCCGACACGGTTGATTGCGACTATATTAGTTATCAATGGCAATGGGCTCTACTCAATGCGATTTTGGTGTCGAGTGAGTCGGAACTACGAAGATTGATTGGTAAACAACTGGATCTGGCTCAGACCCATTTCAACAAGCGCGATCCCCTCGGTTCCGATTTCGAAATGTATTTGTTTAAGGCATTATGCGCCTTAGCGCTGAAAGACAAAATTGAAGCAAGCCGCATGTCTGAGCACGCTCATTCTAGTAGATGGCCAGGTTGGGAGCATCGGGTAAATCTTCTACAGACGATCGCCTTGAACAAACAATCAGCATTCCCTGAGGCATGGAACACTGCATGGCTTGAGTGGATTGATGAAATGAAAGACGACGATTTCTATCTTCCCGAAGCGGCACTATGGTTTTTCGGATTGGCCGCGCTACAGCTCAACTTCCGTTTAAATGGTATCAGTTGGGAACCTGCGGAGATCGACGAGCGAATCCCTACGCGCTTGTTCCCATGACACAAAATCTTTGTGCCGAGAGTCCATTCCACAGCGCAATCCATCACACTCATCGGAGTTCCTTTCGAGGGCGATTTGACTCGCGAGGCTAAAGCCCCCTCCGACGCCGCAAGCGGACACTAACTCGATGTCCAAGCGCGCCCCCGAACCTCACGCTCTCTTCACGCGCGGCGGTTCGTGAATCCGACCGATCTCACCGCCGTCTATCTTGCTCGGCATGGCGAAAGCGACCCCCACCTTCAGATTCCAATGGACCGCGCAAACTCAGCGTCTGGCTGAGTTGCTGTCCGCGCTTGGGCACTCGAACCGCAAGATTGCGAAATGCCTGAACTGTTCGGACTCCACGGTCGGGCGCAATCTCGGGCCCCGGGAGAATCGGCGCCAGCTCAGCACGGCTGAATGGCTGGCTCTGTTTGAAGACTATGACGCGCACCGGAATGTCGAGGAAGTCCTGATTGCCGCCAGCGGGTCGACCGAACAGGCGCGCTTGCGGAGCAGTTACCGCATCCGAAAATCGAAATCCGATGGGGCGCAGCCTGATGCGGCCAACCCGTTGAAGGAGACGCTGAGTGACGAGCAATTACAGCGCGAATTGGAAACCCTGGTGGGACAGAGAATTCGTATCCGACGACCTGATTGACCGGTCTTACGCGGATATCGTGTACCGCTTTCCATTTCTGCGTCTGGCGCGTCCGGCGCAGCGTCCCCCGCAGGGGACCTGGCGGACCTGGCTGTTCATCGGGGGACGCGGCGCTGGTAAAACGCGGGCCGGGGCGGAATGGACGCGCTATGCCGCCTTGCTGGGCGGCTGCCGGCGGATTGCGCTGGTCGGACCAACCCTCAGCGATGCGCGTGAAGTTATGATTGAAGGGCCATCCGGCTTGCGGCGGATTGAGCCTGTGCTCGCTCAGTGTCCGCAATACAGCGTCTCCCGGCGGCGGCTGGAATGGCCGAATGGCGCCGTCGGCCTGGTCTTCTCTGCGGAAGACCCGGACAGTTTGCGTGGCCCGCAATTCGATGCCGCCTGGTGCGACGAGATTGGTGTCTGGGCCGATGGCGAAAGCGTGTGGAACAATCTGCAGTTCGGTTTGCGCCTAGGCGAGTCGCCGCGCTGCGTGGCGACGACCACGCCGCGGCCCGTGCGCCTGGTCAGGCGTTTGATGGGTGGCGAGGCGGTGGTCACGCACAGCGCCACGCGGGACAATGTCGACCACCTCTCGCCAGGCTTCGTCGACAGTGTCGAAGCAGCTTTCGCCGGTACCGCGCTGGCCCGCCAGGAACTCGAGGGCGAGCTGGTGGAAGATATCGAGGGCGCGCTGTGGAAGCGCCATTACATTGACAAAAACCGCGTCGCGATCGCGCCGCCTCAGCTCGAGGATGTGATCGTCGCCGTCGACCCGCCAGTGACCAGCCATCGCCGCTCTGACGCGTGCGGCATTGTCGCCGCCGGCGCGGCGTGTCCGCCCGGCTTTCGCCCACACGGCTTTGTCCTGGCCGACGCCACGGCGCGCGGTCTGACGCCGTCTGACTGGGCCGCACGGGCCGCCAGCCTGGCCCGCGACTGTGGGGCATCACGCATCATCGCCGAGTCCAATCAGGGCGGCGAAATGCTGCGCACAGTGTTCGACAGCGTGGCCTGCGATGTGCCGGTCGATCTGGTCCATGCCCGCCTCGGCAAACGCGGACGAGCGATGCCAGTGGCGGCCCTGTATGAGCAGAACCGGATTTCACATGTCGGGGAGCTGAACGCGCTGGAAGATGAAATGTGCCGGTTCGGGACCGAGGGGTTTGTCGGCTCACCGGACCGGGTCGATGCCCTGGTCTGGGCCATCAGTGCCTTGTTGCTGGCGGGTCGCGGACCACGTATTCGCGCGCTCTAGCGCCCGGTGCGAAACGCCTTGCGACCGAGATACTTGTTCTTCTTCGGCGCGGCAGGGGTGTCATCAGCTGACGCGGCAGGGGTGTCGGACGGGGCGACGTCACCGGTGAGGACTTTGCGAACATGAGACAGGGCCGAGCTGCCTGTATTCACTTCGATTTCCGCCGCTGTCTTGTCCAGCCGCCGGGCGAGCAGTTTGACGTGATAGGGCGTCAGACTGTCGAGCGTTTTCTCGAACATGTCGTCGCCGAGTGTGGCTTTCAGTTGCAGCAGGTCGTCACGGGTCAGGCCCGCAGCAATGATCTGTTTGCGCGCGAGCTTGATCGCTGCCGCTGAGAGGTCAGAATCCTTGACGCGCGGGAACTGGGTCTCATGAGCGAGGATCGCTGAGAGTGCGGCACGTCCGTCTGGTATTAGGGCCATGATTTTTAAGCTGCTGCCGGTTTGGATTGTGCCGCGAGTCGGGCTTGCACTTCCTGATATAGCATATTCACCGTGGCGAGCGCATCCCCTGGCCACTTTTGCGCCAGGGTCGGATTGGCGCCGAGCTCGACCGGGTTGGCGGCGAAGTCCGATTTTTGCGGGATGACGGTCTGGAAGATGTCATATTCGCTGTCCGGATCATTGGCCCCGTCGCGCATCGCGTCGAGCACGATGCTCTGATGCGCCGAGCCATCGAATTTGGTTGGCAGGACCACCGGCCGGTTGGACAGGCCGCGCTTCTTGAGACTGTCAATGATGTCGCCAGTGAACAGGTCGAGACCAAGGGTCGACATGAAATCAGGTATGGTCGGCACGATGATCAGGTCAGAGGCGGACAGCGTCGCTTCCGTCATCGCCGAGATGCCTGGCGGGCAGTCGCAGATGATGACGTCATACTGCTTGCGCAGATCGGCCATGTCCTGGCGCAGGCGCAGGCCGACGCGGCCTTCAATTGCGGTCATCGAATAGCCTTGCTCGGTCAGGATATAGATGAGTTCCCGCTCAGCCCGGCGCAGGCCTGGTGTTGCCGGCACCAGCGACAGATCGAGCGGCTTGCCCATGAAGGAGACGTCGCTGGCATGCGGCACGATGAATTTGGTCATGTGCGCGAAACATTCACCGAGAAAGTTCTCGCGCAGATAGTCGGAGACATTGGTGTAATTGTGGATCGCGTCATACAGGCGCTCGTCACCATTCTCCCCATAGATCAGCAGAGAGGCATTGGCCTGGCTGTCGAGGTCAACGACCAGCGTCTTGTACCCTTCTGCCGCAAATGCCTCTGCCAGTGAGACTGTGGTGGTTGTTTTGCCGACGCCGCCTTTTGAATTGGCGACGGATATGACCCGTCCGAGCATAAAGCCCCCTCTCCGTTTTTCGTACCGATGTCAGGAATTTACGCTGCCCACGCGGTTTCGGTGGGGAACCAGTACTCTCAATACCGTTCAAATCGCCTGAAAAAACTTAAGAAACCGGAAACGAATCCGGCGGGGTCGCGGCGGGGCTAGGTTCCATAGCGTTGAGAACCCTAGCGATTACCGGAGAGGCGCATGAAGCTGCCCTGGTCAAAACCAGATGAAAAAAGTGGCGGCGCCTGGATTGCGCTGGCCAGCCTGCCTGGCGCGGTCTGGGGCCAGACCGACCCGGCGACCCTGGTGCGCGACGGCTATGCCGGCAATGCCATTGTCTATCGCTGCGCCCGGATGATTGCCGAAGCCGCTGCCTCGATCGCGTTTGAGTGCGGGGATGATGCGGCGCAGAGATTGCTCGATGAGCCATCGCCAGACCAGTCCGGGCAGGCGCTGCTGGAGCAGCTCTATATTGACTTGCAGGTCACCGGGAATGCCTGGGCCGAAGCGGTGACGCTGACCGGCGAACAGGCGCCGCGCGGCCTGTTCGGGCTGCGCGCGGATGCGGTGACGGTCCGGCTGGATGAGCGCGGGCATGTCTCCGGCTATGCGCTGCGGCAGAAACGCGGCGAGCGCCTGATTGGCAAGGCCGCCGATGGCTGGTCGCCGGTGTTGCACCTGAAACTCTATCACCCGGGCGGCAGCGCCTATGGCCTGTCGCCCTTGTCGGCGGCGCGCCGCGCGCTCGACATGCACAATGGCACCGCGGCGTGGGCCAAGGCCTTGCTCGACAATGCGGCCCGGCCATCCGGCGCTCTGATGTATGGCAAGGACGGCGCGCGGCTGACGGATGAACAATTCGAGCGCCTGAAAACGCAGCTGACCGCCGAACATACCGGCGCCGCCAATGCTGGCCGGCCGCTGCTGCTGGAGGGCGGCCTCGACTGGAAACCGATGAGCCTGTCACCGGCCGAGATGGATTATGCCGAAACCCGCCACGCGGCGGCGCGGGAAATTGCGCTGGCCTTTGGCGTCCCGCCTATGTTGCTCGGCATTCCCGGCGACAATACGTATGCGACCTATAAGGAAGCCCATTCCGCTTTCTGGCGGCTAACGGTTCTGCCTCTGGTGCAGAAAACGGCGAACGCTCTGAGTGTCTGGCTGCGCGGCCGGTTTGACGCCGTCTGCGTCACCCCCGTGCTCGACCAGGTTCCGGCTTTCGCGGCGGACCGCGATGCCCTCTGGGCCCGCGTCTCGGCCTCTGATTTTCTCAGTGACGCCGAGAAACGCGCCATGCTCGGCCTGGAGGCGGGCACATGATCGAGAAGAAATTCAGCGCTGCAGTTCTGCTCGCGCTGGCGGTGCAAACCGGCGGCGTGCTGGTCTGGGCCGGAGCCGCGGCGCAGCGCATATCGGCGCTTGAGGATCGGGTCGAAGCGCAGGCCTCGGCGGCGGAGCGCCTGGCCCGTCTGGAAACCGGATTGCTGGCCGTGCAGGCCCAGCTCGAGCGGATCGAGAACAAGGTGGAAAATCTGTGATCGCGGCGCCAACCGCGCCTCGGGCAATGGCAGAGCGACCGTCCCTGATCGAGGGCTATGCCAGCCTGTTCGGGCGCGAGGACCTGTCTGGCGACGTGGTCCGCGCCGGGGCGTTTGCGCGAACCCTGCGAGACGCGCCGCCGCCTATGCTGTTGCAACACCGCACGGGTTCCGTCGTCGGGCGCTGGGTGCGCCTGACGGAGACGGGCCAGGGCCTGTTCGTGCGCGGCCTGATTGAGCGCGACGTCGCTGCCCATCTGGCGCGCACCGGGCTTGACGGCCTGTCGATCGGGTTTCGCCCGCGCCTGTGGACGCCGCGACCGACCGGCGGGCGCGTGCTGATCGATGTGGAGCTCGTGGAAATTTCACTGGTGGCGGAGCCGATGCAGCCGGCTGCCCGTTTCGAGCTTGTCTGAAAATCTGGGTCTGAAGGAGAAAAAATGACCAAGGAAACCAAGGCCCTGACGGGCGAAGTCAAATCCATCGCCGCCGATCTGATGGCGACATTCGAAGCCTTTAAGGCCGCCAATGAGGCGCGGTTGACCGAGCTTGAGCAAATAGGCGCGGTCGACACCGTGCTGCAGGACAAGCTCGAGCGCATGGACAAGCGTCTCGACACGCTGAGCCTGAAAGCCGCGCAGCCGGAAGCCCAGGCTGAGCCGCAGCCACATGACGCCCCTCAGACGGCCTGGGCGAGATACTTGCGCACCGGCGATGAAAGCGGCCTGGCGCGGCTGGACACGAAAGCCCTCTCGGCGGGCACGGATGAGCAGGGCGGCTATGTCGCCCCGCCGGAGCTCGACCGCATGATCGAGTCGCGCCTGTTGCAATCCTCGCCGATGCGCCAGATCGCGACGGTGCGCCAGACCTCAGCCGGAACCTATCGCAAGCCGGTCTCGCTCGGCGTCGGGGCGCAATGGACGGGTGAAACAGACACCCGGACGCAAACCACGACGGATGGGCTGGAGCTGCTGGAATTCCCGGCCGGCGAACTCTACGCCATGCCCGCCGCAACCCAGACATTGCTGGACGATGCCTATGCCGACATCGATGCCTGGCTGGCTGAGGAGGTGGAAACCGCCTTCAGCGTCCAGGAGAGTGCGGCCTTCGTCTCCGGAGATGGGGTCGGCAAGCCGCGCGGTTTCCTCGATTATACGATTGTCAGCGACGCCAATCATGCCTGGGGCAAGATCGGGTCTCTGGACGGTGATTTCACTGTCACCGATGCCGGTGACCAGCTGATCGACCTCATCCATGCGCCGAAATCGCAGTTTCGCGTCAATGGCCGCTTCGTGATGAACCGGCGCACGACCGCGAGCGTGCGAAAACTGAAAGATGCGGACGGTAGATATCTCTGGGCACCCGGCGCTGCCGGAGAAGCATCGACGGTGCTCGGCTATCCGGTCACCGAACTGGAAGACATGCCGGACATGGCATCCGGCAATGCGGCCATCGCTTTTGGCGATTTTCGCCGTGGCTATCTGATTGCCGACCGGCAAGGCGCGCGCGTGCTGCGCGATCCCTATTCGTCCAAGCCCTATGTCCTGTTCTACACGACCAAGAGAGTCGGCGGCGGCATCCAGAATTTCGACGCCTTCAAAGTGTTGACCTTCTAGGTCACCGCATCCGCGTTCCAATCAAGCAAAGTCGAAGACCATGACAGACCTGACGGTGATATCGCCGCCAGCGGAGGAGCCTGTAACGCTCGCCGCGGCAAAACAATTCCTGCGCATCGGGCATGATGGCGAGGATGATCTGGTCACGCGGTTCATTCAAAGCGCCCGGGCGCGGATCGAGCAGGCGGCTGGGCTGGCCTTCATCGCGCAGACGCTCCGGGTCGACTGGCAGGCCTGGCCGTCAGTATTGGCCGGGCGCGGGGCCTTGCTGCCGCGCCGCCCGGCCGTTTCGCTCATCTCGGTCGTGATTGTGGCTGAAGCGGGCGACGTGACCGATCATACCGATCGCTTTCGTCTCGATTGCGGGCGTCTCGGATTGCGGCCCTGGAGCCAATTGCCGGTGATTGCCGCGGACGAACAGATCGAAGTGACGTATCAGGCTGGCTATGGAACGGCGTCTGATGTTCCGGAAGACCTGAAAGAAGCGATCCTGCGGCTGGCCGGCGTGCTGTATGCGGCGCGCGCGCCAGCCGCTTTTGCGTTCGGGGCGAGCGGGGCACTGCCAGAAGAGGTCCGCGCCATTCTCGAAGCGCGACGGGAGGTGCGGTTATGAGCTTCGACTTGAGCGCAGGCATTTCCGATGTGGAATTGATCGAGCAAATCCTTGCTGCCTTGCGCGCGGATGCCGACTTGCAGACCTTATTGGGATCACCGGCGCGGATTTTTGATGACGAGACCCGGGCCGCCCTGTTTCCTTATGTGGTGCTGGAGCGTTGCGAACGCCGCGATGCCAGTGCCGCCAGCGTGTGCGGTGCAGAGCATCGCCTGCAATTTGCGACCCTGTCGCGTGCGGGCGGGCAGACCGAGGCGAAAGCGCTTCTCGCAACGCTGCGATCGGCCGTGCAGCGCATGGAGCTCACCCTGTCGCGCCAACGCGTCATCCTGGTTCATCCGACCTATTCGGACGTCATGCGCGCGCCGAATCGCCAGGTGCTGCGCGGCGTCATGCGGGTCCGCATCGTGACAGAGGAGGTCTGAACATGGCCGGGCAAAAAGGACGCGATGTCCTGATCAAGATATCTGACGGCGCTGTCCCCGAGAGTTTTGTCACCCTCGCAGGCATCCGCTCCAGCGATATTGAACTCAACGCACAGAGCGTCGATGGCACATCGGCAGAAAGCCCGGGCGGGTGGCGCGAACTCATCGCCGGGGCGGGTGTGAAATCCGCCCGTGTGCGCGGCCAGGGTGTGTTCAAGGATGCCGAAAGCGACCAGCGCATGCAGGACATTTTCTTCTCGGGCGCGATCGCCACGTGGAAGTTGATTATTCCGGGGCTCGGAGTCCTGACCGGACCATTGCACATTCGTGAACTGAAATGGGGCGGCGTGTTTGATGGCGAAGCGCGATTTTCGGTCGACCTGGAAAGCGCCGGGGCGCTGGCCTTCGAGGCGGAAGGATGAACGCGGCGCGGGGTGAAACGGTGCTGACGGTCGACGGGGCTGAAGTGCCACTCTGCCTCACGCTCGGCGGACTGGCAGAGCTGGAGCATGCCTTTGGCTGCCAGTCCCTGACCGACCTGCAATTGCGCTTGAAACACTTGTCAGCAACGGAGCTCACCAAGGTGCTGGCCATCCTGGCCAAAGGTGCGGGGGCGAAGATTGCGATGGAGCGCGTCGCTCCCCTCGAGGCCGCCCGCGCCATTGCGGATGCGTTTCATGCTGCCCTGGGCTGAAATGCTGCAGATGGCGGTCGCGCGCGGCCTCGCACCTGACGCGTTCTGGAAATTGTCGGTGCGCGAATGGTTGTGGCTGACCACGTCGCCAAAGCCTGATTTCGATGCCGCAATCCTGAAATCCCTGATGGAGGCCCATCCCGATGGATGATTTTGAAGCTGAACTGCAAGCGGCGAGCGAGAGCCTGACCCGCCTGGTCGAAGGACCCGGTCAGGAAGCGGCCGCGGTCCTGGAACAGGCTTTCGGACGCGCCGGCGCGAGCATTGAACAGGCCCTTGGCCGTGCTGCGCGGTCCGGCGAAACCGATTTTCGCCGCATGGCCGAATCCATTTTGAGCGATCTGGCGCGCATTGCCGCCGAGGCCGTGATCGCACAGTCCGGGCTTGGCCGGGTCCGTCAGACGGTTAATCTGAACATGTCGGTTGGGGCTGGCCAATCCGCCGCGATCGGCAGCGCCAGTACGATCGCGAATGCTGTCGCGGTTGCAGCCGCCAGAGGCGGGCGGTTCACATGACGGCGTTTCATGAGGTCAGCTTCCCGATGCCCCTGGCGCTCGGCGCCGCGGGCGGACCGGAGCGACGCACGGAGATTGTCACCCTGGCCAGCGGCCAGGAGGTGCGCAACGCGAAATGGTCGCGTTCAAGGCGCCGGTGGGATGTCGGCGGCGCTGTGTCGAGTGTGCAGGATTTGCAGACACTGATCAGCTTTTTCGAAGCCCGCATGGGGCGCCTGTATGGGTTTCGTTTTCGCGATCCGCTTGATTATTCGAGCGCGGATGCCGGGACTGAGCCAGGCGCAGGCGATCAGGTTCTGGGCGTCGGCGACGGCACACAAACCACGTTCCAGCTGTGCAAATGGTATGGCGCCGTCAAGCGCACCATCACTAAGCCCGTCGATGGCACGGCACGCGTTTCTGTAGATGGCGTTGAACAGAGTACCGGTTGGTCGGTGTCGACAGATACTGGCGAGATCGCGTTCGACACTGCGCCCCCATCAGGCGCCGTGGTGCGGGCCGGGTTCAAATTTGACTGCCCCGTTCGGTTCGAGACCGACCAGATCAATGCCGTGATCGAGGCATTTGGTGCGGGACGCATCGTCAGCGTGACGCTGATCGAACTGGTCTAGAGGGTGCGATGAAAGACATTTCCGAAGCGCTCGCGGTGCGTTTAAAGAGCGCGGCGACGACGCTCTGCCTGTGCTGGCGTCTGACGCGCCGTGATGGCGCCCGGATCGGTGTGACCGATCACGACGTGGCGCTCACGCTGGCGGGCGTGACCTATCAACCGGGCGGCGCCATCGAGGCCGGCCGTTTCACGCAGAGTGACGGGTTGAAACCGGGGCAGGGTGCTGGCGGAGGCGTCCTCTCGAGCGATGCGATTTCAGCTGACGACCTTGCAAACGGATTGTGGGACGGGTGCCGCCTCGACGTCTATCAGGCGGACTGGACCACGCCCGAGGCTGGGCAGAGACATGTCTGGAGCGGCTATCTGAGCGAGGTCAGGCTGAATGAGACCGGACAGTTTGAAGCCGACCTGGTGTCGCTGAAATCCGATCTCGAGCGTCCCGTTGGCCGCGTGCTGCAACGGCGCTGTGATGCGGTGCTCGGCGATGCACGGTGCGGTATTGCGGCGCTGGGACGGAGCTGCGACCAGCGCTTCGAAACCTGCCGGGATGTCTTTTCCAATAGCGAGAATTTTCGCGGCTTCCCGCACATGCCTGGCAATGACTTCATTCTGTCAGGGCCGGCCGCCGCGAATAATGATGGGGGGCAAAGATGAGTCGCGCGCAGATCCTGTCAGAGGCACGGACATGGATCGGCACGCCCTATCGACATCAGGCCAGCAAGAAGCAGGTCGGCACTGATTGTCTGGGCTTGCTACGCGGTGTCTGGCGCGAAGTTTTCGGCGACGAGCCTGAGACCGTTCCGGCCTACACGCCGGACTGGGCCGAAGCGCTGAAGCAGGACACCTTGCTCGAAGCGGCGCGCCGGCACTTGCGCGAGATTGCAATTTCCACGGCGCAACCCGGCGATGTCTTTTTGTTCCGAATGGGCCTCGGGCATCCGGCGAAACATTGCGCCATCGTCTCGGGCGAGGCGCGCATCATTCATGCCTATTGGGGCAAGGCGGTGTGTGAAACGCGCCTGGTGCCCTGGTGGGAGCGACGGATCGCGGCGGCGTTCGCGTTCCCCGAATGCCGGCTCACAGAACGCGCACAGCCCTGTGATCGAGGGTGATTGGCACTTGTTCACGGGCGTTTCTAGATGGGCTGCATCGAGACGCATCACACACCTGGAGACGAACATGAAACTGACACACGCTGCCTTCGCTGCCCTGGCCATGGGAATGACCGGCATGATGACCGCCGCACCGGTGATCGCCCAGTCGACAATTGCCCAACAAGCGGCCTTTTCGACATCCGGCGACTTCATCAAGAAGTCCAAGAAGCTCAAGGGCTCCTGGTCTGTCGTCGAGCGCGACGGCAAGACCTTCATCGTCTTTGCGGACGACTTCCGCGCCGCCAAAGGCCCGGACCTGAAAATCTTCCTGTCGCCAAAAAGCGTGGCCGACGCCACCGGCAAGAACGCCGTGGACGGGTCGCTCAACATTGGTGAGCTGAAAAAGACCAAAGGCACGCAGGAATATGAAGTGCCCGCCGGCGTCGACCTGTCGGCCTATGGCAGCGTGCTCGTGCATTGCGAGGCCTATTCGGTCCTTTGGGGCGGCGGCAACCTGTAAGCCCAACACAATCATCAATCAGAAAGACCGGTCAGTTCGCTGACCGGTCTTTTTCTATGGGAGGTCTGGAACATTGGCGGAAATCATCTTGTCGCAAGCCGGCGCCGCGCTGGGATCGGCCTTGCTCCCGGGCGGTGTCGGTGTGTTTGGTCAAACCTTGTCTGGCGCTGCCATTGGCGAGGGGGTCGGCCGATTTGCGGGCCGCGCGATTGATGCTTCGCTGGCGCCCGCTTCAGAAGGGGCCCGGATAAAATCGCTGCAGGTGATGGAGAGCCGCGAAGGCGCTGTTCTACCTCTTGTGTATGGCCGCATGCGCGTCGGAGGTCAGGTGCTCTGGGCGTCGCGTTTCAAGGAGCATCGCAGCGAACAATCCGCGGGCAAAGGCGGGCCGAAATATTCTGAGTACACTTACTCGGTCAGCTTTGCGGTGGCGCTCTGCCAGGGGCCGGTGACGCGGGTCGACCGGATTTGGGCGAATGGCGAACTGGTGACGCTGAGCGGCGTGAACTGGCGCCTGTACACCGGCACCGAGACGCAGCTTCCCGATCCCCTGATCGAAGCGATTGAAGGCAGCGATTCAGTGCCAGCCTATCGCGGCACGGCCTATATCGTGTTCGAGGACTTTCCGCTCGATGCCTATGGCCATCATCTGCCGCAAATGTCGTTCGAGATTGTCCGGGCCGGGCAGGCTACGGATGACAGTCTGAGCCGCACTGTGCGGGGCGTGAACATCATCCCGGCAAGTGGCGAGTTCGTGTACGCGACGTCGATCGTGCGCGAACGACGATTTCCCGGCATTGAGACACCGTTGAACATGAACAATGTCCGCGGCGATGCGGACTTCTCCGTGTCGCTCGACCAATTGGGCCGGGACCTGCCGGGCGTCACCGACGCGGCGCTGACCGTCGCCTGGTTTGGCACCGACCTGCGCGCCGGATCGTGCCGGATTGCGCCTGGGATTGAAATTCGCGACCGGGCGACCGTGCCATATGCCTGGACGGTTGGTGGTGTCGATCGCGGCAGCGCGCACTTGCTTTCGCAAACCAATGGGCGTCCGAATTTTGGCGGCACGCCGGCGGATCAGGCGGTGATTGAGGGCATTCAGGCGTTGAAGGCGGCCGGTCTCAAGGTGACGCTGTCGCCGTTTCTGATGATGGAAATTCCGGGCGGCAATGGCTTGCCGGACCCCTATGGCGCCGCGAAACAGGCGGCCTTTCCCTGGCGAGGGCGGCTGACAGTTGTTCAGGACCAGACGGCCTCGGCCCGGGATGAGATCGCGAGCTTTGTCGGAGACGATGGCGGCTTCGGGTTTCGGCATTTCATCCTGCATCACGCGCGACTGGCTGTGCAGGCAGGGGGTGTCGAGGCGATCCTGATCGGGTCGGAAATGGTCGGTCTGACGCGGGCGCGGGATGCAGAGGGGCGGTTTCCATTTGTTGAAGCGCTGATCGAGATTGCGCATGAAGTCCGCAGCATTGTCGGGCCGGAGGTCGCGATTTCCTACGCCGCCGACTGGACTGAATACGGGGCTTATGTTCCCGGCGAAGGCAGCGGTGACGTCCTGTTTCCGCTCGACCCTTTGTGGGCGTGCGAGCCGATCGATTTTGTCGGGCTCGACTGGTACCCGCCACTGTCGGACTGGCGCGATGGCGAAGATCATCTGGACCTTGCGGCTGGCTATGAACGGATCGAAGACGCGGCCTATCTGCAACAGAACCTGGCCGGGGGAGAGGCGTTTGACTGGTTTTATGCGACGGACGATGACCGCATCGCCCAGGTCCGCACGCCGATCGAGGATGGTGCGCATGGCGAGCCCTGGGTGTTCCGACAGAAGGATCTCGCCAATTGGTGGGGACAGGCACATTATGAGCGTCCCGCCGGGGCGCGCGCCGCCTCGCCGACGGCCTGGGTGCCGCAGTCCAAGCCAATCCGACTGATTGAGCTCGGTGTACCGGCGGTCGACAAAGGGACCAATGCGCCGAACGTCTTCTTCGATCCGAAGAGTTCTGAAAGTGCGCTGCCCCGTCACTCGAATGGCGGCCGGGATGATCTGTTGCAGCGCCGCGCCCTGGCGGTCGCGAATGAATTCTGGCGGACGCAGCCCATGGTCGAGCAGGTGCTCAACTGGGCCTGGGACGGCCGGCCCTGGCCGGACTTTCCATCTCGCGACGAGGTTTGGAGCGACGGCCCGAACTGGCAATATGGCCATTGGCTGAATGGACGGTCGGGATTGATTGATCTTTCCGAACTGGTCGGCGATCTCGCTGCGCAGGCCGATATTTCACTGGATGCGCGAGCGCTGAACGGCGCCGTGGACGGGTATCTGCTGGATTCGGTGACATCTCTGAACCGGGCTCTGGCTCCGCTGACGAATGCGTACGAGTTTTCTATCAAGGAAACCGATGCCGGCCTTCACGCCGCACATGAAGGCGCCGTCTCCATTGCGACCCTCAGCCCCGAACATATGATCGAGTCCACCTATGCGGCCACGCGCAATCTGCTCGACAAGCAACCGAGCGGCGTGACGCTGCAATATATTTCGGGGGACGGCTCCTATCAGCCGGCTGTGATTGCAGCCCGAACCTTGCATCCGGGATCGGATCTCAAGATCGGTTTGACCTATCCGATTGTCCTTGGCGCCGGCCGTGCGCGCGTGTTGGCGGAGCGATGGCTCGCTCAGATTCTGGAAACGGATGGACGCGGCCTGGCGCTCCCGCCAGGTGAGGCGCTCGGCCTGGAGGTGCTGGACCGGGTCGCGCTGGATGGCCGGCATTGGATTGTTCAGCGCCTGGAAGACCATGGCTTGCAACGCTATCTCAGTCTTCGACCGGCGCTGACCTCGTCCTCACCTGTGCGCTCTGTCACGCCGCCGTCGACCGGTCCTGCAGCGGTGCTGGCAGCAGAGCCAATCTTCAGAATTGTGGATGGTCCCGTGCTCGACCATCTGGACGGAGCCGCCCTGCGCGTCGCCGCGACGAGCAACCCCTGGATTGGATCGTCAACATTGAAGCTCGGCATGGCAGCGGATGGCCTGTCAGACGTCGCGACGCTCCGTCAGGCGGCTGGTCTTGGTCGATTGGCAGCGGACTTCGGCGCCGGCCCACTCGGTCGATGGGACGCGGCGAACGTGATTGAACTCTATATGCCAGGCGAGACCTTGTCCTCAGCCGATGAGACTCTGGTCTTGTCCGGAAGAAACCGCATCCTGATCGAAAACGAGTCGGGCTGGGAATTGCTCGCCTGGCGAGATGCGGACCTTGTCGGCACCGATAACTGGCACCTGTCCGGCTTGATGCGCGGCCTCGCCGGAAGTCCTGTTCGACCTGTCTTGGCAGGTGCCCATGTCATACTCGCAGATGACCGGCTCGTCTCAATCTCTCTTGGCCGGGACGATATCGGCCGAACTTTCATTGCCCGGCTTGATGATGGAGAGACGTCCGAATTCACGTTCAATGGCAATGCATCCTTGCCGTGGCGCGTGGGGCATTTGCGCACCGTCCGGTCCGGTGGAACGCATCAGGTCAGCTGGACGCCGCGTGGTTCTGATTTCTCAAACAATTGGGAGCTCACCGAGGCGAACGCGAACTTGCAATATCGCGTCGAAACCTATCTCGATGACACCCTCGTCGCACAGCTGGATCAGAGCGACACCGAGATCACGGTGCCTGTCCAGACGGCCGACCTGATTCGTGTCGCCACACGTTCAGATGACGGCCGAGTGGGCGAATGGGGTTCCATTCCTTTGCCACAGCCTTAAGTGTGCTCCGGAATGAGTCCGGAACCCATGCGGCGATGAGTAAAGACCTGTACAAGACCCTTGGCGTATCGCGCACGGCCAGCGACGATGAGATACGCCGCGCCTATAAGCGCAAGGCCAAGGAATCTCATCCGGACCTGCACCCAGGCGACGCCAAGAAAGCAGAAACGTTCAAGTCGGCTTCGACGGCCTATGAAATCCTCGGCGACAAGCAAAAGCGCGCTCAATATGATCGCGGCGAGATTGACAGCGACGGCAACCCGCGTGGTTTCGGTGGGCACCAGGGCTTTGGCGGAGGGCAGACCGCTGGCGGCTTCCAGGGCGATCCGTTCGAGGAAATCCTGTCTGGCATGTTTGGCGGCGGCCGCCGCCGTCCTGGGCCGCGTAAGGGTAACGACATTCGTTACCGGGTCGAAATTGCATTTGAAGACACTGTGACGGGCGCTCGTCGAGAGATGACCGTAGCAGATGGCCGCGCCTTGAATGTCTCCATTCCGGCCGGCATCGAAACCGGCCAGACCCTGCGTTTGAAGAGCCAGGGCAAACCATCCAAAGGCGGTGGCCCCCCTGGCGATGCGCTTCTCGAAATCATCGTGCGCCCGAGCAAGATCTGGACGCGGGATGGCAACGATATCCGCATGACCGTTCCGGTGCCTCTGAAAACAGCGATTCTGGGCGGTCAGGTGGAAGTGAATACACCCATGGGCTCCATCGCGCTGAAAATTCCAGAAGGATCCAATTCAGGCGCTGTCCTTCGCCTGCGCTCGAAAGGCGTGCAAATTCCTGGAAAGACAGGACATCTCTATGCACGGCTGGAGATTCAGATCGAGAACCCGAAGGACCCGGGATTGCGCGATTGGGCGCGCGGGTAGAGAATATGACTGAATTCCTTTGTCGCTATTCACTATCCATTCAGAGGCTTTTGAGCATATCGTGATCGTGATGAAAAAAATTATCGCCTTCTTTGTGTATGTCGCGCTCGCGACCTCAGCCGCGCCCACCCTGGCGCAGGCGCAATTGGGCAATTCGTTTACTGCGGACCAGGCGCGCGATGCGCGCGACAAGGGCAACGTCGTCCCGCTCCGCGATATCTTCCGGCAGTTGAAGAGACAATATGGCGGCTATCAGGTCGATGCCAATCTCTACAATCGCGGCGGTGGTCAGGTCTATGTCATCGACTGGATGACCGAAAAGGGCGAAAGACTGCGAATCACGGTCAATGCTCAAACTGGACGTATCATCTCTACGAGCTAGGGTAATAATCATGAGAATTCTTGTTGTTGAAGACGAAGCAGACCTTCGCCGCCAATTAGCGGATGCGCTGACTCATGCCGGCTATGCCGTCGACCTCGCTGCAGACGGTGAGGATGGTCATTTCCTGGGCGATACCGAGCCTTATGACGCGGTCATCCTGGACCTCGGCCTGCCCAAGATGGATGGCGTGACCATCCTCGAACGCTGGCGGGAAGACGGGAAGACGTTTCCGGTCATGATCCTGACGGCGCGCGATCGCTGGAGCGAAAAAGTGGCGGGCTTTGATGCCGGCGCCGACGATTATGTGACCAAGCCGTTCTACACAGAAGAAGTTCTGGCCCGCCTGCGCGCCTTGTTGCGGCGTGCGTCTGGCCACGCGGTCGCGGCGATTGAAGCCGGGGCCCTGCGGCTCGATACACGCGCGGCCCGCGCGACTGTGAACGGCGAACCCATCAAACTCACGGCGCATGAATACAAGGTGCTGAGCTATCTCATTCACCATCAGGGCCGCGTTGTGCCGCGCACTGAGCTGGTCGAGCATATCTACGATCAGGACTTTGATCGCGACTCAAACACGATCGAAGTGTTTATCGGACGCCTGCGCAAGAAAATCGGCAATGATCGCATCCAGACTGAGCGTGGCCTCGGCTATCGTCTCGTCGTGCCGGACGATGAACGCTCAGGCGTTGTGACTTAAGCCCCGATCGGGCAGGTTCGGACGCATGGATTCCTCGCCCGATTCCCCAAAGAAAACGCGCCGCTTGTCGCTGGCGCGCCGAATTCTGATCGGCGCCTTGTTGTGGAGTGCGCTGATCGTGGTCGGCGGCGTGGTGGCGACGTCTGAGGTCTATCGGGCCCAGACCATCAATCTTCTCGATTCAGATCTTGATTCGACATTGGAAACACTCGCCCGCGCGATTGAGCCGCTGGAAGACGGGTCCGGCCGCATTCGAGAAATCCCCCAACGTCTGCCCACCGACCCGCGTTTCGAAACGCCGCTCTCAGGCCAGTATTGGGTGATTATTGCGGTCGAGGACGATAGATCATTCTCGAGCGATATTCGCCCACGCAGTGTCTGGGACGGCGAGCCACCGCTGCCCGCGGCGCTTGCCGAAGCAGCGCTGAACGAGCCGGGAGCGGTCATTCGCGGCAATCACCCGGATGGGCCAGCCGGCGAACCGATCCGGATTGCCGTTCAGTCCATCACATTGCCCAACCGGGACAATCCTATCTTACTGGTCGCCGCATCTGATCGAACGCAATCGAATGATGGCGCAGACCAGTTGCGGACCATCCTGATCATAGCGATGACCACGCTGGCGGGAGGCACTTTGCTGGCAATGGCTTTGGGGCTGCGATTCGCGTTGCGCCCGCTGGATCGCATACAATCTGACATTTCCGATATTCGAGAGGGGCGCCAGGCCCAGCTCTCCAACGATTATCCTCAGGAGGTGCAGCCGCTGAGCGCTGAACTGAACAAGCTGCTCGAGCATAACCGGTCTGTGGTTTCCCGCGCGCGCACGCATGTCGGCAATCTGGCGCACGCGCTGAAAACGCCTCTGGCGGTCCTGCGCAATGAAGCCAAGGGCGACTCGCAGCTTGACGCGGTCGTGCGCCGACAAACCGAGAGCATGCATGCCAATGTCGAGCATTATTTGCGCCGCGCCCAGGCCGCCGCGCGGGCCGAAGCCCTAGGTGTCCGTACGCAGGTTCTGGAAGCCGCGGATGGTATCGCGCGGGTCATGAACAAGCTGTTCGCGCGTGAGGGAAAACAGGTCACGGTGGAGATCCCGGTCTCACTCTATGTCCGGACCGAGCAGCAGGATCTCGAAGAAATTCTGGGCAATCTGCTGGACAATGCCTGCAAGTGGACCCGCAACGAAGTCTCGGTCAGCGCCGAGGGCGATGATGACGGCATGATCGTCATTCACATTGATGATGACGGACCCGGTCTCTCGCCGGAACAGCGCGAACAGGCAGTCAAACGCGGCGTTCGCCTGGACGAGACCGCCCCCGGCACAGGGCTTGGATTGTCAATTGTCGCTGATATTGCCGGCATGAATGGCGGCAGCCTGACCCTGGATGAGAGTCCGCAAGGGGGCTTGCGCGCCTCGGTGAGATTGCGCCGCGCGTGATCAACGTGCCGCAGGGCATTGCGCAAAAGATCGACTATATAGGCCCCATGAGAGCTCGCACGAAAAGACTCTACGCGGTCGCTGTGGCCGGCGTTCTGGTGATTTCTGCCGTGGTCGTTGCAGGCATGGCGCTGCGCCAGCACGCTGATCTGTTCTACACCCCGCAATTGCTGGTCGAACGCGGCATGCCTGAAGACGGTCAGCGCGTGCGCATTGGCGGCTTCGTTCAACCGGGCTCCCGACGCAATGGCGACGGCGCTGAGATGCTCTTTGTCATTGAAGACGGATCGGGGGAAACCGTGCAGGTCTCTTATACCGGGCTCGTGCCTGATCTATTCCGCGAAGGCGAAGGGGTGGTCGCGACGGGCCGCTTCGAGGCGGGATCCACGCGCTTCGTCGCTGAAGAAATTCTCGCCAAGCATGATGAGAATTATCAACCGCGCGAACTTGAAGACCTAGAGCGTCCCGGCGACACGGCGGCCTACTGATCACGACATAGAGAGCAGCTCTTGATTGGCGCCGCACCGCGCCACACCCTATCTGCATCTGAGCAAGATGGAGCAGGGACATGCAGAGTGATCGCGTCGAATTTTCAAATGCCAGCGGTGAGACGCTTTCAGGGGTGATCGAGTCGCCAGATGGCGAAGCGCGCGCCTGGGCGGTGTTTGCGCATTGCTTCACCTGCTCCAAGAAAAGCCTGGCCGCCAGCCGTGTGGCGCGTGGCCTGGCAGAGCAGGGCATCGGTGTCCTGCGCTTCGACTTTACCGGCCTCGGCGATTCAGATGGTGATTTTTCGACCAGCGGGTTCTCATCGAATGTCGCCGATCTGGTCGCGGCGACGGCATGGATGGCCGGGCAAGACAAGCCTGTCAGCCTGATGATCGGTCACTCCCTCGGCGGCGCCGCAACGGTGGTGGCTGCGGGACAGATTGACAGCGTCAACGCGGTGGTGACGATCGGCGCACCTTCGGATGCTGGCCACGTGGTCGAGCAGTTCAGGGACAGCGTCCCTGATATCGAGGCCAAAGGCGCCGCACAGGTCAATCTTGCGGGGCGACCCTTCACATTGAGCCGTGAGTTTCTGGACGATGTCCGCGCGGCCAGCGTCAAGGATGCCGCGGCCGCATTGCGCAAACCGCTCCTGATCCTCCATGCGCCGGGTGATGATGTTGTCGGCATCGACAATGCGACCGGCCTGTTCCTCGCCGCCAAGCACCCGAAGAGTTTTGTCAGCCTCGATCGCGCCGACCATTTGCTGACCGGCAAGGGCGATGCGGCATTTGTTGTCGATGTGATCACCGGTTGGGCGGGGCGATATCTTGGCCAGGCGCCTGAGGCAGTAACGGCGAATGCGCCCCAGGTCTACAAAACCGTGGTGAGCGAAACCCTCGCCAATGGGCCGTATCAGAATGAGGTGCTGATCGGCGGCCGGCGGTTCCTGGCAGACGAGCCGGCAAGTGTCGGCGGCGCCGATACCGGGCCGGACCCCTATGCCTGGGTCACTGCCGGTCTTGGCGCCTGCACATCGATGACCCTTCGCATGTATGCAACGCGCAAGGGGTGGCCGCTGGAGCGGGTAACCGTCGGGCTGGAGCATGCCAAGAAGCACGCCGACGACTGTGTCGACTGCGGACCAAAAGACCGAATCGACGTGTTCACGCGTTACATTCAGATCGATGGAGATCTGGATGATGATCAACGCCAACGCCTGCTTGAAATCGCCGACCGCTGCCCGGTTCACCGCACCCTGGAACATGGCGCGAAAGTGGAAACACATCTCGCCACAAATCCGGCTTAATGATCTTTAATGAGTGTTAGGCTGTTACTTTCGTAAATTTCGTACCAGATAGGTACAACACATCTTTGGAGGCTTGGAAGTCGATGAAATTGTTTGGCATTTCCCGAAATGCAATGGTCGCCGGTCTGGTCGGCGCAGGGGCGATGGGCGCGTTTTTGCTCGGACCGCAATTCCCGAATGCGGATGCCAATCCGATTACACTGGAAGCGCCGGCTGGCGCCCCGGTTTCGTTTGCCGATCTGATTGAACAAGTCAGTCCGGCCGTGGTCGGCGTTCGCGTTCGAACAGAAATCCAGCTCTCGGATCGGGAACTGACCGATCGTGAGCGCTTTCTCGAACAATTCGGCGAGCAATTCGGTCTGATCCCGCGCGAAGAAGCGCCGCAGCCGCGTGAAGGTTTCGGGCAGGGGTCCGGCTTCTTCATTTCAGCTGAAGGCCACATCGTCACGAACAATCACGTGGTCGACAATGCGGTCGAGATTCTGGTCACCACCGATGATGGCTCCGAGCTTGAGGCGGAACTGGTCGGCGTAGACGCCGAGACCGATCTCGCCGTGTTGAAAGTCATCAGTCCCGGGCCGCACCCCTACGTGGATTTCGGACCCTCGAAGCAGCTGCGCCGCGGCGACTGGGTGGTGGCCGTTGGCAGCCCGCTCGGGTTTTCCGGAACCGCCACGGCAGGCATCGTCTCAGCCGTCGGTGAGCCGGGCGATATTCGGCGCTCGCAATCCTATACAGACTATTTGCAGATCGACGCTGCCATCAATCGCGGCAATTCGGGCGGACCGACCTTTGACATGAATGGCCGGGTCGTTGGCGTGAACACCTGGATCGCGTCCACAACTGGCGGCTCCATCGGACTCGGTTTTGCGATCCCGTCTGAATTGGTGGATCAGGTCACAACCACGCTGATCAATGAAGGCCGCGTGTCGCGCGGCTGGCTCGGCGTGACGATTGGCAATGTCAGTGACGACATGGCCGAAGCCGTTGGCTTGCCGAACAATCGCGGCGCCATCGTTTCGACTGTCACCGAAGACAGCCCGGCCGATAAATCCGGTCTCGAGCGCGGCGATATTATCGTCAAGGTCAATGGCCGCCAGGTCGATGATGCCACCACCACGACCCGGATGGTCGGCGCGCTGGCCGTGGGATCGAAGAACAAGTTCGAGATCTACCGCGATGGCAAACGCATGGTCATCGATGTCACCGTCGGTGATCGCAGCAAGGGGCTTGGCCAGGTCACGACGCTCGCCTCTTCAAGTTCACCGGAGCCGGAAGAGAATGAAAGCGGCCCACTGGGTGTTTCCCTGACGCCGCTGACGGATGAAGAGCGTGAACGTCTGCAACTCGACTCAAGCGAGAAGGGCATGCTGATCACCGCGCTCGACGCGGATAGCGCGCTGTTCGAGGCTGGTGTTCGCGAAGGCATGGCCATTCTGGATGTTAACTACAATAAACTCGACAGCATCGATGTCCTGGAAGAAGAGTTGAATGAGGTCCGTTCGAACGGTCGTAATCGCCTGCTTCTGGCGATCCAGGACGAGCGGGTGGGAACCCGGTTCGTCGCGATTGATGTCGACGAGGACGAGTAAGTAGAGGAGGCATGCCATGCATGTGCTGGTAATTGAAGACGATCGTGAGCACGCTCAGTTCATTGAGAAAGTGCTCTGTGAAGCAGGCCACAGCGTTGAAACCGCTGAAGATGGCGCTGGCGGCCTGAGCCGGGCGCGCGAAGACCAGTTCGATGCGCTCGTGGTCGACCGCATGCTGCCTGAAAAGCCGGGCCTGCAACTGGTCGAGGAGTTTCGAAATGGCGGCGGCACAACGCCGGCCCTGTTCCTCTCGGCGCTCTCGGATGTCGACAATCGGGTCGAAGGCCTGAAAGTCGGTGCCGACGATTACCTCTCCAAGCCATTTGCGCCGGAAGAATTGGTCGCGCGGATTGAAGCGCTTGGCCGTCGTCAGACATCTGGCGAACCGCCGGTCACAGTGCTGAAAGTCGGCGACCTTGAAATGGACCTGCTGGCCCGCAAGGTGACCCGCGGCGAAACCAAGATCGACCTGCAGCCGCGCGAGTTCAAACTGCTTGAATATCTGATGCGCCACGCTGGCCAGACGGTGACCCGGACCATGCTTCTGGAGAAAGTCTGGAACTATCACTTTGATCCCCAGACCAATGTGATTGACGTGCATATCTCACGTCTGCGCGCGAAAATCGACAAAGAATTTGAGCAACCGCTCTTGCAGACGGTACGTGGTGCGGGCTACTGCCTGCAGGCATGAAATCAGGCCCTTTCGCGTTCGTCCGAACCACGACGTTTCGGCTAGCGCTCGTTTACTCAATCCTGTTCGCGCTGTTCTCGGCGGGTCTGCTGGCATATTTGTTCCAGGCGACCGTCGGGACCATGCGGGCCGATTCCAAGGCACGACTTGAAGCCGAATTTCGAACCCTTGCCGTGGCGTGGAATACGGGCGGCCCGACCCGGCTCGAACAATCTCTGCTCGAGCGGGTTCTCGTCGATCTGCGCGATTTCACCTATCAGTTCGAAGACGCCAATGGCCGCACCATAATCGGCGACATGCCGCGCATGCCGGTTGAGCCGCTGGAGGACTATGGCACGCCGCGCGTGGTGACGTTCGAGATCGAGCGTCCGGGCCCGGAAGGGGGCACGACCATCACACCGATCGAAGGCCGCATCGTCCGGCTTGGTGATGACAGCGTCTTGCTGGTCGGAATCAAGATGGATGAGAGAATCCGGCAAGTGAATCGGATTACCCGCGCTGTGGCGACGGCGGCGCCGATCGGATTCCTGCTCGCGCTGCTCGGCGGGTTTTTCAGCGCCCGCTATGCGGCCCACCGGGCCGAAAGCCTGACCAAGACGGCCGAAGGCGTGATGTCAGGCGACTTGTCGCTGCGCGCACCCGTTGGTGTCTCAGGGGACGAATTTGACCGGCTGGCAGAGCAGCTCAACGCGATGCTTGCGAAGCTCGAAACACTGATGGCAGCGACCCGTCATGCCGGCGACTCCATCGCACATGACCTGCGCTCGCCGCTTTCCCGCCTGCGCAATCAGCTGGAAGCCCGCCTGCGCGGTCCCATCGACGAGATCAGCGCCCGCGAGACTCTGGCTGAAACGGTCGAAGAGGTCGACAATGTACTTGCCACCTTCAACGCCATCCTGCGCCTGTCACGCGTCAATGAAGGCGCGGAGGGCAAGCTGCTCCCGCTCGATTTGACCGAGCTTTGCGAGGAAATGGCCGAATTGTTCGAACCGGCCTGCGAGGATGCGGGCATTGAATTCACCGCCAATATCGAGCGTGGCCTCGAGCTCATGGGTGACCGCACGTTGATGGCGCAGGCTGTCTCGAACCTGCTTGATAATGCGGTGAAGTACACGCCGTCAGGGCAGAGCATCCACCTCGATGCCGCCCTCAAGGACGAGCAGATTGAGATTATCGTTGCCGATACCGGTCCCGGCATTCCAAACGCCGATCTGGAACGCGTGAAAGAACGGTTCGTGCGGCTGGACCTGGCGCGCACCCAGGTTGGCTCCGGATTGGGTCTGGCACTGGTTGAGGCCGTGTCCGAACTGCATATGGGTACGTTCACTTTGACTCGCGGAGATGACGATACTGGCCTAAAAGCCGTCCTGACGTTTGCGCCAAAACGCTAGGATCTCATTTGCTCAAGACCGCCGCCATTTCTGATGATCCTGCCACCGCGATCGAGATCGCAGCAGAGCACGCACCATACCTTGCGGATCTGGCCCAGAAGGTTGATGGCGCGGCCAGTCCCGACACGCTGTTACGCACTGCGTTTGATCAATGCGCGGCGGTGGCGGACGGAGCTGACAATGCCGCAGCGGTTCTTCGTCTCGCCAAGAAGCAAGCCCACCTCGCAATCGCGGCCGGAGATCTCTCGGGACGCTATTCGCTGCCGCAAACCACGCGGCATATCACCGAATTCGCTGATGCTGCCCTCGACGCCGCGCTGACCGCGTCCGTGCGCCGGCGCGAGCTCACTGTAGACGGCCTGTTTGCCGTCGCGCTCGGAAAAATGGGCGCGTTCGAACTCAACTATTCGAGCGATATCGACATTGCCGTTTTCTTTGATCCTGATCGGTTCAGCGGTGGCGAACGCGAGCCCATCGATGCGGCGGTTCGAACAATCCGCAACATGATCAGCCTGCTCGATGACCGCACGCCGGACGGTTACGTTTTCCGGACCGATCTGAGATTGCGGCCGGACCCGAGCTCGACGCCGGTCGCGGTGTCGACCCGCCGGGCCGAGCTCTATTATGAAAGTGTCGGTCAGAACTGGGAGCGGATGGTCTGGATCAAGGGCCGAGCAGCGGCCGGTGATCTGGATGCCGGCAATGCGTTTATTGGCGCCCTGGAACCTTTTGTCTGGCGCCGGCACCTCGATTATTGGGCGATCGCCGATGTCCACGCGATCAAGAACATGATCAATGCCAAAGTCGGCGCGCAGTCACTCGAAGACGTGGCGCCGGATGTGAAACTGGGCCCTGGCGGAATCCGCGAGATCGAGTTCTTTGTCCAGACACAGCAAATCATTCTCGGAGGACGCAATCCGGCTTTGCGGGTTCGTGGCACGCTGGAAGGCATGCAACGCCTCGTCGACCTCGGCGCGGTCGAATCGTCTGCAGCCGAAGAGCTGACCGAGGCTTACACAGCGCTCCGCTCTGTCGAACATCGGATACAGATGCTCGATGACGCACAAACCCACACCATGCCGAGTTTTGAAAACCGGCGGGCGGCGGTGGCGACCCTGTGTGGCTATGCCTCCCTCGATGCGTTCGACAAAGACCTCATCGAAACGCGCAAATGTGTGCATGACCATTATCGTGCCCTGTTCGCGGAAGAGGCCGAGAAGAGCCAGAGCGCGGTCGACGGCAATCTCGTCTTCACCGGCGTCGATAATGACCCTGAAACGGTGCGAACCCTGTCAGAGCTCGGGTTCAACACGCCCGACCTGGTCATCGAAACCATCCGCCAGTGGCATCGCGGCCGGACACCGGCGACGCGCACGACACGCGGCCGCGAATTGCTCACCGCGATCCTGCCCGACCTACTGGCAGCGATGGGCAAGACCGGCGAGCCGGACGAAGCCTTCCGGCGCTTCAGCCGGTTCTTTGAAGGCCTGAGATCTGGTGTCCAGGTCCTGTCAATGCTGGTCGCCGAAACCGCGCTCATGGATGATCTGGTGACGACGCTGGCGATTGCGCCGCGTATTGCCGATATTCTCGCGCGTCGTCCGGGTCTGCTCGAAGCTTTGCTATTCGTGTCTGACCGCAAGGACACGCCCATTATTGATGCCGAAACCGATTTCGAAACCGGGATGGAACTGGTCCGGCGCTGGCAAGGCGAGCGGGCTTTCCTGATTGGGCACCAACTGCTGCACGGCCAGCTCAAGGCACGCGACGCGGCGGCGGCCTGGACCGAACTGGCGGACACTTGCATCGAATTGATGAGCGCGCTGGCGGAGCACGAAACCGTACGGCGGTTCGGACCTGCGCCTGGCGTTTGGTCGGTGATCGGCCTGGGCAAGCTGGGCGGACGCGAGATGACGGCTGGTTCCGACCTCGACCTGTTGGTCATCTACGACCCGGATGGCAGTGACGATGCGCAGAAATGGTTCACGCGCTTTACCCAGCGCCTGATCACAGCGCTGTCGGCAGAGACTGGCGAGGGGCGCTTGTACGAAGTCGACATGCGCCTGCGTCCGTCCGGCCGTGCTGGGCCAGTGGCCACATCGATTGCTTCATTCGAGCGCTATCATCAGGACGAGGCGTGGACCTGGGAACATATGGCGCTGACGCGTTTGCGCGCCGTTTCCGGCGATCCGGCGCTGGGCGCGCGCATTGCTGCGACCGCTGAACGGGTCATCCATGGCGGTGACATGGCGGCGCGGACACAAGACATCCTTGACATGCGGGCGCGCCTCTATCGCGATAAACCTTCTGCGGGTCGCTGGGACCTGAAAATGTGCCCCGGCGGCCTGGTCGACCTGGAATTCATCACCCAGCACGCCATTCTTAATGCCAAGACGCCGCAAACCCTGATGCCGGAGCTCAATCGCGCGCATCATCAACTGGCGGAGACCGGCGAATGGGGCGTAGAAACTGACCAGGCCATGTCAGAGGCCTTCACCTTCCTGCAGGCGCTGCAGCAGGTACAGCGTATCGCGCATGAGGGGGCGGTGTCTGAGGAAGACCTGTCCAGCGGCCTGAAGGATCGCTTGTGCCGCGCCGTGGATATTGCGGACTTCGAGACCTTGTCAGACCGCCTGCAAGCGACCTGTGATCGCGTAACTGCGATATTTGAGCAAAAACTGGGTCTACCAGCGACGGATTAGAAATCGTTCATCGTTCTATCAATGAGTTCAGAAGAAAGGCTCAAAGATATGAAGAAACTTACGATTGCTGCGCTTGTAACACTTGGCTTGGGCGGCCTGACTTATACTGCCATTGCCCAACAAGGGGCTCCCGGACCGCATCCGCGTCTGGAAGCGGTGGATACCAACCAGGATGGCAATATCACCAAGGATGAGATTGCCGCACACCGCGCCGACAAATTCCTGAGCGCCGACACAAATGGCGACAATCTGGTCTCGGCCGAAGAATTTGAAGCCTTTGCCGACGCAGAGCGCGAACGCAAGCGCGAGGCCCGTCAGGCAAAGCGTTTTGCCAAACTCGATGCCAATGGTGACGGTTTGATCACCGCTGAAGAGCATGCCAGTGCTGCCGACGAGCGAATGGATCGTATGTTTGAGCGCGTCGACACCGATGGCGACGGCGTGATTACCGAGGCTGAGCGCGAAGCAGCCAAGGAGAAAATGCGCGGAAAACGCCGGTTTGGTCGCCGGGGATAGAATACGGAGGCGGACCTTAGCCAGCCGTCATCATATCCCCGGGCAAGTGCGAGATCTCCTCCCACTCGCACTTGCTGGGGAATCCGTTAGATTATCTGCGTGTCTGGGATCAGCGAGAGTGACCAAATCGCCCGCGCAGCGGGTGGTGACAGAGCGGCGCAAGCAGCTCTGGTCAATCGAAATATGCCGATTGTCTTCCGTGTCGCCTATCGCATGCTCCAGGACCGGGCAGAGGCCGAAGACGTGACGCAGGAGACGTTTCTTCGCGCCTGGAAACACTTGCCGAACTGGCAGCCCAAGGCCAAATTCTCGACCTGGGCCTGCACGGTCGCTTTGAACCTGTGCCGCGACCGGTTGCGGAAGAAGAAGCCGGTTTTGATGGATGAATTGCCGGAGCGCGTTGATACGGCGCTGCGACCGGAAGAGGCCCTGGCATCGCAGCAAGGCCTCGAGGGAATTGCGGAGAAGATCGCCGCACTGCCCGAACGCCAGCGTGAAGCCCTGACGCTGTGTGCACTGGAAGGCATGAGCAATATTGAAGCGGCGGCGGCAATGGATGTCGGCGTCCGCGCTTTGGAGAGCCTATTGGCGCGCGCCCGGAGATCGCTCAGAGCGAGCCTTGGCGCGCAATTGGCGGGGGATTGATGATGACGGTGAATGGTATGACCCAGGAACGAGTATTGGAACTGATCGCAGCCTATGGCGCTGAGCCGATGGGCTGGCCCGAGGATGAACGCGACGCGGCGCGCGCCTTGCTCGAGGCCGAACCGGAAGCTTTTGCGGCGGCGTTGTCCGACGCTGAGGCGCTGGATCAGGCGCTCGGCCTCGAAGCCGTGCCCGAGCCGTCTGCAATCTTGGCAGAGACCGTCCTCGCCGCCGCGCCGGACGCGCTTCGGACGCGAAGTGGCCTGATTGACAGACTCTCGTCATTACTGTTTCCGCAAGGCATTCGTTGGCCCGCTGGTGCGGCGCTTGCAAGTCTGGCGATGGGCCTGATAGGCGGCTATGCCTATGCCTCAACCGGCATTGGCTATGACCAGGCCGATAGTGCGTATTATGCCGCATTCGGACTGGATAGCGGCGAAGACTGGGTCAGTTTGGAGTAGGGGATGAGCGACGCGAAAACACCCAAATTGCCGATCTGGCTGGTCGTTTCACTGATCGTGAATGCGCTGCTTATCGGTGTGCTGATCGGCGGTGGTCTCGGCCAACGCAAGGCCGGCCCGCCGCCGGGCGGTGGTCCCGGCGCTGAGCAAGCGCTGATCCGGGGCATTGATCGGTCCTTGCCAGATGAGCAGAGACGGCTCGTTCGCCGCGCCTTCCGACAGGCATTCGCCGAGTCGCGGGAGCAGCGCGTAATTGTGCGCGACGCGCGCCAGCGTCTCGGACAGCTGCTGGCGGCAGAGCCCTATGATGCTGAAGCGGTGCGTGAGAGTTTCCGCGAGTTGCGCGAAGCAGATGCGGCGATGCGCGCGCGTATTCAGGATGTGCTGGCCGAACAGTTCGGCACGCTGACCGTCGAGCAACGCCGCGCGATTATCGAGGACCTGAACAAGCGCAGACCTCCGCGTGGGCGTCCAGGTGATGACCGCCGCGGCCCACCGCCGCCACGCCCGCGCGACTAGTCCCTGGACTTGTGGGCGAGCGCTCCGGCATTGGCTTCCCAGTTCTGACCGTCAAACCTGTTAATGGTGACGTCCAGATCCATCCAATTGTCGAGACAACGCCAGGTCACGGCAAAGCCGTCCTGGTTTGAACGGGGGACGTAAAAGCTCTTGATCCCGCAGGTCTTGCAGAAGCGGTGCTTGGCGCCGCCTGTATTGAATGTGTACTCGCTCAGATTGTCCGCGCCGCTCAGCAGGCGAAAGCGCGATGCTGGAACGATGACGTGAATGTTGCCGCTCATCGCACAGATCGAGCAATTGCAATCCTCCACCTCGAACGCGGAAGGCAGGTCGACTTCAAATCGAACGGCCTTGCAATGGCAGCCACCGGTATGGGTCTGAAGGTCAGGCATGGTCGGTCTCATCCTTGCTGTTTTCCCTGGGATCACTTTATCCGTCGGTTCCTGCGCAGGCAGGAACCCATGGACCAAATCTTGCCACCTGTCGATGAGGTGGCGACTGTCCCGGGATGCCTCCCTGCGCAGGTATTGGCGGCAGCAAGTTCCTTCCAGGCGTATCGATTTCTCCGGATGTTATCCCACCCAGAAAGGTGGTCGCCGATGGGCCCAGGGGGCGGCGCGTTCCAGCTGCCCCGCGAGTTGGTAGAGCTCCCATTCCCGCCCGCAGCGGGCGCCGAACATCATGCCGATGGGCAGGCTCTCTTCGGTCCAGTGCAAGGGCACCGACATGGCCGGCGACCCGGCCTGGTTCGAGATCGCGCACCAGGCGGCGAACGAGGTTACGGCTTCGGTGTAGCCATCCATGCTGGTGGGCGCGAGCGACAGAACGCCAAGCTTGTCCGGCACCCGGGCCATGGTCGGCGACAGGATCATGTCATAGCCGCCTTCGACCAGGAACCGGTCATAGATCAGGCCGGCCGTGATCGAGGACTGCGTCGCTTTCATCAGCTCTTTCATCGGCATCGAATTGCCCATCTCGACAAAGCGCGCGGTGATTGGCTCCATATCGTCCGGCCCGAGCGTGCGCCCGAGCACTTCGCCGCGCGCTTCCATGACCATGGCGATGGCGGCAGACACGGTCGCTAGCAGGCCTTTGCCGAGCGCTTCGCCATCAAACTCAGGGCCAGCGACCTCGACCTTGTGCCCGAGGCTCTCGAGCAGTTTCGCCGTCGATGCGAGCCCGGCGGCGGCATCGGCATCGGGCTTGGTGCCATTCGGTGCGGTGTCCCAAAGCGCGATCTTGAGTGGTTTCGGATCGCTCTCCAGCGCGCTCATGAACGAGCGCGTTTCCGCTGGCGCGTCATAGCGCGAACCGATTTCCAGGCCGTGCGTGGCGTCGAGCAGGGCGGCATTGTCTCGGACACTGCGGGAGACAGCATGGTGCGTCGACTGGCCGTTCCAGCCTTCTGTCGTCAGCGGCCCCATTGGCATGCGTCCGCGCGAGGGCTTCATGCCGAACAGACCCGTGCAGCCCGCTGGAATACGGATCGAGCCGCCGCCATCGCTGGCATGCGCAAGCGGGATCACGCCTGAGGCGACGGTTGCGCTGGCGCCGCCGGATGAGCCGCCGGAAGTGCGGGTTGTGTCCCAGGGATTGCGCGTCTGGCCGTAAAGCGTGCTCTCAGTTGTCGTGGTCAGGCCGAATTCCGGACTCGTCGTCTGGCCGAATAGCGTAAAGCCGGCGGCCTTGTAGCGCTCGCACATGACGCTGTCATGCGCCGCGACATGTCCTTTGAAGGCCTGCGAACCATTGGTGATTGGCTGGCCCTTGATTTCGAAGCCGAGATCTTTCACCGCCATCGGAACACCCGCGAACGGGCCATCTGGCAAACCGTCGGAGATCTGGTTTTCGGCATAGTCGGGGAACATGGCGGAGAAGCAATTCAGCTCCTTCTGCGCCGCTTCCGCGCGCCCCACGGCTTCACCGAGCAGTTCGCCGGCGCTGACGTCGCCCTTGCGCACCAGTTCGGCCAGGCCAAGCGCATCATAATTCTGATATTCGTCCATCATTCCCTCCGCGATCTGTGCCCGCGAGGATGGACCGGAAGCGGAGGCTTGAAAAGCCTCACCTCGTGTCAGGTTTTCTCGAAAACCAGCTTCGTCCATTCAATCTGATTGGCGCGGTTCTCGGCTTGGATGGACTCGGCGCGCTCATGATACAGATTCGTCAGACCGTGCTGCGCGGCGAGCGCGATCGTCTCCTCGCCGGAGATTTCGAACATGCGGCGACCCTTAGGGATGGGGCCATGCCGCTGGCTCATCGCAATGCGCCCGCCGGACAAGAGCAACTGCGCGAGATTGGCCATGCCGTCTGCGCGTTCGGCCTCGGTCAGGTGCATCCACACAGCATGCATGAGGATCAGGTCATAAGTCTCGCCGCGCGCCATGACCTTTGGGATTGCCGGCAGGATATCATCCAGCCATTCAATCTCGGGTTCGGGATGGAGCTTGGCCGCGCCTTCACGCAGCGCGTCGGTTGGCTCGACCGCGAGCACGGAATGGCCGAGCGACGCGAACCAGGCGGCATCACGCCCGGTGCCAGCGCCAATGTCGAGGATCCGCGCCGGAGCTTCGGGGAATAGATGCACCCACGGCGCGTGAATGCCGGCCGGGTTTCGCGATTCATAGCGCTCGAACAGCGAGTCGACTTCATCAGAGTAGCCGGCGTTGGAAGCGCTATCCGTCACTCGGCCGCCTGTATGCCATCGCCATCATCACCCAGCGCTTCGAGCATGGTCACGGCGCAGTCTGCGATCACGCTTCCGGGCGGGAAGATGGCCACCGCGCCAGCCGCATAGAGCGCGTCGAAATCCTGGGGCGGGATGACGCCGCCAACCATGATCTTGGTCGCGGCTGCGCCTTCATTGCCCAATGCGCGCTTGAGTTCCGGCACGAGGGTCAGGTGTCCGGCTGCCAGGGAAGACGCGGCGACGATGTCGACGCCAGCGGCGCGTGCGTCCTTGGCGGCTTCTTCCGGGGTCTGGAAGAGGGGACCGATCTCAACCTCCCAGCCCAGATCCATCAGTGCTGAGGCGACGACTTTCTGGCCGCGATCGTGACCGTCCTGGCCCATCTTGGCGATATAGATTTTCGGGCGTCGGCCATGCTTGGCTTCGAACGCGTCGGCGAGCCCGGTGGCTTCCTTCGCCCGCTCGGTGGCTTTCACGCCGGCGCCATAGACGCCCTTGATCGAGCGAATAATCGCCTTGTGACGGCCCTGGCTGCGTTCCACCGCTTCGGAGATTTCGCCGACTGTGGCCTTGGCCCGGGCTGCGTCGACGGCAAGGGCGAGCAGGTTGCCCTCGGTGCCCGCCGCGGCATTGGCAATCGCGTCGAGTGTGGCATCGACTTCGGCCTGTTTGCGGTCTGATTTCAGGCGCGCCAGCTTGTCCAGCTGCATCCGGCGCACCGTGGCATTGTCGACTTTGAGGACCGGGACGTCTTCTTCTGCATCGAGCAGGAACTTGTTCACGCCGACCACGGTCTGTTCGCCGCTATCGATGCGCGCTTGCGTGTTGGCGGCCGCTTCCTCGATGCGCAGTTTCGGGATGCCTTCCTCGATCGCCTTGCGCATGCCGCCGAGCTTCTCGACCTCAGCGATGTGTTCGAGTGCCTTGGCGGCAAGGTCATGGGTCAGACGCTCGACATAATAGGAGCCGCCCCAGGGATCGATGGTCTGCGCCGCGCCGCCTTCCTGTTGCAGGAAGAGCTGCGTGTTGCGGGCAATGCGGGCGGAGAAATCGGTCGGTAAGGCAAGCGCCTCATCGAAGGAGTTCGTATGCAGGCTCTGCGTCTGGCCACCCGCTGCGGCGATCGCTTCCAGGCAGGTGCGGATGACATTGTTGTAGACATCCTGCGCGGTCAGCGACCAGCCGGAGGTCTGGCAGTGCGTGCGCAGGGAGGTCGATTTCGGGTTCTTGGGCGCGAATTCCTCGCTCACCAGTTTCGCCCAGATCAGGCGCGCGGCGCGCATCTTGGCGACTTCCATGAACGTGTTCATGCCGATCGCCCAGAAGAAGCTGAGGCGCGGCGCAAAGGCGTCGACATCGAGCCCGGCATTCACCCCGGCGCGGATATATTCGATGCCATCCGCGATGGTGTAGGCGAGTTCCAGGTCGGCCGTCGCCCCGGCTTCCTGCATGTGATAGCCGGAAATCGAGATGGAGTTGAATTTCGGCATGTTCTGCGAGGTGTAAGCAAAAATGTCCGAAATGATCCGCATGCTCGGCTTGGGCGGATAGATATAGGTGTTGCGGACCATGAACTCTTTCAGAATGTCGTTCTGAATGGTGCCCGCAAGCTTGTCCGGCCCGACGCCCTGTTCCTCGGCCGCCACGATATAGAGGGCCATGATCGGCAGCACGGCGCCATTCATGGTCATCGAGACGGACATCTGATCGAGCGGAATGCCGGAGAACAGCGTGCGCATGTCATAGATGCTGTCTATGGCCACACCGGCCATGCCGACATCACCGCTGACGCGGACATGGTCACTGTCATAACCACGGTGGGTGGCAAGGTCGAAGGCCACGGACAGGCCTTTCTGACCGGCGGCGAGGTTGCGGCGATAGAAGGCGTTGGAGTCCTCAGCTGTGGAGAAACCCGCATATTGGCGCACGGTCCATGGACGCTGGGTGTACATGGTCGGGTAGGGGCCCCGTCCGAACGGCGCGAGACCCGGATAATCATCGAGGAAGTCGAGATCCTGCGTGTCCGCCGCGCTATAGGCGGCGGCGAGGTCGATGCCTTCGGGGGTGGGCAGGGTGCGTGGCTGAGATGCGCTGGCGCCGGGCTCAAGCGCGCCGAGATCGAGTTTGGTGAAATCGGGGAACTTTGTCATTCAGATTCCTCCAACCCCGCGATCCAATCTTCCGAGGCAGAGTCCAAAACTATTACCTCGGAGCTAGTCGCAACAAATTGATTGTTGTGCTGATCGATTAATCCAAAAATCACGTCGTCATCTTTGCTATGCGCTTGAAGTACAATCACTGAGAGCGGCGGCTTACCTTCTAGCATCAAGAATGCCGGCGCTGGACAGGACGTCGGGTGTACATCCTTTTCTGTGCTGCCAGGCACATAGTAGACTGCTCTTCCAGCGTTAACGTCCGCTTCGTTTGCAGGACGATGTTCGACGCACTCATGTTGGGGCCAGTTTTGGGCGGTGAATTCCATCATTTCACCCCCAGTTCGGCCAGCGCGACGGTCAATTCATGCACCACGTCCGCGCCCATGAAGATGTGGCGGTCAACGCCGTCGGCCTCATGTTTCCCGGCGAGCCAGAGCGCGACCGCTCCGGCGTCTTTCAACGCCTGGGCCGCATCGCCAGCTTCATCAGGATAGCGTTTGTCAGAGCCGCACAGCACCGCGATCTGGCACCCGCTGGCGCGGAAGGCGGCGGCGAGTTCGGACATGGACTCAGGCGGCACGGGTGCCGCTTTGGCCTCAATACCGCCTGCGGCAAAGAAGTTTCGGGCAAAATCTGCGCGGGCCGTGTGTTCGGCCAGCGGGCCGAGCGTGGCGAGGAAGATAGACGGGCGCGCGCCGGTCGCGTCTAGGTGGGCTTCCGCGCGGTCGCGCAGGGTTTCGAACGGTGCGGCGATGGAGATCCAGTCCAGCGGTTCGGCCTCAGTGTCGTCGCCAGGGGCGGACTTGAAGTCGGGCAGCAGCGCATCCAGTCCAGCCGGATCGACGCCGTCGCCAGGTGGTGGCGAAACCACGTCTGCGACCGGTGCGGCAATCTCTTCGAGCAGAGGAAACTCGCTGACCCCTGTGACCGGCACCTTGCGGCGGGCGACGTCTTTGAGCAGCGCGGCGCGTGTCTCGGCCACGCGGGCCTGCAGGTGTCCGCCGACCAGGCTCTCGATCAGGCCGCCTTCGCTTTCAATGGTCTGGAACTCTGCCCAGGCGGCCCGGGCGAGACCTTCGGCCAGGGTTTCGGTGAACCAGGCGCCGCCGCTCGGATCGGCAATGCGGCCCAGGCCGCTTTCTTCCATGGCCATGATTTGCGTGTTGCGCGCGATGCGGCGTCCGAGCTCTTCAGGGACGCTGAAACTCTCATTGAAGGCGCGCACGGTAATCACATCCGCGCCGCCCGTGGCAGCGGCGAAACACGCAGCCGTGCCGCGCAGCATGTTCACCCAGGCATCATAGCGGGTCAGCATGCGCGCGCTGGTCACGGCGTGAAGCTTCATTGGCGCGGGCGCGAGCCCGATCGCGTCCTGCACGCGGGCCCAGAGACGGCGAGCGGCGCGCAGCTTGGCGATACCGATGCCGTAATTCGCGTCCACAGCGAGCCTGAAAAGGATTTGCGGGGCAGCTGCGTCTGGCGCCAGCCCCGCCTGTTCGAGCCGGCGCAGCAGGTCGACAGCATGTGCCATCAGCGCGCCGAGTTCCTGCGCCTCGCTGCCGCCAGATTCGTGGACGGTCTGCGCTTCCACCTCGAGGGCGGTCGCTGCCGGGAATTTATCGGCCAAAGCCGTCACCAGCGCCGCGGTCCTGGCCATGGCGGCATCGACACCGCCGCCAATCTTGCCGGTGCGCATCAATTGCCGGATCGGTGAGATGTTGAAGGCGAGTTTCTGTTCGGCTGGATTGTCCTGCTGGTCGGCCCAGAGGGCGAGGAGGGCGGCGGCGCTCGCCCCGGACCCAGCACCGCGATGGCCGAGAGATACGGCGGCCAGGTCGGCGCGGACACCGGCAAGCGCCGTCGAAAGTTGATCGAGATTGGTGATGATGCAGCCGGTCTTGCCGGAGCACTCAATGCCGAGATGGATGGAACTTACTCCGCGTTCGAGGTCGCGCAGGATTTCCTTATTGGTCTCGGCCGGGTCGGGATGCGAGAAGGCCTGGCGAATGTCCCAGGGCAGGAAGCGGTCAGTTTCAGCCGCGCCGCCGCGCAAATAAGGCGCCAGGCCGGGCGCGCCCCGTGGGTCCGTGCCGCTGGCAAAATCGGTCTCGCGATAGAGTGGGTGGATCTTGATGCCATCGCGCGTCTGGCGTGTGATCCGGTCAATCCCGCCGCCTTTCAGCGCTTTCTCGACAGCGGCCAGCCAGTCAGCCTCCGTGGCCTCATCGAAGCTGCTGGAAAGAGAAAGCGTACCGTCTGCCATGTCTGCCGAACCTCACAGGAATCCCATAGGCCGGATTTGGCCCATGGACGGGCGACTGGCAAGCGTTCCGTTACGGAAAAACACCGCGCCGCGGACTGCAATGCCCTTTGGTCAGGGCTTGCCCATTTCGATCCGGAAGCTAGGTTGGCGCTAACGTAAACGGCAAGTATTGAGAGACCCCTTATGGCGCTACCTCCCGTCCTGCAGAATCTGCGAATCCCCGTCATTGGCAGTCCGCTCTTCATCATTTCCAATCCCGACCTGGTCATCGCCCAGTGTAAAGCCGGTGTGGTCGGATCATTTCCGGCGCTGAATGCACGGCCGGAATCACAGCTGGACGAGTGGCTCGACCGGATCACCACCGAGCTGGCCGAGCATGATGCCAAGAATCCGGACCGGCCGTCGGCTCCATTTGCGGTCAACCAGATCGTCCACAAGACCAATAATCGCCTCGACCATGACGTTGAGATGTGTGTGAAATACAAGGTGCCCGTGGTGATCACATCGCTCGGTGCCCGCGAAGAGGTCAACCAGGCCATCCATTCCTATGGCGGCATTGTCCTGCACGATATCATCAACTCGATCTTCGCACGCAAGGCGCTGGAGAAGGGCGCTGACGGCCTGATCGCCGTCGCTGCCGGGGCCGGTGGACATGCTGGAACGATTTCGCCGCTGGCGCTGATCCAGGACATTCGTGAATTCTTTGATGGCCCGCTGGCGCTGTCCGGCGCGATGGGCAATGGCGGCGCTGTGGCCGCTGCACAGGCCATGGGCGCCGATCTTGGCTATATCGGCTCGGCCTTCATCTCTTGCCATGAAGCCAATGCGGCTGAGGGCTATAAGGACATGATCGTCGAGAGTGATGCGAAAGACATCGTCTACTCCAACCTGTTCACCGGTGTGCATGGCAACTATCTCGCACCGTCAATTGCGCAGGCGGGGCTCAACCCGAACGACCTGCCGGAAAGCGACCCGAGCGCGATGAATTTTGGTTCTGGCGGCAATCAGAAATCCAAGGCCTGGCGCGATATCTGGGGCTGCGGGCAGGGGATTGGCGCGATCAAATCCCGGATGAGTACGGCCGAGTATGTCGACAAGCTGGAAGCCGAATATGTCGCGGCCATCGAAGCCCTGCAACAACGCCGCGCCTTCAGCATGGCCGACGCATAGGGCCTGATTCCGCAACAATTCCACGCACAAAATCAAAGCCTATCCTGATCTCCAGTGAGAGATGAGGGTAGGCTTTGTTATATCCGTCCATAGCTGCGGCTGAAGCTGCGCTTGAAAAGCGTTGGGCGTGGCCGAATTTCCGCGTGTCCGAGCTTGCCTGTCGCTGCGGTGGCAGGTTTTGCGACGGCGCCTATTGGCACGCGCCGGACTTTCTGGATCGCTTGCAGCGCTTGCGCGCGGCCTGCGGGCGACCGCTCATAGTCTCGTCCGCGCATCGCTGCCCGCTATGGAATGCCGCTGTCGGCGGCGCGCCGCTTTCGCGCCACAAGATGATGGCGGTGGATGTTCTGGTGGCAGGGCATGAGCGCCAGGATTTACGCGCGATGGCAGAGGCAGCTGGATTCACCGGATTGGGCCTGGCGCAGCGCTTTTTACACCTCGATACGCGGCCCCGGCCCGCGGTTTGGTTTTATCCTGGGAGTTTTGATCTATGGCAGACTTGATTGGCATCGCCGCCAGCGCCGCCGGCGGCGGCATGTTCGGGGTGCTCGGCACCGCGCTCGGGCGCCTGGCGGGTTATTTTGAGCGACAGCAATCGATTGAACATGAAGAACGCCGGTGGCAACACGAAGTGACGCTGCTTGAGATGCAGCGCTTAGCTGCGGCAGCAGAGACGGAAGCAGACCTGGCGCTCACGCATGCCGAAGGCCGTTGGGACGGTCTGCAGGCCAGTCTGAACGCCGAAGCGGCGATTCGGTCGAGCTATAAATGGGTGGACGCGATCCGCGGGCTGACACGACCGCTCCTCACCTTGCTATTGTGGGGGATCACGGTCGTGATCTGGTTTTCCGCCGACCTCGCGGACCGCACCAATATCACGGAAACCGCCACTTTCGCCGCCACGGCTGCGACGCTCTGGTGGTTCGGTGACCGCGGAAAATCCGGTGCGCGAACATAAAAAAGGGGCGGCCCGAAAGCGCCGCCCCTTTCCGATAGTTGTCGTTCTCTTGGTTGACTTAGAATTCTTTTGTCAGCGAGAGGAACAGGCTGCGACCAAGAATGTCGTAACCCGAACCGACTGGAACGTTACCGATCAGGGTCGGGTTGAACGCGTCTTGGTCAACCAGCGGTGGATCTTCGTCGAACACGTTCCGAACACCGAGCGTTGCAGACCAAGTATCGCCCTCATACTGCACGGACATGTTGTGCAGGTAGTAAGCGTCAATGGCGCTGACGATTGTGTCAGCAGAGGTCCGCGCGCCAGTCGTTTCGAAGCGACCATCGGCAGCTGTCCCGTTAAGGGCCAGAGTCTCAGAATCACGATCTGCATCGACTTCACCGATGTATTCGAGACCATAAGAAAGCGTCCAATCACCAGTGATCAGGCGCGCATTCACGTTCGCCGCCCATTCTGGTTGCCCGGCATCACCAACGAAATCTTCGACAGGTGAAGTTTCGAGGATCTGACGCTCAACTGAATCTGAGTACGTTGCCACTGTGTCTGTGATAAATTCCCAATCTGAACCAAAGGCTTGGAAATCGATATTGGTACGCAGGTTCAAGTCATAACCAGTCGCACCGAAACCGGACAGATTGAATGGTGTCACATTGACTTCTGACAAGTTGCCGAATGCGTCACGTACGCGGCGCTGACAGAATGGGTCATTCGGGAAGTTTTGAGACTGATAGCAGTTCTGCAGGATCAGCTGTGTGCTTGGAATGACCGGCGCTTCTTCAACAGTGATGTCGAAGTAAGTGACGCCGATTGTAACATCAATCGCATCCGTGAATGGCTGCTCAAACACAAAGCCCGCAGTCCAGGCTTCAGATGTTTCAGGAGACAAACCGGTGTTACCGGCGCGGAAAGTTTCCACACCTGGGACACCATTCAGGCCGAGCGAGGTTGGATCGACACCTTCAGCAGTACAGTTCGCCAGAACGGTTGTTGTACGTGTATCTGCAGTCGGATCGTAGACTGGTGGCGTCGCTGGATTTCCATCATCATCCAATTGCGCGCCGTTCGGCACCACGCATGGGTCAACGAAGCCGCTGGCAAAGCCTGATTGTCCGCCCAGGAACAATTCACGCAGACCTGGAGCACGATAGGCAGTACCATATGTGCCACGCAGGGTCAGGTACTCAACCGGGCTGTAGGCAACCTTACCAGAGTACACGAATTCATCGTCGAAGAACTCGTGGCTGACATACCGACCTGACAGGTTGACAGTCAGCTCTTCAGCACCTGGTACGTTAGCCAGGAGCGGAAGCTCGATCTCGCCGTAAGCTTCAGTGATGCTCACCTGGCCCTGTGAACGACGGTCGGCGAAGAAGCCAGCCGCGCCGCCAGTTGCAGCGATCGTATCTGTGCCCGAATCCAGACCGTCTTCACGGTATTCAAAACCGAGCACACCACCAGCTTCACCGCCTGGCAACTTGAACAGAGGACCCGTTACAAATCCACCGAACAACATTTGGTCAACCTTGGTGGTAACCGAACGCTCACCGGAGATGTAGTCAAGCTCTGCTTGCGTAGCGAATTGTGGGTTCGCGCTGTTGTAAAGCGAAGGTGCGAACAGATTGATCGGCACACAGGTTTGCTGAGTAATGAAACCGAACAGGTCGGTCAGAGCATTACCGCAGCTCAGGGAGCCATCTGGATTCTGGACTGTGGTCGACAGTGAAAGCGCCAGGCGTTCTTCAAGAACAGCTGGACGGATCGAGTCGCCAACAGACCGTGAATATTGACCATAGACGTCGTATTCCCACTGGCTCAGGAAGTCCGAGCCCAGGAAGTCAAGTGAACCACGTGCACCAGCCGTGAAGCGGGTTTGAGTGACATCGACGTCAATGTTCGACCGGCCGATTGGTGAGAAGATGACCGGGACAGCGGTAAATCCAAGCGGGTTAGTTGGGTTCGTGGCTGCGACGGACGGGAACAATTGTCCGTGGAATCCGGCACGAACGAACGTCTGACTGTTCGAATACGAGACTTCCGAATAGACGTTGGTGTCATGACCAAAAACGTTGATGTCGCGATCACCGAGACCGTAAACGTTGAAGACGGTCTGTTCTGGAATGAACTCGTCATCAGCTTCAAGCAGAACCGAACGGAACGCAGGATCGCGAGAGTTAGTGACGGAGTTGAATGGCGCTACAAAAGGTGCGCCTTGTCCAAACGGAGAAGTGAACGAACGGAACTCGACGCTACCGATTGCGCCGCCACAATTATTGAACTGCTCGCCGGTTGCCGAATTGGTTTCGATGTCCATCGAGCAAAACCGCCCATCGTCTGACATCTGGAAGTCACGATCTCTGAATTGAAGCGCTTCCTGAGCACGATATTCTGCAGCCAGGACAAACTTGCCTTCGTCGGTGGTCGAACCGATGATCATACCATAACGTTCTGTCTTGCCGCCATCATCAAGTGGTTCACGGTTGAACGTTTGGAATGCGACGCCGTCGAATTCATCGCGAAGGATGACGTTTTGCACCCCGGCAATAGCGTCCGAGCCATAAATTGAGGATGCGCCGTCGAGAAGTGTTTCAACACGGGAAATCATCAATGTCGGGATCAGGTTGATGTCTGGAAGCGAAGGAGCGCCTTCCACACCAGCTGGTGCGAAGCGGCGACCGTTGACCAGTACCAGGGTCCGGTCAGCACCTAGGCCACGCAAGCTGACGTTGGACGCACCAGGTCCGCCGTTCGTCACAAATGACGAGTTCACGTTCGTGTCGAGCTGAACGCCGTTCACCGAAGTGCCTGATTTCAGAATCTCTGATGAATCGATAAGGCCAGCCTCGACAGCGGTTTCTGCAGTGATCACTTGCAGAGGCGCAACACTGCTGAATGAGTCGCGACGCAGGCGCGAACCTGTGACAACGACTTTATCTTGACGCGCTTCGTCGTCTTCGTCGACTTCCTCGATAACCACCGGGACTTCTTCGTCGCCGGTTTCTTGTGCAACTGCTGCGCCGGCCCAAAGGCCACCCACAGCGCTTGCCAGCAACGATGTTGCAAACAATTTCTTCTTGAGAAGATCATTAGTCATGATCTATCATCCTCCAATAAACTGAGCGCTCCCACTCCTGAAAGCCTCTCTCAATGTGCGAATGTTAAAAACGCAACTTTGGTGTTAGAGCTGCTTAGGAGCGGGCGTCAATTAACAGATCACAGAATTGTCACTTTCAACTCCATCTCACAACTGTGTGTGTTGATTATGCCACAATTGTGCCCAGTTCTGCGGCACGAACGTGCGGGTATTGAAATATTGGCGAAAGAATTTTGCGCAAATCCTCTTGTGAAGGGGGCGGAAGGGACTCCCCCGGCAGGGATTCGTCCTGACAGCTTATGTCAGTAGATGTTTTTTCAACCGTTAAGTCATGGTTGTGTGTGGGCGGTATCACAATAGACTGAATAACGGCCTGAACCATTGCCGGGGAAATCACCAGATGGGCGTCTCAATAGATCAAACAGGAGCGGCACGCGATGCGATCGGCGGTTTGCCGAGCAGCGAATGGACGCCGCATCGCCCGGACCGGCGCTGGGAAAAGCTCGAAGGCGGGATCGAACTCAAGGTCGATGCGCCCTATGAGCCGGCGGGCGACCAGCGCACCGCCATTCCGGAGCTGGTCGAAGGCGTTCAGCAAGGCGAGCGCGACCAGGTCCTGCTCGGCGCGACCGGCACGGGCAAGACGTTCACAATGGCGAAGATCATCGAGGCGACCCAGCGGCCGGCGCTCATCCTCGCGCCGAACAAGACGCTCGCGGCGCAGCTGTACGGGGAGTTCAAATCCTTCTTCCCGAACAATGCCGTCGAGTATTTCGTGTCCTATTACGACTATTACCAGCCCGAAGCCTATGTGCCGCGCCGCGATCTCTATATCGAGAAGGAAAGCTCGATCAATGAAGCGATCGACCGCATGCGCCACTCGGCAACGCGGGCGATCCTGGAGCGCGATGACTGTATCATCGTCGCCTCGGTGTCTTGCATTTACGGTATCGGATCGGTCGAGACCTATACCTCGATGACGCGCAAGCTCGAGGCCGGCCAGCGCATCGACCCGCGTGAGGTCGCCAAACTGCTGGTCGAGCTGCAATACAATCGCAATGATGCCGCGTTCCAGCGCGGGTCATTCCGCATGAAGGGCGACATTGTCGACATCTTCCCCGCCCACTATGAGGACCGCGCCTGGAAACTCTCCTTCTTTGGCGATGAACTCGAGAGCATTACCGAGTTCGATCCGCTCACCGGTCGCAAGAGCGAAACCCTCCCCGCGATCAAGCTCTACGCCAACAGCCACTATGTGACGCCGCGGCCAACCCTCAACCAGGCCATCGAGCAGATCAAAGTCGAGCTCAAGAGCACGCTCGAACACTTCCAGAAGGAAGGCAAACTGCTCGAAGCCCAGCGCATCGAACAACGCGTCCAGTATGACCTGGAAATGCTGGCGGCGACGGGGTCTTGTAATGGGATTGAGAATTACAGCCGTTACCTCACTGGCCGCAAGCCGGGGGAGCCGCCGCCGACCATGTTTGAGTATCTGCCCGACAATGCGCTCGTCTTTGTTGATGAGAGCCACCAGACGGTGCCGCAGATCGGGGCCATGTATAAAGGCGATTTCAGTCGCAAGCGCACGCTCGCCGAATATGGCTTCCGGCTGCCCTCATGCCTCGACAATCGCCCGCTCAAGTTCGAGGAGTGGCAGGCCATGCGCCCGCAGACCCTGCACGTCTCGGCCACCCCCGGCCCGTGGGAGCTGGAGCGCACCGGCGGCGTCTTCACCGAGCAAGTCATCCGCCCGACCGGCCTGCTGGACCCGACTGTCGAGGTCCGCCCGGTCTCGACCGGCACCACCAACCAGGTCGACGACCTGACCGCCGAAATCCGCACCACGACAGAGGCCGGCTATCGTACTCTGGTCACCACGCTGACCAAGAAAATGGCCGAGGACCTGACCGAATATCTGCACGAACAGGGCATCCGCGTCCGCTACATGCATTCCGATGTCGACACGGTCGAGCGCATCGAGATCATTCGCGACCTGCGCCTTGGCGAGTTCGATGTCCTGGTCGGCATCAACCTGCTGCGCGAGGGCCTCGATATTCCCGAATGCGGCCTGGTCGGCATTCTCGACGCCGACAAGGAAGGCTTCCTGCGCTCCGAGACCAGCCTGGTCCAGACCATTGGCCGTGCCGCCCGCAATGCCGATGCCCGCGTCATCCTCTATGCCGACAAGATCACCGGCTCGATGCAGCGCGCCATGGACGAGACCGAGCGCCGCCGCGAAAAACAGGAAGCCTATAATACCGAGCACGGCATCACCCCGACCACGATCAAGCGCGCCGTCGCCGACATTCTCGGCGAGCTCGGCGAAAAACCCGGCGGCCGGACCCAGCTCAAGGGCGGCCGGTCCCGCAAACGCGCTGTGGCCGAGGATGCGGCAAGCTACGAAGCCGGCCAGGGTCACAACTTGCACGCGGTTGTGGCGGACCTGGAGAAACAGATGCGCGAAGCGGCGGCGAACCTGGAATTTGAGGAAGCGGCACGGCTACGCGATGAGGTGAAGCGGCTCCGTGAAACCGAGCTGGGGCTTTAGGCGGGTGAGCAAGCAAAAGCAGATGGGGTGGATGGCTCCTGCTCCCGGCGTCGCAATGCGCCATATTACGCAGTCACCATCAGAGTGCTGCAAATAAGAGGAGCCATCCACATGCATGTTACCACAATCGGCATCGATCTGGCCAAGACGATTTT
>JANSYM010000005.1 GCA_024742355.1 Hyphomonadaceae bacterium | reverse complement strand
GCGCTACCGAACAAGGGGTACAGCTCCCCAAGCCAAGCCACGCGGCCACCGCTCCCCCTCTCAATCCAGCCGTTCCGGACTAGCCTCTCATCAGAAGGAGATGGGGAGAAGTGTAGAGGCCGGGACAATCGGTCGGATTGGAGGAGCTGAATCCGCCACCTGCGCCCCCTTCTCCCGATCGCGGGAGAAGGGCCGGGGATGAGGGCACCCATGCTTCGGCAAAAGCACCGGAGTCGCATCCTGGATAGTATCGTGCCCTCACCCCAACCCCTCTCCCGCAATCGGGAGAGGGGCTAGGACCTTGGGACCTGTTCAAGTCGTGGGGAGCGCTCAGCGTGAGGCTCAAAAGGCGGCCCCTACACCGGCTCCACCTCTTTCGGCACGGACGCCTTCTTCTTCACCGTTTCAGCCCGCGGCTTGGGCAGCAAGCGGAACCGTGTCTGGCACCAGGCGAAGCCGATACCGACATCGAGCAGGGCGTCGCCGCGGCCGCAGGGGCAGACAAATGGCAGAATCCCCCAGACGCGGTAGGTCTCGCCCTGAACCAGGGGCACAGGTTCGCCTGTGACATGATTGGGCGCTGCGTTGACGCACAGCACCAGGTCCCCGGATCCGACATCGTAACTCATGTGATCTGTTTTAGCATAAACAGCGCGGCCCGCCCATATCGACTGGCGCGGGTGGCCTATCCGGCCAGCTCGGCAAGCTTCATGACCGAGCGCAGATTACGCGCTGTCGTCGCGACGCCGAGATGGCGCTCGACCTTTGCCGCGAGTTTCGAGCGACCAATTCCGTCCGGCGCGTGCAGGTAGAAGACCCGGTCGGTCAGCGCGAACCGCTCCGTGCCCGCGCGCAGGTCTTCCATCGCCGCAAGATCAGCGCCGGCAGCCGGTTCGGCGAGGAAGAAGAAGTGGACCGTTTTCGGGTCTTCCGCGCCTTCGGGATAAGGGTTGGCGGCAAGGGCTTGCTGGAACGTCTTGGCACGCATGACCAGGATTTGCGGCCGAAACCCGAACCGCGCGTCGATCGCAGCAGCAATGCTCCGTTCCAGCGCGCGCGGGTCGGTTTCATCGGCCGCGAACACGCAATTGCCGCTCTGGATATAGGTACTGACCTGCGTCAGCCCGGCCTGTTCAAGCAGAGCGCGCAAGTCTTTCATTGGCAGGATATTGTTCCCGCCCACATTGATGCCGCGCAGCAGCGCAATCCAGACTGTCATGCGCTGTTTATACCGCGCCCGGCGCACAAAAAAAGCCGCTCCGGTGGGAGCGGCTTTTCTGATTGTGCGGGGGAGAGGCTTAGCCTTCGCCCTCTTCATCGGTCTCGAAGCCGCGAATGCGCAGCAGCGGTTCGATGGTTGGGTCAGAGCCGCGGAAATTGCGGTAAAGCTCATCCGCCGGGCGCAGGCCGCCGGACTCATAGACCCACTTTTTCAGACGGGCGGCGAGTTCCGGGTCCCAGATGTCGCCAGCTTCGCGGAAGGCGGTAAAGCCGTCAGCATCGAGGATTTCCGACCACAGATAGGCGTAATAGCCAGAGCTGTAGCCGCCGGCGAAGATGTGGCTGAAATACTGGCTGCGATAACGCGGCTCGATTTCCTCGATCAGGCCATATCCGGCCAGCACTTCCTGTTCGAAGGCGCGGGCATCAGTGATCGCCATCGCTTCTTCATGGCTGAGATTGTGCCAGGCAAGATCCAGCAGGGAGGCCGCGATGAACTCGGTCGTGCGGAAGCCCTGATTATGGTTCGAAGCTTCGCGCATCTTCTCGATCAGCTCGAGCGGGATGGCTTCGCCGGTCTCATTGTGCAGCGCATATTCGGCCAGCATTTCCGGCGCGCCAGCCCAATGCTCAAGAATCTGAGCTGGGAATTCGGTATAGTCACGTGGACCATCAACGCCGGAGAAGTTTGAATATTTGATCTGCGTCAGCAGGCCGTGCAGGCCATGGCCGAATTCGTGGAAGAAGGTCTCGACCTCGTCAAACCGCATCAGGGTCGGACCGTCGCCGGCCGGGGTGATGAGGTTGAGATTGTTGGTAATGATCGGACGCACTTCGTCGGCATCATCATAATTGGTCGAGTTGCGGTACGAACTCATCCATGCGCCGCCGCGTTTGCTGTCACGGGCATACATGTCCATCATGAACAGGCCGAGATGCTCGCCCGTGTCGGCGTCCTTGACGTCATAGGCCGTGACGACCGGGTTCCAGCCTTCGACATCGACATCTTCGAGCGTCACATTGAACAGGCGCTCGGCCATGGTCCAGGCGCCTTCGCGCACAGCGCTGAGCTCGAAGTATGGCTTCAGCACATTGTCGTCGAAGGCATATTTGTCCTGGCGGACTTTTTCCGAGTAATGCCACCAGTCATGGCCGGCGAAGGTGAACTCGTCGCCGATCATGGCCTGCATTTCCTCGCGCTCTGACTTGGCTTGCGCGAGACCGGGCTCCCAGACGCGGACGAGGAAGTTCTCTACCGTCTCTGGCGTGCGGGCCATATTGTATTCAAGCGTGTAGGCCGCGTGCGACGGGTAACCGAGCAGTTCAGCCCGTTCGGCGCGCAACTGCGCCAGCTTGATCGCGATCGGACCATTGTCGAACTCGCCGCCATTGGCGCGCAGGCGGTAGCCATCAAACATTTGCGCGCGCAGGTCGCGATTCTCCGACTGCGTCATGAAGGTCTCATAGACTGAGCGGTCGACGGTCAGCGTCCAGGTGTCGCCATCCTTCAGCGCGGCTTTGAAGTCCTCGGACAGGCCGACCAGTTCGGCTTCGTCGGTGATTTCCAGTTTGAACGCCTTGGTCGAGGCGAGCAGGTTCTGGGCGAATTGCGTGGTCAGGCTGGAAATCTCTTCATTGATCGCCGCGACCTTTTCTTTCACTTCCGGGCTCTGCGTTGCGCCGGCGCGCTCAAAACCGCGATAGGTCAGCTCGATCAGGCGCAGGTCCTGCTCGTCGAGATCAAGCGTTGGGGCTGCATCGCGCACCGCTTTCACGCGCTCGAACAGGGCCGCGTTGAAATTGATCTCATTCTGTACCGCAGTGACCTTTGGCCAGATCTGGGTTTCGAGATCGGCCAGTGTGTCATTGGTGTCGGTATTGGTGATGTTGGAAAAAACCAGCGCCACTTGTCCAAGCATGCCGCCCGCCTTGTCGAGCGCAACGATCGTGTTTTCGAACGTCGGGGCTTCCTCATTATTGGCAATCGCTTCGATCTCGCCTTGCAGTTCGGCAATCGCGAAGTCGACCGCTGGCAGGTAATCCTCGTCCGCGATCTCGGCGAATGGCGGGACGCCATACTGCGTATCCCAATCCTGCAGCAGTGGATTGTTGGCCAGGGCTTCTGCATCGACCGCGGCGGTTTCGACGTCGGTCGATTCGGTCACAACCGTGTCGGCTTCAGCCGGTGCATCGCTGCTCGGCGCGCGAACGACGTCGCAGCCGGCAAGGGTCAGAGCAAGCGCTGCGGCGCCGCCAAGGAGGTAATTTTTTGCGGTCATAGGGTCACCTTTGAGTGTAACTTTGCCGTGTTTAATCAGATTTTAGATAGGACGCCTAGTGTTAGGCTGTCACACTTGTAGCTGGTTGAGGCGCGCAACGGTCGCTTCAAACTGCGCCATGGTCTCGTTCAGAATCTCGGCAACCGGGCGTACACCCTTGATTCGACCTGCAACTTGCCCGGTCAGCGCGATGCCGGCTTCGAGATCGCCGCCAAAATAGACCTGCTGAGTGCCGGCAAACTCACCAAAAATATTTTCGACGCCGTCCTGCTCGATGCGGGTGGTGCGCTCGGTGCGCAGGGCGCGAAGGGCTGGGCCTGGGCCGTCGCGATTGAGGAAGACGGTGTCCGTGGCATCGGCATCGACAATGGCTTGTTTCCAGTTCTCATGCACCGGGCTCTCGGCAGACGACAGAATGCGCGTACCCATCAGAACGCCTTCGGCGCCCAGCGAAAAAGCGGCTGCCATGCTGCCCCCGTCCATGATGCCGCCCGCCGCAACAACCGGGACGTCGGCCGCCTCACAGACTTGCGGGATCAGCACCATGGAGGCGACGTCCTTGGGATTCTTGAAGCCGCCGCCCTCGCCGCCTTCGACAATCAGGCCATCGACCCCGGCATCAATGGCGCCAAGCGCGGCCTTCAGGCTCGGCACGACATGAAACACGATCAGGCCGGCCTCCTTGAGCTGGCTGGTATATTTCTTCGGATTACCGGCCGAGGTGGTGACGAATTTGATACCCTGGTCGATCACGAACTGGACAATGTCGGGATCGCGCACAAAGGCCTGCGCAACATTGACGCCGAACGGCTTGTCAGTGAGGTCGCGCATCTTGAGGATTTCGGCCCGCACCGCGTCGAGTTCGCCGGAACTGGTCTCGATGATCCCCATGCCGCCGGCATTCGAAAAGGCCGAGGACAATTGCGAGCGGGCAATCCAACCCATGGCGGCCTGAATGATCGGTTTCTCGATTTCGAGCATCTCGGTGATACGGGTCTTGAGCGCCATGGGATTTCCTGTCTTCGATTGAGGTCGGGCGGAGATAAGGACGCTGTCGCAGCGGAAGCGCAAGACCCTAGCGGGTCTGGAACAGTTTTCCGCCTTCCGTGATCAGAATAATGGTCAGGGAACTGACCCCGAGCGCCACAAAACCCCACATGAACGGAGCAATCGTGCCGTTGAATTGTCCGGCAACGAGAAAGCCGAGAAAGCTCGACACCGTGGTCGATGCAAATCCGTAGGCCGCGCTCGCCGTACCGGCAATCTTGCCTTGCGGCTCCATCGCAAGGGCCGTGAAGTTAGCGCCGAGCATGCCGAAACAGGCAAAGGTCAGGCAGAACAGTGGATAGAACACCCACAATTTCTCGCCCACCGTGTACAGCGTCAGCACATTTACGAGCGCCAGCGCGATAAACAGGAGCAAAACCGTGTGACTGATCCGGCGCATGCCATACCGCTCGACAATCCGCGAATTGGTGAAGTTTGCCACCGCCAGAGAAGCCGCAACGCCAGCGAACCAGAGAACGAATGTTTCATGCTGTTCGAACACATCGGTAAAGATCTGTTCCGACGCCGCGACGAAGGCGAACAGGGCGCCGAATATCACGCCGCTGGCGCACATGTAGCCGAATGTGATCCGCGTCGAGACGACCTGCCAATAGGCGCTGCCCGTCTGGCGTAGATTGAACGGTTGCCGGTTTTCCGGCGCCAGCGTCTCCGGCAGGCGGATCTGAATCCATACCAGGTTGAGCAGGGCCGCCACACCAAGAACGCCAAAGGTCCACTCCCACGGCGCGACGAGCATGACCGCCGCGCCAATGGTCGGGGCGAGGATGGGCACGACCATGAACACGGTCATGACCAGTGACATGATGCGTGCCATCGCTCGTCCCGCCAGCAGGTCGCGGACGACGGAGACCGCGATGACGCGAATGCCGCTGGCAAACATGCCCTGGACAAAACGCGCAATCAGCAGCGTTGTGAACGAACTCGTCAGCATGCAGGCAATGCCCGCAATGGCGTAGCTGATCAGGCAGATCCGAAGCAGGCCCTTGCGCCCGAACCGGTCGGTGACCGGCCCGAAAACCAGCTGCGGCGCGCCGAATCCGGCAATATAGGCGAAGATGACCCATTGCTGGTGATTGTCGTGCTTGAGGCTGTAATGGTCCGAAATATCGCTCAGCGCTGGCAACATGATATCAATGGCCAGCGCGTTCAGCGCCATCAGCGCAGCAACCATAACGACCAATTCCCATTGCGGCATGGGAAGCGCGCGGCGCTGCGCCTCATCCATAGCTGCTTCGGGACTGCTCATTTTGCCTGCTCGCGTATTAACCAAGGCGCGGGTTGTGCGCTTCTCGTCTTTGCGGTGCAAGCTTTTTCTGAGACTATTTTGCGATTGCAGCGCTGGCGGATTGAGTCGCCCCCGATTTTCGGGCAGAGCGCGCTGCATTGAAACCGATTTCGCCTGACAATGGATCGATCCTGATGACCGACTCAAAATCTCCTTTTGCCGGAGGGCCGCTCAAAACCTTTGGCCGCCGCGGTGGCCGCCCGCTTTCCCGGCGCCAGCGAATTCTCATGGACGAGCTTTTGCCGAGAATCAGCGTACCAATAGATGCGCCCGGCGCGCTCGACCCCAAAACACTGCTCGAAGACGCCGCCGAAATCTGGCTCGAGATCGGCTTTGGCGGCGGTGAACATGTCAGCGGACAGGCGGCAGCGCATCCGAATGTGGGCATATTGGCCAGCGAGGTCTTCTTTGAAGGCATCGCCAAACTGCTCGGCCAGATTGAAGACGAGGGGCTGAGCAATGTCCGCGTCTGGCCCGAGGATGCGCGCCAGATGATTGACGGCCTGAGCGCGAAGAGTATCGATCGCGCCTTCATCCTGTTTCCTGATCCCTGGCCCAAGGCCCGGCATCAGAAACGACGCATCATCCAGCCGGATTTTCTCGACGCCCTCGCCCGTATCATGAAACCCGGCGGACGCGTGCGCTTTGCAACCGATGTGCGGTCCTATGCAGACGAAGCGCTCGAACGCTTCCTCGCCCACCCCGACTTCACGTGGACCGCGCGGTTGGCGGATGACTGGCGCACGGCCCCGCAGGACCATATCGAAACCCGCTATCAGATGAAAAAGCTGGGCGATATCGAGCCGGTTTATTACGACTTTATTCTCTCTGAGCAATTCTGATTGACGCGCCGGAAGACCCGCATAGTATCGGTGATCAATGCAGGAGACTTGGATGCGTATATTGTTGGCGTTTTGTCTGTTTGTGCTGGCAATCGCGTCTGATTTCGACGGCCACGCGCAAGAACTCGATGTCACAGACATTGTCACTGCCAATGACGCTTTTTCGGCGGCCCGTTCAAAAACCACGCGCGACGCATTGATGGGCGCGCTGTCAGATTATTCCGGCGATGCCACCGTCGAGTCGGTCAACGCTTATGTCACACTGCTCCTGCATGACGGGACCGGTGAAAGCAGCGAAGATCTCTATCAATCCGCAACCGCTGCGACGGCACACTTCGAGCCCGTCGCCGACATCATTCCAAAACAGTATCTGGAAGCGCGACTTCTCGCTGCAATCGCTCAATTCAATATCAACCAGGTGCCTGAGGCGATGATCGAAATGGCGCATGTCGAGGGTCGCGCCCGCGCTTATGAGGATGAGATCGGCGAACGTCCCGACTGGGCCAAAACACTGGAATGGAAAGCCGATGCCTGGGGCATGGCCATGGATGCCTATTTCGACAGTGCGCGGGAAGATCATCCGGACGAGAGCGAAATCCAGGCAATTCTCGCTGGATACAATGCGGATGTGGCCAGTCGCAATGCCCGCGCCGACCGGTCGCTGGATGAGCGCGGCCTCCCATTCTGTGCTGGCAGGATGATCCAGAGGCCGAAAATGAGATACCCTGCAGGCTACGCCAATCGCGGCCGCTTCGGCGCCGTCATTCTGGAGCTTGACCTGGATTCGGAAGGGCAAGTGATCAATCCGCGCGTCCGCGCCTCCGTTCCGGAAGGGGTGTTTGATGAAAAATCGCTGCGCGTCGTCGGAAAGTGGAAATTCAAGCCGGATGATCGAAGGGCCGTCGGTGTTTCTTGCCGATTAGAGCGCGCAAATCTCGTCCAGCCACTGACATTCGCGCTCGATTAAGCCGGTTTTGCTTGACCGCACCCGCAGAATGTGAGCCTGCTCCCGAAATCGAATACGGCCGGTCTGTAATGAGAAGACCCCGCCAGACCGGCGGTTCATGAATGTCCCTACCTCCCCGTAATCGAGCTCGTGACCGCCTGCACAGTGCAGGACCGGCACGGTATAACGGAAAAGGGCTCATTAAATGGCCACCGGAAAAGTGAAGTGGTTCAACGCCACAAAAGGATTTGGATTTATCGTCCCGGACGAAGGCGGCAAGGATGTGTTTGTACACATTTCTGCAGTTGAAAAGTCAGGCCTGCAAGGCCTCCAGGATGATCAGCCTGTCGAGTACGAACTCTACAATGACGAGCGCCGCGGCAAGACGTCTGCGGTCGATCTGAAACTGATCTAGACAAATCCTCGATTAGCGCCTATCTAGGCGCCAAGTCGAAACATATCGGCGGCGGTTCCGGGAACGGGGCCGCCGCTTTTCTTTGTCTGAAAGCCAACCCCTTGATCACGATCAGCCAACAGGAAGAGCGTATTCTAGCCATGGCCGAGCCGCTTGCCAGCGAGCTGGGCCTGGAGATTGTGCGCATCCGTATCATGGGCGGAAACCGACCCTTGCTGCAGATCATGATCGAGAAATCGGGCGGCGCGCCAACCGATGTCGAGGACTGTGCCTCCCTGTCACGCATGCTGTCGCCGACCCTGGAGGCAGAAGACCCGATCAGCGAAGCCTATCGCCTGGAGGTTTCCACGCCCGGCATTGATCGCCCGCTCACCCGCGTCGGTGATTTCGGGCGCTGGGCGGGTCATCTGGCAAAGATCGAGCTGACCATGCCGCTCGATGGGCGCCGTCGCTTTCAGGGTATCATTCAGCGCGAGGATGTGAACGGCGTTGCCATCCTGCTCGATGATGACAGCGAGCTGGTCGCGCAGGTACATGAAATGACCAAGGCGAGCCTGGTGCTGACCGATGAACTGATCGACGCCGCCACCGATGACGGCACACTGCCGCCACAACCAGGCGATGAAGATTTTGAAGGCTTCGAGACGGATGAAGCCGAAACTGATACAATTGAAGACAATCAAGAGAGTGGAGCCTGAAGCCATGTCTAATGTTGGCGTTTCCGCAAACCGGCTGGAAATCATGCAGATCGCAAAAGCGGTCGCTGAAGAAAAAGCCATCGACCGCGCCATCGTCATTGAGGCGATGCAGGAAGCGATCGAAAAGGCCGCGAAGTCCCGTTACGGCCAGGAACATGATATCCGCGCGATCATCGATCACGAGACCGGTGAACAGAGCCTGTGGCGCATTCAGACCGTCGTTTCCGAAGAGGAAATGGAAGATGCTGCCCAGCAGATCACGCTGAAGGATGCCAAGAAAATCGATGCCAGCCTCGAGCTCGGCGACGAGATCAAGGAAGAGCTTCCGCCATTCGACTTTGGCCGTGTCGCGGCGCAAACCGCGAAACAGGTGATCATGCAGAAAGTGCGTGACGCTGAACGGCAGCGCCAGTTTGACGAGTACAAAGACCGCGAAGGCGAGATCATTAACGGCATCGTCAAGCGTGTTGAATATGGCCACGTCATCGTCGACCTGGGCCGCGCCGAAGGCATTATCCGCCGCAATGACGGCATTCCGCGTGAGAATTTCCAGCCGAATGACCGCGTCCGGGCGTATCTCTATAAAGTCAGCCGCGAGATCAAAGGTCCGCAGATCTTCCTGTCGCGCGCGCATCCTGACTTCATGATCAAGCTGTTCGCGGCCGAGGTTCCGGAAGTCTATGAAGGTGTGATCGAAATTCGCTCTTGTGCCCGTGACGCAGGCTCACGCGCGAAGATCGGTGTGATCTCGAATGACAGCTCGATCGATCCGGTCGGTGCCTGTGTCGGTATGCGCGGGGCGCGTGTGCAAGCGGTTGTTGGTGAACTTTCCGGCGAGAAGATCGACATCATTCCATGGAATTATGATGACGCGACCTTCATCGTGAACGCACTGCAGCCGGCAGAGGTTTCGAAAGTCGTGCTCGATGAAGACGAGCACCGCGTCGAAGTCGTGGTCGCAGATGACCAGTTCCCGCTGGCCATTGGCCGCCGCGGTCAGAACGTACGGCTCGCCTCGCAACTGACAGGTTGGCAGATCGACCTGGTTACCGAGAGCGACGATTCCGAGCGTTACCAGATCGACTTCCAGCGCCGCACCGAGCTGTTCATGGCGGCGCTTGATGCTGACGAAACCCTGGCCCAGCTGCTCGCGTCTGAAGGCTTCGGCGAGGTTGAGGATATTGCCTACATCGCGCCTGAAGAGTTCATGCAAGTCGAAGGCTTTGACGAAGAAGTCGCGGCTGAAATCCAGGAACGCGCCCGCGAATACCTGGAGAAACTTGCCGCTGAACAAGATGCCAAACGCCTTGAACTTGGCGTTGAGGACGCGGTCATGGAGCTTGACGGCATGTCGCCTGGCTTCGCTGTGAAACTCGGCGAGAACGAGGTCAAAACGGTTGAAGATGTTGCCGGACTTGTGCCGGACGACCTCACCGGTTGGCGCGAGAACAATAAGGAAGGCAAGCCGGTCTGGCAGGAAGGTATCCTGAAGAAAGGCGAAATGCGCAAAGACGATGCGCAGCTCTTCATCATGAAAGCCCGCGTCATTGCAGGTTGGGTCGAGCCGGAAGCGCTGGAACAACTTGAAGCCGAAATGGCCGCTGAAGCGGCTGGCGAAGAGCCGCAGGACCTCACCGAGGAAGAGCGCGCGTTGCTGGCGCTCGGTGAGCTTGGAAAATCTGGCACCACCGAAGAGGCGGCAGTCGAAGAAACCCTGGATGTCAGCGATGAAGACATCCTGGCAGAACTGGAAGGCCTCGATCTTGACGAGGATCTTCTCATGGAGGGCGGCGATGAAGCCGCAGAGCCTCAATGATAGCGACAAGCGCCTAGAGGCGCATCAAAAATCGCGCGCTGGCGAAACTGTTCGCCAGTGTGCGGTGACGCGCGAGCGCCTGGCGCCCGACGCGCTGATCCGCTTTGTCCGAAGCCCGGACGGGATTGTTGTACCCGACGGGTTTGGAAAGCTGCCCGGGCGTGGCGCCTGGGTCACAGCAAATCGGGAAACGCTCGAATCCGGCTTGCAGTCGGATGTATTCTCGAGGGCTTTCAAAGCCAAGTCTCATCCGATGGACGGGCTGGCCAGCGAAGTCGAACGCCAACTGTTGCAGCGCTGCCTCGGCCTGCTCGGCATGGCCAAGAAGAGCGGCGTCGCGGTGCTTGGATTCGACCAGGTTCGCGACTATATCCGCAAACAGGCGCCTGGCTTGCTGCTCGAAGCAAGCGATGGTGCAGAAGATGGCCGCAACAAGGTTCATTTTCTTGCCAAGGCAATATATGAAGACGTCAACGTCGCGGGCGCATTATCGTCCGCTGAATTGGGCATAGCCTTTGGGCGGCAGCATGTGATACATGCGCTGCTTGAATACGGTTCTCTTGCGGATGCCTTCTCAGTCGCCTATCGGCGGCTGACGGGATTCCGCGATGCGCCTGAGACAGGCTGGTTCTCCGGCAGACGAAAAGAATTATAGGAGGGGCGGACGATTTCGCCTCGAATGAAAGGTTAAACACCAGGGTACGCATGAGCGATACGAAAGACAAAGGTACTACCGGCGGACGCAAGCCACTTACTGTTTCACGCGGATCAGGATCCGGGACCGTGAAGCAGACCTTCAGCCATGGCCGTTCGAAACAGGTTGTTGTCGAAACCAAAAAGCGCCGCACGGTCGGGGCGCAATCCAAGCCTGGTGCTGGCAAATCATCCGGAGGCGGCAAGAAGGCGCCTGCGTCTGGCAAGCCGCAATCGAAACTGGCGGCCGCCGCCGCGAAACTCGGGATCACCGAAGAAGAACTGATCCAGCGCCAGAAAGTGCTGTTGCAGCGCAAGAAGGCCGAAGAGTCGCGCAAGGCTGAGCAGGAAAAGCAAAACGCTCGGACCAAGGCGCTCGAAGAGAAGCAGCACGCGCAGAAGCAAAAAGAAAAAGAGCGCGAAGAAGCCGAAGCGCGCCGCAAGACCGAAGAGGTTGAGCGCAAGAAAGCTGAAGCCGAGGCCAAGAAAAAGGCTGAGACCGAGACCAAGACCGCACGTCCAGACCGCGGCGGCAAGAAACGAGATGCCGCTCCGAGCCAGGCCGACCTTGAAGCCGCTGCCAGCTCAACCGGCGGGCGACGCAAGGGCGGACGCAATGACCGCGACGATCGCGGCCGACGCGATCAGGGCGGCGGACGTGGCGGACGCGGTGGCGACTCCAAACGGCGCCGCGGAAAACTCACCATCGCATCGGCGCTCGGAGACGATGGTGATCGCCAGCGCTCTCTCGCCTCTGTGAAGCGTGCCCGCGAGCGGGAACGTGAACGCCGCATGGGCAATGACCCGAGCGAAAAAGTCTCTGTTGAGGTGACCCTGCCAGAGACCATCACGCTGCAGGATCTTGCCGGCCGGATGAATGAGCGCGTCGCCGACGTTGTGAAATTCATGATGCAGCAAGGCGAAATGCTGCGCGGCAATGACATTATCGATGCCGACACAGCGGAGCTGATCGCGGAAGAGTTTGGTCATACCGTCAAACGCGTGTCTGAAGCTGACGTGGAAATCGGCCTGGAAGGCGTCGAGGATGATCCGAAGGATCTCGAAGGCCGTCCGCCTATCGTGACGATTATGGGCCATGTCGACCACGGCAAGACCTCGCTGCTCGACGCGCTGCGATCGACCGATGTCGTGGCGGGTGAAGCCGGCGGCATTACCCAGCATATCGGGGCCTATCAGGTCCAGCTGAAGTCTGACGACAAGATCAGCTTCCTGGATACGCCTGGCCACGCCGCATTCTCTGCCATGCGTGCCCGCGGCGCGAACGTTACGGACATCGTCATTCTGGTCGTTGCGGCCAATGATTCCGTCATGCCGCAGACCATCGAGGCGATCAAACACGCCAAGGCGGCGGAAGTTCCGATCATCGTTGCGGTCAACAAGGTCGATCTGCAGGACGCCGACGCCAATCGGGTTCTCACCGACTTGCTGCAGCACGATATCCAGGTGGAAGCCATGGGCGGTGAAGTTCAGGCGATCGAAGTGTCGGCGCTGAAGAAAACCGGCCTTGATGACCTGACTGAAGCCATCACGCTGCAGGCGGAACTTCTGGAACTGAAAGCCAACCCGAAACGTCCAGCGGACGGCATCGTGGTCGAATCGCAACTCGACAAGGGTCGCGGCCCGGTTGCGACCGTTCTGGTCAAGCGCGGAACCCTGAAGCGGGGCGACATTGTCGTTGCCGGCGCGCAGTGGGGCAAAGTTCGCGCACTGGTCAATGAACGCAACCAGCAGATGAAAGAGGCCGTGCCATCAATGCCGGCCGAGATTCTTGGCCTGGATGGCACGCCGGAACCTGGCGATGCGTTCAACGTTGTCGACAGCGAAGCGCGGGCCCGGGAAATCACCGAATATCGCCAGCGCATGAAACGCCAGAAACAAGGCGTCGCCACCCAACGCGCGTCTCTGGAACAGTTCATGACCAGCCTGAAAGACGGTTCGGCCGACACCAAGGATTTGCCAATTGTCCTGAAAGGCGATGTGCAGGGATCTGTCGAAGCGATTACACAATCGCTGGAAAACCTCTCCACCGAAGAAGTCCGGGCGAATGTCGTCTATGGCGCCGCCGGCGGTATTTCCGAAAGCGACATCCTGCTCGCCCAATCATCCGGTGCGCCGGTCTTTGCCTTCAACGTTCGCGCCAACAAGCAGGCACGCGAACTGGCGGAGAAAGAAGGTGTCGAGATTCGCTATTATTCGATCATCTATGAGCTGATCGATGATGTGAAAGCCTCTCTTTCCGGGATGCTCGAGCCAGAGAAGAAAGAAACCTTCATCGGCTATGCAGACATTCTGGAAGTCTTCAACATCACCAAGGTCGGCAAGGTTGCTGGCTGTAAGGTCACCGAGGGCGTGGTCAAGCGCGGCTGTGGTGTTCGCCTTCTACGCGACGATGTCGTGATCCATGAAGGCATGCTCAAGACTTTGAAACGCTTCAAGGATGAAGTCCCAGAAGTCACCAATGGCATGGAATGCGGCATGGCGTTCGAGAAATATGAAGACATCCGCGAAGGCGACCGGATCGAGTGTTTCGAGATCGAGATGATTGCCCGCTCGCTGGAATAGGCACACCACAAAGCAAGATTGAGAGGACCGCGCAAAATTGCGCGGTCTTTTCATTTTTATCGATTAGGTTTTCGAAATTCAAAACTCTTTGCGTTAGCGCTGGAGCGATGGGCAGCACCTATTCAATCCAGGGCTCGCTAAGCAAACGCGACGCGCGGCGCATGACCAAGGCTATCCGGACCGGCACCGTCGGTCCGACAACGCTTTACTATGCCGGTGTTACAGCCCCGATCATTGGTGCGAGTATGGCACTGGTCTCTGAAGGCGCGCTGTCTCACATCAATTTCTCGCCCTATTGGACGATCATGATTTCGGCGATGGTTGCCGCCATGGCAGGGATTGCCTGGTATCTGATTTTCATGCGCTGGGCCTATCGCCACCAACATGGCCGCGCCGCCGAGATGAATCAGAACACGGAGGTGCGGCTCGAAGATGATCAACTCATCATTCGTCGCGACCTGGTCGAGACGCGGGTGGATTGGGAAGCCATTAATTCGATCATTTCGAAGCGGAGCTACACGCTGATTCTGTTCGATGGCACCGACCCCCTCATGTTGCCACATGACTGGTTTGGCGAAAAAACTGCGTGCGAGATCTTTATGAGACGGCTCGGGCAAGGCAGTAAGGGCGCATGGCCCGAAACCGAAAATCAAATTTAAGCGCCCACGCCCCGACCCAGCGCCAATTGCGCGCCGGCGAACTCGTGCGCCATGCGCTCGTCGAAATCCTCGCGCGCGAGGAGTTTCGCGACCCGGCGCTGCAAGGCGTCGCCATCACCATTGGCGAAGTGCGATCCTCACCTGATCTGCGTCATGCCAATATTTTTTGCTCGGCGCTCGGCAAGTCCGGCAAGGAAGAAATGGACGCCATCGCCGAAGCGCTCAACCGCGCGTCGGGATTCCTGCGCGGCCGGCTCGGGCGCGAAATCGACATGAAATTTACGCCGCAACTGCACTTCATTGCCGACCTTTCCTATGACGAGGCGGCGGATATGAATGAAGTGTTCCGGCGCGCCGACGTGGCCCGCGATCTGGATCCTGAGGAAGACTAGAGGCGCTTAGGCTTGCGTTGGGCGACGCACCGGCAAATGCTTCTTGCCCCAATCCTTGAACGCGATCAGGGCCGGCGCGAATTCCTGGCCCTTTTCCGTCAACACATATTCGTATCGCTTCGGGCGCTCCGAATAAGCCGTCTTTTCAAGAATGCCTGCCTCGACCAGTCGCTTGAGACGGCTGGACACAACGTGCCGCGTCGCGCCGGTACTATCGGCAAATTGATCGAACCGCGACATGCCGAGAAAGCAATCTCGCAGGATCAACAAGGTCCATCGATCGCCGACCAGCGACAGCGTGCGTGCCACCGGGCACCAATTATCATCTAGATCTGTCCACTTCATACTTGCCAGCCTAACCTGATTTGCAGTAAGTTCCAAATAAGAACTTACATGGCCCGAATCTGAGGCCTCAAATGCTGGAGCGCGCGCATGGCCAAGACCCTGGAATTCTTCTTCGATTATATGAGCCCAACTTCATTTCTGGGCTGGGCCGTCGTGCCCGGTGTCATAGAACGGACCGGCGCCGAGTTGAAGATCAGACCGATGTTTCTTGGTGGCGTCATGAAGGCGACGGGCAACCAGCCGCCCGGAATGGTTCCCGCAAAAGGCAAATATATGCAGCAGGACATGGCCCGGTGCTGCAAGCGCCACGGCATTCAGATCTTCTCGAATAAGCATTTCCCGATGATGAATACACGCCCGCTCACCGGCGCGACGATCCGCCTCGAGGATGATCAGGACGAGCAGATCAGACTGATGAATGTTGGCTTCAAACATGTCTGGGGTCGCCAGGATGGCGGCGTCAACACGGGCGACGAGGCTGAATTCAAGGAGGCCTTCGGCTCAGAAGGGTTCGACGCCGACCGGCTCTGGGAACTCGGAAACGACCCGGAAACCAAGGCCATCCTGCGCGCCAACACCGAAGAAGCTGTCGCGCGCGGCGCCTTCGGCGCGCCGACTTTCTTTGTCGGCGACCAGATGTTCTTCGGCCATGATCGGCTCGATTATGCTGAAGAAGCGCTGACTGCTTAAGCGTCGATCCCGGCGCTCTTGGCCAGATCCGCCAGAGAGACTTCCGGGCGTGGGCCGTAATGTGAGATGACCTCGGCGGCAGCAATGTGACCGAGATGCGCGCAGGTTGCGAGCGGCAAACCGCGCGAAACCCCGAACAGGAATCCCGCTGCGTATTGGTCGCCGGCACCGGTCGTGTCGACGACCCGGTCGATCGGCTCCGCCGGCACCACGATTGGATCACCATCGCCGATCACGACAGAGCCTTTTTCGCCCCGCGTGACAGCGGCAAAGCCGGTCTCGGTCTGCAGTTTCGCGACGGCTTCATCGAAATCGCGGGTCTCGTACAGGCTGAGCAATTCTTCTTCATTCGCAAACAGGATGTCGACCTGAGTGCGGATTAGCTGGCGGAAACTGTCCCGGTGACGGTCGACACAGAAACTGTCTGACAAGGTCAATGACACTTTCCGGCCCGCAGCATGCGCGATCTCAGCCGCATGAACAAAGGCGGCCTTCGCCGCTTCCTTGTCGAACAAATAGCCCTCCAGATAGAGAATGCCGCCCGCCTCAACCGTGGCGCGGTCAACATCGCTTGGAGAAAACTCGACCGAGGCGCCGAGGAATGTGTTCATGCTGCGCTTGCCATCCGGCGTCACGAAGATGATCGAGCGCGCGGTTGCCGGACCTTCGGTGAGCGGCGCCGTCGGGAAAGGCACGCCGACCTGTTCCATATCCGCCTTGAAGACTTTGCCGAGCCGGTCGTCCGAAACTTTGCCGATATACGCGGCCTTGCCGCCAAAACTCGCAATTCCGGCAATCGTATTGGCGCCGGAGCCACCGGAGGTTTCCAGTGCATCGACAGAGGCCTTGGTCAGGAGGTCGGCGCGATCTTCCTCGATCAGGTTCATCGCGTCTTTATTGATGCCCCACTTGGCCAGGAAGCCATCATCCTGTTTGGAGATCACATCGACAATCGCATTGCCAAGTCCGACCACGTCATAAAGCGCTGCTGTCATTGAAGATATCCTCTGGAAACTGCTCGCAAAAACCGCTCAGGCGCGTGTGCCAGATGCAGGTGGTAGACGCAACCATTATGGCCAGTTATGGCGGGGCTATGACCAAGATTGCCTACCTCGCCTCGAAAGCGACTCTGCCCGGATCGCCCCTGCGCCGCTCGGACGCGTTTGAGCATGATCGGATGATGGACGCGCTGCGCCCGCAGTTCGAGAAACTGGGGATGGAATTGATCGATGTCGATTGGGCTGACAAGACCCAGGACTGGGGCAGCTATCGCGCGGTGATAATCGGCACGACCTGGGATTATTGGGACCACGCCGAGGAATTCCTGGCGACCCTGGACAGGATTGAGCAGCAAACACGGCTCTTCAACTCCGCCGAACTGGTGCGCTGGAACAGTCATAAGGGTTATCTGAAAAAACTCGCCGAAGAGGGTGCACGCCTGATCCCGACCCTGTGGATCGACAAGGTCGATGACGAAAATTTCGCGCGCGCGTTTGAAACGCTTGGCAGTGACGATCTCGTCTTCAAGCGCCAGGTCGGGGCCGGGGCTGACGGACAGTTTCGGCTGTCGCCCAATGATCCACGCCCGGACATGCCGCACCCAATGATGGTGCAGCCCTTCCTGTCCAGGATTCAGGAAGAGGGCGAGTACAGTTTCGTCTTTATCTATGGCTCCTTCTCCCACGCGCTGCTCAAGCAGGCCAAAGCCGGGGATTATCGCATTCAATCAACCTATGGCGGCATCGAAACCGCCATCACACCAAGCGAAGAAGACCTGGAAGACGCGAAAGTGATCCTGGATATTCTACGCGAGATTCCACTTTATGCCCGCGTCGACATGTTGCGCGGTGATGATGGTCGATTGCTGCTGATGGAGCTCGAGCTGATCGAGCCATACCTCTACCCGCTCGAAGGCAAGAATCTCGGATTCTTCATGGCCATGGCGGTGCAGGCGCTAACCGCCTAGCGCTCGCCAGCGGCTTTGCCTGCCTTGCGCATCAGCCAGACGAAGATTCCGACTGAGATGAGAATGAGGATCCCGAAGCCCGCCAATGCCGCGATGGCCAGAGGATCGAATATGAGATTGCCCATAACCGCTCCTGTGTTTCGCTAAGCCAGAGCCGATCCACACGTCACCGACAATCCGGGGAATTCCTTATCCGCCGCGCGATGCCGCATAGAAAGCAATCGCCGCGGCGTTCGACACATTCAGGCTTTCCATCTCGGGCGCGATCGGAATGCGGGCGAGTTCGGCGCACGCCTTGGCAACGCCCGGGCGCAGACCCGGCCCTTCGGCACCGAGCACAATGGCGAGCTTTTCCGCGCCGCTGACCGCGGCCTCGATCGACGCCTGAGCAGCCCCCGCCAGCCCGACCGTGTGATACCCTGCCTCGGCCAGTGTCTCGAGTGCGCGAGAAATATTAACCACCCTGCACTCCTGTACGGTTTCTATGGCACCGACAGCGGATTTGGCCACGATACCCGTGATTGCTGGGGCGTTGCGGGTTTGCAGGATGAGGGCGCCAAACCCGAACGCCGCCGCGGAGCGGAAAATCGCGCCGAGATTGTGCGGATCGCTAACCTGATCAAGCACGGCGACGCGCTGGAGTCCGGCCTCGATTATGTCGTCTATTTGTACGGGAACCAGCGGCTCGAACTGCGCCGCCAGACCCTGGTGCACAGCATCGCGCGGCAGCAAGGCATCGATCGCGGCGGGCGCCAGATCCTCTCCGCGCGAAGCTTTCTCACCGAGCCGGCTGAGCCCGTTCCGGGTCCCGACCAGGCGTTTCAATTTGCGTTTCGGATTGGCCAGAGCCGCGGTGACGGCATGCGCGCCCCAGACCCAGTTTTCGCCGCTGCCATGCGTGCGGCCAGACATTTTTCGCTTGTGTGAATTAGGACGGTTGCGTGGGCGGGGCTTGCTCATTATAAGGCCGGTTTCCGGTTGAAAGGCGGTGGGTGTCAGCCCCCCTTCTGACGGTCGGAAACAGCGACGTCAAATGGCGTTGTGCAAGACCCTTCGGAGGGGTGGGAGAGTGGTTAAATCCACCAGACTGTAAATCTGGCCGCTTTGCGTACACTGGTTCGAATCCAGTCCCCTCCACCACTTGCACAATTCCTGAGACAGGCCCATCTTAAGGCCATCGCACCCGTGAGCGGGTATAGCATAGTGGTAATGCACCAGCCTTCCAAGCTGTGTAGCTCGGTTCGATTCCGTGTACCCGCTCCAACTTTTTCCGGCAAAATACATTCCTCGGGTCGCCGCTCGATCGCGTTTGGCTTCGAGAAATCGATTGACGACACCAAGGACAGGTAACGTCGATATGTCTGCCTAGACTTTTCCGGGAGCGTGACCGCAATGAAAAAGCAAATTCCGGCCTTGCTTGGCCTCTTCGTTCTCGCCGCATGCGCGGTCAGCCCGGCGCAAAACGACACCGAGCTCGATCCGCGATACACGCTTGGCGATGGCGGTGTTTCGGCGTTCTATGATTTTTCCGATGAGGTACCCGCGCCCGGGACTTTACTGCGGCAAGAAACACTGAGCCCGAAACAGACAGTGCCGAATGCGGCAGACTCTATTCGCCTGCTTTATTCGTCCAGTGACGGGCTCGCGGACGGCGGTTCGATTGTTGTGTCGGGCGCCTTGTTTCTACCGGCCGGCGATCCACCGGAAGGCGGTTGGCCCTTGCTGCTCTGGTCGCATGGCACCGTGGGAATAGCTGACAAATGCGCGCCAACCTGGACCGGTTATGTTCCATTCCATCAGGAGCATTTGTCCGAATGGCTCAGTGAGGGGTACGCGATTGTCGCTTCTGATTACCAGGGTCTCGGAACGCAGGGGACACATCCTTATCTCGCCACCCGTCCGGCGGCGTTCAGCAATCTGGATGTCATCCGCGCGGTGCAATCGGCCGGATTCCCGGTCTCGGATCGCGTCGTTCTGGCCGGGCAATCGCAAGGCGCAGGCGCGGCCATCGCCACGGCTGGTTATGCGCCTGACTATGCTCCGGAGCTCGACATTCGCGCTGTCGTCGCAACCGGCGTCCCGTTTTTCACGCCGGATGCCTTGCTCGCGGTACAAGCCGCGCGGCCCAATGACCAGGTCGATCCGATGCTGGGCTACAATTTCCTGGCGCTGACTCTAATCGAGCAAATCGATCCGGAGTTCAGAGTTGAAGATTATGTCTCCGAACAGGCGCTGCCGCTCGCCCGCGGCGTGACCGAGATCTGCAACCGCGATATGCGCACGAAAATCACCGAAGCCGGACTCACTTATAACAAGGCATTCACAACCCCGCCGACCGAACCTCTCCGGCAGGCATTTGAGCGGATGCAATTTCCATCGCTGCATTTGCCGGTGCCCGTCTTTGTCGGTGTCGGGTCGGACGACCGGGACACGCCGCCGCGCATGCAGGCAGGATTCGTCAAAGCCGCTTGCGCCGCCGGGTCATCAATCGAAGCCCATTTTTTCAAGGGGTTTGATCACCTCACGGTATTGAATCACTCACAGTCGAAATCCAAGCCGTTTGTCGCCAGGGCATTCGCGGACGACGCCCCCGACGGCAATTGCAGTGCACTTCCGTTTTAGCGGGACTTGCCAGAGGTCGTGTCAGTCGAAGCGACTTGTTTCCGCCGACTATTTTGGATGACACACCACAGGCAGCCAGGAATAGCCCTTCACAAAGCTGCTCGAGACACGGCTGGGTTCATCTAACACTTCCACATGCTCGAATCTGGCGAGGATTTCCTCCCACAGAATCCGTAATTGCAACTCAGCCAGGCGATTTCCGACGCAGCGATGGATTCCGAAGCCGAACGAGACATGGTTTCGCGCCTGTTTGCGGTCGATGATCAGCTTGTTCGGGTCTTCATCCCAGAATGTTTCGTCGCGATTGCCCGAGACATACCACATCGCCACCTTGTCACCCTTGCGGATCAGTTTGCCATGCATCTCGACATCTTCGAGCGCGGTGCGGCGCATATAGGCAAGCGGCGTCTGCCAGCGAATAAACTCGGACACCATGTTCGGGATCAGGCTGTGATCGGCTTTGAGTTTTTCATACTCTCCCGGAAACTTGTTGAGCGCATAAACACCGCCTGACATGGAATTGCGGGTCGTGTCGTTGCCGCCGACAATCAACAGGATGACATTGCCGAGCAATTCGCGCGGGTCCATATCGCGGGTCGCATCGCCATGGGCGAGCAGGCTCATCAGGTCGCCGGCCGGTTCGGCATTCTTGCGGCCCTGGTAGATTTCCCAGAACACTTGCGCACATTGTGTGAGTTCCGCCCGCCATTGTTCCATCCCGCCAGGACAAATGTCCGGGTCGCTCGGATTGGTGGTGACGTCGGACCAACGCGTGAGTTCCCGGCGACGCTCTTGTGGATAGTTGAACAGGGTGGCGAGCATCATCGCAGTCAGCTCGATCGAGACATTGTCGACCCAATCGAACGGTTCGCCGACCGGCAAACTGTCGAGGACGGCCTGGGTACGCCGACGGATCAGAGGCTCATAGGTTTTCAGCGCGGTCGGCGCGACGGCCGGTTGCGCGGTTTTTCTCTGCGCCGAATGTTCGGGCTCATCGGCAGTGATGAAGCTCCGCCCAACCAGACTCTCGGTCATATTGCTGAGCGTGATTCCGCCCTGGGACGAGTCAGAAGAGAACCGCTTGTGATCGGAATCGACGGCGACAATGTCGCGATGGCGCGTGATCGACCAATACGGTCCGAAGAAACTGTCGGGCGTATAATGGACCGGGTCTTCTTTTCGCAGACGCTCGAATCGGTCCCACATCTTGTTTTGGCGCCACACCTCAACATCGGCGAGATCGATCGTTTCGAGGTCAAGTTCGCTCGCTGGCGGAACCGGATCGCCGCGCTTCAGATAGCTCGGTAAAGAGGGCTCCCGATAGGAAAGTACTGGGCGCTCAAGCGTGTTCGGGCCCTGATAATGCGTGTCTGCCATGATCGATCGTCCAAGTCTGAGGCTCAACGGTGAGGCTTAGACTAGGCATTTTCTCGCAAACGGGAATACGTCACTCGACGACAAGGACCCGCGAGCGCTTACGCAGTCGACGGGCCTGCAACCGCAAGTGTCCGAATATTTCAATATTTACAGGAACTTATCCGCGCTTAGCTGTCAGCCGGCGACACAATTCGTCCAATTGTTCGAGATCGCCATACTTGATGCGCAATTCGCCGCCTTTGGCGCCCTGTCGAATGTCGACTTTCAGACCCAGAACACGGGCAAGGTCGCTTTCCAGCGCCTCGGTGTCGACGTCCTTGTCCATCTGATTGACTTTGCTGGCCACCGCATCGAGCGAATTGCCATCCTTGAGGCGTTTCACCAGCGCCTCGACCTCGCGCACCGACATGGACTTTGCGACCGCCATATCGACGACCGGATCGGGGTCCGATGCGCCGAGTGCAGCGCGGGCATGCCCGGCCGAAATCCGGCCCTGGCGCAAATGCTCGCGCGCCGATTCTCCGAGATTGAGTAGGCGCAGCGTATTCGCGATATGCGCGCGCGACTTGCCGACACTCTCAGCCAGGTTCTCCTGGGTCCGGCCAAAGCGCTTGATCAGTGCGCCATAGGCTTCGGCTTCTTCAATCGGGTTGAGGTCTTCGCGCTGAACGTTCTCGATAATCCCGACTTCCAGCAATTGAAGCTCGTCCATATCGCGAACGACGGCTGGAATGGTTGTCAGGCCCGCGCGTTGCGCGGCGCGCCAACGGCGTTCGCCGGCGACAATCTGATACTGATTTGGCGCGTCCGGATCGGGGCGAAGGATGATTGCCTGCAAGACGCCGCGTTGTTTGATCGAATTTGCGAGTTCGTCGAGCTCTTGTTCGGAAAAAGTGCGTCGCGGCTGGGCCGGGTTCGGACGAATGTCCGCTAATTTGTACTCATCGACCGGCGTGCCACTCGATCCGGTGAAACCAGACTCGTTGGTCTCATCTGGCGCGGCAAGACCGACACCCTCGACCTCTCCAATCAGCGCAGAGAGTCCCTTCCCAAGACGGCTTTGTTTGGCTGGCGACATTGATTAGGCTCGCAACGCGCGTTCGCGCTTCAACATTTCCGATGCAAGACGAATATAGGCTTCACTACCCGGGCACCGATAATCATAAAGCAAAGCCGGCTTGCCGAAACTCGGCGCTTCGGACAAACGCACATTGCGTGGAATGACCGTATTATAGACTTTCGCGCCCAGAACCGAGCGGACCTCATCAGCGACCTGGTCCGACAGATTGTTACGGCGATCATACATAGTCAGGACCACGCCCTGAATATCCAGATCCGGATTGAGGCCCGAGCGTACCAGTTCCACAGTTTTCAGAAGTTGGCTCAGACCTTCGAGGGCGAGGAATTCACATTGCAGCGGCACCAGCAGGGAGTCGGCTGCCGTCATCGCATTGATCGTCAGGGCTGACAAAGACGGCGGGCAATCGATCAGGATATAGTCATACTCGGTCAGACCCCGGCCGCCGGCCTCGTCGACATATTTGCGCAATGCATTGCGCAGTCGATAAGACCGGTGTGGGTCGGTTGAAAGCTCGGTTTCAACGCCAGCGAGGTTCTCGTCACCAGGGACAATATCGAGGCGCGGTACCAATGTATTGAGGACCGCGTCCCCCAGAAATTCGTTGTGGACAACCACGTCATAAGTCGTCAGCTGACGCTCGGGGCGCGTAATTCCGAGTCCAGTCGAGGCATTTCCCTGCGCATCGAAATCGATGACCAGGACTTTTCGACCGACGGCGGCGAGCGCCGTGCCGAGATTAATCGAAGTCGTCGTCTTCCCGACACCGCCTTTCTGATTGGCGATCGCGAGTATGCGTGTGTTAGCGTTCGACACGTGAAACCTCCGAGATTTTCAATATAGCCCCATCCCCGCTCACGCTGGGAATCGCTTCATAGGCGAATCTCCAAGATTCCAAGGCATCCGTCAATTCCTCTTCCCAGCGTCGACCTTTCGGAATCACGCCATACGCGCCATTCTCAAACCAGGGGGCGGCATAATTGATTAATTTCGGTAATGGCGCGAAGGCCCGCGCCGTTATGCAATCGGCTTGGACGGGCTTAATCGCTTCGACCCGGCCCTGGATGACTTTGGCGGGCAAATTCGCCGCTTCGATCGCCGCGCGCAGAAAGGCGCACTTCTTTCCAACACTCTCCACTAAGGAGAATTTTGCGGCCGGGTCCGTAGCGCACGCGGCGAGTATCAAGGCCGGAAATCCCGACCCTGATCCGAGATCAATCGTATGTCCTGAAGTCGGAACGTGCGGATGGAGCTGAATAGAATCGAGGACGTGTCGACGCCAGACCCGGCCGAATTCGGAAGGGCCAATCAGATTGGTCTTGCGGCGCCAGGCGTCGAGCTCACCAACAATGATCTGAAGCCGCTCGAGTGTTTCACGTGAAACATCGACATGGTCTTTCAGGTCTTCGGGCCCGAATCCGTCTTTGTCACGCATGGGCGGACGTCTTTCGTTCAGGGCGGCGGCGAACATAGGCGAGCAGCGCCGTTAATGCGCCGGGCGTTATCCCTTCAATCCGACCCGCCTGCCCCAATGTCGCCGGCCGGATCAATTCCAGTTTCGCGCGGACTTCATTGGTCAGGCCGCCGACCGCGGCATAATCAAGATCACTCGGAAGCGCCAAAGCCTCTTCGCGGCGCAAGGCTTCGACATCATCCTTCTGGCGCTCGATATAGCCGGCATACATCGCCTCGATTTCGAGTTGCGTTTTGACCATCCCATCCAGGGCGGCAATCTCCGGGAAGGCCGATTCAATCGCCGCCATATCAATGCTTGGATAGGCAAGATATTCCCAGGCGCTCCGGCGCTGGCCATCCTGATTGACTTTCCATCCGAGCTTTTGCGCCTCATTGGGTGTCATCTGAACCGATTGCATCAAATCCCGTCCGGATTTCAGCGCCGCATGTTTCACGTGAAACATTTCGGCGCGGGTTTTTCCGACCAAGCCGAGATCAATGCCGCGCTGTGTCAGGCGTTGGTCGGCATTGTCAGACCGCAGTGACAGCCGATACTCGGCGCGGGATGTAAACATTCGATAGGGTTCCGTCACACCGCGCGTCACGAGATCATCGATCAGGACTCCGATATACGCCTCGGCCCGATCAAACAGCGCATTGTCATCACCGCGCCCATAACGGACCGCGTTCAATCCGGCGACGAGGCCCTGCGCGCCTGCTTCTTCATATCCTGTCGTGCCATTGATTTGTCCGGCGAGGAACAATCCGGGAAGCGCTTTCACCTGGAGTCCGGAGTCCAGAGCGCGCGGATCGACATAATCATATTCGATCGCATAGCCGTATTCGAGGATCTCGACATTTTCGAGCCCCTCGATCTTTCGAATGAAAGCATCCTGGACATCGCGTGGAAGCGACGTGGAAATCCCATTTGGATAGACCGTCGGATCATCGAGGCCTTCTGGTTCCAGGAAAATCTGATGGCGCGTTTTGTCAGCGAAGCGATGGATCTTGTCTTCGATCGACGGACAATAGCGTGGGCCGCGCCCGGCAATGGCACCGGAATAGACTGCGGATTGCTCGATATTCTCCGCGATAATCTCGTGCGTCTCTGGATTGGTGAAGGTGATCCCACATGAAACCTGCGGCACCTCGATACGGTCCGTCAGATACGAAAACGGGATCGGATCGTCATCGGCGGGTTGTTTCTCGAGCGGGTCCCAATCAATGGTCTCACCGTTCAGCCGCGCCGGCGTTCCGGTTTTCAATCGCCCCATCGGGAGCTCGAGCGCATATAGGCGCTCCGCCAAACCAATGGCCGGTTTTTCTCCGACGCGCCCGGCCGGAATGCGTTCGGCGCCGCGATGGATAATCCCTTTCAGGAATGTCCCCGTCGTGATGACGACCGCCGATGCAGTATATTCCGTTCCGGACTCGCCAATAACGCCCGACACTTTTTCGCCCGAGACGCTCAGATCCTCAACACCATCCTCAACGACGGAGAGATTCTCATGATGAAGGATCTCTGCCTGCATCGCTTTGCGATAGAGTTTGCGATCAATCTGCGCGCGCGGTCCCCAGACCGCTGGCCCTTTTGAGCGATTGAGCATGCGGAACTGGATGCCGGATTTGTCCGAGACGCGACCCATCAATCCATCCAACGCATCAATCTCGCGCACCAAATGGCCTTTGCCCAAGCCGCCAATCGCCGGATTGCAAGACATTTCACCGATGGTTTCGATTTTGTGGGTGATCAGCGCCGTCGTCGCGCCCATGCGCGCCGCCGCGGATGCGGCTTCGCACCCAGCGTGGCCGCCACCGACCACGATGACATCGAATTTCATATCTGCTTGCATCGCTCGCGCCTTCTCTCGAGGGCCTCATATAATATTCAGCGCCGCAGAAACAGACTATTTACCGATGCAGAAGGAAGAAAACACAGCGCCGAGAACAGACTCTGGATCGACATGGCCGGTCAAAGTTCCGAGGTCACGGCTGGCGAGGCGCACATCTTCCGAAACAAGTTCGGCGCCGATGCCATTGTCCAGATTTTGAGATGCGGTTTCGAGATGCGCCAGAGCCCTCTCAATTCCCTGGCGATGCCGGGCCCGCGTGATGATGGGCGCGGTGACATTCTTTGTCAGGCTCGAAATCCGGGCCACAATTTCCGCCTCGACCTCATCAATGCCGTCTCCGGCCTTCGCAGAAATCGCCAATGTTTCACGTGAAACACTTTTTGGGTCGACCAGGTCCGACTTGTTGGAAACCACGAGATCGCCCGGTCGCACCCGGTCTGACCGAAACGGTTCGCGGGCATCATGAAGCCAGATCCGAAGGTCGGCTTCATCACCCGCTTTCAAGGCCCGGCGCACGCCTTCGGCTTCGACCACATCGTGCGTTTCGCGAAGTCCGGCTGTGTCCGAAACCCACACCAGATATCCGCCCATGGTCAGTCGGACTTCGACCACATCACGGGTCGTACCCGGTATGTCGGTGACAATCGCCGCTTCGCGCTTGGCGAGTTGATTGAGAAGTGTGGACTTCCCGGCATTCGGTTTGCCGAGAATGGCAATTCGGAATCCGTCGCGAATACGTTCGGTCACATTGCCGTCGGCGAGCGCCTGTTGCAGGGCCGACTTCAAATTCTCGAGCTTTTGCCGAACCGGGGCGTCGACTCGTTCGGGCGCATCTTCCTCATCGGGAAAATCGATACTCGCCTCGAGGAGCGCCAGCGTTTCTGTCAGGTCTTCGCGCCAACCGGAATAAAGCGTTTCAAGCGCGCCATCCATTTGCTTCAAAGCCTGGTCGAGTTGGGCCTCGCTTTCAGCATCAATCAGGTCCGCAACCGCTTCGGCGCGCGTGAGATCGAGCTTTCCGGCCTCGAATGCGCGGCGGGTGAACTCTCCAGGCTCGGCCAGGCGCGCGCCCGCGGACATGATCGATTGCAGCGCCAGTTCGGTGATCATCCGTCCGCCGTGGAGCGAGATTTCCAGCGTGTCTTCGCCGGTATAGCTCGCAGGGCCAAGCATGAAGACCGCGAGGCCGGAATCAATTTGATCACCGGATTCAGATCTCAACTCGACCAGCGTCGCATGTCGCGGCTTCAATTGCGACACTGATAAACGCTCAGCGATGATGCTTGTGGTCTCCGGGCCGGAAACCCGGATCACGGAAATGGCCGCGGGCGGATGGCCGCTTGCCAGAGCACATATTGTGTCCCGGCGCATCGCCATCCTTAGTTTTTCATAGCCTCGAAGAATTCGTCATTCGTCTTCGTCTGCTTCAGCTTGTCGAGCAGGAAGTCGATGGCGTCCGAGGTACCCATCGGATTGAGGATGCGGCGCAGGACATAGATTTTCTGAAGCTGCGCCTTGTCGGTGATCAGCTCTTCTTTCCGTGTGCCAGACTTCATGATGTCGATGGCTGGGAAAGTGCGCTTGTCGGCGACTTTGCGATCGAGGACGATTTCCGAGTTACCGGTGCCTTTGAATTCCTCGAAGATGACCTCGTCCATACGCGATCCGGTATCGATCAGCGCTGTGGCAACAATGGTCAGCGATCCGCCGTCTTCGACATTCCGTGCGGCGCCGAAGAAACGTTTCGGGCGCTGCAACGCATTGGCATCAACACCACCTGTCAGAACCTTACCGGAGCTTGGGACGGTTGTATTGTACGCCCGACCGAGACGGGTAATCGAGTCGAGCAGGATGACGACATCGCGGCCATGCTCGACCAGGCGCTTGGCCTTTTCGATGACCATATCGGCGACCGCAACGTGGCGGGATGCCGGTTCATCAAACGTGGACGAAATTACCTCGCCTTTGACCGACCGTTTCATGTCGGTCACCTCTTCCGGACGCTCGTCGATGAGAAGGACCAGGAGGTAACATTCCGGATGATTTTCTTCGATCGCAGCGGCGATATTCTGAAGCAGGACGGTCTTACCAGTCCGCGGCGGCGCCACGATCAGGGCGCGCTGACCTTTGCCGATCGGCGAAACAATGTCGATGACCCGGCCGGAACGGTCCTTTTTCGTTGGGTCCTGGCCTTCCATAAGGAGGCGTTCTTCCGGATAAAGCGGGGTTAAGTTGTCAAAATGGACTTTCTGACGCGCTTTCTCTGGGTCCTCAAAATTGATTGAGCTGACACCAGTGAGCGCAAAGTATCGTTCATTCTCGCCAGGTTCAGCAATTGGACCCTCCACCGTGTCTCCGGTCTTGAGTCCAGCCTTTTTCAAGACTTTTGGGCTGACATAGATATCGTCCGGCCCGGCGAGATAATTCGATTCCGGCGAGCGCAGGAAGCCGAAACCGTCTGGCAAAACTTCGACCACGCCGCGGCCGACAATCTGAACTTCCTGCTCGGCAAGTTCTTTCAGGATGGCGTACAGCATATCCTGCGTCCGCAGCGACGATGCATTTTCCACTTCCAGCATCTCGGCATAAGCGAGCAGCTCGGTTGGGGATTTTGCTTTCAGTTCGCGCAGGTAAACTTCGGTCGGAAGATCGATTTCGGGTGCAGTATCAGGCATAGGGTGCCGGTTTCCAGATTTTGAAAATGGGGAAATATGGGCGAAAAGTGCCCGCGCGCCGGACGGCGACTTGTCCCGCATATGCGCCTAAGCGGCCTTTTGGTCAAGAGGTCTGACTGTGAAGCCTTAGAAAGGTTTACCAACTGCGAGGATCACAACACCGATCATGATCAGGAATGGCACCTCATTGAGCATCTTCAATGTGCGAGGTGTTGGCGCCACATCACCACGATCGATTTTTTTTCCAATGGAAATGAAATATCCGTGCAAACCGCTAAGAATTAAAACGAGCAGAAGTTTCGTGTGCATCCACCCCTGGCTGAGCAGCGCCTGGTTCAGATAAAGCATGGTCAATCCGAGGATCCAGACAATCACCAGCGCTGGGTTTAGGATGATCTTCCGCAACCGGTTCGACGCCTCTTTCATCGTTTCGAACAGCTCATCACCTGGCTTCGAACCCAGCTGATGCAATTTATAGCGCGGATAGATCAGAAGCCCTGCCATCAGCGCGATGACAAAAATGATGTGCGCCGCCTTGATCCACAGATAGAGCGTCATCTATTGCGCCCCTTCCCGGACGAGTTCAACGACGCGCTCAACATGTGCAATCGGCGTTTCCGGCCGGACACCATGGCCGAGATTGAAAATGTGTGGCCGGCCCGAATATGCAGCGAGTAATTCTCGAACCCGCGCATCCATCGCATCGCCGCCAGCGATCAATAAAAGAGGATCGAGATGACCTTGCACCGCCATATTTTGCGGCACCGCGCCAGCAATATGCCCAGGATCAATCGCCGTATCGAGACCCACGCCATTCACCGCCACCTGTGATGTGTACGATTTCAACATGGTCGCGGCGCCGCGTGGAAATCCGATAATCGGCACAGAAATACCCATATCTCGAAGCCGCTGAACCAGCCGCGCATTCGGGTCGATTACCAGAGTTTGGAACAGGTCCGATGGCAAACCCTCTGCCCAGGATTCGAAGATCATCAATGCATCTGCGCCGGCCTTCACCTGTTCCGCCAGATATTGCGCACTCGCCTCAATGATCAGATCGAGCAGCTTGTTTAGAAGATCCGGATTTGAGTACCCCCATCCGCGGGCTGTACTTTTGTCCGTTCCGCCGCGCCCTTCAATCGCATAGAGCGCTACAGTCCAGGGCGCCCCGCAAAATCCGATCAGTCCTTTGTCTGGATCTAGTTTTGAGCGAACCCGATCTACTGTTTCATAAACGGGCGACAATCTCTGAACCGCCTTTTCCATAGGAACGCGCCGGAGATCGCTTTCATCTTTCACAGTTTCGACGATCGGTCCCACACCTTTCTCGAACCGTACATCTAGACCAATGGCATCGAGAATGAGGAGAATATCGGCAAACAGGATCGCCGCATCCATATCGTATCGGCGAATGGGTTGCAGTGTGGCTTCGGCTGCCATGGACGGAGAATAGCAAAAATCGAGAAAGTCTTTCGCCCGCGATCTCAGCTCGAGATATTCAGGCAAATGCCGTCCGGCTTGTCGCATCATCCAGATGGGTACGGGAGACGTGGGGGTGCCAGAAAGCACTTTCAGAAAACGTGATGAACGCGACTCAGCCATTAGAATTTTCAAACCCAAAACCAAACTCGAAACGACTTATCATTATTAAGACCGGAGTCTCGTGGAAAACATCAGGTGAGGTCATTTGTCCCTGCTGTATCCACAGCTTGTCCCCAGATCGGTGCAAGGTTAACACTTTGTTAACGGTCTGAAAAAATTGTAAATAATTGGTTAACCATGGCGCGTAACAGATGTCTGGAACAGGTCGGAAACCGGATGAGTCAGATTCGGTCACTTGTGCGATTCAGAGTCGGATTCGGGGCACAATCGGCTTATCCACAATTCATCCACAGGGCTTGTCGAATTCCATCCCTTCCGGCACAGGACATGTGAATTAAATCAGGGCGGTCATGCGGCTTTCTATCTATTTCAATGTACACCTTGTCTCGGATTCCACGGGCGAGACGTTGAACGCGGTCATGCGCGCTGCGGCCGCGCAGTTCGACCGCACCATTCCGCTGGAGCACAATTATTACCTGGTCCGGTCCGAACGTCAGCTCGATCGGGTGATGGCCGAGATTGAAGCTGCCCCGGGCGTCGTCTGGTACACGGTTTCAGACGAGAATCTGCGGCGCAAGCTGGAACAGTTCTGCCGCCAGCGCGGCATTCAGACCCTTCCGGTCCTGGACCCCTCAATCCATATGCTCTCGCGCCATCTCGGCATCGCGGCGAGCGAGAAAATTGCCAGCCAGCACGCGCTGAACGAGGATTATTTCAAACGCATCTCGGCGATCGACTTTGCGCTTAATCATGATGACGGCCAGAATGTTACCGGCCTGGTCGATGCCGATGTTGTCCTGCTTGGAGTCAGTCGAACGTCGAAGACGCCGACTTGTGTCTATCTTGCCAATCGCGGCGTGAAAGCGGGCAACATTCCGCTCGTGCCCGGCATTCCGCTCCCGTCCCTCGTTGAGGAATTAAAGCATCCAATGGTGGTCGGCCTGAAAATCGGAGTGGAGCGCCTGCTCCAGATTCGCGGCCAGCGTTTGATGTCGCTGAATGAGCAAACGAAAACCAATTATGTCGATGAGGAAGCGGTGCGCGCCGAAGTGACCGAAGCCAGTCGCCTGTTCCAACGCAATAAATGGCCGGTCATCGACGTCTCGCGGCGCAGCGTCGAGGAAACCGCCGCGGCCATTCTCAACAAGCTTAATGAAAGACGGGGCTTCATCTGATGCTGGACATTATTCTGGCTTCTGGCAGCGCCAGCCGCCGCGCCCTTCTTGCTGGTGCCGGCGTGGATGCCGTTTCAATCAAACCCAATGTCGACGAGGATGCGGCGAAAATCGCCATGCGCGCTGAAGGATTGAGCGTACGAGACCAGGCTATGCAGCTGGCCGAAATGAAGGCTGTGAAAGTATCGCGCTCGACACCAGGTCTGGTGATTGGCGGAGACCAGATGCTCAATCTGGGGGATGAAGCCTTCGACAAGCCCGCCGATCTCGACAGGGCGAGAAACCATTTGCGAAAGCTATCAGGCAAATCCCACTACCTGGAAACCGCGATTGTCGTGGCGGAAAATGGCGAGCCTGTTTGGCGCTTCCTGGCGCGCCCCAAACTTACAATCCGTACACTGAGTGATACTTTCATAGATGGTTACATACAAGAGTGCGGAGAGGCGTTGCTGACGACTGTTGGCGCCTATCAATTGGAAAGTCGCGGGGCACAATTATTCTCTCAAATCGAGGGCGATTATTTTTCCATTCTCGGCCTCCCGCTGTTGCCTCTGCTCGATTATTTGCGCGTGCGCGAGGTGTTGACGGCATGACCAAACTGCTCGGCGTAATCGGCGACCCCATCGCGCATTCCCTGTCACCACTCATTCACAATGGATGGCTGCGCGATATGGGGTTCAACGCGACTTATGAAGCGATGCATGTTCCAGACGGCGCATTCGGCAATGCTTTGAAAATACTTGAAAAACGTGAATGTCTTGGCGTCAATGTAACCCTGCCACATAAGCAGGCGGCTCTACGGGCCGCCCGGGAAAGCAGCGACGCCGCGCAGACAATCGGCGCCGCGAACACACTGACATTTAGGGGCGATGGCGCCTGGTATGCCGACAATACAGATGCGCCTGGATTCCTGGAGGCGCTCGGCGCGATCGACCCGGTAGCAGACAGGGTGGTTATCCTCGGCGCGGGAGGTTCGGCCCGAGCCGTTATTCACGCATTATCAGAGTACGGAGCATCGCTTTCTATCCTGAATCGAACCCTGCAAAAAGCGCGGGATCTCTGCGAGGAATTGGCACCTGATTTAGCTGAAGTGGCACCAATAAGTCAGTATAAAGAATATATCGAATCTGCAACGATCGTCGTCAACACGACGAGTATGGGACACCGGGGCGACATCCTCTCCTTACCAGGTGGAGAAGGACGGACCTTCTTCGACTTGTCCTACGGCAAGATCGCCGCGCCGCAGATCAAGCACGCGGCTGATCAGGGTTGGAACGCGATTGATGGTTTAACCATGCTTGTGGCGCAGGCGGCATATAGTTTCAAAATCTGGTTTGATGAAATGCCGGATCTCGAGTCAGGCTTGCGAAGATGCCGCGCCGCATTGGAGGCTGTGTCATGATCATTCTAGGACTCACCGGATCGATCGGGATGGGTAAGACGGCAACGGCCGCCATGTTCGCCGCCGCCGGACTCCCGGTCTATGATGCTGATGCAGCCGTGCACGCGCTGTACGAAAAAGGCGGGGCCGCTGTCGGACCCCTGTCCGAAAGATTCGGCGATATTCTCAAGGATGGCGCCGTCGACCGTGCCGCTTTGCGGGCGAAAGTCGTGGATGATCCGGACGCGATGAAGGATCTGGAGCGGATTGTGCACCCCCTGGTCGGGCGGAGCCAGTTGAACTTTCGCCAGCAAGCCCTTGAAAGCGATTCAAAAATCGCCGTCCTCGACATTCCGCTCCTGTTTGAAACGGGTGGCGATCAGCGATGCGACTATGTTGCCGTGGTCACCGCGCCCGCCGATCTTCAGGAGGCGCGCGTTCTGGCGCGGGGCGAAATGTCGGTTGAGCAGTTCGAACAGATCCGAGCCAAACAAATGTCCGACGCGGACAAGCGCGCGCGGGCAGACTTTGTCATCAGCACGGCTTTTGGCTTTGACTTCACCCGCGCACACGTTCAAGCCATAATAGACCTTCTAAACGGCCTGGACCAAGCTGATGCCTGACGCTATTCGCGAGATCGCCTTCGATACAGAAACCACTGGCCTTGAATGGGACAAGGATGATCGCATCATTGAACTCGGCGCGGTCGAGCTGATCAATCATGTGCCCAGCGGCAAAACCTTCCAGACCTATATCAATCCTGGCCGCCCGGTTTCGGAAGCAACGATCCGGATAACCGGGATCACCGATGACGATCTGGTCGACAAGCCGGGCTTCGAAGACCCATCGATCGTTGACGCGTTTCTGGAATTTATCGGCGATGCGACGCTGGTCGCCCACAATGCCAAGTTCGACCGGGGCTTCCTGAATATGGAGCTGCAGCGCTGCGGAAAGGCGATTATTCCGGAAGAGCGTTGGGTCGACACAGTTGCGATCGCGCGCAAGAAATATCCGGGCGCACCAGCCAGTCTGGATGCCTTGTGCAAGCGCTTTGACGTCAATGCCGACGCGCGAACCTTTCACGGCGCCTTGCTCGACAGCCAGTTACTCGCCGAGGTCTATCTGGAATTGCTTGGCGGCCGCGCCCACAAGTTTGATTTTGGCGAACAGGCCGGCACTACGAGCGGTGAACGCGCTCCGGCGGTGCAACGCCCTGCCCCGCTGGATCAGGAGATTTCCGAAACGGATCAGACCACCCACGCCGAGTTCGTCGAAACGCTCGGCGAGGATGCGATCTGGAAACGCTACGCCTGAGGTTCGGTCGACTCCGGCGCGGCTTGCTGTTGCGCAGCAGCCTGGGCCGCCCGCTGTTTCTGAGAATTGTAAAGCGCCCCGAAATCGACAGGGTCAATCCGTAGCGGTGGGAAACCGCCTTCGGCTGAAATATCCGCAATGATGCGACGCGCGAACGGGAACAGGATGCGCGGGCATTCGATCAGCAGGATGGGTTCCATGTCGGCTTGCGCGAAACCCTGGAGATGGAACAGGCCCGAATAATCCATTTCGATCAGGAACAGCGCGGTCGTCTCGGTGCCGGCACGGGCTTTCAGCTTCAATGTGACTTCGAATACACCTTCCTGGCCCTGGCGCGGGGCAGCGCCGACATCGATACCAAGCTCGATATTTGGCTGATCCTGTACCGTGGCGCCCGGGTTTTCGAAGGACAGGTCCTTGATATACTGGCTGAGGACGCGAATAGCGGGCCCTTGCGGTTGGGCATTGTCTTGCGGCTGAGTTGCCATATCGGGGGTGTCGGTCATTGAAATTCACTCTAAGGCTAAGATGACACGCGCGTAACATGTGCCAGAAAGTGGCGCAACGGTGGGTGGCACTTCGGCGAAAGCGCCTATATGACACTGAGCAAGACAAAAGAAAGAATCACACATGTCTTCATCCATGATCGAATTTCTGCTCCTGGCGGGGATTGCCCTGTTTATCGGTTGGCGGCTGTTCGTGACACTCGGCCAGGATGATGGTCCGCCGGAAGGACGAAACCGGACACCCACACCAGGCCCGCGCCCGGTGCCGACAGAACAGGCGCCAACGGGCGGCGATGTGGTTCAGATGCGGCCAAACTTCACGGGTCCGGCGGCGGACGGTATGGAAGCCATCTATGGTGCGGATCCATCTTTCGAGCCGGTCAGTTTCATGCGCGGCGCCCGCGGCGCGTATGAGATGATCGTCGCTGCATTTGGCCGCGGCGATCGCGCTGCCCTGAAGCCGCTTCTGGATACGGATGTCTATGAGGCCTGGGACGCGGCAATCACCGAGCGCGAAGCCAGCGGCGCCGAAGGGCTTCAATTGCTGCGCATTCGCAGAGCCGAAATTTCTGACGCGTCGCTGGATTCCAGCGGCATGGCCCGCGTCACCGTGCATTATGAATCCGAGCTCGGTGATGGCGAGACGACGACCAAGGCCAGCGAGCTGTGGACGTTCATGCGCCAGACCCAGTCATCCGATCCAAACTGGTTGCTCGACGATGTCGATACGGCCGACTAGCGGCGCCAATCCCATTTCGTAACTTGAGCCACCAGGACATTCGCGCCTAGACTCCGCGGCATGCGAATCATCGGCCTTCTTTGCGGCGCCTTGCTGGTCCTGTCGGGATGTGTGTCCAGTGCACCGCGCCGCGTCCCTCCGCAGCCGGTACAGGTCCCACCGTCTCAGCCCGTTGATCCGAGCCTGTGGGAGACGCTGCCGCGACCGGTCGCCTATGACAGCTTGCCCGGCTGGCAAAGCGCCGATCTTGCCCCTGGCCTGTCGGCCATGGTGCGCAGCTGCGAGGTGTTCGCGCGGCGGTCGCCGCAAAGCCTGGTCTCGACGCGAGCGCCCTGGGCCGGCCGTCATGATGACTGGGCGCCCGCCTGTGCGGCGCTGGATGTCATTGGCGATGCGCAAAGTGCGCGGGCGGTGATGCAAGCCTTGTTCACACCGGTAGAGATTGCTGCGCCGGATGGGGCCTCGCGATTCACCGGCTATTTCGAACCGACTTATGAGGCGCGCCTGTCTCCCGAACCGCCTTTTACAGAACCGGTTCCGGGGCGCCCGCATGATCTGATTACCTCGTCGGGCAAGGTCTATCAGACTCTTCCCGACGGATCGCGGCGGGAATATCCGATCCGGGCGGAGATTACACGTCTTGGGGTACGACCCCTGGCCTATGCGCATCCCGCCGATGTGTTCTTTTTGCAAATTCAGGGCTCAGGCCGTCTGATGCTGCCAGACGGGCGAACCCTGCGCGCCGTCTATGCGGCGAATAATGGTCAACCGTTTCGGTCGACCGCGAACTGGTTGCTCGAGCGCGGCTGGATCACCCGGGGCGAAGCCAGTATGCAGGGCATTCGTGCCTGGATGGATCGCACCACGCCAGAGCGCGCCCGCCAGGCGATGAATTCGAATCCGCGCTTTGTGTTCTTTGACATTGAGCCGGAGGGTGATCCGCGACTTGGACCCAAAGGCTCGTTCGGCGTGCCGCTGACACCGCTCGGATCCATGGCGGTCGATCTCGACTTCCATGCCGGCGGCGTACCGCTGTTCGTACAAACCACCGCGCCGGGGCTTGGGGGCAGTTGGTCGGGCCTCGTCGTCTCCCAGGATACAGGCGGGGCGATCAAGGGCGCGGTGCGCGGGGATCTTTACTTCGGTACGGGCTTGGATGCTGGCGCGCGCGCGGACACGGTCAATGCACCCGGCCGCATGTGGGTCCTGCTGCCGCGGGCCGTTGCCGAACGTATCCGGCTGAACAGCGCCGCGCAGGCAACAAGTACTGGACCTGTGGTGCTGACGCCCTAGAAGGCTGGGCATGAGTGGGCGCGACCTGACAGATAAAGAAAAACGCGCCTGGTCGGCGGCGACGCGCACCGTCAAACCGCTGACCGGACGACGCGGCACACCCGCTGGAACCCCGCGCGCGCGTGATGAGCCGGGTGTCTTACCGCCAGTCAAACTTCGAAACCGACCCCTGCCCGCTCCGCAAAACCGGCAGAACGAAAAGGCGGTGCGGCGGGGTAAGCAGGCCATTTCTGCGAGCTTCGATCTTCATGGCCATACCAGAGAGAGCGCGTTTCAGATCCTGCCGCGCTTTCTTCGGCAGGAACAGGCCAGGGGCTCGCAATGCGTTATCGTGATTACGGGCAAGGGAAAACGCGGCGAAGGAGTCCTCCGGCAGAGCTTCCTGCACTGGTTGGAATTACCAGAGGCCCGGGCCCTGATCAGTGGCTTCGCGCCGGCCCATGCCAAACATGGCGGGACGGGTGCCTGGTATGTTTTCCTGAGGCGCCGTTAGGGCAAATGAAAAGGGGCAGCCGGAAGCCGCCCCTGAACACTCAACACACTCTACTTGTGAGCGTGTATACATCGTCATTATTAATGAATTACGACTGTTTCGCGAGGAGATTGCGAATTTCTTCGAGCAACACTTCCTGGCGTGGCGGCGCTGGTGGTTCGGCCGGGGCTTCCTCTTCCTTTTTCATCATATTGTTCATGCCCTTGATGATCATGAACATGACAAAAGCGACGATCAGGAATGAAATCACGGCAGCGACAAATTCGCCAATCTTGATACTGACGGCCTCAGTGACGACCGCACCATCCTCGCCGAGAACGGCAGGAGCCATCACATATTCCCAGCTACCAAAATCAAGCCCGCCGAGGACCGGGCTGAGCGCTGGCAGGAACACGCCTTGAATGAAAGCCGTGACCACGGTGGCAAAAGCGCCGCCCATGACGAAACCGACCGCCATGTCGACGAGATTGCCTTTCATGGCAAACTCTTTGAATTCGTTGAACATAATAAACCCCTTCTATGAACCAGACCCCCGAAAGGTCATATCATAGAATGTTGGAATTCTGGTTCAGGGTCAATTCCCTGAAACATTAAGAATTACAATAGGTTATCGGGATTCTGGGTCGACGCCATCATTGACCCGCGCGCGCAATTCCTTGCCCGGGCGGAAGAATGGGACCGATTTGGCATCCACTTGTACGGACTCGCCTGTACGCGGATTACGGCCTTTGCGGGCTTTGCGATGGCGCACCGAGAAGGCGCCAAATCCGCGCAGCTCAACCCGATCGCCGCGGGCCAGGGCGTCGGCGATCTCATCAAGGATCACACCAACAACTTTTTCGAGGTCTTCGGGGCGCAACTCTGGATTTTCATCCGCCAGCTTCGCAATCAATTCGGATCTCAGCATGTCTTTGAACCTAAACGAAAAATGCGCCGGAGACTAGGCCTCCGGCGCAAAATACTTGTCCATTACTAACTTGTTAGATTGGGACGTGGTCAGACTTAGGCGTCATCGCCTTCCTCTGCTTTTTTCTTCTTAGGCGCGGCTTTCTTCTTCGGGGCAGCCTTCTTTTTCTTAGGCTTCTCCTCAGCTTCTGCCTCGGCTTTCACTTCCTCTTCTACTGGCGCTTCAGCCGCAGCTTCGGGAGCGTCACCGGTGGCGAGGGCCGCACCCAGGATATCACCGAGTGATGCGCCGCTATCGGCAGAACCATATTGCGCGACAGCCTCTTGCTCTTCGGAAATCTCCAGCGCCTTGATCGACACAGAGATACGACGAGACGAGCGGTCGACCTGGGTGACCTTCGCGTCGACCTTGTCGCCAACCGCGAAACGCTCAGGGCGTTGTTCGCTACGATCGCGAGACAGGTCAGAGCGACGGACGAAGGCTTTGACGGCGGGATCGCCGAACTGGACCTCGATGCCGCCAGAGGCAACTTCGGTCACCGTACAGGTGACGATGGCACCGCGCTTGACGCTGCTATTGTCGGCAATTGGATCGCCGCCGACCTGCTTGATGCCGAGCGAGATACGCTCTTTCTCAGTATCAACGTCGAGGACACGTGCGGTGACGGTGTCACCTTTCTGGAAGCCCTGGATGGCTTCTTCGCCAGACTGTTCCCAGGAGATGTCGTTGATGTGGACCATCCCGTCGAGGTCTGGGCCAAGGCCAACGAACAGACCGAACTCGGTAATCCCGCGGACTTCACCTTCAATGTCGGTGCCGACCGGATGCTCAGCCATGAAGGCCGACCATGGATTGTCCTGAGTCTGCTTGAGACCGAGTGAAATCCGGCGCTTCTCGCTATCGACATCAAGCACCTCAACGAGGACTTCCTGAGACGTCGAGACGATTTTGCCAGGATGACCGTTCTTCTTGGTCCAGCTCATTTCAGAGACGTGGATCAGGCCTTCAACGCCATCTTCCAGCTCAACAAACGCACCATAATCGGTGATGTTGGTGACTTGGCCGTTCATGCGGGTGCCAATGGTGTACTTGCTCTCGATATCGTCCCATGGATCGCTTTCGAGTTGCTTCATGCCAAGGCTGATGCGCTGGGTTTCCGGGTTGATCTTGATGATCTGAACCTTGACCGTGTCGCCAACATTGACGACCTGGCTTGGGTGATTGACGCGCTTCCAGCTCATGTCAGTGACGTGCAGGAGGCCATCAATGCCGCCAAGGTCAACGAACGCACCGTAATCGGTGATGTTCTTGACGACGCCTTCACGCGTATCGCCTTCGTTCATATCGCCAACGATCTCGGCACGCTGTTCGGCACGGCTCTCTTCAAGGATGGCACGGCGTGAGACAACAACGTTGCCACGGGCGCGGTCCATTTTGAGAATTGCGAAAGGCTGAACTTCGTTCATCAGTGGGCCAACGTCGCGCACAGGGCGGATATCGACTTGTGAGCCAGGCAGGAAGGCATTTACGCCGCCAAGATCGACGGTGAAACCGCCTTTGACACGGCCAACAATGGCGCCTTTGACAGGCTCTTCCTTGTTGTAATTGTCTTCCAGGCGAATCCAGCTTTCCTCACGGCGGGCTTTGTCGCGGGACAGAACCGCTTCGCCCATAAGGTTTTCGATCCGGTCGAGGTAAACCTCAACAATATCGCCGGCTTCTGGTTGCTTTTCTTCAAGCAGGAATTCTTTGGCTGCGACACGGCCTTCGGTTTTCAGGCCAACGTCGAGCACGAGAAAATCGCCATTATTAGAAATGACGGTGGCTGGAACAACCTTGCCCTCTTGCAGGGTGGAAGCGCCAGCGCTTTCCTCGAACATAGAGGCAAAATCCTCAGTCGAGGGGGTCATAGAGTCAGTCATGGGGTCTCCAATAACGCAGCCAGTACGGGGTTCACTGCCAGATGCCCAATGCCTCCGGTCAGACGTTGCTGCGATGTCAGGGATAAGCTGTTGAGGGCTTTTAGATTTGGGCCTTACGGCTCAGAGCTCTCAAGGTTTTTGGGCAATAACGGCCTCGACCGCTGCCCGTGCTTTATCCACAGCCGCGTCTATAGTCAGGTGAGTTGTATCGATCAAGACTGAATCTGCGGCTGCAACCATCGGTGCATCCGCGCGATTGCGGTCGCGTTCATCGCGTTCTTTCAGCTGCGCGATCATCTCGTCCAGCAAGAGCGTCTCGCCTTTCTCGGTCAACTCTTTCCAGCGCCGGGTCGCACGGACCTCGACCGAGGCGTCGATCCAGAGTTTCACATCAGCATCGGGGCACACGACAGTGCCGATGTCGCGGCCATCCAGAATAGCCCCTTTGGCCTGGTGTGCGAATGCGCGCTGCAGCTCAAGCAAGGCGGCGCGGACGGTGGGAATTGCCGCAACTTTTGAGGCCGCTTGCCCGGCTTCCGCTGTGCGCAATTGGTCCTCATCATAATCATTGAGATCAAGTCGAAGCGCGACATCCGCCAGTGCGTCGGGGTTGTCGAAATCGACTCCCTTGTTCAGCGCGGCAACGCCGGTCGCGCGGTAGAGCCGGCCCGTGTCCATATGCGCCAACCCGTACCAGCGCGCCAATCGACGCGCGATTGTGCCTTTGCCGGAGGCGAGCGTGCCATCAATTGCGATAATCATGTCCGCTGCGATGCGGGATCAGGCTGCGGAAGTCAACGGTGCATCTGTGGGTCACGAAAACCGCCGCCCGAGCGATCGAGCGGCGGTCATCATAGTGTTGGATTCGTGGCCTTATTCGGCCACCTCTTCCGTCGGCATTGCGGCGACGGCATCGGCGACGCCAGCGACATAGTCAGCGCCATGTAGGACTTGCACGGTTGAGCCATCAAAGGCATTGCCAATTGGCTGCGCTTGTCCGCCGAGGCACTCCGACAGGAAACCTTCCATTACGGAGTAGAATGCCAGGCGATTTTCAGGCCGCGCAAAACCGTGTCCTTCATCCGGGAAATTCACATAAGTGACGGGCAGGCCTTTTTCCGCCATCACCTCCACCAGCTGATCGGATTCCAGCTTGGTCACGCGCGGATCGTTTTCGCCTTGTCCGATAAGGAGTGGAACGGAGATATTGTCCACTTTTGAAATTGCCGAGCGGGCCAGCATATCCGCCCGATCTTCCTCATTCGCCGGATCGCCGACATATTTGAACCAGGTGCCTTCCAGGAATGGTTTCCAGTATTCCGGGAAACTCTCGACTAGGGTGACCAGGCTGGATGGTCCGACAATATCGACGCCACAGGCAAACGTGTCCGGTGTGAATGTGACACCGATCAGCGTCGCATATCCACCATAAGATCCACCCGCAATGGCAACCTTGTCTGCTTGAGCGATGCCTTCAGCAATCGCCCAGTCGACGCTATCGATGAGATCATCATGCATCTTGCCCGAGAATTCTTTGACCGCGGCATTGACGAAATTCTTGCCGAAGCCCGTTGAGCCGCGATAATTCACTGACAGCACTGCATAGCCGCGATTGGCCATCCATTGGTGCCAGCCATTATAGCCGTAATTGTCACGGGCCCACGGTCCACCATGTACGGCCAGAACCATCGGGATAGGTGACTCCGGTCGACCGTCGCCATCGGCATCAGAGCCGGGTGGCAGGGTCAGATAGGACACTAGGGTAAGGCCGTCGCGCGATTGAATCTCGACCGGGTGCATGGCCTGAAGGTCTGCATCCGCCAGCTCTGGGCGCGTCGCGAACATCTTGGTCAGTGCGTTAGATTCACGATCAAAGACATAATAGACGCCGGGGGCTTCGGCGGAATCGGAATAGACGATCGCTTTGGACAGGTCATCTGTAGAGGCGAGGATCTGCAAATCGCCGCTCAGCTTTGTCTTCAGGTAATCCAGGTCTGCCGCCGTTTCTTCATTCAGTGGCGTCCATTCGCTGCGCAGATAGTCAGTGGCATAGGCCAGCAACTCATAGGTTTCCGGATGGATCAGGACATTGCTGATATCGGCTTTGTCATTCTCCGCCAGAACTTCGACGCTGCCATCCTCGGCACTGATCTTGACCAGTGCGGCGGTGTCGCGGCCGCGGCTGTCGACCGCATACATGTGGGTATTGGCTCCGTTGAAGCCGAACGTGTTGGTGGTCAGGAAATCTTCTGCCGGGATCGACATCAGGACCCCGCCCTCCATATCGACAATGTCCATGCCGCCACCTGCGGTCTGCACCAAGCCGAAACGAGGGGTGAGCGTATTATCGATGATCCAGCCGGCATATCCCGGGTTTTCTTTGACGAGTTCGCGCTCTCCGGTCGAGGCGTTGACCATATACAGATCGAAAATCTGCGGATCGCGCTCATTCAAGCCGATCAGAATATGATCCGGCTTATCGGATGAAACACCTTGAATGGTCGCGCGGACGCCATCAGCGACGGGGGTGAGGTCTTTGACCTCGCCGGTCTCAACATTTGACGAATAGACGTGAAAATTCTCGTTCCCGCCATCATCTTGCGTATAGTAGATGAAGCTCGAATTCGGTGCCCAGGAATGGCCACGAATGCCGCGATAGGTGTCATTGGTTACCGCCTTCGCCGCCGCCGGATCATCCGCTGGCGCGACCCATACATTCATGACGCCGTCGACCGGGGCGATCCAGCTGATATAAGCGCCGTCTGGGCTGATACGGCCCTGTGTGCGCTCCGGATTTCCGAAAATTGCGGCGCGCTCAATAATCGGCGTCGGGTCTGCCGCAATTGCCTCGGTCACCGTCTCGACGGCCTCGACCGCTTCGGTTACCGCAATGTCTGTTTCGACTGTATTAGTCTCGGTCGTGAGCGTCGCGCAAGCGCCGAGCGCCAGCACGCTGGCGCCCGCAATCAATGTCAATCGCATGGTTATTTGTCCCTTTTCTGCATATCGAATTTCGATATACGCAATTAGTTGGGATTGCAAGCGTTATAGTTAATAAATGGTTGGCTTATGCGGACCTCAGGTCCGCCCCCAGCTCTGCCATATGGGCCATGAAGTCCGGATAGCTCGTCGCGATCATGCTGGCATCGTCGATGCTGATCGGCTTCTGACTCGCGGTTCCCATAACCAGGGCGCTCATGGCAATGCGGTGATCGTGATGCGTTTCGACCAGCCCGCCGCCGGGAATCGCGCCGGCGCAGCCCTGAACGATGAAGCCGTCCTGGGTTTCTTCAACCTCAACACCATTGACGCGCAGCATGTTCACGACCGCCTTGATGCGATCGCTTTCCTTGACGCGGAGCTCTTCAGCGCCCTTGACCACGGTAACGCCTGAGGCGTGCGCGGCGAGCACGGCGAGGATTGGAAACTCGTCAATCATGCTGGGCACCAGGTCGACCGGAATCTCGGTGCCTTTCAGGTCGGCGCTTTCGAAGCTCATGTCGATCAGACGTTCACCCGCGGCATCGCCGACATCCTCAGCGCCGACATGCGCGCCCATCAGGCTTGCCGCGCGATAGAACCCATCGCGGGTTTCGTTCGACATCAGGCCTTCGATGACGACGCCGCCTTGGTCGGATATCATCGCTGCAGCAGCGAGGAAGGCGCCAGAGCTCGGATCACCTGGAACGATTGTCTCCTGGGCGATGAGCGTCTGACCCCCTCGGATCGAGACCACATTTCCCGCGCCTTCTCGGCGGCTGCTCACTTCGGCGCCGAAGCCGCGCAGCATGCGCTCCGAATGATCGCGGGTGATCCGCTTTTCGCCCACCTCTGTGACCCCGTTCGCATTCAGTCCGGCGAGCAACAGGCATGATTTCACCTGTGCCGATGCGTGCGGGGGCTGATATGATATCCCGGCCAGGTCGGCCTTTCCGGTCAGCGTCAGCGGCAAGGTCTTGCCTTTGCTCGCTTTGTAAGTTGCGCCCATCTGCTCAAGCGGATCGAGCACGCGGCCCATGGGTCGGCCTGACAGGCTGGCATCGCCGATGAAGCGCGCTTCAATGGGATAGCCGGCAACAACGCCCAGCATCAGCCGCGAGCCGGTGCCGGAATTGCCGAAATCGAGATCGACAGACGGAGAGTGCAGTCCGGCTGAGCCAACGCCGGTGACACGCCAGGCGCCGGTGCCGACGCGCTCAACATCTGCGCCGAGGGCGGCCATGACGCGGCCAGTGTTCAACACGTCTTCGCCTTCGAGCAGGCCGGAAATTTCAGAAGTGCCGGTGGCCAGGCCACCGAGAATAAGCGCGCGGTGCGAGCACGACTTGTCGCCAGGTGCACGCAGGGTTCCGGTGATCTTGTTCACCGGATGGGAAGTCCACATCATGTTTTGTGGGTCCTTGAGTTACAGTACCTCGCGAAAAGCGCTTTGACAGGCGGGAGCGTTTCTGGCAAGCGCGCGGGCAACGAATTTCACACCGATGGATAAAAAACATGGCTGATCCGGAACTGGGTACCAAACAGGTTTGCCCGAGCTGCGAAGCAAAATTCTACGATCTGAACAAACGTCCGGCGACGTGTCCGAAATGCGGACACGCTTTCGACCCGGCAGACGAAACCGTCCAGGCAACCAAGACCAAGGTCCGCACTGCGGCAGCGAAAGAAGCTGTGCCGGAGGACGAAGACGAAGAGCTGGAAGAAGAAGAGGCCGCGAAAGCTGCAGCAACCTCTACAGATGATGAGGAAGAGGCTGCTCCGGAAGACGAAGCCAAGGAACTTGGCGGTGACGAGGATGAAGTTGTCCTCGACATGTCTGGCGGCGGAGACGATGATGACGAGGCCCCTGGCAAGATGCCTGCGGGCTTCAGCGAAGACGGCGTTGATTCCGACGATGATGAAGATGATAGCGACGATATCGATCTCGACGAAGAGTTCGATCTAGGCGGGGACATCGATCTCGATGATGGCAATCAACTCGGCGAACCTGATGCCGACGACATTGAACCCGAAGGCGATGATAAATAGGGCTTGATTGCTCGGGCGGGAGATTCTATTCCCGCCTTTCCCACAGATGGGGCCATAGCTCAGTTGGGAGAGCGCTTGCATGGCATGCAAGAGGTCGGCGGTTCGATTCCGCCTGGCTCCACCACGCTTCGCCCTTTGGGCTACGCGTGGCGCAGCCTTGAGGGCGCTGCACCGGAGTACTTACAGGGACGACCAAATCGAAGCGTGCCCGGCGTAGCTGGAAGCGAAGACGGGCTGGAGCCGTCTTATGTGGTACGTGTACATTCTGAGAAGCCTCGCTGCACCGGAACATGAATATGTCGGCTTCACATCTGATTTGCGGCGCAGGTTGAGAGACCACAATTCCGGAAAATCGAAACACACCGCGAAATACAAACCGTGGAACATTGTCTGGTATTGCGCCTATCGCGACAAACAGAAGGCATTGGACTTCGAGCGGTACCTGAAATCGCATTCCGGACGAGCGTTCTCAAAGAAACGCCTGGATTAGTCGGACCTCCACCCTATGGTCGCATGCCCGCAAACAATGCATCGATCGACGCGGCCAACGTCGGTACTGAATCCCGACCCGTTCGCAAATCATAGAGCCCGGCTTCCGCGACCAGGGCATTCAGGAAGGCGGCGATCAGTTTTGGATCGGATGCGCGCAACTCGCCTGCCGCTATGGCTTCTGACAGCAAGGCTTCAATCCGAAAGAGACTGTTGCGATCCTCGATCTCTTTTGCCTTGCGGGCGCCGAGTGCACCCGGACCGATCTCGAAAATGATCTTCGAAATGTCCGGTGCCCGCACTTCGCGGGTCCAGTCGAGGCACGCGGCGCGCAGCCGGTCCAGCGGCGAGCTTGCAGGGTCGACGCGTGCCATGACCCGCTCAATCGTGCTGCGCGATTCATGCTCGAACAAGGCTTCGATGATTTCTTCCTTGCTGCGAAAATGATGGTAGAGCGCGCCCTTCGACAAGCCGGTCTGGTCCAGCACATGTTTCACGGTCGTCGCCGCATATCCGCGCTCGAGGAAAGACATCCGAAACGCGTTCAGCAATTTCAGCCGTGTTTCGTCGGATCGCTGCTGCTGGGTCGCCATGCGGTTCCTTTACAGCGCTGCCATCTTCTTGTAAACAAACCGGCGGTCGGTTTATAGTTATTTTATGCAAGGAGACCAGGCATGGCGGCATATATGGACAATCTCGAGAAGATGATGGCGGTCTGGAATACCAGTGACGCTGCCGAACAACGCGCGCTTGTCGATGTGGCGATGGAACACAATGTCCATTTCGTTGACCCCAATCACAACATTATTGGCCGCGACGCATTCCTGAAAATGGCCGCGCTTGTGCAAAGCCAGATCCCGGGCGCGGTCTACTCGCGTGCCAGCACTGTCGATATGCAGAACAATTTCTGCCGCTATCACTGGGCAATTCAGATGGATGATAAGCTTCTTATGGCGGGATTTGATGTCACGGAAGTCAACGATTCCGGCAAGATCGTCAAAGTCATCGGATTCTTCCAGGAACTGGAGCGCACGGCCTGAATCCGCCCGAGCGTTCAGATTTCTTAACAACTGAATGTGAATATGGTCGCCTTGAAGGTGACAAGGTCGAAACCTAGATTCACCGTGACACCAAACCTCTATCGGCGGGGCTGCCAAGATGGGGCTCCATGAGGTGCGGGTGTTCTGGTCCTGTCTGTAACGGAAGGAGTAGACCATGACTGACATGACGAACCTGTCCGCTGAGACACCTGATTTCAGCAGATTTGTCTATTTTCGCGACATTAATGAGCGCGAACTTGCGGAATTGCCGCCAGAGGCGCTGCGTTCCATCGACGATGTTGAGAACCTTGTGGTTGTCACCAATGGTGAAGGCCAGAAGCTCGCCATCATTGAAGGCCGCGAAGCTGCTGAAGCTGCTGCGGAAGCGTACAAGCTGCAGGCTGTAAGCGTGCACTAAAGGTTGGCACGGCCGTGAGGCGCTTCGCGCCAGCCGTGCGAAGCAGGTTCCGTATCGCGCCTTCGGCGCTCACATGAACCGAGCTCAGGGCGGTCGCGCCAAAACCTGATCTCTACAAAATCGCAGGAATGACGCGATCCGGGGGGCGGTGCCCGTCGGCGAAGGTCTTGATATTGATGATGACCTTCTCGCCCATCTCATTGCGGCCCTCGACCGTGGCTGACCCCATGTGCGGCAGCAGGATGACATTGGGCAGGCCGACCAGGTCCGGATTGACGGCGGGTTCGCGCTCGAACACGTCGAGACCGGCACCGGCAAGCTTGCCACCCTTGATGGCGCGCGCGAGCGCGGCTTCGTCAATCACTTCGCCGCGGGCCGTGTTGACGATAAAGGCGTCCGGTTTCATCAGATCGAGCCGGCGGGAATTGAGCAGGTGGAATGTCGCCGGCGTATGCGGGCAGTTCACAGAAACAATATCCATGCGCGCCAGCATTTGATCGAGACTGTCCCAGAAAGTCGCGTCGAGCTCTTCTTCAATCGGCCGCGAGACCTTTTTGCGATTGTGATAATGGATTTGCAGCCCGAATGCCTTGGCGCGGCGGGCTACCGCCTGACCAATCCGGCCCATGCCAATGATCCCAAGTCGCTTGCCGGAGAGGCGGCGCCCCATCATCCAGGTCGGCGCCCAGCCATCAAACTTGCCAGCATCCATCAGCTCGATGCCTTCATGCAGGCGTCGCGGCACGGCGAGGATCAGGGCCATCGTGACGTCGGCGGTGTCATCTGTCAGAACGCCCGGCGTGTTGGTCACCGTAATGCCGCGCTGGATCGCCGATTGAACGTCGATATTGTCCACGCCGGCGCCGAATTGTGCGATCATGCGCAATTGCTCACCCGCCTGGGCCAGGACCCGGCCATCGACCTGATCGGTGACGGTTGATACCAGAACGTCCGCGCGTTTTACGGCATCGACCAGCTGATCGGCGCTAAACGCTTCGTCGGATTGATTGAGCTCGGTGTCAAAAAGTTCCTTCAGGCGCAGTTCCACCGCATCGGGCAGGCGGCGGGTCACAATAACCTTCAGGCGCTTATCTGACATTTGTCCTCGCTTTCTGACCCGCGCTTAGCAGAGCAATTGCAGATCGCCAATGCGCTGTTTTACCGACGATTCATCTCGATAGGTAAAAAAGCATATATGACAGCGCTATTTCCACGCCTTCTGCTTTGTTTCGCCCTTCTGGGCGGGCTTGGCACGCTTGCTGTGGAAGCCCGCCAGGAAACGCAAACGTTAAAGATCAGCCGGTTCTCCGGCAAGCCTTTGCCGCGATTTGAATCTCTGCGTTACTCCGCCGTCCATGGCCGCCAGGGCCCCAATCTCGATCATCCCATCCTGTGGCGATACGAGCGCGAAGGCCTGCCTATGCTGGTCGTGCGCGAAACCCATGGCTGGCGCCGGGTCCGCGATCCGGACGGCGATGAGGTCTGGATGCAGGCCCGGATGTTGTCTGCCACGCGCACGGCCCTGATCACACGTGAAGTCGAATTAAAGCGCCGTCCATCAGAGGACGCACCGTCAAAAGCGCGCCTGAAGTCAGGTGTCATCGCCGAACTCGGTGACTGCGAGAAAGGCTGGTGCGAGGTCGAAATCGGACGCGAACGCGGCTGGGTCACCAAGTCTGTCCTCTGGGGCACTGAGGTCGCTACCGGGACGCTTTAAGGTCTTCAAGCCTTGCCGCCTTGCCGCCGAGCGGTTAACAGGCCCGTCACCTTAGTCGCGCTGATCCGGCGCAGCATCCAACAGCGAGGTCAGACCCATGAAGGGACCGCACGAATTTCACACCCCGCAGTCGTCTTACAGCAAGGAAGATTTGCTGAAGTCCGGCGCAGGCGAATTGTTTGGCCCCGGCAATGCCCAGCTGCCCATCCCGCCAATGCTGATGATGGATCGGATCACCGAGATTTCCGAAGATGGCGGCGAGTTTGGCAAAGGCCATGTCGTCGGCGAATTTGATATCCACCCTGACCTCTGGTTTTTTGAATGCCATTTCCCGGGTGATCCGGTGATGCCAGGCTGTCTTGGCCTCGACGCGATGTGGCAGGCGGTTGGCTATTGGCTGGGCTGGAGCGGATCCTATGGCAAAGGCCGGGCGCTCGGCGTTGGCGATGTCCGCTTTACCGGTGAGATTACCCCGGACACCAAACTCGTTCGCTATGAGATCGACATGAAGCGCGTGCGTCGCGGACGCCTCATTCTCGGCATCGCGGATGGCCGCGTCTATGCTGACGGCGAAAAGATCTACACCGCCAAGGACATGCGCGTAGGCCTGGTCGATAAGCTCGGCCTGAAATCCTAAGGGACGTAGACCGTATAGACGACTTCGACCTGAAAATCGAAGGTGCCGAGGGACAGATCATAACCGTTCAGATTTGCGGCTGAGATCGAATATTCCGCGTCAAAGCGAACCGATTGGTCGGCAATCGTGCCGGGGGACTGCGCCGTGCGCTGATTCCCGGTGAACATGTTGCGCGGATTTCGCAGGTCCCAAAGTCGCAAGACAGGTGAGAAACCGGAATTCGGTCCACCTGAATGGGGCAACTGCGCGCTCGACCCGAAGGCGAGGCCATCATCGCCGTTCAGCGTTGCGGATAGCTGCACGCGCGTGATCAGGAGCAGGATAAACTCGGTGAACGTGCTTGGCGTGAAGGCCTGCGCGTCGATCGCGAATGGGACATTTGATGCGACATAGAAGCTCGAATTCTGCCGCACCGCATCGACGCGCGCATCGGTGATGTTCTGCAGGCCGAACGAGGTGAAGGAATCAGCGCCGCTGACAATGCCGTCGCCATTGGTATCGGTTGAGAAGGTGCCGCGACTGGTATTGGTGAGCAGGAAGGGCATTCCGCCGGTGGCGCTGGCCACACCATTCTGCGTCGGCACCAATGTTCCTGTAACAACGGTATGGGCGTCCGATGAGATGAGATCGACATCACCGGACGTTGCCGCAGATCCGCCGGACCCGGTATCGAGCACGAAGTCCGAAACAACCGGCGCGTTGCTGGCGCCGTCAGCGCCCCAGACAATAACCATGCCTTTGACATTGAAATGTGGGCGATCAACCAGCTCGGCCTGAGCTGTCAGCGGCGTCAGCAATAGCGCCGCGCTCGTCCCGATTGCGGGGAGCAGATTTCGAAAAGCCCGTTCCAAGCCAACAGGGTTAAAACGCGTTCGCTAAGAACCGCTTAAGCCGTAATGGTCTGAGGCACCGGGGTGGTTAATCCGCGATCAGGTAAACATCCGGCGCGTGATCGCCGGTCCAGGAGATTTCCAGTTCAATCGCCTGGCTTGCGGGTGCACCTGGGCGAATCGCTGTTTTGGCGGACTGCCGGAATAGGGCGTCTGCGGTTTCACCTCCGCGCACTTGCGCATTTTCCTGCGCCCCGAGCAGGCGCACCGCGATTTCGTCCGTTGGACCGAGTGGGTGTGCTTTCACAGAGAATGCCGTGTTGCTGGCGACAGAGATTACCCTTTGACCCTGCCAGCCATGTTCGATTGGAACGAGACGTCCATCGCCCGGGATTTGGTCCATTGTCGGCGTGCCTTCACCGGCGAGCAAAACCTCTTCACCGCGCGCGATCAGGTTGCCGTCTTCCCAGACCAGGATTTGCGCTGGTTGCGCGAAACGCACCTTATGCACGGTGCTCGCCTCAGCGGCGGCACCGGTCGCTGTGACCAGCGCCCATAGCAGTCCTTGCTTTACAGCCCTCATTCTAAGCGCCCGTCACGGTTAATGTCCGTTAACCTTTTCCTAGGCCAAGTTTTTCGCTTCGGCTAGAGCCTTGTTTTGCGCATGCTTTCAGCCCGTTGCTTGACGCGGCAGGCGCGCCCGAATAGCCCTCTCCTCAACGACTAGATCAGCAAGGAGCCGACACATGGCCGATTACGGAGAGATGCCGACCGGAAACCTGATGGCAGGCAAGCGCGGCATCATCATGGGCGTCGCCAACAAGAATTCCATTGCCTGGGGCATCGCGCAGCAATTGGCGGCTCAGGGCGCTGAAATCTGTTTCACCTATCAGGGCGAAAGCCTGGAGCGCCGCGTCCGGCCTCTGGTCGAGAGTATTGGCATGGATTTCATGCTCGAAGCCGACGTCACCGACGATGAAAGCATGGACAAGGCGTTCGCCGCGGTGAAGGAAAAATGGGGCAAGATCGACTTCCTGGTTCACTCCATCGCCTTTGCTGGCAAGGACGAGCTGATGGGCTCAATGGTCGCCAACACCTCGCGTGAGGGCTTCCGCCGGGCCATGGATATCTCCGTCTACAGCTTTATCGATTCGTCGCGCCGGGCGTCGGAAATCATGCCGGATGGCGGCGCGATTATCTGCATGACCTATCTCGGCGCAGAGCGCACCGTGCCGAGCTATAATGTCATGGGCGTGGCCAAGGCAGCGCTGGAAGCGTCGACCCGCTATGCCGCGCGCGATCTCGGCACGCAGGGCATTCGTGTGAACGCGATCTCTGCTGGCGCGATGCGGACCCTGTCACTTGCCGGCATTCGCGGCGGCAAATCCCTGATGGGCACCGGCAAGGACTGGTCGCTGCTGAAAGAAGACACCCGCATGGAAGGCGTCGCCGGATGCGCGCTTTACCTGCTCTCATCGCTCGGACATTCGATTGCTGGCGAAGTGCTGCATGTCGATGCAGGATTCCACGCTGTCGGTGTACCGGAGCTGCCGGAGGAGTAGGCCTTGGCCAGGAAGATCTTCGTCTGGGTCGGGCACCCGAACGACACCTCGCTTAGTCACGGTCTTGCTGATGCCTATCAGCGCGGTGCCGAAGCGGGCGGAGCAGAAATTCGGCGGATGAACCTGCATGACATGGCGTTCGATCTCGATCTGACGCATGGCTACAAGCAGCGCAAAGAGCATGAGCCCTGCCTGGTCGAGTATCTCGAGAACACCAAATGGGCGGATCATCTGACCTGGTTCCACCCGCTCTGGTGGGGCGGCATGCCGGCCAAGATGCAGGCCGTGATCGATCGCACATTCCTGCCCGGGCTCACATTTGCTTACCACGATGATGATCCCTGGTGGGACAAGCTGCTCGAGGGTCGCACGGCAGATGTCTTCGTCAATGCTGACACGCCCGGCTTCTTCATCAAGTGGATGTACGGCAACCCGCACAAGCACCGGATCACAAAACAGGTGCTCGGCTTTACCGGTGTGAAGGTGACGAATTACTCTCACTTCGCGGCGGCCAAGACAGCCGACGAAAAGAAAATCGGAAAATGGCTTGCAAAGGCTGAAAAGATTGGAGCCGAGGCGGCGCGAAAATGAAAACTTCTCCTGACACGCATGTCCCTCTGAGCCCGGACTTTCCGCATTATCCGGAAGCTGAAATGCAAGCCCGCGCTTTAGCGTTTCATGAGCAGATGCAATCTCGGCGGTCGGTGCGCTCCTTCTCGCCGAAAGCGGTCCCGCAGGCGATTATCGAGCAATGCGTCCTCGCGGCCGGAACCGCGCCGAGCGGGGCCAATCATCAACCCTGGTATTTTGCCTGTGTCGGATCTGACGCGAAGAAAAAGGAGATCCGGGCCGCGGCGGAGGCGGAAGAGCGCGAATTCTATTCCGGCCGCGCCGCGCAGGAATGGATCGATGCCCTCGCCCCGATCGGCACGGATGCGGACAAACCCTATATGGAAATCGCCCCCTGGCTGATCTGCATCTTCGCGCAGCGGCGCGGTGGTGTTCGCGAGGGTGATGACAAGAAGAATTACTACATTCACGAGAGTGTGGGCATCGCGACAGGCATGCTCATCTCAGCCTGTCACAATGCGGGGCTCGCGACACTGGTGCACACGCCCAACCCGATGAAATTCCTGAACGGCATGTGCGGGCGCCCGGAGACCGAAAAACCTTTCCTGATCCTGGTTGCCGGATATCCGGCAGCCGACGCCATGGTGCCGAACCACGCCCTGGTGAAGAAGCCGCTCGGCGAGATTGCTAGCTTCCTGTAGCGGGCAGAATCTCGATAGTTGGTCCAGACGGATAGATCCAGGTCACCAAGGTTCGCGTTATGGGGCCTTCGACAAATTCCTGCGTGATCTCGGCGCGCACGCTCAGCCCTCTGTCGCCGAAAAGGCCGGCGGGGATCTGCCCCATCTCGAGGTCGATCATGTCGTCCGCGTCAGATAAAGCCAGATTGGCGACTTGCCAGCCGGGTGCATCGGCCGACAGCTCCAGCGCCTGTGCCACGCGCGCGGTCAGCGGTGCCGGCTCGGACAAATCGCCCAGAACATCGGCAAAGAGTTGCGTGACATAGAACCCGGTTTCCGTTCGCGCCACGCCGACCGAGATATGTGTCATGTCCGGATCAAGGATGTTGCGACGATGCCCCTCGCTGTCCATCAGGCGCTGATGGAGATTGCGGACGACGTCGGCGCGTTGCGGTGGCTTGAAGCCACGCACGCGTGAGCAGGACACTTCCCGATCTCGATGATCGACGCAGACTGAAGGCCCGAATTGGGCGAGGTTTTCGGCTGTCCCTTCCGCGAGAAGGCGCCGATCGAACGCGGCAATGCGCGCCGCATGCGAGCGTCCGTTCGGCGATTCATGCCCGAAATAGTCATTCAGGCCCATGTCGAGACTGTGGAACCGCGCTGCTGGCCGCAAACCATAACGGATGGAAAGGGGGTCCAGTCCATGATCGGCGCGGGCTGCGTTGACGGCATCGACAAATTGTTGCTCAGCGATGCGGTCAAACTGGAAATCCTGAGGCGGTGCCTCAAGGCAGGATTCTCCGTCGAGGACGAAATCTGCCACGGTTGCCGAGCGCGTGCTTGAGCGCATGTCGCACGACCATGCGGTTGGCACCGCCAGTGCCAGAGCAAGAAAAAGAATCAAACCACGCAGCATGTCACAACATGTTAGCGGCAATTGGATTAAAGCACACCCTCGGCCTGCAAGCGCGACATGATTGGCGAGATCATGCGGTTGATGGCCTCGTCCGAGGGTCGCACCTGCCCATAGGCGGGCAGGCCTTCGTCGGCGATGACCAGATCGGCCTCGAACTTGGCCGGGAAGGTATGGCGGTAATGCGCCGCGCGCACTGTTCCGAGATACTGGGCCAGGACGCTTTCAATGCTGCGGCCGCGCTCAACCACATCACGCCGCATCCGTCGCGCCAGACGCAGATCATCCGGCGTATCAACGTAAATCGACAGGTCAATGAGTGGCCGCAATTCAGGAACAGACAGCGCGTGAATGCCTTCTAGGATGATCACGGGGGCTGGTGCGATGGTCAGTGTTTCGGTCTTGCGATCATGCAGGTCGTAATCATAGATCGGTTGCTCGATGGTGACGCCGGCTTTCAGATCGGCGAGCTGTCGCGCCATCAGGCTGGTCTCTTTTGAGACCGGGTCATCATAATTCACTTTGGCGATGATCGCCTGGCGCTGCTCTTCGGTTTCAGCGGGCCCGTAATGCGCCATTGGCCAGTAATAGCCGTCCTCGTGAAAGATCACGACCCCGGCCGACCGACACGTTTCAACCAGCGCCTCAGCGACAGTGGATTTTCCTGACCCGGACCCACCGGACATGGCAATCAGAAAGGGGGCCGTGCGTGCCACGCGACCTAGTCGTCGCCTTCCTTGAGCGGAACCGCGTAGAGTTCGAGGCGATGATCGACCAGGCGATAGCCATGCTTGCGGGCAATCTCTTCCTGCAGGCGCTCGATTTCCTCATTGTGGAACTCGATCACTTTGCCGGATTTCACGTCGATCAGGTGATCATGATGTTCGTCCGGGACCTCTTCATATCGCGCGCGGCCATCGCCGAAATCATGGCTTTCAATGATGCCATATTCCTCGAACAGTTTGACGGTGCGATAGACGGTGGCGAGCGAAATATTCTTGTCGACCGCATTGGCCCGGCGGTGCAGCTCTTCCGCATCTGGATGATCGTCCGCAAGGGACAGGATGCGTGCAATGACCTTGCGTTGCTCGGTCATGCGAAGGCCTTTTTCGGCGCAGAGTTTTTCCAAACGATCCATGACGGTCCTGTAGCCCCTTACGTTGCGACCTGTCTAGCCATTGGCTTCGACATCAAGATGGCGTCAACACGCTGTCCTTCAAGCCGTTGATAGTAATCTCGGCGGCGCCCGTCGATCCCGAACCCGTTGTCTTGGTAGAATTTCAGCGCCCCTGCATTGTCTTCAGCCACGTCGAGCAGCCATCTGGTGACGCCGCTTTCAACCAGTTGAGGTTCGAGGCCGAGCAGCAGACGCGCGGCGCACCCTCGGCGGCGTGCGGAGAGCGCAGTGGCCAATGTCAGGATCTCAGCTTCATCCACGGCGATTTGCAGGAGCACAAATGACAAGATGTCATTGCCGCGGCTTAGGGCGCGCGCAGAGACGGATTCCTGGTTCAGGAGATTTTCAAACTGCCGCGCATCCCAGGCCTGACCGGATGGGAAGGCAGTCTCGTGTAGTGCGGCCATTCGGGCGGCATCAGCCAGCGCCAGCGAGATCAATTCTTCACGAGGCGACGACTCCGTCATGACGGGGCAGACGTTTTCGGCAACGCAGCGTCCGGCGCGCGGGCATAAGTCGGCCGCGCTGGTCGCTCTTCGGGATTCAATCCGGCGGCGAGCTGGGCTGTGCGCAACGCGCTGGGCTGCGCGGCGTGGACGGTGAGGTCGGGACTCTCTGCTTGCAGGGCGTCGGCATCGCCATAGATCATGTGTGGGTGGCTGGTGAGCAATTCGGCGATGGCAGAGAGCGACATCTCGGTCGCCGCATCCGTGGCGGTACCGGACCGAAAGGTCTGAGCCCAATAGGTAATATCCGGCGGGCGCTTCTGGGCGGGCAGCACAACGATCGCCGAGCCTTGCTGGCCGGCCGGCAAAGCGGCCTCGAGCGTGGTGATCCCGAGGCATGGTTTTTCAGTGGCGAGCGCCAGGCCGCGCGCGAACGCGACGCCGACGCGAATGCCGGTGAAGCTGCCGGGCCCGGTGACCACGGCGAACCGGTCGACCGCGTCCAGGGCGACCCCCGCATCTGATAGCAGCGCCTGGGTGAGACCGGGCAGGCGCGCATCTTGCCCGCGCTGCATCGCTTCTGTCCGCACGGCCAGCGGCTCGCCATCTCGAATGAGAGCGAGTTCGCAGGCCGGACCGGCCGTGTGAAATCCCAGAACGATCATCGCAGCTCGCTACAGGATCTGACAGGCGTCTTCGAAGCTGAGGCGCGGGCTGCGCTCGAATATGGTGCTGTCATCACCATGGCCAATGCTGCATAGCCAGTTGGATCGCCAGGTCTTGGTGGCGTCATTGCCGAGGAAGAACTCCTCGTCGACCCCAGCATTGTTAAACCCGGACATCGGCCCGCAATCGAGGCCGAGGGCGCGTGCCGCAAGCATCAGATAAGCGCCTTGCAGCGTGCCATTGCGAAAGGCGGTGAGGTGACGGTTCTGCTCGTCCGCAAACCAGTCCTTGGCGCCGGGATTGTGCGGGAACAGTTCCGGAATTTTCTCATGAAACTCCAGATCATGCGCAATGATCACGACCCATGGGGCCGCCATGGTCTTGTCGACATTGCCTTCCATCAGATGCGGCTTGAGACGCTCTTTGGCTTCACTTGATTGCAGGAAGACGAACCGCGCTGGCGAGCAATTGGCGCTGGTCATGCCCATCTTGGTCAGATCATAGGTGGCGCGGACTAGGGTTTCGGGAACATGTTCGTCCGTCCAGCCATTATAAGAGCGGCCGTGGCGCCAGATCTGGTCAAGCGCGGCATCGTTCACGGGGGTTTTGGTCATGTCTTGCTCCAGCCTATGCACAGTGAAGGTCTACATAGGCTGGATCAAAGACAAGGGGAATGCCATCGCGCAGGCTGCGCTGTGACGGGCGCTTCGACTCTAGGCGCGTGGCTGATTGAGCTGGATCGACCAGATCACTTCCATCGTCCCGATCTCGCGATCCTTGGAATCGGTCATCGAGACATCGACTTCAAATTTGACGCGGCCTTCGCGATTGAACTCTTCGAGTATTTCTGCGCCGCTGCGGCGCAGCAGACCCGTTGCAACGACGACACCGCGCGCCGCCTTGGCATAATGGATGGTCGCTGTGGTGATCGCGGCGCGCACCATCAGGACCTTGTCGGCAAAAAGAGAAACCATGGCGGCGCCAGAGGCGGCTTCGGCCAGCGTGAACAGCGCGCCAGCATGCTGCGAGCCCATATGGTTTTGCGTTTCCTTCCAGTCCGGAAGTTGCGCCGTGCCCCGGCCGTCGGCGATTTCAAGTAATTCGATTCCGCTATGTTTGGCGTATGGAACATTCTCCTCGAAGAATGTTTTCATCATCGTGTATACTTGATCATTTGCTTCTATCACGGATTTCTTCCCATCTGTTTTTCTTTACGTTGAGCATGAGTGATTTCCAGCGTCAATCGTCTCATCAATAGTGAACCATTTCGTAAAAAATTTTCACACTGTCTCAGCGAACTTGAAACTGACGCTTTCGCATTAACCAAGTCGCAAGCTTGATTGATGGTTTCTAAAAATCATGAACGCAGATTAACGATCGCAGCGACCAGTTTTTCAAGACATGTATGATTATGTGCGAGCATGCGCATAACCACCAAAACCATGTTCAACAGCATTGTGCACGGCAAGACCGACCTCCCTGAGGGCGAGCTGCGCCAGCTGGTTTTGCGCGAACTGTTCGACCAGTTGGCCGCGGTGATGAAGCCGCTCTCGCTGATCACCGCCATTAACGGCACCGTTGTCACCCTGATCTTTGCGCAATTTACGCAGTGGTGGCTGGCGCTGATGTGGTGGGCGCCGATCGCCTATTTCTCATACTTCCAATATGTCGGCGCCAAGGCGATGGACAATGTGCCGAAGGATGCCAAGCTGTCTGGCGGCTTCCTGAGGAAGGGCGCACGCAACAATTTCCTGTTCGGCGCGTGGTGGGCGCTGAGCTGTATCATCTTTGCCGGGCCCGACCCGGCGGCGAACATCACGCTGGCAGCACTGTCGACCGGCATGTGCGCTGCGGCGGCAGCCTGTCTCGGGTCGAACTCTGCCATGTCGGCGCGGTTCCTGGCCGGGGCGCTGCCCGTGACGATTTTCTCGCTGTCCTTCATTGATGGCGCCGCCGCGATCATTACCGCGGCGATGGGCGGCACGCTGGGTGTTACCATGGTCTATATGGCGCACCTGAAATACAATGAGACGGTCGAGATGCTGCGCGTTCGGCTCGGCCTTCAGCTCTCTAAAGGCCGCCTGGAATCAGCGGTTAAGACGCTCGGCATCGGGCTCGAAATTCAGGACAGTTCGGGCGAGGTCGTGTTCTGCAATGCCAACATGGAAAAGAACCGCGAAGCGCTCAACCATGGTGGCCGCACCCGCGAAGGCTTCTATTTCTTTGACGGTCAGTATTACCGCAAGACCGACTATAATGGCGTTGCTGGCGACCGGATTGAGCTGATCGAGAATGTCAGCTCCCTGGTCGAAAGTCAGCAGACCATCCTCGAATCACGACAGCAGGCCGAACAGGCACTGCAAACCAAGTCGGCCTTCTTTGAATCGATTTCCCGCGAAGTGATCTACCCGATCAAGACGATCCGGAAATATGCACGCCTGTTGCAGCCAGACTCGCGCATCAAGTTTGACGATGACGAACTGGGCAACCTGGCAAATCTGATCATGAACGCGTCGAAGGATCTGGAAGGCCTGATGTCCTCCATGACCCGTCATTCGCTGGACGATAATGCACACCTGGTGGAAGCCGAAGCTGTGCGCCTACGCGAAATCTTTGCCGAGGAATTCGCACAGATGGCGCAGTCGGATCTCTCCGAAACGATGATTGCTTCCCTGGTGAAGGCGATCCCGGAAGACCTTCTGGTGAAGTCTTCGGCGAGTGGGTCGCTGACCCGTGCGCTTGGCCAGATGTGCTTGAAGGCTCACCGCACGGTTGGCAATACCGGGCGTCTGTCGCTTTATGTGCGCGCCATGACAGACGGGTCGAGCTCGATCTGTTTCATCGTTCGCGGCGCCTATGCGGCCACAACGACGCTGGAAAAAGAGCCGGTAACGGAGACGATCGAAACTTCGGATGGTTCGGAAGTGACGCTCGATGAGTATGCGTCCTACATGTCAGAGACTCACATCGCCAATCTGGGCGGTCAGTATCAGGAAAATCTCAGCGGCGATAAGTCGGTGAACCTGGTGGCGATCATCCCGGGCGATCATGTCTACAGCACAGGTCAGGACCTCAAGGTGCTACCTTTGCAAGCAGCTGTGCGTTAAAGCTCGAAATCGTCGACACCGCTTCATGTGAAAAACTGGCGCCGGAATGGAAGGTGCGATTCTCGCCCTGCATCTCGGCCATCGCGGCAATCAGTCCATCGCGCACCGCATCTGCTTTGTAAGTCGGCATGTAGGACCAGACGATTTGCTGAACCAGTCGCGGGTCCGCCGCGCCGCGCTCCTGAGCGCTGAACAGAGCCAGTTCCGTCAATTCGTCGAGACCATAAGCGGACGATAGCTGTCCGACCGTGAACAATTGACGTTTGTCTTCGTCATCGCACTCAAAGCGCGAGAACAGGATCTGCCCGTCATTGGCATCGGTGGCGCAGGTATCGCTCCAGGCGTTTACGGGCACGTCGTGCGGCCAGTTGGCGACAGAAAGCAGCGACGTCGTGTATCCGCCCCAATCGATGGACTCGGCAATGCGTGTTTCGGCGTCAGATGGGTCTGTCAGTTTGCAGAACGCATCCATCGGGATGGTGTTGATAAGCTGGTCACCGCTGAATTCCGCGCCGTCCGCTGTCACCACGCGCACGCCTGCGCTGTCGCGGTGAATGCGCGTCGCCCCCTGTTTCAGACGTATGTCGAGGCCTTCGGCAAAACGGTTCCAGAAATGCTGCCAGCCGCCATCCGGCATCACGGTGAACTTCAACAAACCAGTGACCATCATGTTGAAATCGACCCAGCGAAAAGCGTGAATCAATGGTAGGCGGTTGAGATAGCCATAGCCGATCGATGTCACCACGCGGTGCATCATGTTTTCAATCTTGCCGAGATTGTTGGCCCGCAGCCAGTCGCTGGCGGGCTGCGCCAGCGTCGCATTGACCTCCGGATCATTGGATTCGGCGCGGGACATCAGGCGGCCCCGTAAGCGCAAATACTTGAACACCTGCCACAAGAAGAACGGTCCGCTGCCATCGCGAATATAGTCCATCAGCTCGCGGTCATCGATACGCTGGGCCCGCAGGAAATTGCGTTTAATGCCGAGCTTCTTCATCTGCTTGAGAATGTATTTGTGAGACCAGATGGCATAGCAGGTGCCGAACTCTACAATGTGGTCGCCGATTTCAGACGACAGGCACTTGCCGCCCACCTTATCGCTCGCCTCGAGCAGGATGACCTCCTCGATCCCGCGATCAGCGAGCATCTTCGCCATGGTCAGCCCAGCGGGTCCGGCCCCTAGAATGACGTAGCGCGCATGGTTCGCTTTTTCGGAGGAGAGGGGAGTGGTCATTTATCGCAGTATAAAAATTAACATACTCGTTGCTATATAAAATTAACCTTGAGTCCCCCCGGGCCCGGTGCTTATAGTTCGAGTTGAGTATGGATCTATTCTTTAGCCTTTTGTTAACCGTGTTCCGGACCTATCTTGGTCCGCGCGATGCAAATGTCTGGGACGGGACGCGTCACCGCTTCACTCCAAAGTTCTGGGATCGCACCAGCAGCGGGCAGTTATTCTCCTCCAGGATCCCGTCTTTTATCGATATTTCCCTTATCAACTTCTTTATTGGAACCCGCATGTCTGCGGTGGTTCGTCGCAATGGTTGGATTCCGATCGTGATCAGTTCCGTCCAGACCCGTCAACAGCCAATCATTCCGGGTGGTGAGCTGGAAATCCACACACGCGTGGTTGGCTGGGACGATCAATATGTCGAGATCGAGCACACCTGGTATGATGAGACCGGCGCGGAAGTCCTGAATTCTGTTTACCTTACGCGGGTCACGCATGCCGGTCGCAACAAGGTGACGGGCGCTGACATGCTGAGAGAGCTCGGCGAACCACATGTTGCGAAACCGCTATCGCTTGCTGCCCGAGGTCTGTTGGAAGAATATCTCCGCGTCAAAGACGCCAATCAGGCGCTGAGTCTTGCCTAATCGTTTCCAGACAAACGACAAATTCGAAAATCAACTGTAACGAGATTCAAAGCTTGCTTCGCTAGGCTCTGAGCTTCCCAATCTGGAAAGCATCATGGCCGTTTCATCTGTTTCGCATTTCGTTCGCCCCCAGGAGTCTTCTGTCGCGCTTGACGCGGGCCGGTTGCACGACAAGATATTCGAAGCCGAACGCCTCTATGGCGATGCCCCTTTCCTGACCACTGCGCTGCCAAACGGACAGTCGCAAACCACTGATTTCAAGACGGCAATCCAATCGGCCCAGAAACTGGCGAGATACCTGCGTGAAGATCTCGGCTATGATCAGGGCGATGTCGTCGCCATCCAGTCGCCGAATTGCACGTCCTATATTGTCAGCCTGCTGGGCGTCTATCTGGCCGGTCTCACCATCACCAATGTGAACCCGCTCTACACAGCGGCGGAAACGCGGCGTCAGCTCAAGGATAGCGGCGCCCGCTGCCTCATCGGCTCGACGATCTTCTCGGAAATGATGGAAGATGCGATCGAGGGCACGCAGGTCGATCAGGTGATTTCGATCTCGGTCACCGACTTTTTCAGCCCGATGACCCGCAGCTTCCTCAATTTCATGCTGCAAAAGGTGAAGAAGCTGGACCGCCCATTCGAAGGCGCACACACACGTCTGACTGAAATCCTGACGCAGGATCCGCCGCATCGCGTTCGCTATGTCGACACGCTCGAGCCAGCGCGTGACACGATCTACCAATATTCCGGCGGCACGACTGGCGTGTCCAAGGGCGTGCGCCTGACCGAACAGGGGCTGATGAGCAATATCGCCCAGTTCGCGATTGCGTCGCCGGAGCTGCTCGACACGCCGCAACAGACCATGCTGCTCGCCCTGCCCGTCTATCATGTGTTCGGAATGCTCGCCTCAGTGATCGCGATTACGAATGGCGGCCATCTGGTCCTGATCCCCAATCCGCGTCCGCTGACCAATATGAAGGCGGCGTTCAAGCGGTTTAAGCCAGACTATTTCCCGGGCGTGAATACGCTGTTCGAAAAACTGCTCGACGAAGACTGGTTCCTCGAGCATGGCCGCAGCCTCAAGATCACGATCTCTGGCGCCGCGGCCTTGCATGATCACGTCGCCGAGCGCCGGGATCCGTACCGAAGAGGGCAGTGAGGAGCTGCACGCCTTTGTCGTCCGCGGCGAGGCCGAACTCAGCCAGGCTGACATTCTCGGCCACTGCCGCGACCACCTGACCGGCTACAAAGTGCCCCGTCAGGTGCATTTCATCGAAGAGCTGCCGAAGAATCCAATCGGCAAGATCCTGCGGCGCAAGCTGCAGGAGTGTCTGTAACCCTCGGATAATACCCCAGAAAAGCAAAACCCCCGCGCCTTTCGGCACGGGGGTTTCTTTTTTCGTTCAAACCCGTCGTCTAGACGAGGCCCTCACGCTGGGCGCGCTTCCGAGCAAGTTTGCGAGCGCGGCGCACAGCTTCGGCCTTCTGGCGAGCCTTCTTTTCAGATGGCTTCTCGAAATAGGTGCGGGATTTCATTTCACGGAACAGGCCTTCACGCTGCATCTTCTTCTTCAGTGCGCGCAAGGCTTGCTCGACATTATTGTCGCGAACGGTAATCTGAATAATGGTCAACTCTCCATAAAAATCGGGGCAGGACGGGCCTGCAAGTGTGCGGTTGTGGCCTATAGGGGCCGAAACAAGCCGCGCCTATAACATGTGGATAACGCCTTGCCTATCCCCGGAGTCAGATATGGGCACCCCATCGGAAAAATTACGCGATCGCTGGCTCGATGCCATGTTGCCGGAAGTGTCGAAGGTTGGCTGGACCGCAGGCGCGATGCGGCGTGCAGCGACCGCAGCAAGCCTGACCCCCGGCGAACGCGCCCTCGCGGCGCCGGGGGGTGTGACGGATCTCATCGACCATTTTTTTGAGCGTTCGGCGGACCTGATGCTGGAATCCCTGGCGACACAGGACCTTGCCGCCTTGCGCACGCATGAGCGTGTGGCCGCGGGCTTGCTGGCCTGGCTGGACGCGCTGGAGCCGCATAAGGGCGCTGTGCGCAAAGCTGCCGGGCGCGGCCTCACCCCCTGGGGCACGGGCGGCGCCATCAAGCGGGTCTGGGCGATCGCCGACACGATCTGGGAGGCGGCGGGCGACACCGCGACCGACTATAATCGACAGACCAAAAGAGCCCTGCTCAGCGCGGTCATCCCTTCGATCGTCCTGCGCTGGCTTGATTCTGATGATCGCGAGGCCCTGGCCCGCTATATTGATCGGAAATTGCAGCGCGCCATGAAAGTCGGGCAAACGGGCGGCAAGATCCTGCGTCCGGCCCTCGACTTTGCTGAACAGGTGCGAGCGCGCCGCAAACCGCGCAACCTGTAGCCAACGGTGCATCGCACACATTGCAGTTGCGTTCCGTTGAATTCAACGTCTACAAAGGTCGGCCCAAAAAACACAAGAGGCGGGGAGGCCGATGCCGCGACCAGCAGGCGTTCGAAATCACAATTTTGAGGCAAAGCGCACGGCCCTGCTGGAGACGTTGACGGAATTCGCTTTGCAGGATGACCTGCGCCGCCCGTCGTTGCGCCAGTTCGCTCTCGCTGCAGGCGCGTCGGAGCCAACCCTCCGGCATTATTTCCGCGACCGGCAAGGTGTCGTCATTGCTATTCTGGAACATATCCACGCCCGCGCATTGCCGCTCTGGAGGGTGATTAAGACTGGCGCCGAAGACACCGCCACAGCCGTCAAAGAATATTTCCGCGTCACCGAAGCGGGCCTGACCCATGGCGGGTTCGCCCGCGCGCACGCGTTCGGATTGATCGAAGGCATGGCGGACGAGACCGTCGGACAAGCCTATCTCGAGTTTCTGCTCGATCCGGCGCTCGAGGCGGTTTCGGAGAAAATGGATGCGACGCCGGGGCGGCCCGAAACCGCTGCAGAACGCAAGGCATCAGCTTTCATGATGCTCTCGCCCATCCTGGTCATGACCCTGCACCAGCAATTGTTGGGCGGCAAAGACGCTTCCCCGATTGATACGAATGGGTTCATGACACTGATGCAGACCTGGCTGGCCTCAGGCCTCAGCCAATAAGTCCCGCACCGCTTGAAGGTCGCTCGCTGGCGTCGCCCATGAGCAGACGAAGCGATACGAGCCACCCGGCCACGGATAACATTTGACCCCGGCCTTTTTGACCAAGGCCTCGATGGCGGCCGGCAAGACGCAGAACACTTCATTCCCTTCGGTCGGATAAGCCAAAGAGGCTCCCGGTTTCTCGCAAAGCAGGTCGGCCAGTTCGGCGGCCGACTGATTGGCTTTTGCGGCCAGCGACAACCACAGACCGTCTGTCAGCATGGCCTCAGCCTGGGCCGCCAGGAAACGCATTTTAGGGGGCATGTGACCGGATCGTTTTGCGCGGGCCTGCAGCGCGCTGAACGCGGCGCGGGCCTTGCCGAACAGGAGAATAATCTCACAGCCGATCGCGCCGGTCTTGGTGAGGCCGAGCGTGAGTACATCGACACCGGCTTTCCAGCTCATTTCCGCCGGACTGGCGCCGGTTGAGATCAGGGCATTGGCCAGTCGGGCGCCATCCAGATGCACGTTCAGGCCTTCAGCCTTGGCGAGCGAAACGTACTGTTCGATCCTTGCCACCGGATACGCGGTGCCGCATTCCGTAAGATTGGTCAGCGACAGAGCTTCAAGCGGGGTTTCATGCACAAACCCGGGATTGTTGGCGTCGAGCGCCTGGCGCAGTGCCGGCTCGTCGATCTGACCCCCCTGCCCTGGCAAAAGCCGCAATTTTGCACCGCCGGAGAAAAATTCCGGCGCGCCCCGCTCATCGCGCTCAATATGGGCTTCCTCATGGCAGGCAATGGCGCCGATGGAGGAACAAAGGACTGACAGCGCCAGGGAATTCGATGCCGTCCCGCTGGCACAGATCCAGAAGTCGAAATCGTCCGTTTCGAAAGTCTCGCGCAGCAAATTCCGCAGGCGCGCTGTCACCTCATCGCTGCCATAACTTGGCTGATGGCCCTGATTGACCGCCGCGATGGCTTCAATGACCTTGGGATGCGCAGGCGCGGCGGTGTCGGATGAGAAATTCATGATCTAGAGCGTCACGTCCGGCGTTTGCCACATCAGGTGTTGGCCGCCATCGCTGGCGATCAGTTGCCCGGTAATACTGTCGGCCTCGATCAGGTAGCGCAGCGTCTTGACGATTTCGCAGGGGTTTGAGCCCTGTTGTGTCAGCGTCGCCTGGGCCTCGGCGGCAAATTCGCCCGGCTTCTGATGGACATTTTCCAGGGTTGGGCCCGGGCCGATGCCATTGACGCGGATATTCGGCGCAAAGGCCTGCGCCATGGTGCGTGTCGCTGACCATAGAGCTGACTTGGATAGGGTATAGGTGAAGAAGAGCGGGTTGAGCTTCAGCACCCGCATATCGATCATGTTGACGATCAGCCCGGCCTCATCCTGCGGCAGCGCGCGCGCGAAATGCTGGGCCAGCAGGACCGGTGCTCGCAAATTGGGGCCCATATGAAAATCCCAATTCTTGCGCGAATGCTCGAGCGCGGAATCGTCTTCGAAAGTCGAGGCGGAATTGACCAGCAAAGTCAGCGGCCCGCCTAGCGCTTCGTGCGCCGCCCGTTCCAGTGTTGCGGTCTGTTCTTCGTCAGACAGGTCGGCCTGAACCAGTTCGGCCTGGCCACCTGCGGCGCGAATGGTCTCCGCCGTTGCTTCAGCGCCGGCCTTTGAGCCGCGATAGTGCACGGCAACCGACCAGCCATCTTCACCAAGCGCTTCGGCCATGGCTTTGCCCAGACGTGCGCCCGCGCCGGTTACAAGCGCGCGTTTCGGTCCTTCGGATACACGATTTGACACTGAAATCCTCCTGGGTCGGCGAGGATACTCCGCTTAATCGATGCGACGGAAATCGATCAGATTGAGAATTCCAAATACAGCCACAGTGGCCAGGATGGCCCAGATAGATGCGTGGATCATGGCAACAGCCCTCAATTAAACTTGCGTCCTGTTAGACTGTCTTTATCGATTTGGCGAGCCCTGAAACTGAAAACGTGGTGTCGCATCTTGTTTGACCTGAGATCGCAACTGTTCCGGACCTGGTTTCGCCTGTCGCGGCCCATGACGCTGGGCGTACGCGGCCTGGTCGAGAATGAGCACGGCGAGGTCCTGCTCGTGCGCCATACCTATACAAAGGGTCTGTTCCTGCCGGGCGGCGGTGTCGAGCGGGGCGAGACGACGGATTTTTCCTTGCGCCGTGAGCTCGAGGAAGAAGGGGGGGTCAAGGTCACGGGCGCGCCGGAATTGATTGGCGTCTTCTCCAACCACCACGTGTTTCGCAATGATCATGTTGTGCTTTACCGCATCGCAAGCGCGGACTGGACCGCGTGCGGTGATCCGATCGGCCGTGAGATTTCAGAGATTATCTGGTGCGATCCGGCCGCGCCGCCGACGGACGCAACACCGGGAACGCATCGGCGCCTGCGCGAAGTGTTCAGCGGCGAAGCGCCATCTCTGATGTGGTGACCTAACTGTCAGCAAAGGCAAACAGGGCCGGCATCGTCATGAAGACGATCGCCGCTCCGAGCAGCAATTGCAGTCCGTATCGATGGCAGATTTGTTTCATCCACCCGATGTGCGCCGCAAACTGGGCGCGAATAAGGATCGACTGGCGGCACAATTTAGGCGGGAATATTAAACGGGCGTTAAAGCCTTCTATGCCACTTAGGAGTCCATGCCGGGTGTCCCCTTTCCCGGTGTGCTAAGCAGGCAACCAGCGCGGTTATTCCTCCCCCTTAAATGGCGCGCTGGACCGGAACGAGACGGCCGCGCTACGTGTTAGCGCGGTCGTTTTGGTTGGGGATGAGCGTGCCAATATAGAGCCCGAGCGTGTAAACCGCGAGCGTCGCGGCGAGCCAGATGAGGATGAGGCCCATATTCCACAGGATGGCACTGCCAAGCGCCAAGGCGAGCAACAGTCCTGCAATCGCCACCATCTCGATCCCGGTCTTCCACTTGGCCAGTTGCGACACGGGCATGGAAATGCCCGGCACGAGCCGCAGGCCGGTCGCGATCACGTCGCGCGTGACGATGGCCGCGGTAGGGATGAGCAGGAGCAAGCCGTAATCGCGCAAAATCGTCAGGGCGACGAGGCAGGCGCCGACCAGCAACTTGTCCGCGACAGGGTCCAGGAACGCGCCAAAGCTGGATACGGCGTTCAGCCGCCGCGCCGCGAAACCATCGACAAAGTCCGTCATGGCGACTCCGACATAAGCGATCAGGGGCCAGATCGATCCGGGTGATGCCGTCAAGATGAGCCAGGCGACCGCGCCGGCGAGCGCACACCGTGCAATCGTCAGTGCATTGGGAAGCCAGAACAGAGGGTGCCTTTCTGCCATGACAGCGCCGCTAGACCTCCGGGCGCCAGTCAGGCGCCGCTATCTCAAAGCCGGAAAATTCAAATCCCGGCGCGACGATGCAGGAGACCAGGCTCCACGCGCCGAGGCTTTCGGCGGTCTGCCAATGACCGGCTGGGACCGTCAACTGTGGTCGTTGCCCGGCGCGCAGATCCGGGCCGAGCGTGTGGGCTTGCGCGCCCTTTCCATCGGCCGGCGACAAGGTCAGCGCCAGCGGTCCGCCAGCATGCCAGAGCCAGTGCTCGTCTGCATCAACGCGGTGCCAGGCTGAGACCTCATCGGCTTGCAACAAATAGTAGATTGCGGTCGACGCCGCCCTGCCCTCACCGTTCGCACGAAAGGTTTCCGCATAATGGCCGCCTTCCGGATGCGGCTGCATGTGCAGCAATCGAATGATCTCATTCGCGCCGAGATCGCCGGAGATTGCTTTATTCATGCGATCTTGCTTTCAACTGATGCGACGGTTTCGAAGATATTCTGAGTTATTTCTTGTCGCGCTTGCTGCAAAGTTAGGCCTTTTTGCCACTTCCTTTGATACGTTGGTTTGTTAACTGGCGCTGCCCATCGGTAGGACTTGAACGCTTTTTGATAACTGAGCTCCCAAGACGTTGGGCATCCGTGTTCGATCTCGGAGAGCATTTTTACGTCGAGGGGTGACTTCGAAAACCCCAAGGAAGGTTCAGCGAGTGTGGCGCAGTGGATAATAATCGAGCCGTTTGTAGGGAGAGATGGGACAAGCGTGACCAAATACCCAACCCTGCTACCGGGCTTGTATACCACTTTCGCGAACGAATGAGAGGGATTGGAGACGGTTTTTCCGCCGTACTCCATGTTAAAGTCTCGCCTCACGGAACGCAAAGCAGACTGAATCTTGCTGCCGAACAGCATCAAAATCAGAACCGGTCCTTGCGCCCGCGAATTTCTCCAAAGGTCGCGGCCGCGTCGCCAGGATGGCCCATGGCCGCTTGCAGCGCTGGAATATCGGCGCGCAGGAACGGATTGGTCTCAAGCTCGCGCGCCAGCCGCATCGGCACTGTGCGTTCACCGCGGGCGCGTTTGTCGTCAATCTCGGAAATATAGGCTTTCAGCGCGGCATTGTCGGTCTCGATCGTCTCGGCGAAGCGAGCATTCGACTGGGTATATTCGTGGGCGCAATAGAGTGTGGTGTCGGCTGGCAGTGTCTTAATCGCCTGCATTGACGCCCACATCATCGCCATATCGCCTTCGAACACGCGCCCGCACCCGAGCGCGAAAACGGCATCGCCGACAAAGGCGGTGTTTGCGGCAGCGATATGGTACGCAATATGGCCGAGCGTATGACCGGGCACGTCAAGCACAGCAGCTTCCAAGCCACCCAGGCTCACCATATCCCCGCCGCCGACGGCGCGGTCGATGCCGGGGATCTTCTCCGCCTCGCCCTTCGGACCGATAATCGTGCAGCCTGTGGCCTCTTTGATCTTCAGATTGCCGCCAGCATGGTCCGGGTGCCAATGCGTGTTCCAGATGGCGGTGATGGTCCAGCCTTTGGCCTGCGCTTCGGCGAGATAGGCATCCGCGTCCGGCGTATCGATCGCAGCTGTTTCACCGGAAACCGGATCGTGGGCCAGATAGCCATAATTATCACTCAAGCAGGGGAATTGATGTATGGTCAGCATGATCCCATCTCTCCACGGTGGATTTGAACTGAAAGACTAGAGCCATATGCGCCAGCCTGCGGCAACCCTTGAAGCTTTTTATCACTCGCGACTCGGTGAAGCGGCGGCGCGTCTGATGGGTTCCCGGATGCTGGATTTGTGGGGGCCATGTGACAGTTTGCGCGTGCTGGGGATTGGTTTTCCCGGGCCGCTATTGAAGTTCTGGGAGAATGATGCGGCGGCTTGTGTGGGCGCCGTACCCGAAGAGATTGGCGCGGTCCGCCACAGTTCGGAAAAGGGTCAGGTCCTGTGCAGCGTGCCGGAACACCGACTGCCTTTCCCTGAAGGCCTGTTCGATCGTGTCTTCCTGCTGCACGCCCTGGAAGAGGCCGACAGTCCGCGCCAGCTCCTGCGTGAAGCCTGGCGGGTGCTGGCACCCGAGGGCCGTATCGTTGTGGCGGCGACCAATCGGCGCAGCACCTGGTCGCTCGCGGACAATAAACCCTTTGGCCATGGCCGGCCCTGGACGCGTCAGCAATTGGTGCGGTTTCTGAATGACAGTTTGTTTCAGGTCACCGCCAGCACAACGGCCGTACACATGCCGCCGCTCGACTGGCGCCTGATTACAGCGGCGTCGAAGTCCTGGGAGCGCGCAGGTGAGCTGGTTCTGCCGGGATTGGGCGGGGTTGTGCTCGTCGAGGCGGTGAAGCGCCTTTATTCAAAACCGGGCGGCAGTGCCGCTGCGCCGGTCACAAAAGCCGTAAAGGCGAGCAAACCAAAGCCCGTCATGCCTAGAAAACTGGCAGACCCTGATGTTGCGCAAGCTGCTGAAACGACGGCAATTGACGTTCTGATCAGACCCGATAGGCGTAGAGACAATCAAGTTACTGGAGCCGGGGAAACATGAAACTCGTAACCGCAATCTTCAAACCCAGCCGTCTGGACGCGGTGATTGACGCGCTCGGTGAAGCAGATGTTTCCGGCCTGACCGTATCGGAAGTACGTGGCTATGGTCGCCAACAAGGCAAGACCGAAGTCTATCGCGGCGCGGAATATGAAGTTCGACTGCTGCCAAAAGTGAAAGTCGAGGTCGCCTGCAACGCCGCCGAGACCGAACGGGTGGTCGAGGCGATTACCGGGGCGGCCAATACGGGAACGATTGGTGACGGCAAGGTCTTTGTTGCCGACCTTGAAACCATTGTCCGTATCCGCACGGGTGAGCGCAACGAGCAGGCCATCGGCAGCTAATCTGACCCGGTCCAACGCGGCCTCCCATCGCGCGGCAAACGGGCGTGCAATATCGCTCGGCTCTTGATTTTCCCGTCCATTGGCGGCAGGTCATCTCGCTCAACCACGGGAGACCCTTATGACCGGGCCACAGGCATTGCCGAACATCCTCGAAATCACGCCTTACAAGGGGGGTGAGAAACTGGTGGATGCCCATAAATTGTCCTCGAATGAAAATCCGCTCGGCTGCAGCCCTGCGGCGCAGGCGGCGGTGATTGAGGCGGCCAAGCATATGGAGCTGTATCCGGACGGGTCAGCCGCAGCATTGAGAGACGCGATTGGCGCCAAGTACGGCATTGATGCTGCTCGCATCGTCTGCGGCTCCGGATCGGACGAGATTTTTCAATTGCTCGGCCGTGCCTATCTTCGCCCGGGCGACAATATCGTGCAGAGCCAGCACGGCTTCCTGGTCTACCGTCTGGTCGCCCAGCAAGCTGGTGCCGAGACTCGCAGCGCGCCTGAAAAGGACCTGACCAGCGATGTCGATGCCATGCTCGAGCTTGTCGATGAGAAAACAAAAATGGTCTTCCTGGCCAACCCGAACAACCCGACTGGCAGCTATATCTCGTATTCTGAAGTAAAGCGGCTGCATGAAGGCCTGCCGGAGAATGTCTTGCTGGTGCTCGATGGCGCCTATGCCGAATATGTTCGCAACAATGATTACAGCGCCGGGATGGAGCTTGCGGGTGAGCAGGCAAATGTGCTGATGACGCGAACCTTCTCCAAGATTCACGGCCTCGCGGCGCTGCGCCTGGGCTGGGCCTATGGTCCGGAGTCTGTCATCGATGCGCTGCACCGCACCCGCGGCCCGTTCAATGTCAGCGCCGTGGCGCAAGCAGCGGGTATTGCGGCGCTTAATGATGATGCTTTCCAGGCCAAGTCAGCCGATCACAATGCGGCCGAGCTCGTCCGTGTACGCGATGCGGTCGAGAAAGCCGGGTTCAAGACCTATCCAAGCGTCGGTAATTTCGTGCTCATCGAGTTTCCGGAAGCCGCTGGCCGCACCAGCGCTGAAGCCGACGCATTCCTGCGCGGCCGCGGCGTCGTCATTCGCAATGTCAATGTCTATGGCCTGCCGACCTGCCTGCGGGCGTCGATTGGCACGAGCGCACAGAATGACGATCTGATTGCCGCCATTGAGGCGTTCGCGAAAAGCTGATGTCCGCCGCATTCGACAAGCTTGCCATTCTGGGCATCGGCCTGCTCGGGTCTTCTATCGCGCATGCGGTGAAGGCCTATGGCGGCGCCGAACAGGTGACTCTTTGGGACGGGTCGGACGATGTCCGGGAGCGTGCCAGCCGGGTTATCGGGATGGACGTGGCGGCCTCTGCGGAAGATGCCGTTCGGGACGCGGATTGTGTCATTCTCTGCACGCCTGTCGGCGTGTTCGGCGAAGTGACCGCGCAGATCGCCGGCGCGCTTAAGCCGGGCGCTATTCTCACCGATGTCGGGTCCGTGAAGGTCACGGCGGCTAGCGATATGGGTGGGCATTGTCCCGCGAACGTGCACCTGATTCCGGGGCACCCGATTGCAGGTACCGAAAAATCAGGCCCGGAAGCTGGTTTTGCCAGTCTGTTCCAGGAAGCCTGGCATATTCTGACGCCGCTAAAGCAGGGCGAAACCGCATATGATGACGCGGTCGCCCGCCTCACCACATTCTGGCAAGGGCTAGGTGCGCGGGTGGAGACCATGGACCCTGTGCGTCATGACCGTGTGCTGGCCATCACATCGCATCTACCGCACCTGATCGCCTATAATATTGTCTCCACCGCTTATGACATGGAGAGTGTCGAGCAGGGCGAAGTGGTGAAATATTCGGCTGGCGGGTTTCGTGACTTTACCCGTATCGCGGCCTCCGATCCGGTGATGTGGCGGGACGTGTTCCTGAACAATAAGGATGCGGTGCTGGAAACACTGGGCCGGTTCAGTGAGGACCTGGCCGCCTTGCAGCGGGCCATTCGCTGGGGCGACGGCGACACTTTGATGAAAGAGTTCACCCGCGCCCGCGGCATTCGCGAGGCCATCATTGATGCCGGTCTCGATACAGCCGAAGCCGATTTCGGGCGCCGTCATATCGATCCAAATGCGGATAAATGAACGGGCGACGCTCCCCTTTAAAAAACGCCGCCCATTCGATGTGCACGTGAAACACGGCACCTACGCGAATATCACAGACCCCAAAAAAGGGCACCGCAACGTTCGCGGTCGGACGCCTACGAGGCTTGGTGACTGCGGATCACCACGCCTGTCCCCCGTCCTGTGAGTGTGTGTAGCCAAGGCTAACTGAATGAACTTCGTGTAATGTGTTGGCTTCTGTTCATGTTCGCAGAAAGGTCGGTTTCAGCGCCGGTCGGTGGCACTCGGAATATGGGCGTTCAGCCAGTCACTGAGCGGCTGATAGGTGGCGTAACGGGCGGCGCAGATGTCGATCAGGTCAGCGCGTTCCACGTGTGACGGATCGTCAATATCGTACCAGACAGTCAGACTTTTGCGTCTCAGCAGCTCGCTGCGTGGATGGATCTTGTCATATGGCTTTGGCACCCGGGCCAAGTCCGGGTCGTTCATCCGCCCGCCAGACTCCAGTAGCGTTCCGAGCTCGCGCTGCAGAGTTTCCCCGGACGCATCGTCCACGGCCTCGCGATAGGCCGCCAGCTGGCCTTTATCAAATCCCATCATTCCGGACCCGAGCACGAGCCTGTCGGTTTGCAGGCCAAAGAATAGACCGGCCTTGCTGCCTTCGCGGCGAAACAGGATGTGCAGGTGCGTATTGTACGGGGTCTTGTCCTTGGAAAAGCGGACGTCCCGGTGAATGCGAAACAGTTTCGCATCATGCGGCGTGTCGGTCTCGACCTGCAGGCGAAAACACATGGCCTTGATGAAGGCCTCGGCCGGCGCCTTCCAGGCGGCTTCGTAGCGCGCCTTGTTGTCATTGAACCAGTCGCGCGAATTGTTCGCCTTCAGGTCGCGCAGGAAGCGCAAAGTCTCGGGCGTGAAGATCTGAGCGTCAGACATGGACTATTTCCCGGGTTTGGGCGGCAACGAGGCGGCAAAGCTCAGGGCAAAGGAGATCCAGTCCTGCAGCATGGCATCCGCGCAGTCATCAGCATCGATAAAAACGAAACCGCGCATGACCCTGCCGGTAAAATCCATCGGCATGGCGCCCGGCCGGGCGAGCGCCTCTTCATGATTGTCCTTGCCGACCCGAAACATGAACCGACCCTCGCCGGTTGTCTCACGATGCGCGCCGCCGACCATATTGCCGTTCAGCATGAAGCAGACGCCGCCCATCATGTTCTGTTCGGAAATTCCGACCATGCCGCTCAGGGCATCGCGAAATCTTGCGGTCAGCACATCATCACGCGCCATTTGGGCCTTCCCAGACAGGTTTGGCGCGGACAGCAGACTCCCAGCGCTTCACATGTTCCAGACTATCGGGGATTTCCATTTGCATGAAGCCCATCACGAACAGCGCCCCCATCGCGGTGATGTCCGCTACAGAATACTGGTCGAGCGCGATATAGGTGCGGCCATCGGAGAGATCGTCGTTCAGCCAGGCCCAATGTTTCATCAGCGCGCGTTTTTGCGTTTCAGCATAGTCCGGCATCTGCTCATACTTATCGGCGAAGATCGGAATCAGGTGACGGCCAATATTGCCTGCTGATTCCATGATCAGCAGCTCCATACGGCGGGTCCACATCTCGATGATGGCCGCATCCTTAGGTGTGCTTCCGAATAATGACGGCTCTGGATACAGCGCTTCCAGATAGCGGCAAATCGCCAGGCTTTCACTGATATGCGTCCCATCATCCAGCTCCAGGACGGGCAGTTCGCCCAGCGGGTTGCGCGCGAGATGCGCCGCCTCTCGGGTCTCACCGGCCATGATGTCGACGCGGACGGTTGGGATGTCGATGCCTTTCTCATGGATGAATGCATTGACGCGGAGCGGGTTGGGCGCGTGGGCGGTGTAGAGTTTCATGCGGGCTTCCTTAACTGAACCAATTGGTTGACTAAATGCTTTTGTGCGATACAGTCAACCAATAAGTTCATTGTTGAGGATGACATGACCGAACTCGACCAGACATTTGCGGCGCTCAGCGACGGAACGCGGCGCGCCATCATAGAGAAGCTGGCGCTCGGAGAAGCCTCGCTATCCGACCTTGCAGCGCCGTTCAGCATGAGCCAGACCGCGGTCTCCAAACATGTCCGGGTGCTCAGTGATGCCGGACTGGTCAGCGTCATCAAGCGCGGCCGAACGCGCTACTGCACGCTCGAGGCTGAGCCGATGAAGGCCGCGACCGACTGGCTCAATACATATCAGAAATTCTGGGGCGACACGTTCGAGGCGCTCGCCCGTCATATTGAAGGAGAACGGCAATGAGCCTGGCTTTTGTGAAATCCCCGGACGGGGCCGACCCGATCATCGTCGAAGGTGTGTTTCGCGCCACGGCTGAGCGCATGTTTGCGGCCTGGACGACGCCGTCGGATATCAAGCAGTGGTTTGGTCCGGGCCCCGGGCATCTCGACGAAGTTGATGTCGATTTGCGCGAAGGCGGCGCCTGGCGCTTCCTGTACGGGATGAAAGACGGGCAGAGCAATGAGCTCGCCGGCGCCTATCAGGAAATCGAAGCGCCGCGCAAACTGGTGTTCAGCTGGGTCCACACCCGCGCCTTCGAAGATGGCCGGGCCGAAAGCACCGCTGAGTCCAAGGTCACTATGACGTTCGATGAGCGCGACGATGGCACCCTGGTCCGGCTGGTTCATGAAGCAATCCAGACCGAGGATGGCCGTCTTGGTGTTGGTGGGGGCTGGAATGGCAGCTTTGTCCGCCTGGAGGCGACAATTGCCGCCGAGCTCGCAGCGGCGGAGTAATAGAACCGGCTCAGGCCCTGTTCATCTTGGGTTTTCTACGATCCTCTCGCGGGAGACTGCGGGAGGACAATATGAAAAAAGTGACATCGCTTGGCGCGTTAGGCCTGGCGGCAGTTCTGGCATCGGCCTGTACGACGGCCGAGCTAGAGGCGATTTCGGCCGGACTGGCGCAAGGCCTGGCCGAAGCGTCTTATGAAACCAGCACCTATTCAGCCTATTCGAGCGGTTATTCCGGCGCCTATTATGCGCCGACCGGGTTTGCCTCCTATTCCGGCTGGCCGACCAGCTATTCCTATGGCCAATATGTCGGGGCGTTCGGGTGCACGCACACAGGCAGTTTCTATACCTGCGACAGCGATGGTGACGGTTTCGCCGACATGTATGGCAACACGTCTGACGGATCTTACGCCTCGTCTCACTTGCGCGTAAACGGCATGGGTGAGGCGTTCACCTGGGATAGTGATTGCGGTTGCTGGAGCCGCAACCGCGCGTATGATGGCGAACGCAAAGAGCGCCATTCGCATTATAAGGATTATCATTATGACTAAGTGGATTGCAGTATCAGCATTGGCTCTTCTGGGGGCGTGCGCGACCAGTGTCCCGTATGGACCGGCAAGTTCGGACAGTGCCAAGGGCTATTCCGTTCAGCCGATTGAGAACAATCGCTTCCGCGTCGCCTATCGTGACAATTCGATGGACGTGGCGCGCAGCCGCGCCTTGCGCCGCGCTGCGGAAGTGACGTTGGAGAATGGCGACGAGTGGTTCCTGGTGACGACGGCCTATTCCGACACGGGCGAACTCGCCGGTGGCGGCGGGTCGTCCGTTTCGATTGGCGGTGCGTCGAGTTCAGGCGGGCGGTCGAGTGTAGGTCTCGGTGTCGGCATCGCGCTGCCGCTCGGTGGATCATCCGGACCGGTGGAACATGTCATGGAGATCATTACCGGTAGCGGTCAGAAGCCTGACAGCGCCAATGCTTATGATGCATCTGACGTGCTCGCAAACCTGAGCGGTGCCTAGACCCGCAGCCCGGTTTTCTCGCGATAGATAACCAGCAAGTCGAGCTGGCTCGGTGTCGGATCGCCTTCGGCTTCTGACACGGTGACCAGCATACCATCGAGATCGACCAGTTCCTTATTGGTCATGCCCGCACTCTTGCGGACGAAATCGGTCATTTTCGACATCACGACATGGCTGGCGCCAGCATTGCGCGAGAGCCAGCCAGCCTGCGCAATGAGTTCATTGGCGTCGCCTTCGGGAAACTCGAAATGATGCATGATTTCACCGCGAATGGCGGCTTCCTGTTTCTCCGTCAGAGTGCCGCGCGCCTGCGCAATCTCGAGCATCAGGATCGCCGCGGCTTCACGCGGATCGTCGACGACGGCGAGGCCGCCTTTGCCGGATCTGTGCTTGAATCGCATCTTTCGCGGCAGGTTGGCGACGGTTTCAGCAACTTTGCGCCCATCCCGTGCCACGTCCTGAAGCATCTTTAGCCGCCAATACCAGACAGCGATAAAGCCAAGGATTCCAAGCAGTCCGATGATGATGTGCATGTACAGCCCCTCACTGGCGTTAAGTTACCGTAACCTCAATTCAGCGGTGATTGAAGTGCAGTCTAATCCTTGTCATGGTCTTTTTATGACCCTGGATGAATATAATGATTTTTGCGCCGGCCTGACGGCAACCAGCCGGGTGGTGCAGTGGGGCGGCAGTCATGTCTGGAAGGTAGGCGGCAAAGTGTTTGCCGTGGCCGGGTGGGGCGACGAGGATTTCTTTGCCGTCACTTTCAAGGTGACGCCTTTATCGTTTGAAATTCTCCAGGAACAGCCCGGCCTGCGCCCGGCCCCTTATCTCGCCTCGCGCGGGATGAAGTGGATCCAGCACTATGCCGAGCCGGGTCTCAAGGATGGGGACCTCAAGGCCTATATAGAAACAAGCCACCGGCTGGTCGCCGATGGCTTGTCCAAGAAGAAACAGAAAGAACTGGGTCTTTTCGTCGTCTGATTACTGACTGCCGCCACCCGCATCCGCGGCCAGGCCTTCAGAATTGTGCGCCTGCTGGACAACATAGGCGCGTATCGCTTCGACCTCGTCTTCGGACAGGACATCAGCGAACGAAACCATGCCGAGCGACTGAAGATTGCCATCAACCAGGACGCCTTTCCAGGCCTCTGCGCTTGTCGTGTAAGTGGACCAGCGAAGATCCGGCAGCACGCCGGCGCTCGCGGCAAACGGGCCGTGGCAGACCGTGCAGTTGCGCGCATATTGAACGAGCCCGTCGGCCAATTGCTGGTCTGACCCGAACTCATCCGTTTTGGGCGTCGGATCTACCACCGCAACATCGATGTCGGCAATTTCGGCGTCTCCGCCAATCTTGAAGGTCACGACTTTGCCAACTGACGGGGGCAATGCTTCCGGCACTGCGATCGCGCCGGTGGCCAGCAAATAGGCTGACCCCCAACCGGTGGTAATGGTGACGTATTGTTCGCCGTCAATCTCATACGTGCCTGGGCCAGAGGCGGCGCCGGATTTCACGCCGGCCGACCACAATGTCTCCCCCGTCGCGGCATCATAAGCGACAAAGTCTCCGTTCAGCTTGCCCTGGAACACCACGCCGCCTGCGGTCGACAAGACGCCGCCATTCCATGGGCCAGGATGTTCGACCGTCCATCGGGCCTCCTGCGCCACAGGATCCCAGGCGATCAGGCGTCCTTTGAGACCTGAGCGGAGGAATTTGGTGACCTCACCTGGCAGCACTTGTGGGACACCCGCCGCGAAATCAGCACCTGTATTCCATTTGGCCGAATTGTCCTGAAACCGCGGGTCAGTGGCATAAGCCTGCGGGATTTCCTGTGCTGGAATATAGGCGAGGCCAACGTCCGGGTTGAACGCCATGGGGTGCCAATTGTGGCCTCCCAATGGGCCCGGGGTTTGAAGATAAGGGATATCGGCGTAGCGGGCCTCAGGCACTTCGACCGGGCGGCCATCTTCAGCGAGGCCAGTGGCCCAGTTTACCGGCACATAATTGTTGCCAGAGATAAATTCACCCGTTCCCGCATCGATGACATAGAAGAAGCCATTCTTCGGGGCCTGCATGACGACACGCCGATCGGCGCCATCATCGCCGAGCGGCAACGTGGCGATGATCAGGGTTTGTGTTGCTGTATAATCCCAATTGTCGCCCGGCGTGGTCTGGAAGTGCCACTTATACTCTCCCGTATCCGCATCCACTGCGACGATTGAGGACAGGAAGAGATTGTCGAGGCCGGACGGATCGCGCAGGCGCTGGTTCCAGGGTGAGCCGTTGCCAACGCCGAAGATCACGCTGTCATTGACCTCATCATAGATGATTGAGTCCCAGACGGTGCCGCCGCCGCCATCGGTCATCCAGGCGCCTGTATCGCCCCAGGTGACATTGCCGACCTGTTCGAAGGCGCTGTCAGACGCGGCGCCATCTGGTTGCTTGTCGGCGCTGGGCACGGTGTAGAAGCGCCAGATCAGCTCGCCTGTGTCGGCGTCGAGCGCATTCAGGTAACCGCGCACACCCAGCTCTGCGCCGCCATTGCCGATCAGGACCTTGCCATCGACCACGCGCGGTGCACCGGTAATTGTATAGGGTTTGGACTGATCGACCGTGACGGTTGACCAGATCACGTCGCCGGTCTTGGCGTCGAGCGCTTCAACCCGGCCGTCAATCACGCCGAGATAGAGTTTGCCATCATAGACAGCGACCCCGCGATTCACGACATCGCAGCAGGCATTGACGCCGACGGCGCGGTCCACATCCGGGTCGTAAACCCACACCTCTTCGCCAGTCTTAGCATCGAGGGCATAAACCACCGACCAGGCCGAGGTGACGTACATGGTGCCGTCAATCACGATCGGTGTGGATTCCACACCGCGCGAAGTTGCCAGGTCATATGTCCAGGCCACGCCCAGATCGGCGACATTTTCGGTCGAGATACCGGTCAAAGGCGAGTGACGGGTCTCTTCCCGGTCAAACCCATAGCTCAGCCATTCCTCGGGCGTCGCTGCCGCATTGTCGAGCCGGTCATCGGTGACATCGGCGAAGACGGCGGTTTCGACCTCGGTTTCGGTCGCCGGGGTGTCCGCGTCTTGCCCGCCCGAACAAGCGGCCAATGCAAACACAGACGCGGCCGCCAGGGCCGCCAGATGAAGCGGTTTCATGTGTGTTTTCCTCGTTTCCTCACTGCCATTCAGCGTCTTGTGCGCTGCTCAATGGCGGCAAGACTAGGCAAAATAGCGCGCGTGTCGAGGTGGGACGCGGCGGAAAGTTAGGGTAAAAGCCCTAGGGTGTTGCGCTCATCAAATCGGCCTGGGCCGCTTCGATGGCTTCAGCGACCTTGTCCTGCCAGGCGTCAATCGTATCCGCGTTTTCGGTTCCCGACGGGAAGGTCAGAGAACGGGACGCGTTGACACAGCCGCCTTCGAGCCGGTTGCCGCCCTGCCCTGCTGGGACAAATCCAGCCATCGCTTCGCGCGCCCCGGCGCCTTGTGCGCCATAGCCAGGAACCAGGAACAATGCGCTTGGCGCAAGGTCTCTCAATTGGCGAGCTTCGTCCGGGCCAGTGGCGCCGGTGACCAGCATCAGGCCTGACCAACCGCTCTCGCCTTGGAGGCGCTCCATCATGGGTGCCAGGCTCTCGACGACGCGTGCGTATAGCGGCGCGCCTTCCAGGTCTCGGGCCTGATAATCGGCGCTTCCAGGATTGCTGGTCCGCGCCAGCACAATCACGCCTTTTCCGGAGGCTTCTGCTGCTCGCACATGCGGCTCAAGTGTATCCAGCCCCATATATGGATTCACCGTGAGGGCGTCGCAGGCAAACGGCGCGTCGGCCGCGAGATAAGCCTGAGCATAGCCTTCGGCGGTGGAGCCGATATCGCCGCGCTTGGCGTCCATCAGCACAATCAGGCCGCGCTCCTTGGCGGCGGCGCAGACATTGGCGAGCGCGCGCATGCCCTGCCAGCCATGGCGTTCAAACAAGCCGGCCTGGGGTTTTACAATGCCGGCGCGTCCGGCAGCGGCCTCGACCACGGCACGACCCCAGTTTTCGAGACCGTCCGGCGTGTCGCCGCCAAACAAAGCCGGGATGCGCCCGGCATGTGGATCGATCCCCACGCATAAGGGGCCGTGCGCGCGAGTGGCGGCAATCAATCGATCAGCGAACATGGGGTCTATTCTTTCACGCTGCAGGCGACTTTGACGACTTGCAGATTGCGGCGGGCATGATCGGCTTCGTGGCCATAAGTCTCCTTGGAGAAGTTCCGGGGTTCCTCACCAATCGTCTCGACGCCAGTGGCCTTGATGAATTTCGCCACCGTTTCCGGCGCTGCGGTATAGATTCGGCCGCGGCGCGCGCTTTCGGCGACAATCACGCCGCGCACATTGCCGTGCTGATCATAGACGGGTCCACCGCTAAGGCCGCCGAGCGAGCCCAGCAATCCGCGTGTGCGACCGGTTTCGGCCCAGGCGAGAACGGATTCGCGATTGGAGCGCTGTCCGCGCGAAATCAGGTTGGAGCGCGCCATCAGGCGCGACGCAGCCTCGCCAGGACGGCCTTGCGGATAGCCAACATGAAAGCCATAGGCGCCGATACGCAGGTCATTTGTCGTGTTGAGCGGCGCCGGATTGGGACTGGTTTCGGTTTCGATCAGGGCGAGATCATATTTTTCAGACACGACCACGCTGCGCGCTGGCGCATACTGATCCGGGGCCACCAGAAGCGAGACTTCGGCGCAACCTTCAACCACATGTCTGGCGGTAAGCCACTGACCATTACCGTTGATCGCGAAGGCGGTACCAATGCCGCTTTTCGGCGCGGTGACCTGAACCAGGACCCGCTCATCAAAGGCCGACGGCGGCGGCAGCATCGCGCCTTCCTGCTGGATCGCCTCGGGTGGCGGTGGTGGGGCATTGTCGGAGCCTTCAGAGAAGACCGCCCAAAGCACAACGCCCAGCGCCAGGGCATAGAGTATCCAGTCGGGAATCCATCTCAGCACCGGTGACAGTCCTTCCTATACGCGCCCGATATTCGGGTCCCACAAACCGGCCGCGAGAATCATCGCTGCGGACAGCTTCGCGGCGATCAGAACGATCGCGGCACCGGCCTCGTCATTCTGAATCCGTGTCGGTATATCGCGCAAGATCATGTCGATAATGCGATAGGTCAGCAATTGCAGGAGGAGGGCAACGACCCCCCAGACCAGAAGGTCGAGCAAGGTCAGGCTGGAGGCGAGGCAGGAGGCGATTGGGATCGCCAGCCCGGCGATCGCGCCTGATAGAGCCAAACCAGCGGCGCCATTGCCGCCGCGCACGAGCGCCAATTCCTTCCAGGGCGTGAGCAGGATGTAGATGGTGGCCGCCACCACCAGAAGGACTCCAGCTGTTCCTGTCATGAGGAGGAAATCGGGGAAGCCCTCGCGAAATGCTCTTAGCGTTGCCGTCATTGTTGTCACTCTTGCCTGTTAAGCCACCCGCAAATGCTCTAACCAAGGCCGCTCACGCACTCAAGGCAGAAGGACTAAAAATGCTCAAAGGAAAAACCGCTTTGGTCACAGGGTCGACCAGCGGAATCGGACTTGGAATCGCAAAATCTCTGGCAGAACAGGGCGCTGACGTGGTTTTGAGTGGCCTCGCCAGTGACGAAGAGGTCGAGAAACTCAAAGCCGAATTTCAAGACGCTTATGGTGTGAAGGTCGGGTTTTCCGGCGCCAACCTGACCGACCCTGACGCGATTGAAGGATTGATGGGCTATGTCGCGCGCGATTTTGGCGGCGCCGATATCCTGGTCAATAATGCCGGAGTGCAGCATGTCTCGCCGATCGAGGATTTTCCGGTCAGTCGATGGGATCTGATCATCGCGCTCAATCTGTCTGCGGCTTTCCACACGACCCGCATGGCCATCGCCGGGATGAAGGAGAAGGGATGGGGACGTATCATCAATACCGCGTCAGCCCACGCGCTGGTCGCCTCTCCTTACAAATCTGCTTATGTCGCCGCCAAGCATGGCATTGCCGGCCTCACAAAAGTCGTGGCGCTGGAAGGTGCGGAGCATGGCGTGCGCTGCAACGCGATTTGTCCTGGCTATGTCTATACGCCTCTGGTCGAGAACCAGGTCGCGGATACGGCAAAGGCGCGCGGCATTACAGAAGAGGAAGTGAAGCGCGATGTCTTGTTGGCGGCGCAACCGACCAAGGAATTCGTGACCTCGGAACAGATTGGCGCGTTCGCGTCTTTCCTGTGTTCGCCGGGCGGGGATGGTATCAATGGCGCCATTCTCAGCATGGATGGCGGCTGGGTGGCGCAATAAAATCAAGCACGCCTAGATATTCAGCACACGGATGAAACATTCTGAAACAACCGGATTTCCGGCGGTTTTGGGGGTGACAACCTGCCGCACCCTGTGGCTGCATTTCCCTGTAAATCAGGCGATTACGACGATTGATTTGGCGCAAGTTACCAGTTAGCGAACGGGCGAACGCGGTTCTGCCGGGCAAACTTGAGAGAGACGCCATGACACTCGCCGGTTACGAGATTTTCGCCCTGATTGGATTCGTTTTTGCCGCTTATGCGGTCATCGCGAACGACTCTATTCAGACGCTCGGGACATTCCTTGCCTCTAACGCACACCGACCCTGGTGGATCCTCTGGCTGTTCGCCGCAGGTATCATGGTCGCCGCTCTGATGTTTCAGCTATTCTATGGCGGCGGCGACATTGCCGACGGCAAGCTGAACAAGATTCCTTATCCTGAAGGCGGCATCCAATGGTGGCACGCGCTTCCGCCGATTGTGCTGCTTTTCCTCACCCGGTTTGGAATCCCGGTGTCCACGACATTCCTTGTTTTGACGGTGTTTGCGCTATCAGGCGGCGCTGCGACAGACGGCGTGATGTCGAAAATGCTGATCAAATCGCTGACCGGTTATGTCGTCGCCTTTGGCGCTGGCGCGGTGGTCTGGCTGATTATTTCCCGCGTCTGGGAAGTTTGGGTTGGCCGAACACGCGATGATGACGAACGCCTGCATCCCCTCTGGACTGTGTTCCAGTGGGCCTCGACCGGCTTCCTCTGGTGGACCTGGTTGCTGCAGGACTTCGCCAATATTTTCGTCTTCATGCCGCGTGAACCCGTCTTTGCGGCGGATGGTTCGATCGAGATGATGGTGTTCAAGCCGGAAGTCATCATTGCTGGCGCCGTCCTGATGGCAGCCATGATGGCCTATATCTTCAAAGTGCGCGGCGGCGAGATTCAGAAAATCGTTCTTTCCAAGACGCATACCACCGACATCCGCGCGGCGACCATTGTCGACCTGATCTACGCCATTGTCCTGTTCTACTTCAAAGAGCTGAACGATGTGCCGATGAGCACAACCTGGGTCTTCCTCGGCTTGCTCGCCGGTCGTGAGATGGCGATCTCCTTCGTCACAGCGCTCAGAGAACGCGGCGCTGCGTTGATGGATGCCGGATCAGATGCTGGCCGGGCGCTCCTCGGCCTGGTCATCAGTGTGATACTTGCCGTCGGCATGCCTTGGGCAGCCACGGGACAGATGCCGAACTTCTAAGTTCGCACTGACATGAATAGCAAATTCCAGAACCGCCGATGCCTCAACAGGTGTCGGCGGTTTGGTTTTTAAGCCAGCTCTAACGCTGCTCGAACGGGTCGCGCATCAGGATGACGTCTTCGCGCTCTGGCGAGGTTGAGACCAGGGCGCAGGGCTTGCCCACAAGCTCTTCGAGACGGCGCACATATTTCACCGCTTCAGCTGGCAAATCGTTCCAGGAACGAGCCCCACGAGTCGAACCACTCCAGCCCGGCATGCTCTCATAGATCGGCTGCACGGCTTCCTGCGCCGCTGCTGTGGCCGGCAGATAGTCCAGCACCTCATCACCGAGCTTGTAGCCGGTGCAGACCTTGATCTCGTCCATGCCGTCGAGCACGTCGAGCTTGGTCAGGGCAAGGCCATCTACGCCGGACACAGCGCAAGCCTGGCGGACCATGACCGCGTCAAACCAACCACAGCGCCGGGCGCGGCCAGTCACGGTGCCAAATTCATGTCCACGCTCGCCCAGGCCCTGGCCGACATCGTCGAACAGTTCGGTTGGGAACGGCCCGGTTCCGACGCGCGTCGTGTAGGCTTTGGCGAGGCCAAGAACATAGCTCACGGCGCGCGGGCCGAGCCCGGTCCCGGCCGCGGCCTGTCCGGAGACCACATTAGAGGAGGTCACGAACGGATAGGTTCCGTGATCGACATCGAGCATGACGCCCTGAGCGCCTTCAAAAAGAATCCGTCGACCCAGTTTCTGGCTTTCGCCGAGTACTTTCCAGGCCGGGCCGGCAAAGGCGAGGACTTTCGGCGCAATCTCCAGCAGTTCAGCCTTCAGTGCAGCCGCATCCGGCTTGTCGAGGCCGAGACCCGTGCGCAGCGGCGCGTGGTGCGCGATCAGGCGCTCAAGCTTCTGGTCGAGCGCCGCCTCATCAGCGAGGTCGGCAACGCGGATGGCGCGCCGTCCGACTTTGTCTTCATAGGCCGGGCCAATGCCGCGCTTGGTCGTGCCAATCTTGGCCTTGTCGCTGGCCGCCCCTTCGCGCGCCGCATCAAGGTCGCGGTGCCAGGGCAGGATCAGGCAGGCCGTTTCCGCGAGCAGGAGATCGTCCGGTGACAGGGAAATCCCGGCCTTCTCCATCCCCTCAAGCTCGGACAGAAGCTGCCAGGGGTCGACCACAACACCATTGCCGATGACCGAGAGCTTACCCCCGCGCACAACGCCGGAGGGCAGCAGGTTCAGCTTGTAGGTGGTGCCATCAATGACCAGCGTATGTCCGGCGTTATGCCCGCCCTGGAATCGCGCGATGACGTCCGCGCGATGCGACAGCCAATCCACAATCTTGCCTTTGCCTTCATCGCCCCATTGAGCGCCGACAACCACAACACCTGCCATGTTCTGAAACTCCTAAATCAGGACCCGCGCCAATGACCTCGTTTGGTCGAAAAAAGCAAGCCCCACACGCTCAATCCTCGGAATAGAATCGATAAAATTCCACCTTTCTGATTATCCGGACCCAAACCTGACTATGGTAAATGCCCCGGATGGGAGATTTGAAGATCAACAATATATGGGCGTGGGCGCGCATGAGCGCCGTGTTCGCTGCCGCAGGATTGTGCCTGTCACAAACCTCGATTGGTGGTGTGGTCGATCGTCCCCATTTCAATGTTGATGGCGTGGCCATCGTCTGGGCCGCGGATGCCAGCGGCACCACGCCGATTGTCTCTGACTTCATTATCGATAGCGGCGGCGCTGATACGGACCTCATCAATGGCGATGTCCATACGGTGATCACGGGAAGCCTGGTCGCGTCCAACACTGCCTTCCCGGACGGGACTGGCGCCACCTTGCGCATTCAAAACAGCCCGACTGGCAATCAGACCACACGTCAGGGTGACCGCTTCACGTCGGCCTCGGATGTACTGAACCCGTTTCAGCTCACCGGCGGGACCGATGTGCGCACCATTCGCAGTGATGTTCTGACCAGTTTCTATGTCGCCACCAACAAGGCTTTCAATATCGACGTGATCGCCGCGCCGGTCAGTAATCCGGCCGACCTCAACCTTATCCGCGTGCGCATGCGCATGACGCAGACCGGCAATGATGATGGCCTGGCATTTGGCAGCGCGGCTCAGATTCCGCATTCCGGCAACACCAATCGCTCTGGCGTGCAATGGGGCGGCTATCGCCGGCTTTCGACGCTGACGGCTGGCCGCGACATTTTCCGCGGCAATCGGCGCACCGCAGCGAGCCCGGGAACGATTGCCGACCAATCGGTTCGGTTTGATCTCGATTATCGCTGGAATACTGGCAATATCGATCTCAGCAGCGGGACATTCGATGTCGAGGCTGACGTTATCTATACGGTCTACATTCCGTAATCAGTGAAAGATGGCAGGCTTGGAGGCCTCGAACCGGGCTTGCGCTTTGGCAATGGCCGGCTGTTGCTTGAGTGGTGCCATGCCATAGGTCTGATCGCGCAGGAAATTCATCAATTCGTGACGCTTGCCGGCACTGGCCAGGGTTTCAGGCGTCAGCGTCTCTCCGATATGCACGGGGATCGCGGTTCCGACACGGCGTTTCACTTCCCGGAAAATCAGGGCCAGGCGCAATTCCAGCGAAACGTGGCTCGCCCATTGGAACAAGCGCGAGTTTTGTCCCTCGAAGAAAATCGGCGTGACCTGGGCACCGCTGCGGGTGATCAGCTTTGCCGTGAAAGGTTTCCAGGTATCGTCGACCGCAGCGCGATAGAACGGGGTTGGTGAGGTTGAGACGCCGCCGGCTGGAAAGACAATGACGCACTCGCCAGCGTTCAGGCGTTCGAGGCATTCCGCCCGTGTCGCGATATTGACGGCTTGCGCTTCCTTGGTTGGCGCAAAATCGATCGGCAGCAGCCATTCGCGGGCTTCCGGCGCGCCATCGAGCACGGCATTGGTGAGGACCTTGAAGTCCTTGCGTCGCAGCGAGACAAGCCACGAAATCAACAGACCATCGAGCACGCCAAACGGATGGTTGGCGACCACGACAAGCGGTCCGGTCTCCGGGATCTGCGCAAGGCGGGCAGCACTGAACTCCACGTCGAGATTGAGCAGCTTTACCGCCGCAGCAAAAAAAGGTTCGTCGGCGAGGTTCTCGCGATAGGTCTCATAGAGTTTTTGCAGATAGGGCTGTCCCGACAGGCGCTCAATCGTTCGAACCATGCCGCGTGTCAGCGGATGATCGAAATAGGCAGCGTATGAAAGTTTCGGGGCCTCCTCCATTCGAGAGAGGTGGGACAGTTTATCGTTTTCGGCAAGAAAACGACTCAGTCCTTCATCAAGCCGGCGGCCTTCAATGTCTTGCCGGCGCGGATGACGCGGGCGAGCTTTTCTTCGGATGAGCGGTCGCCGCTATTGGAATCCGGGTGGAAGCGGCGGACATATTCGGCATAGCGGGCGCGAATTTCCGGGGCCTTCGCATCGGCGTCGAGATCGAGCTCCGCAAGCGCGCGTTTGGCAACACCCGTCGCCGATCGATTGGCGCGTCTGTGTTCGCGTGCAGCCTCGGCATCCTCGAAAAATTCAGCGCCGCGCCAGGTGCGGGGATCATGCGCCTTGCCAGCTTTGTCGCCGCCCATCGGGCCGGCTCCGAACTTCCAGGTCTGCTTGAAACCGTACCGCGCATTCTCGTTGAAAGCCTTCAGCTGTTCTTCGGTCATGGTGTCGAAGAAATTGAAGCTCTTATTATACTCCGCTGCATGCCGCTTGCAGAACCAATGCTTGCCGTCACCGAACTGCATCGGAGCCGGGTGCTCGCCAGCCAGATCGCAGCTGGGATGCTCACAAGTCCTTGTTTTCGCGGCTTTTCCTCGCGAAGTCTCGTCAGCCGGCGGCTTCACCCTTATATCGGTGAACTTGGGGCGATATTTGTATGCGTCATCCATAGGCGCGGTAACATAGGGGCTTCGGGTTAAAGAGACCAGAACCAATGAACAGATCAGAACGCATTCATCAGATTTTATCCGACGCCTTCCAGCCTACTGGCCTGGAAGTGGTCGATGACAGCCACAAACATGCCGGCCATGCTGGCGCCCGGCCCGAGGGCGAAACCCATTATACCGTCATTATATCAGCCGCCGCATTTGACGGCCTGACACGCGTCGCCCGGCAGCGCGCGGTGATGGATGTATTGAAGCCGGAATTCGAAACCGGACTCCACGCGCTTTCGATTAAAGCGAGTTCATGATTCTCATCTGATAGGTTTCGTTAAGCCATCGCCTGTATTTTGCGAGATAACCGGACAAGCACCGGAGCGTAGAATGGCAGCACCAGCATACTCCACCCCGCGCGGCGAAGACAGCCGCATGACGGTTCGCGTCACCGCGACCCCGGATCAGACCTGGGCGCTCGATGCCGAATACCTGCATGCGCGCATGGACGTGCTGAAGCAGCTTGGTTCGCACTATGCCAACCAGATCTCGCTGCTCAATCTGGTCTCGGATTTCCTGCTGCTCGCTGGCGTGGTCTGCACCTTCTTTGTCGCTTGGTGGACCTGTATTCCGATTGTCGGGTTCGCTGTGCTGCAGCGTATCGCGAATAAACGCCTGGCAGGAGAGATGGCGGGTAAAGCGGCGCAGGAATCGACCGACGCCTTCCTGTATCTGTACAATTCAGGTGCGCTCTGGCTGGAGCGGCCTACCAATCACTCATCGGACCCGCTACGCCGTCTTCTGTCGCGCTAGCCTTTTGTGCAAGGAAACGCCGCAAAGGCGAGATCCTTGACGCGGCGATCAATCCCAAAGTCCGGATCGGCTTGGTCCAGTTCGCATCATTCGAGAATAGGCGATCAATGGCATCGAGTGTCAGCGCCGTGCCGGTGCCGTCAAAACGACGCGCCTGACTGTAGGCTTCAAGCATTTGTGGTGAGCCAATCTCACCGCCCAGGCGCAAGGTCTGCTCGGCGACGTCAATCAGTGCCGCAACATCCCGGAATCCCTGATTGAGCCCCTGCCCTGCCAGCGGATTGACCCGCCGTGCCGCGTCCCCAACCAGCGCGGTCCGTGGCCCGACCATTTTTGTCGCGAGCTGCAGGATCAGCGGATAAGACCCGGCCTTGCCTTCAATCTTCATCTCGCCGGCAAAACCGGAAAAGCGCGCGTTGAGTTCCGCTTCGGCGTCTGCCTTTGACATCGCCGCAAGCGTTTCGGCCGCGCCGCGCTGCATGTACCAGGCAAGATTTGCCCGATCACCTTTCAAAGGCAGTGTCGCGAACGGCCCTTCTGGGGTGAACAATTGCCGGGCGATGCCGTCATGCGGGCGGCTCAGAGTGACATTGGCCGTGAAGACCGACTTATCATAGTCGCGCCCTTCCGTGGCGATTCCCAGCGCGTTCCGCACGGGCGAGTTCATGCCATCCGCACCGACCAGCAAGCGTGCCTCGAGGCGGCGCCCGCTTTTCAGCTCGATCTCAATATCTCCGGGAAGGGCCTTCAGGCCTGCGAAATAGTCTGGTGCGATCCGTTCAATGCGATCGTCCGCATCCATGGCCGCATCAAGTGCGCGTTGAAGTGGTTCGGCCATGACCATCTGACCCAGCGGCTCGTCCGGGTCAGGGCTGTCGAGATCTTCTTGCGTGAACAGGACAGACGGTTGCCCGAAATAATGCGTGCCGCCATCAACCGCTTCGAGGCCGCGCAACGGCTGGCTGGTGGCTTCAAGGTCTGCCGCGATACCGAACTTCTTCAACATGCGCCAGCTGCCGGTGACGATCGCAAAATTACGTCCGTCCGGTTTCAACGGCGCCTGTGGATCCCGCGTATCTATCACCGCGACATCAAGACCCGCCTGGGCAAGGCCGAGCGCCAGCGTCGCCCCATTAGGGCCCGCGCCGACAATGGCCACGTCATAAATGAGATCGCTCATGAGAGTCAGATATGAAACCCCGCTGCGGAGGTCCATGCCTGACAGACAAACGGGCGTTTGGGTCGCAGTCTGCTCGAAAATTGGTCACCGATGAGCGTCGAGTAGATTCATTTCCTCAAACTTCTGGCGCGAATTTAGGCAGGCGGCTTTCCTGTGGAGGTCAATCCATCAGAGCTGCGGGAGATACGGGCTATGAAATTATCGATGAAAACAGCAATGCGGGGCGCGATACTGCTCCCGGTTGCAGGACTGGCGGGGCTCGCGGCCCACGCGCAGGAGGCGAGCGCCGTCAGCGCTTATGTGGACAGCTCTTACCTGTTTCTGATTGGCGGCCTGATTGTCATGTTCATGGCGGCAGGCTTTCTTTGCCTGGAAGCTGGTCTGGTGCGGTCCAAGAACGCCTCCATGCAGTCATTGAAGAACATTGCCCTGTTCTCGATTGCCGGTCTGATGTTCTGGCTGGTCGGCTATAATATGGCTTATCCGAGCGAAACCGTTCTGAATGGCATTTTCGGGGTTCCAGACTTTATTTGGGCGGGTGAAGAAAGCCTCGACACCGGATACGCGGCGAGCTCCGACTGGTTTTTCCAGATGGTGTTTGTCGCCACCGCAGCCTCCATCGTTTCGGGGACTGTGGCGGAGCGGGTCAAGCTCTGGTCGTTCCTCGCTTTCGTCGCCGTGCTGACCGCTTTCATCTACCCAATCGTGGCCTCATGGGAGTGGGGCGGCGGTTATCTCGACAGCGCCTGGGGCTTCTCTGATTTTGCCGGCTCCACCCTGGTTCACTCGACCGGCGGCTGGGCGGCTCTGATCGGTGCGATCATCATCGGCCCACGTGCTGGCAAGTATTTCGGCGAGAAAGTGAATCCGATGCCAGGTTCCAACATTCCACTGGCCGCACTTGGTACATTCATCCTCTGGTTTGGCTGGTTCGGCTTTAACGGTGCGTCGCAGCTTGCCGCCGGTACCTTTGATGACATCAACGCCGTCTCGAAGATCTTCGCCAACACCAATATGGCAGCGGTTGGCGGTGTGCTCGCCGCGATGGTCCTGACCGCGGTGCTGTATAAGGGCAAAGTCGACCCGACCATGGCTTTCAATGGCGCAATCGGGGGCCTGGTATCGATCACCGCCGAGCCGTTGGCGCCAAGCATGGGTGCAGCCGTGGCGATTGGCGCGGTGGGTGGTGTGCTGGTCGTCCTGACCGTCCCGCTGCTCGACAAGCTGAAGATTGACGACGTCGTTGGCGCCATCCCGGCGCACCTGGTCTGCGGTATCTGGGGCACAATCATCGTCGCCGCCTCTTATGGCAATGTCATAATGCCGCCCGCTCCGGACGCAGAAGGCGCGATCGGGGTCAGCTATGTTGGCCAGCTTGTCGGCGTGGTCATGACCGGTGTCTTCGTGTCTGCCGCATCGGCAGCTGTGTGGATGATCCTGAAAGTCACCCTCGGCGTGCGCGTCAGCGAAGAGGAAGAGCAACTCGGCCTCGACCGCGCAGACACTGGGGTCGAAGCCTACCCCGAATTCGCCGTCTAATCCCCGTTTTCCAGCGCCGGGGCGGCTCGGCGCTGGTCACCAGTACGCTTCCAGAATTCGGAAGCGTTTCCTCCCGACTTACCCCCGGCGCTTCAGCTCCGGGGGTTTTTTCGTCAAAATCATGTCTGTTAGCGCCGTTTTAAGGCCGCACCGCTAATTTCATTTTTGGTTCAGAACGTCCTTCCGACCCCGGAGTGTAGATTATGGCGAATTCCATCGCAGAAGCGGCGCCCATGCGCGAAGTGTCAGACCCTGTCTGGCGGATCATTACCGGCACAGGCGCGTTCGCGCTGGGTGTCTTTATCTGTGGCAGTGTCGGGTCTTTTGATCCGCTCGATCCCAGCTGGAACGCGGCCAGCGATCGCAGCGTGGAAAACCTGTTTGGCCCAGGTGGTGCGGTGTTCGCCGACGTGATGCGTCAATTGCTGGGCTGGTCGGCCTGGGTCGCCGGACTCGCCTTGATGATTGGCGGCGCCATGCGCGCGGTCCTGATCGGCGCCCCGAAAATCCGGCGCTGGATGCTGGGCTTCCTGTTCGTGCCGCTATCGGCGGCGTGCTTCGCAGCCTGGCCAGTGCCCACGTCGTGGCCACTGCGCGCAGGTCTCGGCGGCATGGTCGGTGATGGATTGCATGACCTCGCCGCGATGCCATTCCGGGCGCTCTTGTTGCCAATGCCCGAACTGCTTGCCGGTCTGGTCGCGGGTGGCCTGGCTCTGATCTGCGCGTTTACCGCGCTGGGATTCCGGCGCGGGGATGCGCGTCTTCTGCAAGCGGCCGCTGCGAAATCAAGTGCACGCGCCGCGCAAAGAGCAGGCGGATTGTGGTCCCGGTTCAGTTTCCGTCGCAAATCCGGCGCGCAACCCACGGACGAGGACCCAGACCTGTTCCGCATTCGCCGCCCGAATGAGCCTACGGATGAGGTCATCGAACCGGAATTGGACGATGATGTCTTTGTCGACGATGAGCCCGAGGCCGCTCCAGAACCACAGCCGGCCAAATCTGTCACCGTCACCGCCCCGCGCTCAGCCACCATCCCGAAGCCGCGTGTGAAACGCTCTCGCAAAGGCCGCGGCGCAAAAGTGCCGCCCATGGATCTGCTTCAAGTGCCGCCTGCGCAGCGTCACGAGATTGATGAAGAAGAGCTGCTTGGAAAAGCCAATCGCCTGGCTGAAGTGCTGCGCGAGTTCGGTGTTCGTGGCCGCATCCGCGAAGTGCGCCCGGGCCCGGTTGTGACCTTGTTCGAGCTTGAACCTGCGGCGGGCGTGAAGTCAGCGCGTGTGATCTCGCTGGCCGATGATGTCGCCCGTTCGATGTCAGCTGTATCCTGCCGGATTGCGGTGGTTCCGGGTAAGAACGCCATCGGTATCGAATTGCCGAATGAGGAGCGCCAGACCGTCTATTTGCGCTCGCTGCTCGATAATGATGCCTACACCAAGACCAAGGCCGCCCTGCCAATGGCACTGGGCGAGGATATTGGTGGTGCGCCAACGGTGGTTGAGCTCGCCAAGATGCCTCACCTGCTGATCGCAGGGACCACAGGGTCGGGTAAGTCGGTTGGCGTCAATGCGATGATCCTGTCGCTGATCTTCAAACTGCCACCGGAAGAGTGCCGTTTCATCTTCATCGACCCGAAAATGCTGGAACTCAGCATTTATGAAGGCATCCCGCACCTCTTGTCGCCGGTTGTCACCGATCCGAAAAAGGCCGTGCTGGCGCTGCAATGGGCGGTGCGCGAAATGGAAATGCGCTATGAGTTGATGTCCAAGGCTGGCGTCCGAAACCTCGCGGGCTTCAACAAGAAGGCGGCCGAGTTCCGCAAGAGCGGCAATCAGATGACCCGCAAGGTCCAGACCGGGTTCGATGATCGCGGCAAGCCGCAATACGAGACCGAGATCCTGCCGCTCGACCATGTCCCGAACCTGGTCATCGTCATCGATGAAATGGCTGACCTGATGATGGTTGCAGGCAAGGAGATTGAGGGTTGCGTCCAGCGTCTCGCACAAATGGCGCGGGCCGCGGGTATTCACCTGATCACCGCGACGCAGCGTCCGTCGGTCGATGTCATTACCGGCACGATCAAGGCCAACTTCCCGACCCGTATCTCCTATATGGTCACCACCAAGATCGACTCGCGTACCATTCTCGGCGAGCAAGGCGCTGAACAGCTGCTCGGCATGGGCGATCTGCTCTATCAGGCAGCCGGTGTGAAAACCAAACGCTGCCACGGCCCATTTGTTTCGGATGAAGAAGTGCAGGCTGTGGTTGACTGGCTGCGCGATCATGGCGGCGAACCTGACTATAATCCGGATGTGCTGGAAGAGCCTGAAGAAGGCACTGGAAGCGCCATCATGGATGCCATGCTCGGCACCTCGACAGGCGACAAGGACGAAGACCTCTACGCCCAGGCCATGGCCATCGTGCTGCGCGACAAGCGGGCCTCGACCAGCTACCTGCAGCGCCGTCTCAAGATCGGCTATAACAAGGCTGCAACCCTGATCGAGCGCCTCGAAGAAGAAGGCGTGATCTCGGCACCGAACCATGCCGGCAAGCGCACCATCCTCAAACAGGGCGACGGCGAATAGGCGCGTCCATATACGCAATGTCCCGAAGTGACGGGATTTGAATCGTCGGCTCTTCTGGTTTCAAACAGACCAGAGGAGCCGTTTTTCATGAGCCACACGCCGCATGAACTCGCCGACGATTTTCCGGATGACAAGGACCGGATCGCGGAGCTGAAACGCACCAGTCCGCACTTTGCAAAACTCGCGGACCGCTATCACGAAATCAATCGCACCATTCACCGAATGGAAGAGCGGATCGAGCCGGTCACGGATACGACAGAAACAGCGTTGCGGCGCGAGCGCATGCAGCTGAAAGACCAGCTTTATGCGATGATGCAGCCGAGCGGGTTCACGCGCGCTGGCTAGGATTGCGCAGGGTTGAGGACGCGTCGGTGCAATTCCTCCTTACGGGCGCACATTGCCCGTTGACGCTGACGCGTTTTCCCCGCTATACGCGCCATTCCTTTTTCGTGCCCAGATGGCGGAATTGGTAGACGCGCTACGTTCAGGTCGTAGTGTCCTTATGGACGTGGAGGTTCGAGTCCTCTTCTGGGCACCAATGGGATAATCCCGACCATCTGTTATTGCATCGGACGCATTTGCGGTGCTGCGCGCTACAGCGACAACCAGAGCCGCAGCAAATGGCGTTTGCGGTGGCGTTCGGGCCAGTCTTCATATTCTGTGCGCGAATGCACCGTCGTGTGATTGGAAATGAACTGCATGTCGCCGGGTTCGAGCCACATATCGAGCTGCAGGTCCGGGCGCAGGCACAGGGTGTCATACAAGTCGAGCAGATCTGTTGTCGTCTGGTCGTGAGTGACCGCGTCATGCCTGGCGGCGGACCTGAAATATTCGCTATGGTAAAACGTCTTCAAGCCGCCTTTGCTGGTATACCGGCATGGCGGCAGAGAGATGAACCCCGCATCACCCGGGCGTTCTTCGCCCCGCAGATCCAGCTCGATCGGGTCGAACAGGCGCGCAACCAAGTCTGGGCGCTGCGCAGCAATTTCATTATAGATCGCGACCGAGCTGACAATCCGGCTCTGGCCACCACTTTTCGCCGTGTGCAGGCAGAGTAGTCCGACAGCATCGGCGGCGTCGCAGTGAAAATCGATATTGCCGGTCGTGCGGTAACGGCGGACCATCGGGTTCTCGGCCTCTTCGCCATAATCCACGACATGGCCGAGCAGTTCATTCTGCGGGTTCTGCGCGCCCGGGTGGCCGAGATGATGCCCGAGGCCCCAATAGGCGTAAGCCGACTTTTCTTCACCCCATTCGCGCACCGGCAATCCGCGCACGACGACAAAGCCGCGACCGTCACAAATCTCGCGCCGCCACGCCGCGATTTTCGGGCTCAGCGTGGGTAGGGCGAAGCTGTGTTTCGAGACAGCGCTCAGCTCGAGGCCCGATGACAAGGCCTGATCGGTTGCCGCTTCAATTTCTGCGAGGTCGGCACTGGAAAGATGCACGAGCCAATCCTCTTGCCGGGTCTTCATGGCTGCGCCATGCCAGGCTGCGGGCGACTCGATCCGGCCGACCGGAATCTGCGAATGGTCGCGCATGAAATAGTGCAGGCTCTGGTCTCGGAAAGAGCGAAATTCGGGCACGTCAGCTCCTCAGGATTCAACAGGTTCGGAGCTTATGACAGAACGCTGAAGGGTCAATTCCACCACGCGCTATTAGAATGACTAAATTGCACAAATTCCGGGTGGCGCACAGCCAGGTTCGTCGCTACCTGCACGGGCATGTCACCTGCGCTGCGCCTCGGATTTCTTTGCTGTCTCGGATGTTACACCATCTGGGGCGGCTTGCCGCTCTATTTCCGGGCGCTCGATCATATCCAGCCCATGGAAATGCTGGCGCATCGGATCGTCTGGAGCGTCCCGACCGGGATTATCCTGATCGTGATCGCAAGAAACTGGGCACAATTGCGCGCCGCGATTACGCCGCAACATCTGTTGTGGCTCTCCATATCCGCCGTTCTGATTGGCGCCAATTGGCTGATCTATATCTGGGCGGTGGGCCAGGAGCGGGTGATGGAGGCGAGCCTCGGCTACTATATCAACCCGCTGGTCAACGTGTTGATCGGCGCAGTGTTCTTTGCCGAGCGTTTGCGGCCGGCGCAATGGGTCGCTGTCGGGCTTGCCACGATCGGCGTTGCAATCATGACCACTGCGCTTGGCTACCTGCCATGGGTGGCCCTGGTGCTGTGCCTGACCTTTGCCTTCTATTCGGTCATTCGCAAACAGGTTCAAGTCGACAGCCGCGCCGGGTTCGTTGTCGAAGCCGCGCTGCTGGCACCGCTGGCCCTGATCTGGCTCGGCTGGTTTGTGGCCCAGCCAGACGGGCGGCCGATGGGCGAAAGCGTCGCTGATATTCCGATGCTGATCGCCGCCGGACCGATCACAGCAGTGCCGCTGATCCTGTTTGCGATTGCTGCCAAACGCCTGCGCTTGTCGACCATGGGCATGATGCAATATATCGGACCGACCCTGCAGTTCCTGATCTCCGTCCTGGTCTTCAAGGAAGCCTTCGGCCTCACCCATGCGCTCGCATTCGCCTTTATCTGGACCGCGCTCATCGTCTTCACGCTGGACAGCCTGATGGGCGAGGCCAAGGCGCGGCGCCTGGCCCGGGCCGCGGCGTCGGTGCGATAAAAAAGAGCCCGACTGAAAACAGCCGGGCGCAGGTAAACATGATGGAGATTTGGGAGTTTCCAAACTCCACCCCATATCCGCAACAATCGTACCAGAGGCCTCACGGCTTCAACGCGATTTGTAAAAATCCATTATAAACAACCATATAGAGTCTGAATCAGGCGGGTGGCGCGCGGGTCGGCCTGTAGGCTGTTGGACTGGCGATTCATCACATAAGCGGCGCTGAGGTGTCGATCTGGGTCACCCAGAGCCAGCGATCCGCCCCACCCGGAATGGCACATAGTATCGGGATTGGGCCCATACAGACCGATATTGTTGCGCATCACGCCAGCCGCGAATTCGGTGACATAAGGCAGGACCAGATCCTGGCCCTTCACGCGGCTCTCGATCAGGCTCTCAAAGGCGGCGTCCGGGATGACGGTCTGACCGCGCAGGGCTCCGCCATGGGCGTAAATGCCATAGAGTTCGGCAACAGCCTTGGCCGTGCCGATGCCATTCGCGGAGGGAATCTCGATCTCACGCCAGATGGCTCCGCCGCGATCCGGTGCGGCCCATTTGGTCAGGAAGGCGGCGCGGGTCGCCTCATTGATTTCCCCCAGGTCTGGCAAGACGCGCGGGCGCATGATCTCGGCGACACGAGCGTGGTCGGCTTCGGGCGTGCCGATCTGGAAGTCGATTCCGGCGGGGCCGGCAATGTCTTCGCGCAGGATTGTGCCGAGGCTTCGGCCATCAATCCGGCGCACCACTTCCCCGATCAGATAGCCCCAGGTCAGCGGATGATAGCCGTGCGCTGTGCCAAGTTTCCAAAGCGGGGCGAGCGGCGCCAGGGCGGCGGCGCAGGCCGCGGGATCGAGCCAGAGCCCGGGATCAACCGGTTCGACAAAGCCAGGCAGACCGGCCTGGTGCGAGACCATTTCGGCAATGGTCACAGCGTCTTTGCCATTCGCCGCAAATTCCGGCCAGACATCGGCAACCCGCGTTTCATAACCCGCAGGCAGGGCATCGATTATGCGGGCCAGGACGAGGGCTGCGATTGGTTTGGTGGTCGAGTAGACCGGCACAATTGTGTCATCCGACCAGGCCTGCGTCTTCTTGCGATCCGCGAAGCCGCCTTTCAGGTCGACGATCAGCTCACCGTCCAGATAGGCGGCAAATCCGGCGCCAAGTTCCTTGTCTTCGGCGAAGTTTTCCTCAAATGCGTCCTGGACAGGTTCGAAACCCGGCGCGGCGTAACCAGAGATGGGATAATCAGTCATACAGGCGTCCTTACAGGCTTTTGCTCATGCGTGCACGGCGCAGGGACTGTCCGTCCACCTCGACCGTTTCGTGATGATCGATTTGAAACCCCATCGCCGCGAAGGCTGGCTGTGCCATCAGGCTGGCATGCGTTGAAAGTTCGGTCTCGCCGCGCGCATGTGCCCAGTCTGACACGGCGGCAAACAGTTTGCGAAACAGGCCGCTGCCTTGCGCGTCGGGACGGATATAGGCGAAATCGACATAGCCGCCGGGCTCTATCGACATGAAGCCGTGAATGTCTCCAGCGCGTTCGGCGACAAGGATGTGCTGCTTGGCGAGCCGTGCCGCCCAATCCGGTCCGCGCCACGGCTCCGGCGCCCAGGCGCGAGACTGCGCTTTTGTGTACTTGGTTGGCCCATTGTGGATAGCGTCATACATCACCGCCCCCAGGACATCGTAATCTTCGGCTGTTGCGGTTCGGAGAAGATAATCGAATGGCATACTTAACCCGGGGCCAAGAGTTGATTTCATGCGCGTGAGCGGGCACTCGTGTCGCGTTCGATCTCGTCCGTCAAGGAGCCCTTCATGTCCGCTGCTACTCACCGTCCTCGCCGTTCCTGCCTGTATATGCCCGGCGCCAATCCGCGCGCGCTTGAAAAAGCCAAGTCATTGGCGGCTGATACGCTGATTTTCGACCTCGAAGACGCAGTCGCACCAGACGCCAAGATCGAGGCCCGCGAGACGGTCTGCAATGCCGTCAAAGCCGGTGGCTATGGCCAGCGCGAGGTGGTGGTGCGCGTCAACGGGCTCGATACCGAATGGGGGCTTGAGGACATGAAAGCCGCCGTGGCAGCTGGCCCGGATGCGATCCTTGCCCCGAAAGTCATTGATGGCGGCGACATTGACCGGCTCGACGATTCGATGAGCCGCGCCGGCGCTCCAGACGAGATGGGCCTGTGGGTGATGATCGAGATGCCCAAGGCCATCCTCAACATTCACGACATTGCCGAAGCCGTCGGCCGCACGCGCCTGACCGCTTTCGTGATGGGCACGAATGACCTCGCCAAGGAGCTTCGCGGCGTTAACAATCCGCCGCTGCGCACCGCGTTCCAGACTTCGCTCGGTCTCTCGGTGGCCGCCGCCCGCGCCTATGACCTTCTGGCAATTGATGGCGTGTTCAATGGCATTGGCGACGAAGACGGGCTCGCCGCAGAATGCATGCAGGGCCGCCTGATGGGCTTTGACGGCAAGACCCTTATCCACCCGTCCCAACTCGCCGCTGCAAACGAAATCTTCGCCCCCGCAGCGGCAGACGTCGACCAGGCCAAGGCGGTGATCGCGGCGTTCGCCGACCCCGAGAATGCCGGCAAAGGCGTGCTCAAGGTGAACGGCAAGATGACTGAATTGCTGCACCTGGAAGAGGCGCAACGCACGGTCGAGGTGGCTGAAGCGATTGCGGCGATGGCGGGGTAGAGGCCCTTCCCGAACCAACACTTTCCGTGTCATCCCGGAATTTTCGCGCCAGCGGAAATATCCGGGACCTCGTGCCAAACTTCCCACCTTCACCGCCGATACCTGCGCAGGCAGGTATCCAGGGACGGTAATATCGTCTGGTCCTGTTCGCCAGATCCTGTCCCTGGACACCTGCCTGCGCAGGCGTCTTCGGAATAAGGGCGCCCCAAACTATCCACGACGCTCTGCCCAGCCTGGTCTGGGCAGTCCATCACCCGGTCGTGCTGCGAAGATCGAGAGCGATGACATCTCTCCCGGTCCTCGCGGCAAGATCTCGTGTTGGACCCCACGGAAAATTCCGTGGGGAGCGCCTGGAAGGGGGGCGGGGCACGCGGACAGGCTAGACCAAAAGGCCCTCATCCTGAGCGAAGTCGAAGGATTAAGGGCCGTGCTTCCTGAAAGCCCGCCTCGTCCTTCGACTTCGCTCAGGATAAGGCGGAAAGAGATTACCGCTCATCCCGGGCTTGACCCGGGACCTCCGGCGATGCTTCCGGTCTCCCTCGCACGAGATCCCGGATCAAGTCCGGGACAGTCGGGGTTGCGCGCATGTCCCCTTCGACGCCCAAAGCAACCAATAAACCCACCCCCCGCCGGCTCACCCCTACCCGTCAATCATCCCGAAACCGGTTCGTAATCGGATAGCGCCGGTCGCGGCCGAAGTTCTTCGACCCGACCTTCACCCCGGGCGGGGCCTGGCGGCGTTTGTACTCGGCCACGTAGAGCAGGTGTTCGATGCGGCGGACGGTGGCTTCATCATGGCCGCGGGCAAGGATGTCGTCGACGTCTTCTTCCAGGTCGACCAGGCCGCGCAGGATGTCGTCCAGCGCCTCATAGGGCGGCAATGAATCCTCGTCCTTCTGGTCTTCGCGCAGTTCCGCGCTCGGCGGTTTGGTGATGATGCGCTCCGGGATGACCTCGCCGCCGGGGCCGAGCGCGCCGAGGGGCACCGCTGTGTTGCGCCAGCGGGACAGGGCGAAGACTTCAGTCTTGTAGAAATCCTTCAGCGCATTGTAGCCGCCGCACATGTCGCCATAGAGCGTCGCATAACCGACCGCCATTTCCGATTTATTGCCGGTGGTGACGACCATGTGGCCGAACTTGTTGGACAGGGCCATCAGCGTCACCCCGCGCAGGCGGGACTGGATGTTCTCTTCGGTCGTATCTGCTTCAGTCTCGGCAAAGGCAGCGCCGAGCATCTCGTCCATGGCATCGACGCCCGGTGCGATATTGATCGAATCATAGCGCACACCGAGGGCTTCGGCGCAGGCTTTGGCGTCTTCCAGGCTTTCCGAGCTGGTATACTTGCTCGGCATCATCACGCACCAGACCCGCTCTGGGCCCAGCGCATCGACGGCCATGGCGGCGGTCAGCGCGCTGTCTATGCCGCCCGACAGGCCGAGCACGACGCCCGGGAAGCGGTTCTTGTTGACATAATCGCCGAGCGCGAGCGTCGCGGCGCGATATTCGGCTTCCCAGCCGCTGGTCAGCTTGGCCGGGTCGTCGGCCGGCTCGAACCGGTGCGTCTCGCCATTATATGTGACGACGGCACTGCCACTGACAAAGTCGCCGAGCAGCTGATGCTCGGCGCCATCAAAATCCACCGCATAAGAGGCGCCGTCAAAGACCAATTCGTCCTGGCCGCCGACCTGATTGACGAACAGGTACGGCACGCCGGTCTTGGCCCAGGCTGAGAATGTGGTGTGGCGCTCAACATTGACGGTGCGCCGCCAGGGCGAGGCATTCGGGACCAGAAGGACTTCCGCGCCCGCCTCCGACAGCGCGCCGGGCACGCGGTCGTACCAGATGTCCTCACAGATCGCGAGGCCGACCTGGATGCCGTTCATGGTGACGGTTTCATGGGCGCCTTCGCCTGCGTCAAAGATGCGTTTCTCGTCAAACACGCCATAATTGGGCAGCTCACGCTTGTCATAGCGGGTGCGGATGGCGCCGTCCTGGAGCAGCAGGATGGAATTGAACAGCTTGCCATCCTCGGCCCAGGGCGACCCGATGAGAATGGCCGGGCCGTTTTGGGTCAATTCGGTCAGGGCGTGCACGGCCTGCATGGAATGCTCGACCGCCGCCGGTTTCAAGACCAGGTCTTCGGCTGGATAGCCTAGAATGAACAGTTCTGAGAGCACCAGAAGGTCGACATGCTTGGCTGTCGCCTCGGCATGGGCGGCTTCGGCTAAGGCTTTGTTTCCCTTGATATCTCCGACCACGGGATTGAGCTGCGCGGCAAGCATTTTGAGCGTCTTCGTCATCGCCCTCAGTTAGGGATTTTTTGGCCCAGTGACAATCATCGCGCAGCGTCGCAGGGTAGAATTATGGGCAAGCGGCTGGAAATCGCGATTGCGGGCGCTGGAATTGGCGGGCTGGCATTGGCCACGCTGCTGGCGCGTGCAGGGCATCGCGTCCGCATCTTCGATCAGTTCGAGACGCCGAAACCCATCGGTTCGGGCCTGATGCTGCAACAAACTGGCCTGGCTGTGCTGGATCAGTTGGGACTGCGTCAGGAGATAGATGCGCTCGGCACCCGCATCGAGCGGCTATGGGGGCTGACCACGCCCTCGCTGCGCCCGGTCCTTGATGTCCGTTATGCCAAATGGCGCAGTGATATTTATGGTCTGGGGGTGCAGCGTGGCCTGTTGTTTGATGCGCTCTATCAGGCGGCAAAGACGGCGGACGTGGACGTCGTACTCGATGCACCGGTGATTGGCGCCGAGCCGGACGCTCCTGCTCTTGTGCTGAAATCCGGTGAGCGTGTGTCCGGCATAGACCTCGTCGTCTATGCGCATGGCGCGCGCTCGAATCTGACACCCGGAAATCGCGGTGTCGACCTGCCTTATGGGGCGCTGTGGGCCACCCTGCCCTGGCCTGAGAATGGGCCGTTCGATGCCACCGCGCTGGAACAACGCTATTACAAGGCAAACCGGATGACGGGCGTGATGCCGTCCGGGCGGTTGACGCCTGATGCGCCGGAAACGCTGACCTATTTCTGGTCGATCCGCGCCGACCGTGAAGCAATCTGGCGGTCGCGGCCGCTGGACCATTGGAAGGCTAAGGCTGTCGCGCTCTGGCCGGAGACAGAGTGCCTCATGGACCAATTCCAGAGCCATTCAGACCTGACTTTCGCGCGTTATCGCCACCACACATCCACTCAACCGACTGCCGGGCGTGGTTTTGCGCGGATCGGGGATGCCTGGCACGCCGCATCGCCGCAATTGGGGCAGGGGGCAAATATGGCGCTGCTAGATGCCTGGGCGCTGGCGCAGGCGCTGACCGCGACGTCCGACGTCAGCGATGCGCTGAAATCCTATGTCCGGATGCGCCGTGGCCATGTCCGCCTGTACCAGATCATGACCTGGATGTTCACGCCGGTCTATCAGGGCGATAGCCGCTTCCTGCCCTGGCTCCGGGACTGGCTGGCCGCGCCGCTGAGCCGGATCTGGCCCGGGCCGCCGCTGCTCGCAGCGCTCGTTTCAGGCGCGATTGGGTCACCGCTCAAGCGGCTTGCCCTCAAGTAATCCTGTCCCGGGGACAGGTTTGACAGGGGCGATCTGGCTGGCACACTCCTGCACCTAAGCAAGGAGGCGCTCATGGCAGAGCATGATCTTGTCGTCCGGGGCGGGTTTGTGGTCGATGGCTCCGGCGCGCCGGGCCGCGAGGAAGATATTGCCATCAAGCACGGAAAAATCGCCGAGATCGGCGAAGTCCGCGGCACCGGAACCGAAGAAATCGATGCCCAAGGTAAACTGGTTGCGCCTGGCTTTGTCGATATCCACACCCATTATGATGGCCAGGTCACCTGGGGCGATGCATTGTCGCCCTCGTCCAATCACGGCGTCACGACCGCGATCATGGGAAATTGCGGGGTCGGCTTCGCGCCGGTGCGCACCACGGATCATGACCGTCTCATTCGGCTGATGGAAGGCGTTGAAGACATTCCGTTTCCGGTCCTGGCCGAAGGCCTGCCATGGAACTGGGAGAGTTTCCCTGATTATCTCGACAGTCTCGAGGATCGCGCGTTCGACATCGATTTCGGGGCCCAGTTGCCGCATGCGGCGCTGCGTGTCTTCGTCATGGGCGACCGCGGCGCCAATCGGGAAGACGCCACGGACGACGACATTGCTGACATGGCGGTCCTGGCCAAAGCCGCGGTGGAGGCCGGGGCGCTGGGCTTCTCGACCTCCCGGACGCTCAACCATCGCACCTCGGATGGCCAGCCAACACCAACCTTGACCGCGTCGGAAAAGGAACTCACCGGCATCGCCATGGCGCTTGGCGAAGCAGGCAAGGGCGTCTTGCAATTCGTGTCCGACTTCAACGACCCGCAAAAAGAGGCGGCCATGTTGCGCCGGCTCGTGGAAAAGTCTGGTCGACCGCTATCGGTGTCACTGGCGCAAGCAGACGTGTCTCCCGATGGCTGGAAACACTTGCTGGCCGAGATTGAATCGGCGTCGGCGGCCGGCCTCGATATGCGGGCCCAGGTCGGGCCTCGGCCGGTCGGTGTGCTGCTCGGGCTGGAGCTGACGCTGAACCCGTTTTCGGGCCATCCGGTCTACCAGTCGATCGCCAATGAGCCGTTCGAGAAGCGCGTTCACATGTTGAAGGACCCGGCCTTCCAGCAACGTCTGCTGGAGGATGAACCAGACGCGGACAATCCATTCGTGAAGTCCATCCTGCGCAATTTTGGCAAGATGTTCGTCCTCGGCGATCCGCCGGACTATGAGCCGACCGAGGACAAGACCGTGGCCGCCATTGCCAGGGCGCGTGGGACGAGCCCGGAAGCGGTGATGCTCGATCTGATGCTCGCCGATGACGGGCGCGGCATGATCTATCTACCCTTCCTGAACTATGCCCAGGGCAGCCTTGATCCGGTCAAGGCGATGTTGGAGAGCCCGGCCAGCCTGCCCGGCCTGTCGGATGGCGGGGCGCATGTCGGCATGATCTGCGATGGCTCCTTCCCAACCACTTTGCTGACCCATTGGGGCCGCGACCGCACGCGGGGGGACAAGCTGCCGTTGGAATTCCTGATCAAACGCCAATGCCATGACACGGCGGCCTGGGTGGGCCTGAAAGATCGCGGCTTGCTGCAGCCGGGCTATCGCGCGGATCTCAATGTCATCGATTTTGATGGTCTGACCCTGCACACGCCCCACATTGTCCATGACTTGCCGGCGGGCGGGCGTCGCCTGATGCAGCATGCGGATGGATATGAGGCGACTCTGGTGGCCGGGCAGGTCATTCAGCGTCATGGCGAGGCCACGGGCGCCAAGCCTGGGCGCCTGGTGCGCGGCGCGCAAAGTCTGAACTAAGGCGTCTGTTCCATCGCCTCGCGGCGCTTCTCGGCGGCTGATTTCTTGACGCTTTCAGAGCGCAATTGTCCGCAAGCGGCGAAGATATCGCGGCCACGCGGGGTGCGGATCGGGCTGGCATAGCCGCCGCGTTTCACCACGTCCGCGAAGGCTTCAATCGTCTCCCAGTCCGAGCATTCATACGGGCTGTCTGGCCAGGGATTGAACGGAATGAGATTGATCTTGGCCGGCACGCCGCGCAGCAATTGTACGAGATCGCGCGCTTCGGCGAGGCTGTCATTGACGCCTTTCAGCATGACATATTCGAAGGTCACACGCTTTGAATTGCCGAGCTCAGGATAGGCGCGGATCGCTTCGAACAGGGTTTGCAGGTCGTACTTGCGATTGATCGGGACAATCTCGTCGCGCAAGTCGTCGCGCACAGCATGCAGCGAGATGGCCAGCATGGCTCCGGTCCGGGCGCCGAGTTCCGGAATTTTCGGGGCGACGCCAGCGGTCGAGACCGTGATGCGGCGGCGACCAATGGCGATGCCATCACCATCGCTGATCGTATCGATCGCTTCGGCAATATTATCGAGATTGTACAGCGGCTCGCCCATGCCCATGAACACGATATTGGTCAGGCGCCGGCCCTTAACACTGGCCGGCCATTCGCCAATCTCGTCCCGCGCGATCAGGATCTGAGCGACGATTTCCTGCGCTGTCAGATTGCGGACGAGCTTTTGCGTGCCGGTATGGCAGAAGGTGCAATTGAGCGTGCACCCGACCTGGCTGGACACGCACAGCGCGCCCGAGCGGCTGACATCCGGAATGAAGACGCTTTCGCCTTCGACGCCCGGCTGGAAGCGCGTCAGCCATTTCTGGGTGCCATCGACGGAGACCTGGTGATCTGCAATCTCGGGGCGATCCAGGTGATAGTGCTCGACCAGCTTCTCGCGCAGATCCTTGGCAATATCGGTCATCGCCATGAAATCCTGGCAACCCATATGGTGAGCCCAGCGCCGGACCTGCTTGGCGCGCATGCTGGCTTTCTTCGGTTCGACACCGATCGCCTCCATTTCCGCCTTCAGCGCAGGCAGGGACATGCCGGCCAGCGATTTTGGCACGGATGCAGCGTCAGGACGCCGGGAGAGATCGAGCTCGGTTTTCATGCCCGCGCCTATATCAGACCCGCAAATGAAATGCACCCGCTGGCGATCAGCCAGCGGGTGCATGGATCTGAGATGGATCAGTCCTTAGCTGAAGACGCCCACATCATGGCCGCCTTTAGGATCGGCGCCATACTTGTTCGGGCCCGTCGTGCCCGGCATTGCAAACCAGACGATCTGGCCAATGCTGGCCAGAAGGCCAACCAAAGGAATGGCACTGAGCAATATGAACACAAGCAAGAGCCAACCGGTCTGATTGAGGTCGTGGAATCTCCGCACTCCCAGCGCAATCATCGGAATGATGATGGCAAGATAGGCGAGCGCCAGAATACCAAAGAGCAGCATGCCGATCGGGTTCAGGTCTCCGCCGCCTGAGATGCCGCCCAACACAGCCGCGAGCCCGCCGCCGACGCCAAAGAACAAGGCGACCGCCAACACAACCCACCAATATTCGGATCGCCGCGAGCGTCCCTGAAAATCAGTATAACGCTGAAAAAATGTACGTACTGCTTCGCCAAAACCCATAGGTATCCCTCCATTTAGCGGTTTGAGTGTCTCATAATTGCCAGTGTACGGCAACAATTGGTCTTGCGCTCTGAAAGTTTACGCCGCTGCTGTACTTGCATTCGCAACATCGCGTTCGAACGCGCCGCGCAGAGCGCGGGACGGCTTGATCGCGTCGGAGAGACCCTGCACGCTTTCATTTGTTCCGACGAACAGGAACGCTTCGGGCAATAGATGCGCGCTCATGGTTCCGATCACCTGGCGTCTCGCGCCATCCGCGAGACCGCTCAGGACATTGCAGCACATGATCACATCAAATTGCCCGAGATCACGGGTTGGTTCCAACAGGTTGTGGCGCCGAAAGTTCACTGCGGATTGCAGATCTGGCTTGATCGACCAATCGCCATTATCGCGGCGATCAAAATTCGTCATCAGGCGATGGATTGAGAGGCCTTTCTGAACGTCGAAATGGCCATACACGCCTTGCTTGGCGGTCTCGATGCATTGCGTCGAAAGATCCGTTCCGATGATTTCGATTTCGGCATTGGCGAGCGGGGAGCCAACTGCTTCGCGTAACAATATTGCCAGCGACCAGGCTTCCTGGCCGGTCGAAACGCCGGCGCACCAGACCCGCAAGCGCCCGGTTTTAGAATGCTCCAGACGCTTAGGCAGCGCCTGCTCGACAAGTTTGTCCAACAGGTCGCGATCGCCAAAGAAACACGTGGACTTACCGGTCAGCGCGGCCGCAACTTCCTGTTCGAAACGCGGATTTGGGCGGGCTTTCAGGCAATGCACCAGATCGTCGAGCGTGGCGAAATTTTCACGCCGGGCAATCGTGCTCAGCCGGGCTTCCATCAGATAAGCCTTGGACGCAGGGATGTTCTGCCCGCTTTGCCGGAGTGCGAGATCTGCAAGCTCGTTAAAAGTGGTTTCCTGCATGTTCAGCTCGACCCTTGGAGACGCTCAAAGGTTACTAAGAAAGGCAATTTCATTAAGAAATTGCTTCAGACCAGACCGACTTCAGCGAATTTGCTTTCGACAATGTCGGCATCGAATGGCTTCATGATGTACTCGTTGGCGCCGGCGCGGATGGCTTCGCTGATATGCTCGGAATCATTTTCATTGGTGCAGAAGACGACAACCGGGTCCTTGCCCTTTTCCTCGCGGCGCAGGGCGCGCAGGAAGTCGAGGCCGTTCATCACGGGCATGTTCCAGTCGAGCAGGATGGCATCGGGCATCTCGGCGCGGCACATTTCCAGGGCTTGTGCGCCGTCAGCGGCTTCGGACACCGAAAAGGACAGATCCTTTACAATCCGGCCCGCAACCGTGCGCACCACGCGAGAATCATCGACAATCAGACAGTGTTTCATGAGCCACCAACCAGCAATTACAACCAGCAGTATGGTCGGCCTTTACTTAACAGGCAGTTAGCCTTCGGCGCGAAGTGCGCGTGCTGTGAAAGTCACGCACTCGTCTTCCGCGGTGGCCGAAACCGTACCGCCAAGGTCGCTGGCGACCATGGTTGCGAATAGCGGCTGGATCGTGCGGGCGGACCAGCCCTCTTCCGGAACGTTTCCGGCAAAGGCCGCTTCAACGAATTCTGCCAGCCGCGCTTTCAGGCCTTTGGCTTGTGCCGTGATCACCAGCCCGTCGCTTTCATTTCGAACGCCGAGTGTCACCACGCCGCCGCGGGGAATGGCGGCCACAGCCATGATCACCAGGTTCATCAGGACGCGGGCATGACCGCAACTGAAATGGTTGGTGTCGATATCCCATTCTATGCTTGGCTTATGGCTCTCCATGAAGCCTTCGACGATGCGGCGCACTTCATGACGATCGGCGGCGGTGTCGGAAAGGCCCGCCGATCCGAAAGCATAGCGAAGCAGCTGAATGCGCGCACCGGCCGATGCGGCGCCATTGTGCAGCAGCTGTTCGGCCTGGGCCTTCATGTCAGCGTCGCCCGGCTCATCGAGCAATTCGAGCGCGGAATTCACCGAGGCAACCGGCGAAATCAGGTCATGGCAAATGCGCGAGGCGATAAACGCAGCAAGGCGGGACGGTTCGATCATTTCTCAACCCCAGAAGATTCAATCTTCCCTATCTAGCCGATTCGTCGGCTTGTGACGTGATTATTCGTTTAGATCTTCAGGCCGGTCGATATCGTCATAACCGTCGCGGGCGCTCTTGAAGGTCAGATAGAACAGGCCGCTGGCCAGAGCGATGCTGACGACGATACCCAGGCCGTAAGCGATCCAGCCATGCATGGTCATGTTCACGCCCATCTGCGCCCACATTGAAGCGACGCCCCAGAATGTAAGTCCCAGGCCGATAATGGCGACGATCACGACAAGTGTAGTCATACGCATAAGCGTGGAGATAAGCCTCTGGTCGCGTCTGTCTACTGGCAGCATGAACGACAAGTGCGCGCACCGCAGCGGCGACCGAAACATGAATGAAAAGAAATCTCGAACCAATCGATCAGATCTTGCCAGAAGAAAGAACTGGTTATTAAGTCTTTAACGGCACAATTCTTGAACGATCATCGTCAGGAAATTGTCGATGCAGCCGCACTTTCGGGACGTTGGCCTGCAGGAGTTAGAGCAAAATGTTGAAAACAATGTCAGCAGGCACGCGCAGTCTCTTCGCCCTCGGGGCATTGATTGGCTTGTCTTCAGTGACGGTTCTGACCCTCGAGCTTGAAACCGAAACGCCCGATGCCGAGCCAGTAGAAGAGGTTGTCACAGCGAGCCTCGCCTCCCTGCCTGTAGACCCGGAAGATTTCGGTCTTGGCGCCGCGCTGGAAGTGCGACCGGCGACGTTGAAGCGCCGCGAAACCCTGTCTGACCTGGTCAATCGCCTCGACCTGCCGGGAAATGACGGTCATCAGGCATTGTACAGCCTGACTCGTTCGGAACTTCTGAATGCCCGCCGCGTGCGGCCTGGGCTGGAAGTCAAAGCACATGTCGAAGGTGATACGCTGAACGCGCTCAGCGTTGACCTCGAACCGGGACGCCGCCTCATGGCCAAGCGCATGCCGGGCGGTGAATACAAGGCTTTTGCGCTCGACTCGCAGCTGATCCCGACCCCGTACATCGTCAAAGGCTCGATTGAGACCAGCCTCTATCAGGACGCTCAGGAGCTTGGCGCGGAAGACCAGCAGGTCGTCGATTTCGCCCAGGTGTTTGCTTATGATCTCGATTTCCAGCGCGAAGTGCATCCCGGTGATGAGTTTGAGATGGTCTTCGACGTGTTGATGGATGAGCGCGGCAATGTCATTCGCCGCGGCGACGTGCTCTATGCGTCGCTGAACGGCAAGGCGGTGACCAAGTCCTTCTATCGCTTCACCACGCCGGACGAGAAGGTCACGGATTATTTCCAGGCCAATGGTGAGAGCTCGACCAAATTCCTGATGAAAACGCCGATCAATGGCGCGCGCCTGTCTTCACGCTTTGGCAAGCGGCGCCATCCGATCAGCGGATATACCCGCCTGCACAAAGGCACAGACTTTGCCGCGCCGACGGGTACACCGATTTATGCCGCCGGTAATGGCGTCGTTGAACGCGCCAGCCGTTATGGCGGCTATGGGCATTATGTTCGCATTCGTCATGCCAAAGGCTACAAGACCGCTTATGCGCACATGTCGCGTTATGGACGCGGTGTTCGTTCCGGACGCTCGGTCCGCCAGGGCCAGATCATCGGCTATGTCGGGTCAACCGGCGCCTCTACCGGCCCGCACCTGCATTATGAGGTCTACAAGAATGGCAAGCCTGTCGACGCTATGCGTCTGAAGTTGCCGACTGGCCGCAAACTCGCCATGGACCCTGAAATCTTCGAGGTTTTCGAGGTCGAGCGCGATCGCGTAGATGCGATCCGGGCGACGCAACAGGCGCCGGACGAGTCGTTCGTCACGGCCTCTGTTGCCCCGCCCGCACCTTGATCTAGTTCAGCGCTGCGGCGCCTTTCGCAAAATCGTTCGGGACGCCGTTAATGGTCAGGCTGTCGCCTTCGACATCGACCTTGATGGCTTCACCATCATGGATACGGCCTTCCAGCAGCAAGCGGGCCAGCGGGTCCTGCAATTCCTTTTGGATCACCCGCTTCAGGGGCCGTGCGCCGTAGACAGGATCATAGCCTTGGTCGGCGAGCCATTGCCGCGCGCCTTCGGCCAGCTCGATCCGCATCTTGCGATCCTTGAGCAGGCCTTCCAGGCGTCCGATCTGGATATCGACAATATGGTCAATCTCACCACGACCGAGGCGTTTGAAGAATACAGTCTCGTCGATCCGGTTGATGAATTCCGGTCTGAAATGCGCCCGGATCGCGGCTGAGACAGCCTCTCTCTGTGCCGCACTCAACTCACCTTCATCGCCGCTCGCGATCGCATCCGCGCCGAGGTTCGAGGTCATGATGATGACTGTATTCTTGAAGTCCACCGTGCGGCCCTGACCATCGGTCAGTCGGCCATCATCGAGCACTTGCAGAAGCGTGTTGAACAGATCCGGGTGGGCTTTCTCGACCTCGTCGAACAGGACGACCTGGTATGGACGTCGCCGCACGGCTTCAGTCAGCACCCCGCCCTCATCATAGCCGACATAGCCCGGAGGCGCGCCGATCAGTCGGGCGACCGAATGCTTCTCCTGGAATTCCGACATGTCGAGGCGCAGCACGGCGCTGTCATCATCGAACATGAACTCGGCGAGCGCCTTGGTCAGTTCGGTCTTGCCGACGCCGGTCGGGCCAACAAACAGGAAGGAGCCAATCGGGCGATTCGGGTCCTGCAAACCGGCGCGGGCGCGTCGGACCGCGTTGGATACGGCCTGCAGAGCATCGTCCTGGCCGACCACACGGGCCCGCAAGGCATCTTCCATGCGCAGCAATTTCTCACGCTCGCCTTCCAGCATCTTGTCGACGGGAATGCCGGTCCACTTGCTGACCACGGCGGCGATGTGGTCGGGACGGACAACTTCTGAAACAAGGCCGCCCTCATTGTCGGCGTCTTCGCTGCCCTCGACGTCTGCGATCCGCTTTTCCAGCTCCGGAATGGCTGAGAATTTCAGTTCCGAGGCTTTCTGCAGATCGCCGACGCGTTGGGCTTCGGCCATTTCTGCATAGGCGCGATCAAGCTCTTCTTTCGCGGAGGCCGTGCCCTTGAGCTTGTCCTTTTCTGCCGCCCAGGCTGTGGTCAGTTCATCGGACTGGGTCTGCAGGTCAGCAATCTCGCCTTCAATCGATTTGAGCCGATCCTTGGAAGCGTCGTCTTTCTCTTTCTTGAGCGCTTCGGCTTCGATCTTCAGCTGCAGCAGGCGGCGATCAATCTCGTCCAGCTCTTCCGGCTTGGAATCGACCTGCATGCGCAGGCGTGAGGCCGCTTCGTCCATCAGGTCGATTGCCTTGTCGGGCTGGAAGCGGTCGGTGATATAGCGATTGGACAGGGTCGCGGCTGAGACAATCGCGCTGTCACTCACGCGCACGCCATGATGGGCTTCATAGCGGCCTTTCAAGCCGCGCAGGATCGAGATTGTGTCTTCGACGGTTGGCTCATCGACATAGACGGCCATGAACCGGCGCGCCAAAGCGGCGTCGCCTTCAACATATTTGCGATACTCATCCAGCGTCGTGGCGCCGAGGCAGTGCAGCTCACCGCGGGCGAGAGCCGGCTTGATCAGGTTGGACGCATCCATGGCGCCATCGGTCTTGCCGGCGCCAACCAGGGTGTGCATTTCGTCGATGAACAGAACGACACCGCCCTCGGCTTGCTCGACTTCTTTGAGGACCGCTTTCAATCGCTCCTCGAACTCGCCGCGAAATTTCGCCCCGGCAATCAGAGCGCCCATATCGAGGGCCAGCAGGCGCTTGTCTTTCAGGCTTTCCGGGACATCGCCATCGACAATGCGCAGGGCAAGACCCTCAGCAATGGCGGTCTTGCCGACGCCCGGCTCACCGATCAGCACGGGATTGTTCTTGGTCCGGCGCGACAGAACCTGAATGGCGCGGCGGATTTCCTCGTCACGCCCAATCACCGGATCGAGCTTGCCCGAGCGCGCGTCGGCGGTCAGGTCGCGGGTGTATTTCTTCAGCGCTTCATAGCCTTCTTCGGCATTGGCGCTGTCGGCCGTGCGACCCTGGCGCAGCTGGGTGACGGCAGCTTCGAGCATGTTGGCGGTGACGCCTGCGGCTTTCAGCGCGTCTGCGGCCTTCGAGCTCTTGAGGCCTGCCAGCGCGATCAGCATGCGTTCCACCGTGATGAAACTATCGCCGGCTTTCTTGGCCCCGGCTTCGGCATCGGCGAACAGTTTGGCCGTGCTCTGGTCGAGCCGCAGACCGCTCTGGCCGCCGCTGACTTTCGGGATGGCGCGCAAGGCGTCATCAAGCAATTGCGCGACTTTCTCGGGCTGACCACCCGCAGCGCGGATCAGATTTGCGGCCAGCTGATCGCGATCATCGAGCATGGCCTTGAGAATATGCTCGGGGGTGAAGATCTGGTTGGAATTGGCCAGCGCCGTGGTTTGCGCGGCCTGAAGGACGCTTTGCGCGCGTTCGGTATAGGTGTCGAAATTCATTCGTCATCCCCTTTCAAAGGCAGATATTCCGCCGACCTCAGATCGCACGGAGGAGGTTTCAGTTTTCCGGGCCCCGCTCAGCAGCGACCCGTCTGAACCTCATGTGGGAATGGCAAAACAGGTTCGCAAGGGACGACCTCACGAACCTGTGCCAAGGGTTTGACCTCGGAATTAAACAGCCGGAATGAGGCCGGCTTTATCGGGATCGCCAACCAGTTTGGTCAGGGCCTTGCGGAGCTTGTTCAGCGCCTGATGTTCGATCTGCCGCACCCGCTCCTTCGAAATGCCAAGGCGTTTGCCGAGTACTTCCAGCGTGACTGTGTCCTCGGATAGGCGCCGCTCGCTAATGATCAGGGTTTCGCGGTCATTGAGGACTTGCAAGGCCTCGGCAATCCACTGCTTGCGCTTGGCATTGTCGCGTTCTTCCATGACCACCTGGTCCGGTGTTGCGCTCTCGTCTGGCAACAGATCTTGCCATTGGGCGTCACCGTCCGTGGCCAGCGGCGCATTCAGCGACCGGTCCGACGCGGACAGTCGCGAGGCCATGGTCTCGACGTCGCGTTCTGGCACACCGAGATGTTCCGACACCCATTTCCTGTTCTCAACGGTCATGATCGCATCGCCGGTATCATCAATCTTGGCGCGCAGGCGGCGAAGGTTGAAGAAGAGCGATTTCTGCGCCGCGGTCGTGCCGGTGCGGACGATCGACCAATTGCGCAGGACATAATCCTGGATCGACGATCGGATCCACCAGGCGGCATAGGTCGAGAAACGCACTTCGCGCGCCGGCTCGAACCGTGCGGCAGCCTGCATCAGACCGACATTGCCTTCCTGCACCAGATCGGCCAGCGGCAGGCCATAATGACGGAACTTCGAGGCCATGGAGATCACCAGGCGCATATAGGCGGTGGTCAGCTCATGCAGGGCGCGTTCGTCATCCTGTTCGCGCCATCGCCGCGCCAGATTGAGCTCATGCTCGGCTTCCAGCATTGGCGCCTTCATCGCTTTCCTGACGAAGCGACGATCGGCATTTCCACTCAGCGCGGCGGTGCCCATGTCCATCTCCCTTGCCCGCTAGGGGTGTATTTGTCTCTGTCTACGAGACCAATGCGGGCGTGGATCAGTTCTTTATTGAAAAAATCGGAGCCGATCTAAGAAGCGAAATCTGTCCAGCAAATTGGTACGGCACTTCGGCGCAACGCTCGCTCTTGAACGCCAAGCCTTCATCCGGTGGCGGCAAAGCTACTCGCGCCGGAGCAGAAAATCCTTGATTCGAATATCTAATAGATATATCTGTTAGATATGAAGGGTGGAAGAACCAAGTTTGCGATACTGTCGCTATTGCGCCTTGGCCCGCTAAGTGGCGCCGAGATCAAGGACTATTGCCAGAGTCGTTTCGGACAATTCTGGTCAGAGAGTTACGGACAGATCTACCCGGCGCTCAACCTGCTTTGCGAACAAGGCCTGATCCGGAAACTTGAAGATGACGAGATCGGTAAATCCAAGAAATATGAGATCCTGGACACGGGGCGGACATTCTTGCGCGAATGGGTTGAAACGCCATCCTCGGATCGATTGGTGCGGGACGAGCTGATTTTGAAAATGTTCTCGGCATCGATGGTCGCGCCGGAGACTCTCCTCAGCGAAATCGAGTCGGCGCTAAGCAAGAACGCGGAAAATATGGCGAAGATCGAATTTGGCATCGCCACACTTCGCGAGATGAACGCTGCGAAATCAGATGCCGGTTACTGGGCTCTGATTCTCAGGTCTGGTCAGCTGATGGCAAGCGCGCGGCAAGCCTGGCTCGAAGAAGTTCTGGCGCATGTACAAGCGCGTGCAAAAAATTAGGAGAATGTCATGGATTCAAGTCGTCGACCTGGTTGGTGGCGCGTTTGGGTGATCCTGGCCTTGCCGGTCGTTTTGCTGTTTTCCCTGACGATCAGCTTGGGCGTGTACCTGGTCTTTCAGGCGAAGGGTGACCAGTCCGTTCTTTCAACGACACTGCCTGCATTGGTCGTCTATGTCATTATCCTCAATCACGCGATCCTGTTCGCGTTGGTGCTATGGTTCATGCGGCTGGACGGACTCAAACGCTTTGATATCGGTGCGACGTCCGGGAATGGCATCGCGATTGAAGTCGCCATTGGACTCACGTCCGGCGCGGTGATCTTTCTCGCCCAGCGCTACATGTTCGAGCCCTTGATCGACATCCTCCGGGCCGACGCGAACACGTACAGGGTTGCTCCGGCGTCGAGCCCGCTAGGAACGAGTATTCTGCCGAGCCTCATTGCTGGCGTTCTCGCGGGCGGACTTGTCGAAGAAGTGCTGTTTCGAGGCTATGCCCTAAGGCGATTGACCGAGCGCATGTCGATCTGGGTCGCGGTCCCTGTCATGCTGCTTTTTTTCGCCGTCCTGCATATCGGTTTGGGGATCGTTGGCATCGCCATCGCTGCGATAAATGGGCTATTACTGACGTTGCTGTTCCTGTGGCGCGGATCCCTCATCGCGCCAATCCTGGCGCACGCTTCAGTGAACGCGATCATTTTGCTTCTATAACCAAGAAAGCGTGGGCTCCGGCTCCCGTTCTCAGCGGGCGCCGGCCGCCGAGGCATGCTGAACCTCCATAGCGGGAGTCATGGAGAGAAATTGGAATGCTGCTGCCATGCCTGAAGAACTGTCCTCACCCAAAAGAAAAAGCCCCGCCATTGGCGGGGCTTTCTCTAAGTCTCTTCGCCGTCTTCCGGCTCGCCCTTTCAGGCGGCTTTTTTCTTGGCCAGCGATTCAGCCAGGCGATCCATGGCCGAGCTGTGGTCGATGCTTTCTACGGCGGCCAGTTCACGGGCCATACGGTCAAGGGCGCTTTCATAGAGTTGGCGCTCTGAATAAGACTGCTCAGGCTGATCTTCCATCCGGTGCAGGTCGCGGACGACTTCTGCGATTGAGATCAGATCGCCTGAATTGATCTTGGCTTCATATTCCTGCGCCCGGCGCGACCACATGGTGCGCTTGATCCGGGCTTTTCCGCCCAGGGTTTTCAGGGCGTCGTCGACCAGTTTCGAACCGGCCAGCGCCCGCATGCCAGACGCAATCGCACGATTGGTCGGGACGCGCAGGATCATCTTGTCCTGATCGAACGAGACAACATAGACTTCCAGGGTCATGCCAGCGACTTGTTGCTGCTCGATCGCTGTAACCGTGCCAACGCCGTGGGCAGGATAAACGATTTTCTGACCTTCTGCGAAATCCAGTGTATCTGCTGTTGCCATGTGGAGACCTCTTTTTTCTACGCAAACGAGCCACGACGCCGGCGAGAACTTCTCTTCTCAGGTGCCGACATATGCATGGCTCGGATATGGTGTTGTGACAGTTTTATATAGCACAACTGGGCACTATTCTCAATAGGCGCGTTCAATTCTCATTAACAGGTGGGAATCTGCTTATATGGCGGGCAATTCGATGGTAAATCGCGCGCCGCCCGCATCTCTATTTGCAGCGACGACTGTGCCCATATGGGTCTCAACGATTTGCGCGACAATGGACAGGCCGAGACCGGAATTATTGCCGAACGCAGAGCCCGCCGGGCGGTCAGTATAAAAGCGCTCGAAAATCTTCTCTAGCTTGTCGTCCGGAATGCCGGGTCCGTTGTCTTCGACCAGGATGCAGGCCGTGGTTTGCGGCCCTTGCCGGCTTTGTGTCAGCGTGACCAGGACCTCGTCGCCTTCCGGTGAGAAGGAGCGGGCATTGTCGATCAGGTTGCGAAGCACCTGTCCCAGCGGGCCTTCACGCCCGTGCACGGTTAGTCCGGCGTCCATGGTGTCATCTTTGAATACGACCTTGACGTTTCGCTGATGCTCGAGCCCCTCATAAGTGCGGACGATTTCGCGGACAAAGCGGGAAATGTCGAGCTGCTCAGTCGGAATCCGCGTGATCTCCGCTTCCAGTCGCGAGGCGTTGGAAATATCAGTGATCAGGCGATCCAGGCGCTGCACATCCTGGGCGATCACCTTGCGCAGCTTTTCGCGCTTTTCAGGGTCATCCTGCACCATTTCGGCGGTTTCAACAGCGGACCGGATCGAGGTGAGCGGGTTTTTCAACTCGTGCGCAACGTCGGCGGCGAAGGACTCGTTTGCCGTGATTCGTTCGAAGAGCGCGGCGGTCATGGCCTCCACGGACTGGGCCAGATGGCCGATTTCGTCGTGTCGCTTGGTGATTCTTGGCAGATCCAGCTTGCTGCTGGTGCCGCTGCGAATGCGGTCAGCCTCGCTGGCCAGTTTGCGCAAGGGGTTGGCGATCCCGATGGTCAACAGGGCCGAGGTGACCAGCGCCACGAGGATGGCGACAGCGATGAACGGGACCAGCGCGGTCCGCTCGGCCCGGATGATGGCGTCAATATCATTCGACTCGACGGTGAGCACGCCGACCACAGCGGAGACGTGCTGGATCGGAAGTGACACGGAAATGATGCGCTGCCCGCGATCATTGAACCGCTGGCTGGCGGCTTCATTGCCGATCAGGGCTTCGGCGAACTCTTCCTCAAAAGTCAGCGTTCGAACCGCATCCTCGCCCTCGGAGGGGCGGAATGAACTCAGGACCGACACGGCCCATTCCGACAAGCTCTTGCTCCAGACTGTCAGTTGATCCGGGTCCTGCAAAGGCGGCAGGTTCTCGACGATCACCCGGTCGGACAGGAAATAGCTGTCCCCCACGAGATTGGCGTCGGTATCGTAGATCTTGCCGCGCAGCGTTTGTGGCAGCGACAAGGAGGCCAGCACGTCCTTGGCGAGAGTCTCGTCCAGGATCGGTTGCGGTTCGCCATAAGCGGCATCGTCGCCGATCAGATTGGACAGAAGCTGCGCCTGGCCGACCAGGTCCTGTTTCTTCGAGACCACGAAACTGGCGCGCATTTCGTTCAGAACCATGGCGCCGATGATCAGGATGATCAGTCCGGCCAGGTTGGAGGCAAAAATCAGGCGCGCAATGCGGGAGCCGAGCAATCGCCCTCCCCACCATCGTGCTCTGCGTCCTGATTTTGCCGAAGCCATGTGTGCAGTCTCGTGTATCGAAGCTGAACTTTAGCTGTCTGCGGCAACTTTCATAGAGACAATGGAATCCGGCGCGCGCGGCGGTTCGCCTTTAGCGAGTGCGTCGATAACGTCCATGCCTTCAGTGACCTGGCCCCAGACTGTGTACTGATTGTCCAGGAATCGGGCGTCATCAAAGCAGATGAAGAACTGGCTATTGGCGCTGTTCGGCTGATTGGTGCGGGCCATGGAGCAGATTCCGCGAACGTGGGGCTCAGCGTTGAATTCAGCCTGCAGGTTCGGCTTGTCCGATCCGCCCATGCCAGTGCCATTCGGGCAGCCGACCTGCGCCATGAAGCCATCGATCACGCGGTGAAAGATGATGCCATCATAGAAACCTTCACGCGCCAGCTCGCGAATGCGATCGCAATGGCCAGGGGCGAGGTCGGGGCGCAGTTCGATGGTGACACTGCCCTTGCTGGTTTCCATGAGGATTGTGTTTTCGGCGTCGGCCATGTGAGGAAGCTCCTGTAATGAGGTTTCCTTCGCATAAGCGCTAAGCGCGCGTGTTGAAAGACCCGATTAGCGGTCGTCGGCGACCTCGCCGGACTGGCACCGCGCACACTCGGTTGTCGCTGTCGCCGAGAGCAGGACATCAATGTCCGGATCACGAAGCTCGCTGGCCAGCGCGTTGCGCAAAAGTTGTTGCACGTCCTCAAGCGTTTGACCGGAAGTCTGGATTGGGCCGGAATAGGGGATTCTGATCTCACCGTCTGGCGCGATGGTGACGATGCGGGAAAGCTCCGGCGCGGTATGGACGATAATCTCCAGCTGATCACCCGGGCCCAGAAGATAGACCGTTTCGCCAGGCGCCTCAGGGGACTCGACTTGCGCCACATCCAGGACCGGGACCACAGGCGCAGCCGACTGGCACCCGCCTGCGAGCAGCGGAATCAAGGCAAGGCAAAGCAGGCGATTCATGGCGGTCATCTGGGGTGAAATAAGCAGACCAAAGCGTCTGTGTTAATGTTTAAGGAAGTATCAATCGGGTAATAAGAACGGGACTGAAACCGAGTTCGGAGCCCTCGCGGATGACCGACAGTGCTGACTGGGGACCCAGAGGGGTCGTTCAGGCGGACGCCGGCTATGTGCCGGTCCGGCCTCGACTAAGCATGTCCGATTTTCTGGTCCAGCTCTGGCGTTCAAAATGGACCATGATCCTGGCCGCGCTGCCCGTCCTCGCTGTGGGCCTGCTCCTCGCGCTGCAAATGCCGACGCAATTTGAGTCGCGCTCGTCGCTCTATGTCACGGCCGGTGATGAGGTGCGCACAGCCGGTGCCTCAGGCCTCGGCATTCAGGAACAGGTGCAGGGCGAAGCGCAGATTTTGCGGACCCGCCTGGTTGCGGAACGGACCCTTTCGCGTTTTCCATTCTCGCGCATTTTCCCGGACCTGATGAAGGCCCAGGAACGCGCTAATCGTCAGGCTCCGTCCAGTCAGCGGGACGCGATTGAGCGGGTGTACTTCCAGCAAGGCGTTGATGCGTTTCGCCGGTCGTTTTCGGTCGAGGCAGCGCCCGGTTCGAATGTCATTCAACTGGCCGTCCGGCATGATGATCCCGGCACGGCAGCTGAGCTCCTGAACGCCGCCATGGCGGTCTATCTGCAGCGCCGCGCTGAGCTCTTTGGCAATCGACCGGTGAGCGAGGCAGGTGCCGAGCGCAAGCGGATCGAAGGCGATCTGCTCGCAGCTCAAGACGCGATCCGCGCCTTTCTCAGCACGCATTCCATTCGTGATTTTGCGAGCGAGCGTTCTACCGCCCAGGGCCTGCATGCGGTGATATCGGGCGAATTGTCGGCGTCCCAGGCGCGCCAGAAGGCCGTGGCTGCAGAGCTCGCCCGGACGCGCCGCCAATTGGGCGATACTTCGGCCCAGCAGGATCTCTATATCGAGGATACGGGCGCGTTGCGCCTGCGCGAGCTGGAAAGCCAGCGAAGCGAAGCGCTCGCGACCTATACACCGGAGAGCCGCCGCGTGCAGGCGATCGAGCGCCAGATTGCTGATTTGCGTGCCGCGATAGAAGCGGGTGAAGGGCCGGCTGAAACCGTGCGGCGGGGGCCGAACCCGACGTATCAATCGCTCGAAGCCTCGCGCTTTGCTCTGGAAGCTGAGCGCGATGCACTGGCGCAGCAGATCGCCGAACTGACGCGCCAGTTTGAGGCGGTGGAAGAGAAGCTCAATCGCTTCACCGGCCTGGAACCGGAATGGACTGCACTGCTACGCGACCGCGACCTTGCGGAAGCCAGCCTGCGCGCGCTCGGTACGCACGGGCAGCAACAGGGCGGCTCGCAAGATCTGCCGGCGCCATCAGCAGACAGCATCAAGATCACGGAGCCAGCGACATTGCCGCTGCGGGGGCAAAGCCTGAAACTTCCATTCGCGATGCTCGCCACATTCCTTGCCGCGCTTGCCGCCTTGATTGCCGGGACGCTGCGGGTCCGGTCCATGCGCGGATTTCCGACGGCTGGCGCCTTGCAGCGCACGACGCATATGCCTGTCCTGGCAACAGTCGGCCGCGCATAAGAGTTAAAGGCGCGCAAACCCCCGTTAACCAAGACCATGCTAGGGCTCGCCGGTACAGACTGAAGGCTTGCCCGCCCATGCGCGATCTTCGCGAAGACCTTGAGCCGATCTGGCGAACCGCGACGCGTGTGCCGACGACGGGCGAAGGCGGGCGCGTGATCCTGTTCGTTTCCGCCCAGACCGGCGAAGGCACGACCAGCGTGGCCTCGAGCTTTGCCTGCCTGGCAGCGCGCCGGTCAGAGACGCGGGCCTGGCTGGTTGATCTCGACTTGCAACAGAATCCGGTCTTTCGCGGCTTTGAGCGTCGATTTGCGCGCGACATCGGGCGGCCGGGCCGTGCCTATGATGCTTCGCTGCGCCAGGATCCGATCTACTCGGTGTCGCCGCGCCTGGTTGATGTGAAACAGAACAAGCTGCTGACAGCGCATGATATTGACGGCCTGCCATTACTGATCACCCGCTTTCGCAATGAGCGCCTTAATGCAGGGCAGAAGGTGAAGCTACAGGCGAGCCCGGCCTGGTGGTCTGCCGTTCGCAAGATTGCGGACTGGGTGGTGGTCGACGCACCGTCTCTGGAGCGCTCAAGCGCGGCCTTCTCGATGATTGATCAAGCCGATGCCATCATCCTCGTCGTCGAGGCGGATCGTACCAGTCCTGAAATGGTCGATATGGCGCGGCGGGATCTTCTGGCCCGCGGCGGAAATGTTATCGGCGCCGTCCTCAACAAGGTCGGCGGCGACGCGCGGTTTGCGGATCGGGTCTCTGCCTAGAGTTTGTCCTTCACCCATTCGCGGGTGAGGAAGCCGTCAATCACATCGCAGACCAGGCCAATTTCCGTGAGCGCCGTGATATAGCGCTCCGGGTCGACCAGTGGTTTCCAGATCGAGCCGGCTTCGAACTGGTCATCGGCCTCGAGTGCCAGGGTCAGATGGTCGCCTTCAAAGATGCCGCGCAGCTTGCCGCCTTTGAAATGGCGCTCCAGGGCAATCAGTCGCTCCATCCGGTCGGGTGTCAGCAGCGCCCGCGCCTCGACCTGATCATTGGAGTAGATGGTGAAATTGTCTTCGAGCTCTTTCGCGACAAGGTCGACTTTCTGGAGCTCCTTGTCGCCGAAGAAGCCTTTCCACCAGCCCTGCCGTGCGATCAGGGTACGCCCCAGGAAGCGCTCCGGGTATTCGATGTGGAAGAGCAGGCCCTGAAACGTCGTCACGGTTCGGCGATTCTTGCCTGAGCCTCGCTGTTCAGTGAGCTTGCACTCGACCAGGGAGAAATGCGTCTCGGCGCGATCGCCTTCGATCAGGTCTTCGAATTTGCGGCTGTCATAGCTGGGCAGCAGGCGCGATGCCTTGAGCACTTCAAAGGCCGGTGTCGGCGCCGGATCGTCATTCGCACCGCCAAACAGTTTCGCGGCGGCCTGGTTTGAAGATTGCGCCTTGATCCACGCGCCCGCGCTCTTCCAGTCAGCGACACCGTCGACATCTGGATGCAGGGTTTCGTACTTGAAGCCGAACGCCTCAGCGGCGGATCCGACGACCAGCTGCTTGGTCTCTGACTTCATCGCGAACAGTGGAATCCAGGCCGCGCCGCTGGCGATCGCGGTGATCGCTGCTGAGGCGATGAGGATGAACATGGTGCCACCACCACGCGTGGCGAACAGGGCGATCAAGGCGAATGCGCCGACAATCAAGGCGGTGCCGATGGTCCGTTTTCGCGCTTTTGAAATCGTCGCCTTGCGTTCGGTTTCTCGGGCTGTGAGTGCCGGCTCCAGGGTGTCGGTCCAGGTTTTCCGCGCATTCTTGAACTCAGGCCGCTGCGATGTGATTCCCGAAAAAATGGCGTCCATCAGCGGGTTTGACATGCGTGTCTCCTTGCAGGCTTAGGCGTCGCCCCATAGCGGGTTGTCCGGAGAGACGACCATGGACAGTCGGCTAAGCAACGCGTGCAGCGTCTCGGCTTCGTCTGCTGTCAGGGCGTCGAGTAGCTCACGTTCGTTTTCCAGCGCGCGTGGAATGACCGCAGCATAGATGGCCTGACCCTCTTCGGTCAGCCGCATCGGGGCTCTGCGGCGATCATCGGCATCGATATGGCGTTCCAGGATACCACGCTCGATCAGGCTCGCGGCGGCGCGACTGACGGTCGGCTTGTCCATCAGCGTACGCTGCGCCACTTCAGTGCTGGTCAGACCTTCACGCTCACCGAGGACGGCGATGATGCGCCATTGCCAGACAGACAATTCGAATTCGCGCTCATATATCGCGGCAATCTTGCTCGAAACCGCGTTCGACAAGACTGAGAGACGATAAGGCAAAAACCCATCCAGTTTGAGCGCAGGACTGTCCGTCATGTGATCCACCTCCATATCCGGGGCTTAGCACAAAGCTCTTGAGTTTGTATGGTATTTTTTGGTGTAGCTATTCTAACCAGAGCGTGGCTGAGCGCCGGCTAGTTCGCCGCGCGCGTCACTTCTTCGATCGAGATTGTATAGGCCCGCGAGCAGAATTGGCAGTCGACCTGCAGCGTGCCATCCGGTTCAACCATTTCGCGCAGGCTCTCATCTGCCATGCCCTGCAGCGTCCCGACCAGGCGTTCGCGGCTGCACGTACAGACATCGTCCAGCGCCTGAGCATCAGTATCCATCGCCACACCGCCTTCATGGAACAGGCGATAGACCAGGTCCGGGGCTGGCACGGCCGGGTCGGTCAGTTCTTCTTCGGTGAGCGTGGAAAACAGCGCTTCGGCTTCGCGCCAGCCGTCATCCGTGTCGCCGCGGGCATCGTCGCCCGCGATCTTCTGGATCATCATGCCGCCGGCCCGCCAATTGCCATTCTCATCCTTGTGCACCGCGAGGCGCAGCAGCGTATCGACCTGCTCGGAGCGGCGGAAATAATCCTGTGCGCATTCGGCCAGAGAGCCTTTCACCAGTGGGACAATGCCCTGATAGGGCTTCATTTCGGTATTGTCATAGACGATGATCAGGCCTAGCCGTCCGGTCGCGCCGAAGAGTTGCGGCATATGCGGCTTCTCGCCTTTATTGACCTTGTCGAGCCAGGCCCAGCGCTCGGGTTCGTGTCGGGCATAGCCGCGCAATCCGCCAGCTTTCGTATATTCGCCGACCAGCATGGAGAGCGGACCATCGCCTTCTGCCTGCGCCATCACCTTGCCCTGGAATTTCATGCCGGAGCCAACCAGCGCCGACAGCATCACCGCTTCGCCGAGGATCTCCGCAAGATGATCAGGATAGGCGTGTCGCTTGAGGATCGGTGAGATGCTCTGCTCGGACAGACGGATCACCCGTCCACGCACGGGCAAGCCCTGCGGGCTGAATCCGGCAACAAAATCATCAAGCGGCACATTGGTCGGCGTCATCACGCTCTCCATAGAAAGGAAGGCGGCCATGTGGCAAGCCCGGACACGACTTGCAAGGTTTCCCCGGCAGCAGGGGTCGCCATCGCGCGCCGGAGACACTAGCTAACCGGCATGACTGCTCCCAAACGAACTGACCGCTTTCCCTCACAACGCCTCAGTCTGGCTTACGCTGAGTGGGGCGATGCAGGCGCGCCGCCTTTGCTACTGGTACATGGCGGGCGTGACCAGAAACGCAGCTGGGACGCGGTTGCGGCCCGGCTCAGCCAGACCTATCGCGTCTTCGCGCATGACTTGCGCGGCCATGGCGAAAGCGACTGGGTCAGCGATGGCGATTATGGGGTCATGGACCATGTCTTTGACCTGGCCAGTCTGGTCGATCATCTGGGGCTCAGCCGATTCACCCTGATGGGGCACTCGCTCGGCGGGAACATCACATTGCGCTATGCGGGTCTGTATCCGGACCAGATTGAAAAGCTGGTCTCGATTGAAGGGCTCGGCCCGTCGCCCAAAATGCTGGCTGAGCGCAAGGCGCAATCGGTGACCGAACGACTGACCAACTGGGTCGATCAGCGCCGCCAGCTCTCTGGCCGGTCGGCGCGGGTCATGGAGAATCTCGATGTCGCCAAGGCGCGAATGCAAGCCGCGTTCACGCACCTTCCAGATGAGCTCATTCACCACCTGACCGAAACCGGGGTGAAGACGAATGCCGACGGCACCGTCAGCTGGGCCTATGATCCAGCCGGGCTGGGGCGGTCCCCCTCCGATATTACGCACGAGGATTTTGTGCACCTGTGGACGCAGATTACCTGCCCGACCTGGCTCGTCTATGGCGCCAATAGTTGGGCCTCCAATCCGGCCGAAGATGGCCGGGCCGCGCCGTTCCAGAACGCCACGGTGAGCCTGATTGAAGAGGCCGGGCACTGGCTGCACCATGATCAGTTCGAAGACTTCATGAGCCAGCTGGAGCGCTTTCTTGGCACGCCCTGACAGCTCTGCTTAGATGCGTCCGAACAGCGCGGAGGCATTGATGGCGACACCAGACTATCCGATGACGGTTGGCATCGAAGCGGTCGCTGACCGTCTTCGCGAGATCAAGACAGATCGGCCGGATATGGTCATCGCGCTAACCGGGTCTGTCGCCTCTGGAAAGAGCACGTTGGCGCGGCATCTCGAGCAGAGCTTGGAGCCCGCTTTCGACGTGGATACAGTGGCGACGGATGGATTCCTGTTCCCGACCGACTATTTGCGCGAACAGGGTCTGTTTCAGCGCAAGGGCTTTCCGGAAACCTATGACCGCGCCGCAATGCGGGCGGCGATCGAGTCGGTGCGCACCACAGCAACGGATTTTCCGGGCTATAGTCACATCACCTTCGATCCGGATCCGGCCCTGACGCGGACCATAGATGACCCGGACATTCTCATCCTGGAAGGCCTTGGGTTTGAACCCCGCGCCGCTGCAGAGGCCGCGCCGCACGAGCCCGATCTGCTGATCTATCTCGATGCCGAACTGGCGCATATTGAGGGCTGGTTTCTCGAGCGGTTCCTCCGCTTCTGGCACGCGGCCGAGCACGATCCGACGAGTTTCTACGCGCAATTCCGGCACATGTCAGAAGACGAGCTGATCGCATTTGCCAAATCGGTCTGGGCCGCGATCAATCTGCCAAATCTGGAAAACCACATCCTGCCTTTGCGGGCGCATGCGGACCTGGTGGTCAAGAAGGATGCTGACCACGCGGTATCGATTTCAGCGGATCGCTGGGCGCGCGGCTAGGCCTGCTGTTTCAACAGATTGTCGAAATAGGCGATGGTCTTGGTCAGCCCGTCGCGCAAGGCGATGTCAGGTGTCCAGTCGAGCTGCGTCTTGGCCCGCGTAATGTCGGGCTGACGCTGGCGCGGATCGTCCTGCGGCAGCGGCTTGTTGACCATTTTCGACCTTGATCCGGTGAGATCGATGACATTCTCGGCCAGTTCCTTGATCGTGAACTCACCCGGATTGCCGAGATTGATCGGGCCGGTAACGCCGTCCGGGCTTTCCATCAGGCGGATCAGCCCATCGACCAGGTCATCGACATAGCAGAAGCTGCGCGTCTGCTGGCCGTCGCCATACAGGGTAATGTCTTCGCCCTTCAGGGCCTGGACGATGAAATTGGAGACCACGCGGCCATCATTGGGATGCATGCGCGGGCCATAGGTGTTGAAGATGCGCGCAACTTTGATGTCGAGATTGTGCTGACGGTAATAGTCGAAAAACAGCGTCTCGGCGCAGCGTTTGCCTTCATCATAGCAAGAGCGCGGGCCGATCGGGTTGACGTTGCCCCAATAGCTCTCTTCCTGCGGATGCACGCTTGGATCGCCATACACTTCGGAGGTCGAGGCCTGCAGAATGCGGGCCTTGGTGCGCTTGGCGAGGCCGAGCATATTGATTGCGCCGTGCACGGACGTCTTGGTCGTCTGAACCGGGTCGAACTGGTAGTGAATCGGGCTCGCCGGGCAGGCCATATTGTAGATCTGATCGACCTCGACAAAGAGCGGGAAGGTCACATCATGGCGCATCAGCTCGAACGATTTCGAGTCCAGCAAATGGACGATATTGGCGCGCGTGCCGGTGAAGAAATTATCGACACAAAGGACTTCATAGCCTTTTTCGATCAGCCGATCACACAAGTGACTGCCAATGAATCCAGCGCCGCCGCTGACAAGAACTCGAGGAGTGAGGTGCATAATACCTGCCGTTACAATCGATCATTCGGGTTTCAGGGGTGCAATATCCAGACCAATAGTTGAGCCCCTGCGCCTTGGCTAGCGCTGATCATATTTGTCTTCCTTGCGCTGCCCGAACAGCATGCGCTGCTCCAGATGGCGACGCAGACCGGCATAAAAGGCTTCGAGGAAGGCAATATCGGTCTCTCCGGCCTGCGGCGTATAACCAATCTTGGTCGCGATCCGGTTGGCGACATTGCGTTTGATCTCAGGTGTCGACTGGCGCAGAACGTCCTCCAGGACATGCAGCTCGTGAATGCCATAGACTTCGAGCTGAGCCGGTGTGAACACGATCGTGCTGGCCGTGTCGCGCGTTGGCGCGGCGGAGGCGATGTCATCCAGCAACTGCACTTTCGGCGCATGGATCACCGTGGTCCCGGCGACGAGGTCACCAATACGAAGCTTGTCCTTGTTGAATAGCGGAAACAGGACGAAGATTCCGCACCAGATGAGCAGCAGCCAGTTGACCCAGCCGGCCACGCCCTCCGCCCCGAAACTGAACAGGACCGAAAGCGGCAGGAAGAATTCCAGTTCGCGCATGAAATTGCGGGCGATCACGGCATTTGCGGTCAGGCGCCCGCCCTGGCGATCGGCGACCCTGAGGCCCAGTGCGCGCTTGCCCGGCGTCGCGGCTTTGCGACCGATTTCGAAGAATATGAAATAGAAATTGCGGACGAAGAAAATCAGCACCATGGCCACGGCCCAGGCAATCTGCCAGCCATTGAAATCAAACGCGCCGGCAATGAACGCGATCGCGAAAATGATCGAGAACATGATGATGAATTGCAGGGACACATCGAGGATGAAGGCGCCCAGCCGCTCCCCGAAGGTCGAGATCTTGAGGTTCAGCGCCGCTCCCTCAGGCGTCACCAGGGTGCGAACGCGTTTCTCTTCAGCTGCGCGCGCCCGTATCCGTGCGCGGCGGCGTTTGCCTTCTTCGACAATATTGGGCGGCGGAATGGCGGCTTCAGTCACGGCGATCCCCCACCGTGCGGCGCGGCAGATAGAAATAGCCAAGCCAGAAGATCAGGCTTGAGCCGGCAATCGTGTAGCGGACCGTGTCGCTATTGATCAGCTGGCGCCCAAAGCCTTCGAGCAGGGCGGCGATGAACAGCATCACGACCGCGCCAATGATCACCATCGCGGCTTTCTCCCCGGCTTCGCGCATGGATTGCATGCGTGGTTTGCGTCCGGGAAAGGCGACGGCGCCGCCAATCATGAAGCCGGCAGCGCCTGCCAGGATGACCGCGAACAGTTCCGTGACGCCATGGATGAGAAGCCAGCCGGTGAGCTCGTAAGCCAGCCCCTTCTGCCAGAACACGGCATAGAAACTGCCAAGATAGACGCCATTATAGATCAGCAGGACCGCTGTCGGGATGCCGAACGCAAAGCCCAGCGCGAAGGCAAAAATCGCTATGCCGCTATTGTGCGAGAAGAGCTGCGCCGCAAACGCGCCAAGCATGTCGACAATGTTTCGATCGGTCTCATACAGTGTCGCCCGGAGCTCATCATAGGTGGCGTTCGGATTGCGCGAATCCCAGCCGCCATGGAAGGTCCAGTACCATTCATTGTCATTCAGGGTCAGGAAGAAAGCGAGCAGGGCCCCGCCGAACAGGCACAGGAATGCCAGCAAGGTCGGCCCGCGCGCGGCGCTCACCGCCGTCGCCCAGTCCCGGGCAAAGAATTGCGCGATGCGCTCGCCCATCCGCGATCGGGTGCCATAGACGAAGAAATAAGCACGGGCACAGAGCGTCTCGAGATAGGCGACCACATTCTGGTCGAGCGAGATGGTCCGGGCGACGGAAAGCGACGACACGGCCTGACGATACAGACCTGGCAGGCGTTCCATGTCCTGGTCCGAAAGTCCGCCAACGCCGCGCGATTCAGCCCGCTGAATGATTTGTTCAAGCTGTTTCCAGTCGGCTTCGCGCTCTTCGCGGAAGCGGTAGGATTTCATCACGCGATCACTCACAGCATCTCCCTCCGCTTGATATCGAGATAGCGCGAAACCAGATCGGCGCTGAACCGTTCAGGACGGGTCTGGATGACCTGGACGCCAAGATGTTCGAGCTTGCGCAGGACCAGTTCGCGCTCCTTCAGGAGGCCATCGGCAATCACGGCGCGCGATACGAGGTCTGCGGTGCGCGGCTCGGCGTCGATCATCTCAGCCAGTTGCTCATCCTCGAAACAGGCGAAGATGATGAGATGGCGGTCCATCAGGCGCTTGACGTTTTCCAGCATCAGCTCGGCAGAAATCGTGTCGACAAAATCCGTGAACAAGACAATCAGGCTGCGCCGCTCCAGCCGCGACGCAAGTGAGGTCAGCGCCAGCGTGTAATTGGCTTCCTCGACTGAATAGTCGAGCTTGGCGGCGAGCTGCTGCATATGCGGGAAGGCGCCGACCCCGCTCAGCACATTGCTGGTCACAGTCGGGGTCGCGTCAAACCCGAACAAAGCCGTCTTGTCGCCGGAGCGCAGCGAGACATAGGCGAGCAGCAGCGCTGCGTTGATGGCGCGGTCAATCTTCGGCACCCCACCCAGCGGTTCGCACATCAGACGTCCGGTATCGAAGGCAAAGACGATATTGTGGTTGCGCTCGGTGCGGAACTCCTTGGCCAGGAGCTGGCGGTGGCGCGCCGAGTGTTTCCAGTCGATCGCGCGCCGGTCCATGCCGGTGGAAAACTCGCGCAGGGCATCAAACTCCGACCCGTCGCCGCGCTCAAGCTGCATCTTGATGCCGAAATCAGCATCCCGTGTGTACAGTCGCACCGCCTCTTCCTGGACCCAGCGCGTGTTCGGGGTAACCGGAATTTCGAGCGCCAGCTCTTCCACCCGTTTCACCCGGGCGAGCCCCAGCGGCCCGGTCCAGTCGAGCCAGAGCCGTTTCAACTCGCCGTTTCCGCGCCGCACCGGCTTCAGGGTCCGCACCAGCGTGTGGTCGCGTTCGGCCCATCCTTTGAGGATCGCGGCATTCGGCGCGGCAATATGCTCATTTGTCTCCAGCAGCGCATCGACCCGCTGCGGCAAGGGTCCGTGCATCGCCGTCACCTTGATCGAGACCTCGTCCTCGCTGTTCATGTAGAGCACGGGCGGAGCATCCACTTCGACCGATACAGCGCCGCGTCTTGGGGCGAGCGCGATATCGACCAGCATGGCGCCGAAGATGACCGCGATCCAGCCGCCGGAAATCACCCACAGGCCGGGCGCTGAGACAGCCACCAGCAGCAGGACCGGCAGGCCCAGCAGCATCAGCCAAATGGCGCGGAGGGTAGGGGCGATCACGGCGTCTTCCTCCTCAACGCGGCGCCGCGGTCTGTTCGATGATTTCGAGCAGCGTATCGTCCGTTGTCCGCCCTTCGATCTCTGCGGCAGGCGACAGGATGACCCGGTGACGAAGGGCGGGCAGGGACAGGATTTTCACATCATCCGGAACGACATAGTCGCGTCCGTCCAGAGCGGCGCGTGCGCGGGTCGCAGCGGCGATGGCGGCGGCGGCACGAGGGCTGGCGCCATGGGTGAGGGCAGGGGTCTCACGCGTGGCGCGGACAATGTCGACAATGTACTCAACCACGTCTTCCTGCACCCGCACTTGCCCGACCGATGTGACAGCGTCGGCGAGTGATTCCGGCGTCACGACGGAGGCAACTCCGAAGGCCTCTGCGGTTTTCATGCCCGTGCGATTGCCATGCCCCGAAACGATGGCGAGCTCTTCCTCGCGACTTGGGAAGGCGAGCACATGTTTGAACAGGAAGCGGTCGAGCTGAGCTTCCGGCAGAGGGTAGGTGCCTTGCTGTTCAATCGGGTTCTGGGTCGCGATGACGGTGAAGCGATCGTTGAGGACATGCGTCTCGCCATCAATCGTGACCTTGCGTTCCTGCATGGCTTCCAGCAAAGCGGCCTGCGTTTTCGGTGGGGTCCGGTTGATTTCATCGGCCAGGAGAATGTCAGTGAAGATCGGACCCTTGGTCAGCGTGAACTCGCTGGTCGAGAAGTTGAACAGATTGGTGCCGAGGACATCGCCCGGCATCAGATCCGGGGTGAACTGAATGCGCCCGAAATCGAGCTTGATGGCTGCGGCAAAACACTGCGTCAGCAGCGTCTTGGCGGTTCCCGGCGGGCCCTCCAGCAGAATGTGCCCACCTGAAAACAGAGCCGTCAGCATCAGGTCGACCGTCTCATCCTGGCCAATCACGGCCTTGCCCACTTCGCTCCTGATCTGATCGGCGAGCTGCTTGATTGCGCTAATTTCCATCACTCATCTCCTTGCGCCAGCGCCACAGGGCGAGGGCCTTGTCTCGTAACTCATTGCGTCCAGCCGTCGGCGCGTCCAGCTGCTGCTTTTGCTGGCTCCAATTGCTGGAAAGGTCTTTTTGCTTGGCAATCCGGTCGGCGGTTTGCGCGAATGCCTCAGGCGAGGTGTGCGGCGGCAGGCCGAGGCGCTTCATCAGGTCGCGCTGCACAGTCTGCGCATAACCGGGCGCCATCTGGCTCTCTCGCCGCGCCATAGAGATCAGGCCGGCCGAGCTCTCTGCCAGGGCTTTCTTGCCAAAGGCGAAGATACGATCCTCGCGGGTCGGCGGGCCAAACCGGATGAACGCGCCCCAGGTGATCAGCACCATGGTCGCCAGGGCGATCATGGTCGCGCCCAGGAAGGGTACGTCAAAGATCGCGCGCAGCAGACTTTCCGAACGCTCAAAGCCGTGAATGGTGGCATCAAATGTCACGGCCTGATCCGGGAAATATTTCAGCCAATCCACCAGACCGAGTGCCATGCGCGCATTCTCAGACCGCGCCAGACCAAATGTGTTGACGAGATCAGGATCGCTCAGAATGTAGACATCCCGGCCCGGTATCTTGGCTAATAGCGCTCCGCCCGGGGTCGAGATAATCGCTTCCAGGCTGTCGGATTCCAGCACTTGCATCTGGTGTTCGAATGTTGGCCGCTGCGATCCGAACGGCGTGCGCACCCGTCCTGGATTGCGCAACCGCCAGATCGTCATGTCGGAATCAAAGGCCTGCGCGATGGATGCCACGCTCTCGCGGTCCAGCAGGTCGGTGTCTTTCTGCCAGCTCGGTTTCTCGCGGTCAGCAAAGCCGGACCATTTCGGCAGGATGTAGAGAGCCGGCTCTGACACGCTCTCCAGATCGAACTCCGGGGCGCGGCTCATGCCATGACGCGGTATCGTCAGGACCAGCAAACCGTCTGAGTATTCAAGCGAGCTGGCGAGGCGCGAAACCGTCACCGTCTGACCGTCCGCTTCCAGCAGCTTGACCAGGCCGGCATATCCGAGGGCGGAATTGGAATAGGGATGCTGGCCCGCGCGATTCTTGCTGGCAAGGTCCGGCGACCAGGCGAGCAGGGCGAAGATTGCGATGAAGGCGAGCAGACCAACCCCGATCATGATCGCCGAGGTCAGGGCGGAGAAAGGATTGCTGTCCTGCGGCAGACGCTCGCTCATGCCCACGCCTCCCCGAAAGCAAATGTCTCATACGAGGCGCGCGCTTCCTGCCAGCCGGCTGCATCGACGTCCCGGCCTCCGAAGAAACTGCGCTCGACAATGCGAATGATTGGAGACAAGGCGCCGCGCACTGCGTCTGGGAGGATGCCCAGCGCGCCGATTTCGCGGGCGGTCAGCGAGCGGCCAATGATGCCGGAGCGCTTTTCCTGGATGTCATCAATCGATCGAAACAAAAGCAGGTGAACGGCCTCGGCGAAGCGACCTTCTGCGGCCAGCCGGTCGGCATCTTCAAGCAGTGCATGTGCGCGCGCTTCTTCGGGACGAAGATCTGGCACGATCGAGATATCAGCCTCGGCCTTCTTCTCTTTCTGACGTCCGCGCAAGGTGATGGATTCGCCAAACACCATGTACAGCCCGGCCAGGATTGCGAGAGCGATGGCGATCAGGAGCAAGTATCCGAGCAGTGGCCCAATCGCCTTGAAAAAAGCGGCAATGGCCTGCGCAATAGGATTGGGTCCAGAGCGATCTTCGCGAGGCTCAAAGGCCTGGACTTCCGGCTCCCATTGGGGGCGTTCGCGTTGCAAAGCCGAGTCGGCTTCAAACGCGTCCATGGCGCGTTGCAGCCGAGCGTCATCGACGCGGATGATGTCGGGGTCAAAGTCTTCCAGTTCGAAATTGGGTGCCGACTCCGAATGTGGTTCCTGCGCGCCAGCCAAAGGAAACAAAAGCACAGATGCGAGCAGCACCATCGCTATGCTTTTGAACAGTCTGCCCGGGTCCACGCAATTCCCTCCATTCCCACTGGAACTATTTCAGAGCGTTTTACTCTCGTCCATTGCTATCTTGTGCTTTCGCGCGTGCCATCCGATATGCAGCGCTTGTCGAAAGAAAGGCGCCGAGATGGATCGAGCAGGGCAATATCGCGACTTGAGGGTCGAAATCGAAGCTGTCGTCGCTGGCGAGAGTTATGTGCCGGCGCGATATGCGAGTGCGGCGTGCCTGCTGTCGCAGGCCTTTTCACCGCGTTTCTTCTGGACCGGCTTCTATGTCGTTGACCCGCTCAAACCGACCGAGCTTGTGGTCGGGCCGTACCAGGGCACGCTCGGCTGCCTGCGTATTCCGTTCGGCAAGGGCGTGTGCGGCGCTTGTGCCGAGCAGAAGCAAAGCATTATCGTCGCCGACGTACATGCTTTCCCGGGGCACATTGCCTGCGATAGCCGCACCAATTCAGAGATTGTCGTGCCCGTGTTCGACGCGCAGGGCGCGCTTGCTGCCGTGCTCGACGTCGACAGCGAACAACCAGATGCGTTTGATGAAACCGACCGGCTAGGGCTCGAGGCTATCTGCAGCCGTCTCCTGACTGCCTGATGCGGCCAGCATCTGTTCCGGTTGGGGCGGCGTGATCTGTGGCATGGCAGCGGCGACGCGCTGCACAAGCGCCCGCTCCATGATGTCGAGCTTGGCCGAACGCACATTGGACTTTACCTCGATTGACGGGTTGAAGGTCATCCATTGGTCTGACACCGGGTGATATGGCGGCCATTCAGGTATGCCAGCACCGTTCGGATTGCCGGTCCTGGCAAAATTCGTCCAGTAAAGCCCCATCGCTTCGGTGAGCATTTCATCTTCCTCAGTCAGACCTGAAAGCGGGCTGTGGGAGTCAAACACGAAGAAGATCTCAGCGGCATGGAAGGCGCCAATGGTCTGTGTCCTGGACGGCGGCACACGGGTGAAATGGTAGAGATAGGTCGGCTGCCCCTGCAGCACATTGGCGGTGGCGAGGTGGCGCATATGAACGCCGAACAGGTCGTCGCCCAGCATATCGGTCTCAGCGCTTTGATACGTGTCCGGATCGTCCAGGCCGTACAGGGATACCAGCCGAGCCGCGTCACTGTCGCCATAAATCTCTTCGAGATAGGCGAGACGATCCTCCAGCGTGTCCGGAAACTCTGGAACCAGGACTGTCGGTTTCTGGATACTGTCATAGAACAGCGTGCCTTCATCGCCATTATAGCCCGCCAGGATCGGCACATTGTGGATACGCCCACTGGCAATGGCTTCGCCCATCAGGCGCGGAATCACCACGCCGTCCACTGTCGGCAAGGCATAACCGCCAAGATGTGTCTTATTGGGGATATGGGCGATGATATCGGCGGCGGAGATGGCGCGCAGGTCAGCGGCGCTGGCATCAGCGGCAGCAAGCCCGTCAAAGAAGTCGAGCCCGGCTTCGTGCATGGTCAAACGACCCTCGATCGCCGTGGTCAGGCCATTGGCATTATAAGTCGAGGCGCCGCTTTGCAGGATCGCCTTGTGGAACAGGCCTTCGCTGAGCGGCGTCGACATGATCTCGGTCACCGATTGGGCGCCGGCGCTTTCGCCAAAGATGGTGACATTGTCCGGATCACCGCCAAAGGCGGCAATATTGTCGCGAACCCAGGCCAGCGCCGCGACCTGATCAAGCAGGCCGTAATTGCCGGAAACGCCGCGCGGGTCGTCGGCGCTGAGGGCGGGATGGGCGATATAGCCGAACACGCCAAGGCGGTAATTGATGGTGACCAGAACCACACCGTTCTCGACCAGCTGGTTGGCCTGATAGATGCTCTGTGAGCCGGCGCCCGCCTGATGGCTGCCGCCATGAATCCAGACCATGACGGGTTGCAGGTCTTCGCCGCCGACATTGGCGCTGCGCACGTTCAGGAACAGGCAGTCTTCGCTCTCGGCAGGCGGCGGTGCGCTTTGCAGGGCGACCGTCGCCAGGTGGCGTTGGACCGCATTGAGGCCGAGGCCATTGAGCAGGTCATTGAGGAACTCGCCGCTGCCATCGCGCGCCTGCATGCATTCGGCGCCGAACACGGCGCCATCGCGGACCCCGTCCCAGGCCAGCGGTGGCTGCGGCGCTCGCCAGCGTAGGTCGCCGACTGGCGGGGCGGCGAACGGAATGCCATTGACTTGCAGGACGTCCGGATTGTCGTGATCAATCCCGGATTGAATCTCACCTTGCGCGAGCTCGATCACTGGCCCGGCCTTGAGCGGCGGAACCGGCTTGATGATCATCCAGACCAGGCCATAATAGGCTGCGGCCGCAATCGCGGCGAGCACAGCCACAATGATCAAAAGGCGTTTCATGATCTTATCCTCATGCAATTAGATCGGTTGATCACCGGAAATATCAGGGTCTTCATCGCTGGCATCATTCCAGTCGATCGTGTCGATGAACGTACCGAGTTCACGCACATACCAGTTCAGCGTATCGCGGAAATTTGTCTCGCTGACGCCGTGCACCATGTTGACGTTCAGCTCCAGGAAGGGATCGCCTTCCTCGTCACGAAATGACTTGGTCCAGCGGGTGCGGTTCCAGTCACGAATGATGGCCGGATCGGTTGTCCGGTCGAGGTCAAACCCAGCGCGGAAGGCGAGGATTTCGCAGCCACTGGCCTCGCCCGTACACGCTTCAAAATAGATCTGAAAGTCTGCCCCATGGGCGCCGGACCGGATCGACACCTTGCCGTCCTCATCGATCTGGACCTTGCCGCGAAAGCCCTCGTCCTGAACGATTGCGGCGATTTGCTTCGGATTGGACGCGTCGACGAGCTTAGCCTCGTCCGCGTAGATGACGTCCGCGAAAAGCGGCGTCAGCGCCAGAAGGAGTGCTGTTCGTTTCATGTCTTGTCCCCGTGTAACCATAAAGGCCGTGTGACAATCAATTCCTGACAGAGGAGTCCGGCATCACGATGTCGCGACATAGCCTTGTATTCAGGATGATTGAGCGTTGCGATAAAGGCCTGGCGGGACGGGAATGTATTGACCAGCACGCCGTCCCAATCGCCGCCGCCAATGAAGTAACGCTCGGTGGTCGCCAGCAGGCTGGTCATACCGCCGACTTCGGCCGCGGCTTTGGTAAAGGCCTCGGAATAGCGCACATAAGCGGTCTCGCCAGAACAGTCCTCGCCATATTCCGGATCGCCTTCTGCGTACTCTGCTTTGACCCTGAATTTCAGCAGATTGACCTGGCTCACCGGGCCATCATGCGGGTCGTCGCGAAAGGCGCGGAACTGGTCAGCGGTCGGTTGAAAGGCGGGCATGGCGGCGGCTCCTCAGGATTTTGCACGCATAGTCTCGCGCGCTAGCGAATTTTCAAGCCTCACGAAGCGGCAGGCCGAAGCTCTTTGTGTTTGAGGAAATAACGTTCGAGATAGAACAGACCGGCGGCATGCAGCGCGTGCTGCACGTCCAGCTGTTCGTAGGCGAGAAATTCCTCATATGGCAGTTCGAGCACTTCGATCTCTTCATTCGGGTCGAGGGACTGCGTCACCGTCGGCGTGCAGCCGAGCGCCAGGAAGAAATGCAGTTCATTGTCCTGTATGGCCGGGTTTGGATAGCAGGTGCCGATCAGGCGCATCTCTCGGGCTTCATAGCCGGTCTCCTCGGCCAGCTCGCGGCGGCCGACCGCTTCCCAATCATTTTCGCCCGGGTCCGAGACTCCGCCCGGCACAGCCGTCAGGATCTTCTGGGCGGCATGGCGATATTCGCGGATGAGCACGATATTGCCCTCATCGGTCAGCGGAAACACCGTCACCCAGGGCGTCTGCTCGATGACGTGATAGGTCGGCACGATATGCCCATCCTCGCGCACACAGCGATCGGTGCGCAGGCCGAGGAAATCGTCGCGAAAGGTCTGCTTGCTGTCGAGGATTTTCCAGGGCTTGATCATGTCTTTCCCCGACAGTCCCGACGAATGCCGGGATCTCGTGCCAAGGATCCGGTCCAGGATTGCCGGAGATCCCGGGTCGAGCCCGGGACCATCGGTGTGTGGCCCATGATCATTTCAAATGCCGATCCAGAAAGTTCATCCGCGTCGTCATCAGATGTGTGCTCAGCGCCTGGCCGCGAATGCCGTGGCGCTGGCCGGGATAGGTCATCAATTCGAACAGCACGCCGCGCTGCTGCAGCTCGGCCATCAGGCGGGTCGTATTGTCGAAGGTGACATTGTCATCGGCCATGCCATGCACCAGCATGAGCTGCGGCAGCGGCGCCTCGCGCTGGTCGAGGTGGTAGAAAACAGACGATTTCTCATAGCCCTCTTCATTGTCCTGCGGCGTGTCCATATAGCGCTCGGTATAGAACGTATCGTACAAGCCCCAATCCGTGACCGGGGCGCCGGCGACGGCGGCGGCAAATGTGCCTTCCGGCGCCTGCAGGATAGTCATCAGGGTCATATAGCCGCCATAGGACCAGCCCTGGATGCCGACGCGGTCGCCATCAATGAAGGGCTGCGACTTCAGCCAGTCGACGCCGACCAGAACATCGCGCACTTCCGGAATGCCCATCTGGCGATAGATCACGTCCTCGAAGCGCTTGCCGCGATTGGCCATGCCGCGATTGTCGATGCGGAAGACGACATAGCCCTGGCGTGAATAGAACTGGTCCGACAGGCGTTCCCAATTGCGATTGACGGTCTGGACATGCGGCCCGCCATAGATCTCGACCAGCGCCGGATAGGTCTTGCTGGCATCAAAGTCCGGCGGCAGCTGGATCGAATAGTACAGCGTCTGGCCGTCTTCTGCGGTCAGGGTGCCATATTCTGGAACGGTATGGGCGTCGAGATAAGGCGCATAGGGGTGGGTGTCATCGAGCCGGTTTTCCTCAATCCAGGTGATGAGCTCGATTGGGTCGGGGCAGGATTTGGTGACCTGTTTCGCTATAGGGGTGAGGTCGATGCAATCGCTGTCGGGGAGGCGCTTGGCGTCCATTTGCTCAAGGTCAGCATCGCTTAGCGGCTGCGTGATGCGATAGAGCCCTGTCTGCGGCGGCTGGCTCGGGCTGGAGCTGGTGCCGACAAAGCTCTGCCCGTCAGGTGCCATGGCGATAGACCAGGACTTTCCGGGTTCGGTCAGGCGTTGCGGCCTTGCTGGCGCGCCGGACGCGCGGATCTCGGTGCGATACAGATGACGCTCGAGCGGCGTGTCCATATGGCCGGTGAAGAAGACCGTGTCGCCGGCGCGGCCGACAATCTCGTCAACCGGCCATTCGCCGGCGGTCACAGATTTCAGGCGATCGGTTCCATCCTGCGTCATCTGGATATGGCGATATGGCTCGGGTTGGTTGAAGACCCGCACAGGTGTCCCATCCTCGCCTTCCACCCAGCTATCATGCGGGACCTGATTGAGTTCACGCGTGATCAGGATCCGGTTTTCGTCCAGCACCAGAAAGTCGTCGCTCAGATTGACCCAGCGATCCTGCGTTTCCTGGAACGCCAATTCTGGCGACCAGTCCGGCGTGTTGCTGACATAATAACTGATCGCGGTCTGGTCGCGGTCGACAGACTGAAACCAGACCGTGTCCGCGCCAGTCCAGTTGACGCGGGCGAGATACGTGTCGGGCCCCACGGAGGTGAGCTGCGTTTCAGAGCCCGTCTCCAGATCCCGCACAAACAGATCGACGATCGCATTTGGTCGTCCGGCGCGGGGATAGCGCTGATTGATGACGGTGACGTCTTCGGCAGCAATGTCGAAGCGGGGGATGATGTCGACTGTGCTCTCATCGACCTTGGTATAAGCGAGATAGCGATCGTCCGGGCTCCACCAGTAGCCGGTATAGCGGCTCATCTCTTCCTGGGCGACGAATTCGGCGACGCCATAAGCGATTGCCTTGTCCGGCTCGGCTTCTGGTGTCAGGCGGCGCTCGGCGCCGCTGGCAAGATCAATCGCATAGACTGCGCCATCACGAATGAAACTGACATAGGTGCCGCCCGGCGAGACCTTGGCGTCATACTCGAACGCGTCGGTCTCGGTGAGCTGGCGCGTGCTCACGCCGTCCTCCGCCAGCGTCACCAGATGCAAGTCGCCGCCCAGTGGCACCAGGATCGTATCCGCCGTGCCCCAGTCATAGCTGACAATGCCTTTGCGCCCGGCAATGCGCTTGCGTTCGCGCAGGGCTTTTTCTTCTTCCGACAGCTCCACCTCTTCCGGTTCCAGTAGCTTGGAATCGACCAGCATGCTCTGGGCGCCGGTGGCGACATCGAATTGCCAGAGATCGAAGCGTGCCGTGTCATCTGCGCGGGCCTTGAGGAAGGTGACGCGTTTGCCATCCGGGCTGTATTTGACACCGGTGGGCGTCGGGCCAGACAGGCCAGGGCTGGCATAGAGGCGTTCAATCGTCAGCGGTTCTTGGTCGACCATGGTGCTCGTTTCAGTGGGTTGGGTTTGCGCCAGCGGCGTTGCGCACGCGCCGGCCATGACCGCCGCAGCGGGCAGAAGGAGGGATCTGATCATGGCAGAATGGCTAGCGCGCTCTGCCGCGCTTGTCAGCCCTTGCGGGCGGATCGCTAAATGTCGGTCTCGTCCTGGACGAGAGATTCGAGCAATTTTTGAATCTCGGCATTGGAATCGCCGGCGCCGAAACTGAGCGCGCCGGACGAGAAGGTCGTGCCATAGGTGCGCACCAGCGTGACCGTCTGGGCGATGGCTGAGATGAAATCATCCTGGGTCAGCGAAACCAGCGGGTGCATGTACGTGGCCCAGATCTGGCCGCCCGCGATCGCATAGCGGGCGTCCAGCGCGGTGTCGAAATTGGCTTGCATCAGGCGTTTCAATTGCGCGCCCGACAGGCCATCACTGCCAGCAACACGCGTGAACAGGCGCATGCGGTCGGCATTGACGTCAAAGACCAGCGTGACCGGCGTGTCGTCGACAGAAAAGGCGGCACCATTGGCAGTGATCTCTGCATCTTCGTCGATCATCGTGATGACGGTGAGCAGATCGATCGCGGCAGCAATGGTTGGTGGCGCTTCTTCTGACTCCGGCGCTGGCTCGGGGGCCTCCTCTTCGTTCGGGGTGGCCGGGGTTTCCTGCGCCTGAACGGCTGAGACCCCGAACACCGTGAGGGAGGATCCGAGGAAAAAAAGAGCTTGAAAGAAAGGAACGCGCCGCTGCATGCTGTCTCCAGTTCGGTGTCCGTTGACCCTATTGCGGTCTCGTCCTTCGACAATCCAAATCTGCTCAATCGGGCATCATCTCTTCGTGAGAATGAACAATAAATAAATTGATTATTGTTTAGATTTTGATTATGCAGCGGCCAATGGAGGAACATCATGGTGAAATGGACGGTGCGGATTTTCGGAGCGCTGGTGCTGGTACTGGGCTTCCTGTTCTGGTGGCTCTTTCTGAGCGGCTCGACCGCTTCGAAGACCGCTCCCGGCGTCTTTGACCTGGCCGACTGGCGGTCCAAAGCCAGCGCCCCGGCAGATCAGCTCCCGACCGCTCTACGCATCCTCGAAATCGGCCGCGACACCGCCCCGCCCTTCGCCGCCCAGGCCGGTCGCTTCGGCGCGCCCGTGGCCATGAGCTATAATGCGACGGTGATCGACTATCCTGATCGCCAGATTGTCATTGGCGGGGCGGTCGATCGCCCAACCGCCGAAGGCATGGCCCTGTCCAGGACCGAGTGGCGCTTCAGCGATACCGCCTATGACGAAATGACCACAGCCATGCTGAGCGCCGAACAGGTTCTGATGACGCATGAGCATCTCGACCATGTCATGGCCATTGCCCGTCACCCGGACCCGGACGCCCTGGCGCCAAACCTGGTTCTGAACAGACCGCAGATTGACGCCCTGCCGCTGTTTGCAGATGGCGAGCTCGCACCGGTTCTCACGGCGCTTCCATCGGGTCTTACCGGAGACGTGGAGACCATCGCCCCTGGCCTGGTTGTTGTTCCGGCCGCCGGTCACACGCCGGGCAGCCAGATGATCTTCATCACTTTGCAGAATGGCGAAGAGATCCTGCTCATTGGCGACATCGTGTGGAACATGGGCGCCATTGAGGCACTCAAGACCCGGCCTGTGCTGACCCAGTACATGGTGTTCCGCCCGAACTATGAAGACCGCGCCGCCATCAAGCAGCAGGTCCGCGCGCTACATGACATGATGGCCGACAATCCGGACCTGACCGTCCTGCCCGCGCATGACCGGGACTGGTTGATCGCGTCGGCGGAAACCGACGGAATTGAGTTTCAGGCCGTGGAATGAGCACCAACGCTTGATTTTCCCGGCCAGCCGCGCCAGTTACCGCCAATCATTTTGACCTGACCAGGCAAGGAGCTGACCGCATGGCCGGACCGCAATATGTTTATCACATGCAAGGCGTCTCGAAGACGTATCCAGGTGGCAAACAGGTTTTTGAGAACATCCATCTGTCTTTCCTGCCAGACGCGAAGATCGGCGTGGTTGGCGTCAATGGCGCCGGTAAGTCGACCCTGCTTAAGATCATGGCCGGCATCGAGACCGAGTTTAATGGTGAGGCCTGGGCCGCCGACGGCATCAAGGTCGGTTACCTGCCACAGGAACCACAGCTCAATCCTGACCTGACTGTGTTCGAAAATGTCGCCGCTGAGTGTCCGGAAAAGCAATTGCTCGACAAGTTCAACGCGATCTCGATGAAGCTGGCCGAAGACTATACCGACGAGCTGATGGAAGAGATGACGGCCCTGCAGGAACAGGTCGACGCGGCCGATGCCTGGGACATCGATTCCAAAATCGAAATGGCGATGGAAGCCTTGCGCTGTCCGCCTGATACAGCCGACGTGAAAGCGCTCTCTGGCGGTGAGATCCGCCGCGTCGCGATCTGCCGCCTGCTGCTCTCCCGTCCCGACATGATCCTGATGGATGAGCCGACCAACCATCTCGACGCAGAGACCGTGGCCTGGCTGCAGAACTATCTAATCAATTTCAAAGGCTGTGTGATCCTGGTCACCCACGACCGCTATTTCCTCGATGACATTACCGGCTGGATTCTCGAGCTCGATCGCGGTCGCGGCATTCCGTATGAAGGCAACTACTCGGCCTGGCTCGAACAGAAAGCCAAGCGCATGGCCCAGGAAGCCCGTGAGGATAAAGGCCGCCAACGGGCGCTCGCAAAAGAACTCGAATGGGTGCGCTCCAGCCCCAAGGCCCGACAGGCGAAATCGAAGGCACGTATCCAGTCCTACGAGGAAATGGCCAACAAGGCGGAACGTGAAACCGTCTCGAGCGCGACCATTCGCATTCCCCCTGGCCCGCGCCTTGGCAACAAGGTTCTGGAGGCCGAAAAGCTGCGCAAGGGGTTTGGCAACAACCTGCTCATCGAAGATCTGGACTTCCGGCTTCCGCCCGGCGGGATTGTCGGTGTGATTGGCCCGAACGGGGCGGGAAAGTCGACCCTGTTCAAGATGATCCTCGAGCAGGAACAGCCGGATGCCGGCACGCTCGAACTCGGCGATACGGTCAAGCTCGGCTATGTCGACCAGAGCCGCGACAAGCTCGATGATAAGAAGAATGTCTGGGAAGAGATTTCCGATGGTCTCGACGTCATCAAGCTCGGCAATGTCGAGATGAATTCGCGTGCCTATGTCAGCGCCTTCAACTTCAAGAAGACCGACCAGCAAAAGCCGGTTGGCAAACTTTCTGGCGGGGAGCGCAACCGCGTGCACCTGGCCAAGATGTTGCGCGAAGGTGGCAACCTGCTGCTGCTCGACGAACCGACCAATGATCTTGATGTCGAAACCCTGCAGGCGCTGGAAGAGGGACTTGAAAGCTTCCCGGGATGCGCCGTGGTGATCTCGCACGATCGCTGGTTCCTGGACCGTATGGCAACCCACATCCTGGCTTTTGAAGGCGACAGCCATGTCGAATGGTTCGAGGGCGATTTCAGCTCCTATCTGGAAGACAAGAAACGCCGCCTCGGCCCGGATGCGGTTGAGCCGAAACGGGTCAAGTTCAAGAAGTTTGATCGGTAAACCAGAAGTTTGTTCAATTTTGACCTCGCATGAACTATATTCAGGTCATGACAAGGTTGAAGACTGAGAATACGACCGCCACGAATTATACTGTGCGCCGAAGCAAATCTGGTCGATTTGTCGTGCTGGCGGACGGCCGCAAGATTGTCGAACCGCCTTCGGGTGGAAACTTTTCCAAGCGGGAGATCCGCGCCGCTGTCGCCAAGGCGCGCGAAAAGCGTCTGGAAGCAGAAGCCGGTTGACCGCCTATCCGTACGCGAGCAGCGTCTTCATAAACGGCCCGTTCACACATGATTTCAAGCCGATGTTTCGCGCTATGGTCTTCGCCGTTGTAGACCTCGGATTTATCCCCCGTTGCGCCCTGGAAGAAATCGATGGCGGGGCGACACGCATCTGGAAGATCAACCGGATTATCGAGGCCTGCAAACTCGGCATCCATGATATCTCCAATATGGAGCTTGATGCCGAGTCCGGTCTTCCCCGATTCAATATGCCGTTCGAACTCGGCCTGTTTCTTGGAGCAAAGCGCTTTGGTGAGGGACGCCAGAAAACCAAGCGCGTCCTGATCATGGACTCCGCGCCGTACAGATATCAGGCCGCACTATCGGATGTCTCGGGACAGGACATCCAATCGCATGCCGGCAAGCCTGAACAGGCCATTCGTTGTGTGCGCGATTGGCTCTGCAATATTTCGAGTCGAAAACGCATGCCGGGCGCCAGCCTGGTTGTCGGTCGGTATCGCAACTATGAAGCCGACTTTCCGGATATTTGCGCAGCGCTTCAGTTTGATGAAGATATACTGACCTTCAATGATCTCTGGGAGACGATGACGGAGTGGCAGAAAGCCAACGCGTCCTAAACTCATGCCCCGCCCCATCACCTTCTGGTTCGAATTTGCCTCCACCTATTCCTATCTGTCCGCCATGCGGATCGACGCGGAAGCCGAGGCGCGCGGCGTTGAGGTGATCTGGAATCCCTTCCTGCTCGGGCCGATTTTCAAGGCGCAGGGTTGGGACACATCGCCTTTCTCGATCTATCCTGAGAAGGGCGAGAATATGTGGCGTGATATGCAGCGCCGCGCCGAGAAATATGGCATTCCCTTCAATCGCTCCGCTGAGCGCCTGTTCCCGCAAAACAGTGTCCTCGCGGCGCGTGCGGCCATCGCCTGTCTACACGAGGATTGGGGCCGCGACTTCTGCCGCGGCGTCTTTCGTGCCGCCTTTACCGAGGGGCGAGACATCTCAGACGCCGACACCATAGCCGACTGTATCGAGACGGCCGGCGGCCTGCCGCAAATCCATATGAAAATGGCTTACAGCAACACGCAAAAGGCGGCCCTGCGCGCTAATGTCGAGACGGCCCGATCACGAGGAATTTACGGCGCGCCGAGTTTTATCGTGGACGATGAATTGTTCTGGGGCGATGATCGGCTAGAAGATGCTCTGGAATGGGCAATCAGGGTCTAGGGAGATGAGCTATGAAATATCTGATGATCGGCGCAGCAGCTGCGGCGCTGTGCGGCGCGTGCGCGTCAGTGATCGCCGAACCGGCGCAGGTCACACCTGCTGCGGAGGCGCCCGTGGCTGAACCAGACCCTATCGTTTCGCTCGTACCGAGTGGATGGCTCGCAAAGTCGCTGCCGGAGATTGCCGATGGCTTGCAGACCGGTCAGGTCTCGTCGGTAGAGCTGGTGATGGCTTATCAGGCGCGGATCGAGCAGATCGACCGCAATGGTCCAACCCTGCAATCGGTGCTGGCGCTCAACCCGGCAGCGCTCGACGATGCCATGGACAGTGATGAGCGTCGCCAGCTCGGCAAAGGCTGGGGGCCACTCGACGGTGTGCCAATCCTGCTCAAGGACAATATTGAAAGCCTCGACCCGGTGGCGACCACCGCTGGGGCGCTGGCGCTGAAGGACAATGTGACCGGGCGTGACAGTCCGCTGGTCGCTGGATTGCGGGCGCAAGGCGCCATCATTCTTGGCAAGACCAATCTCAGCCAATGGGCCAATTTCCGGTCGAATGACTCGATGAGCGGCTGGTCAGCGCTTGGCGGCCAGGTTCGCAACCCGCACATGCTGGATCGCAATCCCTGCGGATCGAGTTCCGGCTCTGGGGCTGCTGCTGCGGCGTCACTGGCGGCCGGTACGGTCGGCACAGAGACCAATGGCTCGGTCATCTGCCCGTCCAACGTTAATGGCATTGTCGGCTTCAAGCCGACCGTAGGACTGGTTCCACAGCAATATATCGTGCCGATCTCGCACTCGCAGGACACGGCTGGCCCGATGACCAAGACGGTCAGGGGCGCCGCGATGATGCTGACCGCCATGGCCGCCGGCGACGCACCGGTGGATTATGCGGCAGGTCTTGATGCGGACAGCCTGTCGGGCACCCGGGTCGGCGTTCTGCGTTTTGCGCAAGGCTCCAATGCCGATGTCCACGCGCGATTTGATGCGGCTCTTGCCGTGCTTGAGGCACAGGGCGCGGAACTGGTCGAGATTGAGAGCTTCGCGCCTGATGCCGAGAATTTCTGGGGCGATGCACTGAGCGTGCTGGAATACGAATTCAAGCACACGCTCGACGCCTATCTCGCGGACACACCGGACAGCGTGCCGACACGCAGTCTGGCGGAACTGATCGCGTTCAACCAGGCCCATGCGGATATTGAGCTCGCCCTGTTCGGCCAGGATCTGTTTGAATCGTCCGACGCGAAAGGCCCGCTCACCGACGAGGCCTATGTAAATGCGCTCGCCGCTATCCAGTCAGCATCGCGCGAGAACGGGATCGACAAGCTCCTCAGCGACCATTCGGTCAGCATGCTGGTCTCGCCGTCAGGGCCAGTCAGTCCACGCGTGGATCCAATCAATGGCGACACCTGGCCGGCCTGGGCCGGGGCAGGTTACCTGGCCGCCATCGCCGGCTATCCGCACATCACGGTGCCGATGGGCGACGTGCATGGCGTGCCGATCGGGTTCTCGATCATGGGCGCAAAAGATGCCGATGCGGACATCCTGTCTTGGGGCTATGCCTATGAACAGGCGAGCCAGATGCGGGTTGAGCCGCAATATCTGCCAAATGCTGAAGCCCGCCCTGAAATCGCCGCGGCGATGAAAGCCAAATAGGCTAGCCGACCAGTCTCAGCAGATAATCGCCATACTCGTTTTGGTGATCGTCTGCGAGACGGCGCACCTGCGCATCGTCAATCAGGCCGATATGCCAGGCCACTTCTTCCGGGCAGGCAATCTTGGTTCCGGTCCGTTTCTCGACGGCGTGGACATATTCGGCCGCCTGCAACAGGCCATCAAAGGTCCCGGCATCGAGCCAGGCCGTGCCGCGCGGCAGCACTTTCAGGTCGAGCTCGCCGCGCTGGAGATAGGCATTGTTCACCGCCGTGATTTCAATCTCGCCGCGTTTGGACGGCTTGACCGATTTGGCGATCTCAACGACCTGATCGTCGTAGAAATAAAGGCCCGTTACAGCGAGATTGCTTTTGGGGTCCTTCGGCTTTTCTTCGATCGAGACGGCTTTGCCGTCCGGGCCTTGCTCGACCACACCAAAACTGGACGGATCGGCGACCGTGTAGCCGAAGATCGTCGCGCCCTGATTGCCGCGATTGATCGCTTCCAGCTGTTCACCAAGTCCGGCGCCGTGGAAGATATTGTCGCCCAGCGCCAGGGCGACCGGATCGCCATTGATGAACGCTTCACCGATCAGGAAGGCGTCGGCGAGGCCGCGCGGTTCGCTCTGACCGGCATATTGAATGGAGACGCCCCATTTTTCGCCTGAGCCGAGCAATTCCTGGAAGGTCGGCAGGGCTTGCGGCGTCGAGATGATCAGGAAATCGGTCACGCCGGCCAGCATCAGCGTCGTGATCGGGTGATAGATCATTGGCTTGTCATAGACCGGAAACAGCTGCTTGGAGATGCCGCGCGTGATTGGATAGAGCCGCGTGCCACGACCACCGGCGAGAATAATCCCCTTCATCGTGAGTCTTCCTTCTCATCCAACAACCGCTCGACTGTCTGCTTCACAGTCAATCTCCAGTCTTGCGGTACGACCCCGAATGTTTCGGTGATCTTATCTGTGTTCAGGCGCGAATTTCGCGGCCTCTCTGCGGGTGTCGGATAGTCTGAAGACGGTATTCGTTTCAACTTAATCTTACAGCCGCGGCGCTGTTCATAGATTTCGAAAATCAATGCTGCAACATCGGCCCAGGATGCAAATCCCGCCGCCGAATAGTGATAAGTGCCGGACAGGCCTGCGGTGGACTGGCGAGCGATGCGGGCCGCGATTGCCAGGATTGTATCAGCAATCTCGAGCGCGCTGGTCGGGCTGCCAAACTGGTTATCGACCACAGAGGCGCCGGCTTGTTCACGCGCGAGGCGCAGCATCGTCTTGATGAAATTCCCGCCAAACGGGCTGTAGACCCAGGACGTGCGCAGGATCACGTGTGTGCCGCCCGCGGCGCGGATTGTTTCTTCACCTGCGAGCTTCGAGGCGCCATACACATTGCGCGGGCCGGTGGGATCGGTCTCACGCCAGGGCGTCTCGCCACTGCCGTCAAAGACATAGTCGGTCGACAGGTGGATCAGCGGCAGGTCGCGCGCCGCGCAGAGCTCTGCCAGCGTCCCGACAGCGTCGGCATTGAGGGCGTACGCCGCGCCGCGATCGTTCTCTGCGCCGTCAACATTTGTATAGGCGGCGGCATTCACGACCAGGGTAGGCGCCTCTCGATCAAGCGCCGCTGCGACCTGATCTCCGCGCAAGACATCGAGTTCGGGACGACCGAGGCAGACACAGTCGACGCCAGCCACCGCACTACGTTCCGCGAGCGCTTTCGCCACCTGTCCTGATTTGCCGATACAGAGGAGTTTCATGCGCGAGCCTGCTCGATCCGGATTCACGCGAACGGCGACTCAAAGCCTGCCAGGCCGGGCAGTTTTGCATCTTTCACCGACAGGGATGGCGAACCGTTGGGCAAGGGCCAGTCAATCGCCAGGTCCGGGTCATTCCAGGCGAGGCCGCCTTCGGTCTCAGGCGCATAATAATCGGTCATCTTGTAGACCACCACGCAATCATCGGTCAGCGTCAGATAGCCATGCGCAAAGCCTTCCGGGACGTAGAGCTGCGCGCCATTCTCGGCGCTGAGCTGCGCGCTGACATGCTGGCCATAGGTTGGCGATGATTTACGAATATCGACAGCGACATCGAGGATCGCGCCGCGTGTGCAGCGCACCAGCTTGGCCTGGGCCCTGGGTGGGGCCTGGAAGTGCAGGCCGCGCAAGACGCCGGCCTCAGCCGACCAGGCATGATTGTCTTGCACAAACGGGCCAGAAATACCCGCGTCCTCATAGACATTGGCGCGAAAGGTCTCCGAGAAATAACCGCGATCGTCCCCGTGTCGGTCTGGGGTGACCAGGATCACGTCCACAAGGGCTTGGCGTTCGAACTTCATACTGGCGATTGGCCCTCATCTCTTTCGCTATCGGCCCTAGAGAAATAAATCGCTATTGTCACCCGCGCACACAGGTGAATTCAGACGCATTGATCCCCATATATTGCCCATGGACCCGGACAAAGAGGCCAAGAGACGAAAATCCATTGCTTACATCCTGCGCCGTCGCAAGCGCGGACGCCGGGTTGGGGCGAACTCAGGCGGGGTTGTGAAAAGCTGGGCCGAATATAGCGAAGTGAATTTCACTCCGACAGGCAGCTACGCTTCTGGTTGGCGGCGACTGATTTGGTTGTTGGCCTTGCCGTTCGCCGTATTTGCCCCAATCATAATTATTGCTTCGACGAGAGACGCGCACCGAATAACGGATTGGCGAACGCCGTGGTTCGGGTGGATTATTATCGGACTGTTGGCCGCGGTTTCGGCGGGCGTGGCCGCAATTGTTCTGATCTACTTTCTGACATCAATCTGGCGCTTCATTCACGCACGCCTGCCTCACAAGAACGAGTAAGGATCAATATCCACGGCCACACGCGCCGCGCTGGGCAATTTCAAGCTACCGATCCAGGCCGACATATAGGCGGACAGGTCGACATCGCGCGGCGCGGTGATCAGGAAGCGCAAGCGGTGACGCCCACGCAGGATGCTGATCGGCGCCGGTGCCGGGCCATAAACGGTCACCCCTTCGCCATGTGGCGCCGCTTTTCCGGCCAGCAGGCCGATCTCTTTCGCCATGCCAGCATCCGGCGCTGACATGACCAGGGCGGCCATGCGCCCGAAAGGCGGCAGCGTGAGCTCTTCACGGACATCGCGTTCAATCTTCAGGAACCCGTCGCGATCTCCAGCGGCGAGGGCCTGCATGGCCGGATTGTCCGGTTGATAGGTCTGGATCAGGGCCCGGCCGGGGCGCTCCGCCCGTCCGGCGCGGCCAGCGACCTGGCTGAGCAATTGATAGGTGCGTTCGCCCGCCCGCAAGTCTCCACCCTGCAGACCGCTATCGGCATCGACGACGCCGACCAGGGTGAGGTTTGGGAAATTGTGCCCCTTGGCGACAATCTGGGTGCCGACCAGGACATCAATCTCGCTTGTCGCCATGCGTTCGACAATGCCGCGGGTTGTGTCGCCGCCCATCGCGGTATCGGACGAGAAAATCTCGACATTCGCCTCTGGCAGAAGCACGCGCACTTCTTCAGCCACGCGTTCAACGCCGGGACCGACCCCCATCAGCGAGTCCTTGGCCCCGCACAGTGGGCACTTGTCAGGCTTTGGCATCGACCAGCCCGTGAGATGACAGACCAGACGGTTTGAATAACGATGCTCGGTCAGCCAGCTTTCAGTGCCGGGACTTTTCAGCCGTTCGCCGCAGGCCTTGCAGATGACCAGAGGTGCATAGCCGCGCCGGTTCAGGAAGAGCAGGCTTTGTTCGCCCGCCGCATGCGTCGCAACCAGGCCCCTGGCGAGGACGGGCGACAGCCAATTGCCCTGTTCCGGCGTGTTCGAGCGCAGGTCGACGAGGTGCATGTCGGGCAAGCGCGCTGCACCGGGCCGCGCGGCGAGTTTCAAGCGCTGGTAACGCCCGCTCTCGGCATTGACGACGGTTTCCAGCGCCGGCGTGGCCGAGGCGAGGATCACGGCGGCATCTTCCAGCTTGGCGCGCATCACCGACATGTCGCGCGCGTGATAGCGCACGCCGTCTTCCTGCTTGAAACTGCTATCATGCTCTTCATCGACAATGATCAGCTTGAGGTTGGCAAAGGGCAGGAACAGCGCCGAGCGGGCGCCGGTGACGATCCGCGCCCGGCCATGGGCGACCTCGCGCCAGGTGCGTCGGCGCTGCTGATCGCTGAGCGAGGAATGCCAGGGCGCTGGGCCCGCGCCGAAGCGCTGTTCGAACCGCTCGAACACGGCCTGTGTCAGGGCAATTTCGGGCAGCAGGACCAGGACCTGCGCTGTCGGATCCTTGGCGAGTGCCTCGGAGATCGCTTCAAAATAGACCTCGGTTTTTCCGGACCCGGTAATCCCGTCGAGCAGGAAGGGCGCATAACCGCCTTGCTTGACCGCCTGGCGCAGCGTGTCAGCCGCCGCCGCTTGTTCTGTTGTCAGGTCTGGGCCCGAACGGTGCGGGTCCGGGGCAGGGTAGGGCAGGTCGGTGGCGCGCGTGTCGGCGCTCAGGCTGCCGGCTTCAACCAGGCCTTTGACGACCGAGCTGGAGACGCCCGCGGCGCGAGACAGTTCTGCAGCACTGCCGGGACCAAACTCCGCGGCGGCGGCGAGCACCTTCTCACGCGCTGGCGTCATGCGATTGGTGCGATGCCCGGTCAATTCATAGACGGTTTGCGTCGGAGATGGCGATAATCCGCCCCGCGAACGGAGCGCCATGGCCAGAACCTGGCCCGGGCCGGCGACATTGTAGCGCGCGCAAAACGTGATGAAATCGCGCATGGATTGCGGCATGGGCGGCACGTTGTAGCAGCTTTCCAGCTGCTTCAAGTCGCGTTTCGGCAAGCTTGAGTCCAACTTCCACACGACTCCTGTGCGCTCATATTTGCCTAAAGGGGCGCGGACATAGCTGCCCGGTTCCACATCCATTCCCTCGGGAACCAGATAGTCGAACGGCTCGGGTAGCGGCATTGGAAAGAGGATGCTGGCCACAGGCATAGGCCTTCCTTAGCAGAGGCCGCGGCGGCGGAAACCCGTCATTAAGCATGTTCAGGGAAACTGCAGGCTATGGCACTGCTTGATGGGTTCCTGGATTATGTTCAGCGTGAGCAACGGCTCGCGGACAATACAGTTGAAGGCTATCGCAGCGACCTTGCCGAATTCTTCGGATTCCTGCGCGGACACCTGGACGCCGAGCCCGGCATGCGCGCCTTTTCGGACCTGCAAGCGCGGGATATTCGTGCCTTTCTGGCGCACCGCCGCCGCGATGGCCTGGCAGACGCCTCGATCGCCCGCCTGCTTTCGGCGATCAAGAGTTTCTATCGCTGGCTCGACCGTGTGCATGGGGTCGAAAACCCCGAAATTGCCTTCCTGACCGGTCCGAAACGCGGCCAGCGCCTGCCGCGCCCCGTGTCTGAAACAGCGGCCAAGGATATGCTGGAACAGGCTGAAATCATTCAGGAAGAGCCCTGGATTGCGGCGCGCGATGTCGCTGCGCTCAGCCTGATGTATGGCGCCGGATTACGGATTTCAGAGACGCTCGATCTGTCCGGTGATACCAAAGCCGCGCCGGAGCGGCTGCGCATCAAGGGCAAAGGCGGCAAGGTCCGGATTGTGCCGATCATTCCGGCTGTCCAGGATGCGATCAAGGATTATGCACGGCTCTGTCCGTATGCGTTGAATGTCCGCACGCCGCTCTTCTATGGCGCCCGCGGCAAGCGTTTGCAGGCCCCGATCCTGCGCAAACAGGTACAGATCCTGCGCGGCGCGCTGGGCCTGACTGAGACGGCCACCCCGCATGCGCTGCGCCACAGTTTCGCGACCCACCTGTTGGCCCATGGCGCGGACTTGCGGGCGATCCAGACCCTGCTTGGCCATGCCAGCCTGTCGACCACACAGGTCTATACCGGGGTCGAGGCCGGCCATCTGCGCAAAGTCCATGCGAGCGCCCATCCACGCGGATAGCGCTTCGCAAACAGTCCACCAGATTTCCCGGCGCAATCCGCCGCACCGGCTCGCGCGCGATAATCATACCCGAACCTCAACACGGAATCGGGCCCTATGGATTTTTCAGCGAAACTCACACTGCCATACCTGTTGCCAAATCAGGCGCAGAAACATGTCACGATGAATGAGAGCTTGCGCCGCCTCGATGCGATAGTGCAGCTCAGCGTGATTTCGGCGACACAGCCGGCCCCGCCAGACGATCCGAGCGACGGCGATCGCTATCTCGTTGCTGAGGCCGGGACGGGTGACTGGGCGGGAATGGATGGCCAGATTGCGAGTTTTCAGGACGGCGCGTGGGCTTTCTATCCACCACAAGCCGGCTGGGTCGCCTGGGATGAAGAGACATCTGAGCTCATCGCCTTTGATGGCAGCGGCTGGATTGCAGCGGCCGGTTCTGCTGCCGCAGGCGATCCGGAAACGCTCGGGATCAATGCCGCAGCCGACGATGTGAACCGCCTGGCAGTCCGCAGCGCCGCCACCCTGTTCAGTCATGAAGGCGCCGGGCATCAGCTGAAAATCAACAAGGCGAGCGAAACCGATACGGCGAGCGTCCTGTTCCAGTCAAACTGGTCCGGCCGCGCCGAAATCGGGCTAACCGGGAGCGATGACTTCCTGCTGAAAACCTCACCCGATGGTGAGACCTTTGCGCCAACCCTGCTGGCACGCCCCGGTGATGGACATGTTGGGATTGGCACCTGGTCACCGACAGCGACATTGCACGTGGCTGGGCCTGTGCGGGTGGGGGCCGGCATGGCCGGCGACTTGCCGGATCCGCAATCTGTCGGGCGCGGTGCGCTAATGTTCGTCGATTATGGGGGGCATTCGATCGAGCTGGTCTATTGCGATGGATCGGTCTGGCGGGCTGTGCGGACGGAGCGGCTGAGTGGGTAGGGTTGTGTCGCCGGCTTCTGAGCGTCGACGACTAGCGCGAGTTCGATGACTGTTCTGACAAGAACCATCGATAGGCGTCCGCCAGTCCGTCTCGCAATCCGATTTCGGGGCTCCAGCCCATCGCGCGCAATTTGTCGTTAGACATGAGCTTTCTGGGCGTACCGTCAGGTTTCGAGAGGTCTTTCTCCAACGCACCCTCAAACCCAACAACATCCATCACCAGTCTGGCCAAATCTTCAATCGTGATGTCTTCACCGAACCCGACATTCACATGTTCGGTGCCAGAGTAAGATTTCAGCAGATGCACCAGCGCACTCGCGCAATCATCCGCGTGAAGAAACTCTCGCCGCGGCGTGCCGGTTCCCCAGATTTCCATAGACGGTGCTGCGGCCACTTTTGCTTCATGCGCTTTGCGAATAAGCGCCGGAATCACGTGTGAGGATTGCAGATCGTAATTATCGCCCGGGCCATAGAGATTGGTTGGCATGGCGGAGATGTAGTCGACGCCGTACTGTTTCCGGTAGGCTTGGCAGAGCTTGATCCCTGCGATTTTGGCGACCGCATACCATTCATTTGTGGGCTCAAGTGGGCCGGTTAGGAGCGCGGATTCTTCAATCGGTTGAGGCGCGAATTTGGGGTAGATGCAGGATGAGCCAAGAAAAAGCAGTCGAGAAACATCCGCTCGATAGGCGGCATGGATGATATTCGCCTCAATTATCAAATTTTCATACAAAAAGTCAGCGGGATACCGGTCGTTCGCAACTATGCCGCCAACCTTGGCGGCGGCAAGAATGACTGCATCCGGGCGCGACTTCTCGATCCAGGCGTGCACGGCTGTTTGATCGAGGAGATCAAGTTCTGTTCGACTGACTGTCAATATATCGCAATTTTCGGTCGATAGGCGCCGTATGAGCGCCGATCCAACCATGCCACGATGTCCGGCTACGAAAATCCGCTTGCCGGACAAGTCATAAGTAAAATCTGACATACGTTTCAGGCCTATTCTCTGCCGGCTAGTCCGCGCGGTTTTGTCGCCAACGCTCATCCGCTACGACGGTGAGGTCGGATTGGACCATTTCTTTGACCAGGTCCGCAAACTTGATCTGTGGTTTCCAACCGAGTTTGGTTTCGGCCTTGGTTGCATCTCCTATCAACAATTCGACTTCTGTCGGGCGGAAATACCGAGGATCGATTTCGATCAGAGTTTTCCCGTTTTCCGCGTCACGACCGATTTCATCTACACCATCGCCACTCCACTCGATGGTGATGCCGGTTTCTTTGAATGCGAGTTCCACAAAGCTGCGGACAGAATGGGTTTCGCCGGTCGCGAGCACCCAATCATCTGGGCTGTCATGTTGAACGATGCGCCACATCCCTTCAACATAGTCGCGTGCATGACCCCAGTCTCGTTTGGCATCGAGGTTGCCGAGATAGAGTTTTTCTTGCAGCCCGAGCTTGATCGCGGCCACTGCGCGGGAAATTTTTCGAGTGACGAAAGTTTCACCTCGAGTCGGCCCTTCATGGTTGAACAAAATTCCGTTTGAGGCGTGGATGCCGTAGGCTTCGCGGTAGTTCACGGTGATCCAATAGGCGTACAGCTTTGCAGCAGCATAGGGGCTACGAGGATAGAATGGCGTCGTTTCCGACTGTGGTACTTCCTGGACTTTGCCGTACAATTCTGAAGTTGAGGCCTGGTAGTAGCGAACCGAATCCTCCAGGTTGAGAATACGGATGGCTTCCAACAAGCGCAGCGCCCCCAGCGCATCGGCGTTGCCCGTATATTCCGGCGTTTCGAAACTCACCTGAACATGGCTTTGCGCCGCAAGGTTGTATATTTCGTCGGGTTGGGTTTCTTGCACCAGCCGAATGAGGTTCGTCGAGTCAGTCATATCCCCATAATGCAGATGAAACCGCACGTCGGGCGCATGTGGATCTATGTAGATGTCATCCACGCGGCTGGTATTGAACGAGGAAGACCTGCGCTTCAGCCCGTGGACGACATAACCTTTGTCCAAGAGGAGCTTCGCGAGATAGGCACCGTCTTGTCCGGTGGTGCCCGTAATCAAGGCAACTTTTTGAGACATAATAACCTTTGGCTGAATATTAAGCAGTTCGATACAGGGCGGCCTTATGAAACGACTTTCGAGTGCAAAGCAAGTCTGTTGTGTGAGTATTGCACCGTCGATTAAGGGCTGCTAGGCGCAGTTCCGCGGGACGGGCGAAGAAATTCCAAAGAGCACCGTGGAACTAGCGGGCGTTCCAAATCAAGTGATCGAGGCAGCGTATCAAGCCGATGAGAGTTTTATTTTACCCTGCGTTTGAGCAACAAGAAGATCTGACCGATCATTATTTTCGCGCTATTTGGTATTTGAACCCGCTTGCAACGCATATCGAGTCGATTGTTTTTCCGCGCAAATCGGAGATCGATCCTGGACAGCGGCCATCCTATCTTGATGCCTCCTTGGCCAACCTGTCACCCGCATGCGATACTGTTATGCCAAAGGTGGAAACCGAGGCGGATGAACGGGATTTAATCAATTCAGCAGACATTGTGCTTGTATGGAGGGTCGACCCACAACGTCCATTCAGCAATATCGATGCGCTATCGGGCAAGCAGGTGATTAGGGTCGATCATGAGAATGTGCAGTACGCGGGTTCTTATTATCTGATGGTGCAAAACCAATTTTCGGAACTTGCGGTAGCTGCCGAAGAAAAATCAAAAACAATGTTCGCGCGTATTGTGGACGAATGTTCCAGCAAGCAGGGCTACTTGTTCGGAACGGGCCCGAACCTGAAACACGCGAAGGCCCATGACTATTCCAACGGTGTGTCCATAGCCTGCAACAGCATGGTTCGCAATCAGGAGTTGATGGACCGTTTGCAACCGCCCATCATCGTCGTAGGCGACCCGATTTTCCATGCCGGACCTTCGAGCTATGCTGCGGCTTTCCGAAAAGACCTGATCAGATGCATGGACACCTACGGGTCGTATCTGATCGTTCCCTTGCGCGATTACCATATTTACATTGCTCACCTGCCGCCGCGCTTTGCGGACCGAATCTGCGCGATTCCGTACGAAAAATCTGAATCGCCAAACGTCGACCTTCGAGAAAATTTCGTCGTGACTTCCACGGCGAACATTTTGACGCTCTTTTTGTTCCCCCTTGCTGGAAGCTTGTTTCAACGAATTGCTGTTTCAGGCTGCGACGGGCGACCGCTCGAAGAAAACGCGTACTTCTGGAAACACGATCCCGCGTCTCAATTCGAGGATGAACTGCACTCTATCAAGGCAGCTCATCCTGCGTTCTTCAACGTCGACTATGATGACTATTACGCCACCCATTGCCAAACGGTGGAGACTTGGGTGAACGCACTTGAGGATAAAGGGTGCGGTGTCGACTGTCTGACGCCATCATACATTCCAGCGCTGGCTGCGCGCTACAATGGCGACATCGCCGAACTTGAAGACAATGAGGACGATGGAAAAATGTTCGACGGCGACGTGCGGCAAGCGGTGGTGATTGTCGATCCTGACGGGCGATCGCATGCAGGACATTTTTTTGCTTATAGTCGACTGCTCTCGGAAGAGGCGAAACGAGCTGGATTTGAGGCTGCAATTATCGGTCGTCAGGATGCGGACACAACCCAAATCGCCGATTCGATTGAATGCCTCCCAGTGCTATCCGTACATAGTTGGCACGTGGGCACGCGCGAAGACGGTCGACGTTCGCACTTTTCAGACGAATTTAAGGCGCAGTTACGAGAAGGTTTGTTGTCTCTGGCTGGTAAAAACTACGAAAATTCAGTGCTGTATTTTTATTGTGGCAGCCTGGAGGTCGCTCGAATAGCAGATGAACTTTCAGACGAGTTCAAGAATGTTCACTTTCACATCAATGTGTTCTGGCAATTCCAGCTGAGCGATCCTTCCATCTACTATCGCAATCGGTGGCGGCCGGTAATCGGTCGAATTGCAAACAACAGTCAGATTTCCTTGACGGCGCCAACGCAAGAGATTGCGGATCAGATCGATGCTCTGTTCGGAATGAAGCTTCCGATCGCGCCCCACCCAAGTACGACTTTTTCTGATGCCGACATTGGCATGCTTTCATCCAATCAGGAGCCAAACCAAAACGGACGATTCAAAGTGTTGTTTCCTGGTGGGGTTCGGGTTGACAAGGGGTTTCATCTATCCGTTGAAACCGCCAGAATTCTGGCTGAGGACCCGTCGAACGAAGTCATCGTTCGCGCGAATCCGGAAAACGCCGATACCGGTTTGGAATCTCAAATTGCGAAGCTGGATGAGTTAGACGTAGAGGTTCAATCGAGCAGTTTGGACGAGCGCGAGTTTCAAGCCTTTTTGGATGATAGCAGCATTGTCGTTTGTCCGTATTTGCGGTCAGCCTTCGCGGCGCGAACATCGGGACTCGTTGTCGATGCCATGATCTTGGGTAAGCCGGTGATTGCGCTGACCGGAACTTGGCTGGGCGATTTTGTGGAGCGCGAGGGCTTTGGCTTGGCCGTCGCTCCCGATGCGATCAGCATTTCGCGTGCGGTGGATGAGATAAAAATCCGTTATTCACATTTTGCTGCGAAAGCCCATTTAGCTCGCAAAAGCTATCTCAAAAAGAACAGCTGGAACAAACTCTTGAACGACATCACATCATTTCCCGAAGGCTCAACCGCAGAGCCATCGAGCAGAATGAGCACGGAAGAATTCGAAAAGCGGAAGAAAGAGCTGGTAGCCGAACTTCCTTCGAACTTGCGGTCGCCGATTTTCTTGCCGACTGATCGCATGCCAAAAGCTCAACAACTGCAAGGGATACAGCGGGTTATCGATCTTTATTCAGGGCCTCTGGATGCCCATAGAGAGAAACTCCTCAAGCTCAAATCTGAACAGAAGAGTGATCGTTGCTTCATCATTGGCAACGGCCCGAGCTTAAACAAGACGAATTTGCTCCGATTGAAGGACGAAGTGACGTTCGCAATGAACGGCTTCTTTCTGAAATTGCCAGACCTGAACTGGGCCCCCACCTTTTATGTTGTGGAGGATCATCTCGTCGCTGAGGACCGGGCTGAAGAAATCAACCGGCTTCGCGGGTTTCACAAACTGTTCCCTGCCAGTCTCGCCTACGTGATTGACGAAGACGCTGATACAACATTCTTCGACCATCGTCCGAGAAAGAGCTTTCCAGACGGATTTGATTTTTCATTTGATGCTGACAAGAACACATATGCTGGCGGGACGGTGACATTTACGTGCATGCAGCTCGCTGCGTTCATGGGGTTCAAGGAAATTTACCTGATCGGCGTGGATGCAAGTTATGCTCTGCCGGATGATGCAAAAATCAGCGGCAATCACCGCGTTAAGGAAATAGATATGGAGTCCGATGACCCCAATCATTTCCATCCCGACTATTTCGGTAAGGGCAAACGCTGGCACGAGCCAAACGTAGATGTAATGATTAAGGCTTATGAGGAGGCTGAGCGGGCGACGAGCACGCGCGATGTTTCCATCATAAACGCGACGAAAGGCGGCATGCTCGAAGTCTTTCCCCGGGCGAAGTATGACAGCCTGTTTAAAGCCGTCGATGCACATCCAAGAGTCGTACTCTTCGATATGACGAAAATTGGAGACCCCTCAGCGACAGGTCAGTTAAAACATAGCCTTTTTGATAACTGGCCAAAGGACAAAATTCTTCAGTTCCATCATCTCGCCCCAAAAACTGTCGGCGTCGACTTAAACGGCAAAAAGCACGCGCATGAAGTGAAGGAAGACAATGCCGGCATATTGTCACTTATTGATGATTTTCAGCCAGAAGTCGTCCTTTACCGGCCAACACCCGAAACACCGGGTCTACACGCTATCGCTATGGACTATATTCGTCGTTCTAATGTTCCGCTGGTTACGTGGGTTATGGATGACTGGCCCGCGATGATCGCTGGGTCGAATGCTGCTAAAAACCAAAATTTGTTAGAGGACTGGAGCTTCCTGCTGCAAAGGTCATCATCTCGATTGTCTATAAGTGAGGCCATGACCTCCGCTTTCGCCCAACGGTATGATCATCCGTTTCGGGCGATCGCCAATGGCGTAGATCCAACGGACTGGCCGATCGTGGCTGAACGCGCCACTGACGCGCCGATTCGCGTCAGATATGCAGGGTCGTTGGCTCAAAACATGACGCTAGACTCAATCAAAATGATCGCCGAAGCGGTTGAAACATTATCCGAGCGAGGCGTCGATATTGTATTCGAGATCAAAACTCGGGATATTTGGTACGAACGCTCGAAAGCGGCGTTCAAAAAGCTAAAACGCACATCGTTTCTCGTCGCAGACCTCACGCATGAAGATTATCGTGAATGGCTCTGCAACGCTGATATCGCGACGATTGCCTATAATTTTGATGATCGCTCCAAACAGTATACGCAATTCTCGCTGGCCAATAAATTACCAGAATGTTTGGCGTCCGGTGCGGCCATGTTTGCGGTTGGTCCCGCTGAGCTTGCGACCATAGAAACGCTCAGTGAAGCGGGATGTGCGATGGTCGTCGATCGTGACGACCTGGACGCCGTCGTCGAAAGCCTGTCGAAATTGGCAACAGAGCCGGAATTACGACTCGATCTCGCCAAGCAGGCCCAGAAGATCGCGTTTGACAAGTATGATATAAATGATGCTCGTATGGCCCTTAAAGATACTTTTGTAGAGGCAAAGAAACTGGGACTAAAATTGAATAAAGAACTGCCCCGCGAAAAGCGCGCGCACGTCGATGAAACCGAGGTCGTTGCGACGATGCTATCGCGACGTGCCGGAAGCGACTTCACCATGCTGGATGTGGGAGCACATTTTGGCACATCGGCGAGCTATTTCGACCAGCTGGGTTGGACAATTCACTGCTTTGAGCCCGATCCTAATAATCGCGAGAAATTGCAAAAGAAATTCGGCAAATCGAAGAATATTATTATCGATCCGCGTGCAGTAAGCGATCAACCCGCCACGGGCGTGGAATTCTTTACGTCGGAACAAAGCACCGGCATTTCAGGGTTGCACGCGTTTCACGAATCTCATTCACAATCCGGACGCGTCGATATCACAACCGTCGAGCGAATTGTAGCCGATCGATCGATCTCGCGCGTCGATTTCTTGAAGATCGATGTCGAGGGATTTGATCTAAACGTCCTCAAAGGCGTGCCATGGGACACTCTGAAACCAGACGTAATCGAGTGCGAGTTCGAAGACGCCAAGACTGTTCGCCTAGGCCACACGTGGAAAGATATCGCAAACTATTTGGCCGATCGAGGATACGCGGTTTATGTCAGTGAATGGCATCCAATCGTCCAGTACGGTATTCCTCACGATTGGCGTCGCGTATTCAAGTATCCTGGCCAGGACATGCCCGACGACGCGTGGGGGAACCTGCTGGCGTTCAAGACCGATCCCGGATTGCCAGGAGTGCAGGCGGCCTTTGATAAGGTGACAAAGTTTCGCCAATCAAAACAAAGTCCTGTGAACAAAGAGCAGGCAAGCCTATCCATCCCGAACGATCGCGACGACCAGACCGCCGTCAGAGCTGCAGAGAGTAAATTAGAAATGTTGAAGAAAACGACGAACACCCCGATCGTTCAAAGCCCGACGGAAAGTACCGATCAATCTGGCTCACGCGCCTCGCGAACGGCTCAATTTGGCGCCGCGGCATTTTCTCACTTCTGGGCACGGCGATTGTGGAGTGTTCCTGCAGCCATTTTGGGTGTGGCCATGTTTGCAGCGACTTTTGCGCCGCAAGTGGCTGAGTTTGCGGGTACATTGAGGCTGGCGATGATCTTTGCAGCCGTGTTGGCAAGTATTCTGTACATTGCTTTTCGAGCTTTCTCTCAAATCACGGCGCTTCGAGCCGAGATTCAGGTGCTTCAGCAAGGTCGCATTACGCAAAAAGCGCTTGCGCCGCTCAAGACTACGGTGCGTGAACAAGCTAAGCTTGTTTCCCGGCTGCAACAGCAAAACAAGTCTGCCACACATGTCGATAAACAACTGTTTGATAGATTGGATCGCCTCGATCTATCCATCGGTCGCGCGAGCGAACAGGCCGAGAGTCGGGTGCGGTCGTTGGACGCCGATTTACGCGTCGCGCTCAATGAAAGCGTGGAGACCACAGCTGCGCATTTTGACGAGCTAAATGACAAAGTGGCGAGCCTCGAGACCGAGGCAGCGCGAACAGGGAACGCGCTTGCGGAGGCGAACTCCGCCATAAAATCGCACGCTCTGGAAATGGAAGATACCGCGGCGAGGTTGGCAACTGTCACCTCGAAAGTTGAGAAAGATTCCACGCGTGTTGAGAGCGTTGCGGCGCGGGTCGAGAGCGTTGCGGCGCGCGTTGAATCAGCCGAGGCAGAATCCACCGACGCCAAGCTGCAGTCGGAACAAGTACGCTCGAAGCTGACGAACCTCCAGAAGTGGTCGAAATTTGATCATTCCGCTTGGTACCAATACTTCAACCGCAGGCTAACTGCCGAGCATATTCAGGAGCTCACTGAGAATTGGCCGAAACGGCTTGCAATGCCAATCAAGAAACCAACACTTGGATATATGGCGGAGCGAATTTGCGATGTGGAGCGCACGTTGGACGGTCGTCTGGCCACCTCAATTGAGGATGTCCTGCTAAGGTCTCTCGTCGCGATGTCGATCAAGGGCAAACGAGCCGAGATACTTGAAATCGGCACGCTCTTTGGTGTTGGTGCGGCAACGATTTTCGACGCGACGAGATCACACTTCGACGATGTTCACCTAACGCTTTTGGATCCGTTGGAAGGATACTATCATGCAAACCAGGCGGATATCCTGACTGGGCTGAATGTCGACGAAGCGACATTGCGAAGAAACCTTGAGCGCATAGGAATGACCGAGGAGAATTATACGCTCGTCAAGAGCATGAGTACTGAGCTTGATGCGATGAGTGAGGTCGCTACGAAGAAGTATGATCTCTTGATCATCGATGGCGATCATTCTTATGCTGGCGTCAAGACCGACTTTGAGAACTATATCGGCACGGTCAAGCTTGGCGGATATGTCATTTTTGATGATTACGGCTCGAGCGAATGGCCTGAGGTTCAGGAATATGTCGACAAGGAGCTTGCGGACGTCGATTATGTAGCGCGGGTCGGGTCAAGTTGGCGAACGTGTGTGTATCGGGTCGTGAAAACGGTCGACTAGTCGGTCCGGCGGCGGTCCCGGCTTACGACTACTCAGTGCAGCTTGATCCAATTGTGGGGGATCGTGATTGCCCCCCAAGTTGGATGACCGGTTGGGCCGATAACGAGATCGGGATTTGGGACTCGATAAAAGAACTCTGCACCAGATAGAACGGTAAGCATAGATTTGATCGTGCCTGGATTGATCATTCCAGGTTCGACTTTCAACAAGAACTCCGAAGGCGAACCAGCTTTCAGGCTAAATGCGTCTGATTGAATCTGAGTGGAAAGTCCGGTGACGTATTGTGCGTTCATATTCCAAACAGGAATTCCGATCGTTATGCTTGGCAGGTCGATATTGCTTTGTAATCGCACGCGCAGCGCAAATGCCTGATCGAACTGTACCTGTTCGACGACGTTCATGTGCTCATCGACCCATTCGTGTTCCACGAGTTCGAGCGCGGAATCATTCGTGAATGTGGGGCCCATCGCTGCGATCAGCTTTTGATCCGGGGTCTGGGATGGCGTGTCTGCGTCGAGTTCCTCATAAACGCGAATGGCTTCGTCAGGTTCACCTTGAAAATAGACGTTACCCTTATGCATCACCAAAACGCGGTCACAGAAATTGCGAATATCGCCCATGGAATGCGAAACGAGTACGAAGGCGCTGCGAGCGCGCATTTCGCGGATCTTGCCGAGGCATTTTTGACGAAACCTGAAATCGCCAACAGCAAGGACCTCATCAATCAAAAGAACATCTGGTGAAACGATCGCCATGATGGAGAAGGCGAGCCGCATCTGCATCCCAGAAGAATAGCTCACCAAAGGAGCTTCGAGCGCCGAGCCAAGTTCGCAAAACTCAACGATTTCATCCAGGTGCTGGCGCGTTTGATCTCGGTTCAAACCCAAGGCGGCAGCGCGAAGAAAAATGTTCTCGTATCCTGACGCAGAACGCTGAAACCCGGCGGTTAGATCAATCATCGCGGCGGACGTGCCAGTCAGCTCTATTCGCCCGGCATCAGGAAGGATCTGCCCGGCCAGCATACGTAATGTTGTTGTCTTGCCAGATCCATTCAGTCCAATGATCCCGACCGCTTCACCACGTCTGAGTTCGAATGACACGTTCGATACTGCCCAAAACTCGCGGTCGCGCTTGTTCGTGATTGCGGGCGCTTTCAGATTCAGAAACGCACGCCAGGCTGCTGCACTTAGTCGGCGGCGGACATCACTTGGCCGCCTTGAGTACAACTTTCCGACCTGCTGGACCGATAGGACCACATCCTGTGTTTCCGAGTTCACGCTCATGTCAGGCCTCGAACGCGTTGTTCCATCGTATAGAAAAACCGAACGCCTGTGATGAACATCACAAGGCTGACGAAGCCCCAAACGCCAAGAGCTTCAGGATGGGCGTATGAGCCGACGAACAGGTAATCTCGTGAAGCTCCGACAAACACCGCGAATGGGTTCCAGACTTCAAGAATCGATATGCGTCCCATGGAAGACATCGGGAAAATTACCCCACTCAGAAATAGCCCATATTGCAAGAATATTCCGACCAATCTCTGTGTGTCAGAGTACGCCATATTGAAGATGGAAAAAATCAAACCGGCGGATAGGCAAAAAGTCAACGAGACCAGCAGAGTGAAAATCAATCCTAAAAAATTAGGATTGGGCCAGTCGCGGAAAACTAGAACTAACGCAACCACCAGCCCGAGTCGCACCAATCCATCGAAGCAAAGCTGCGCGAATGAGGAGGAAATGGCCACAGACAGTGGCAACGACGTTTTCATGGATGATGCTGCTTTGGATTTCACTACATCGATCGGGCGCAGCACCAACCCGGTGATAAAATACCAAAACATGACATTGAAGCCGAGAAACAGCGCAGGTTCCATTCCATCATACGCCGGAAACACGCGTATATTCACGAGCAACAAGTACACAGAGATGGGTACAAGGGGCAGAATAAAATTCCACAACACGCCAAATGTTGTGCCGCGATATGACGCCTTAAAGTCATTCGAGAACAACGTCAGCGCGTGTGATCGATATTGAAAAATTTCTCTCACAATCGCGGTTATCGCTGCGAACGGACCAACCGAATAGCGGCTGTCGGGCAAGTATAGTGTCTTGCTCGGGGCGTCTTGCTGCATTTTGCTTGAAGCGTCATCTGGCATGGAAGAATCCAGTATTTCTCGAGCGTTCGATTGTCGAATTTGCCTGCCGTAGGGGTGCTATGGTGTCAACCATGTCTCCGAGTCCGTCACGGTTATTCGAACTGTGATCCTGTGCATGAGTGCGACGGTGCACAATCGTGAGTTTCGCACCAATTCGGGGTTCCCCCTCACGGGGGTCGGACGTTGGCGCGGGGAGCCGTCGCATCATAGTTTGATCGCGCTAAGCGCTTTCACGCTTGCGATTTCAAATATTTCATCGATCAATTTTAACGGCGTAAGGTCGCAATCGCTCTTATTGGTGGAGATTAGTTCGTGAAAATGATTGTACACGTTCTCATATTCCCCATGATGACCGGCTGAGGGCACTGGGGTGCCGTCGATAGTCAGATGCTCTCCTCCATCAGCCAGTACCATGATGCTCCCGTCGGACGCACGCAGCGTGATTGTCCACACGTCGGCTTCGTGATCATGAAACTCGAACACGGATTGAATCTCAGTGTCACCACAACACAAACTGAACTCGGCAATCTTTGGTGTTTCGACGTTCGTGGGGACCCCCAAGTGCGCCGAGCCCACGGACCATTTTGCGGGAGCGATCGCAGTCAAAATTGAGAGTGCGTTCATGCCGGGATCAAACACACCGAATCCACCTTCGCGCCAGATCCAGTCTTGCTCTGGATGCCACTTTGAAGCGTTTTCTCGCCACTCAATCACTCCGTCGGTAATCATGTGCGTCGCGACCCAGTCTCGCGCTGTCGCTACCTGACTCGCGAAACGTGAATGCCAAGCGGCGAAGCAGCATTGGTTGGACGCTTCTGCACGCTCGCGAATGCTGCACGCCAATGCATAGTTTGCGGCTGCGGGTTTTTCCAACAATATGGCGCGCTCAAGTCCAGAGAGTTGTTCCCATAACTCGAAACGAACCTGTGGCGACGTACATATCGAGATGGCCTCAAACGCGAGCTCCTCGTTCAAGGCGTCGGTCAACGAGGTGTATGACGGGACGCCAAGATCCAGTTTGACCGTCCGATCAACGACAAATGCCAGCTCGAAGTTCGGATTGTCGAGGATCTTTGGCAGATGTTGGTCGCGCGCTATTTTCCCCAGGCCCACAATTCCGATGCGGATCGGTTCGTTCATCGTCGTATCACTCTAATTTTCGATTCACAAAATGCCTTCGCCAAATCGCGCCTCTTTTGTGGTTCGATTCAAAATGACAAATCTCGATTGAGATAGGAATCCGAACAGGCTAGTAAACAGCTCGCGCGGAGAGAGCAACCGGTGTGATGGAATTCCTCACGGAGCTCTCATTGTCGCGAAAACCCGACGGCTCCTCGAAGCGCGACCGCGTCGCACACCTCTGGAATCGCTGGAGTTGGAATGGAGTCCGCAGTGGATCAGAGCGCGAATGAGGTTTGGATTCTTGGCAACGGGCCAAGCCTGCGCGGTTTCGATTTTTCAAATTTCAACAAGTCGCCAACGCTGGGAATGAATGCAGCTTATCGATACTGGCGTCGTATTGATTGGCGTCCAACCTATTATTGCTGTCTGGACGACGCGTTGATCGATACGCACAAAGACGCCATTCTAGAAATGGTCGAGGAAGGCCGGATCAAAGCATTCTTTTTGACTGCGCGAATGCTCGAATACTTCCCGAAGCTCTCTAGCAATCCGAGCGTCCATTACATCGACGAATTCGTACAGCATTGGCACCGCGTTCGCGGGAGCGAATTTGGATTGCAGTTCGTCGAACATTCCGCATTTAACACAAATGCGCCCGACATGCTCACGACAGGCGCTTATGCGGTCCGATTTGCAGCATTTCTCGGGTACCAATCGGTCCGATTACTGGGAATCGACCTGACTTATCATTCTGTCTCGGAAGCGCGTGAGCTTGAAGGGACTCGCCTCATTATGGATTCGACTCCAGATGAAAATCCCAATTACTTTTTTGGGGGTTACCAGCAGGCGGGTGACCAGTTCAACGTCGCGAATCCTGATCAGCATGGGCGCGAGCTTCATTTGCATTCGTTCTTAGCGCTTCGCGACGACTTCTTGCGTGAAGGCGTAGAAGTATCTCTCGAGAATTCCAGCCTGGGCTCGAAATTGTTTCAGCATGGCGTATTGCCTTATGCTCCGTGGGAGCAACGTTCAGCACCTTCCGGGTCGCCGAAACAATTGGTGCTTAATGTTTACGACGAACGCCCAGATCTGGTCGAGTCGGTGCTTTGGCTATGGAGTCAGCCTGGTTTTTTTCCTGTGCTCGGACGTAGACGAAATGTGGTTGACCTGGTGATTGAGACTGGGTCTGCTGCATCGCCGACTATCGAAAGGATGGTAACGAGATTCATGAAGCGTAATCCATCGTTGCGAGCATGCTTTCGCGACGTCAAAACTCTAGCCGGAAGTGGCGCGGCTAGTTACAGTCGATCACAGATGACGCCAGAAACCGATACCACTTGCGTAATAGACGCCGACACAATTCCAGTGAGCTGTGATTGGTTAAATCGGCCGAACCTTTGGGACGACAGCGCAGCACCAAGTCTCGAGATAGATGTGTCAGCCGACGCATTGCCGAATATATTGAGTCAGCGGATTGAAGCACCGCTCAGCGTGTTTCTGAAAGCGCGGGGTGTTTCCCGCCGACTCCGAGAATTTAGGTCCCAACCGGGTTCGAAAACGTTTGATCGCTTGTTTCAACCGGATCTCTGGTCGTCTGATAAGCGAGCACGCGTGCGATTGACGCCCATGAAGCGCAAATTTTCTCCTCGCTCCATCCTGTCAGCGCTCTTCAAATGAACGCCCCAAAATTGTGCGCGCGCTCCTCTGGGTGAAGTATTTTTGCAAGGCGTGCGAACGCTCCAATAGACTTGTCAAACAAGGAAAAGACTGGTTTCTGAGCATGCCTATTTGAGGTGGAAACAAAAGAATCCCATCGAGTTCATCCCTATGACCAAAGTCAGTATAGTTTTCAGAGCTCTAAACGAAGCCAAATGGTTTGGGCGTGCCCTTGAAGCATGCAAGAATCAAATTTTGGATGAAAATATCGACGTCGAATTGGTGCTGGTGGACTCAGGATCGACCGATGACACGCTAAAAATCGCACGAGAACACGAGTGTAAGATTTTTCACATCAGCAAGTCGGAGTTCACATTTGGCAAGTCTTTGAACATTGGCTGCGAAGGTGCGACAGGCGATGTTTTAGTCTTCATTTCAGCGCATTGCATTCCGGTCGATGACACGTGGCTGGAATCACTGATCGATCCTCTTCTGTCCGGGGCGTGCGATTACACTTATGGCGGACAGGTTGGTCTCCCCGGTGTGACCAGGTTCTCCGAAAGCCAAGTGTTTTCTCACTATTACAGGTCCGAAAGCAATTTGAGTCAGGAAGGCTTTTTTTGCAATAATGCCAATGCTGCAACCACGAGAGCCAACTGGTCAAAACACCGATTTGATGAGGCCGTGACGGGTCTGGAAGATATGGTTCTTGCCAAGGCGATTGTCTCCGACGGAGGACAAATCGGATATGTGGCGGATGCTGCGGTTACCCACATCCATGAAGAAAATCTGGAACAAACAAACCGTCGGTACTTCCGGGAAGCGCTAACCATGCGTGAAATTATGCCCGAAGTGCATTTTAATTTCTTTGATTTTTCGCGTTGTCTTGCTTTTGGCATCGCGCACGACTTGGCGGAGGCGTGGCGAGCCAAGAGGTTTTTCAAAGAAGCGGGCGGAATATTCGCCTATCGGTTCATGCAGTACTGGGGCACTTATCGCGGGCACAACCAGCACCGGCAGTTGTCGCGCGCGCAAAAGCAATCCTACTACTATCCGAAAGTAAGAAAGCGCACTCGCGCGCAGATTGGAACTTCGACTGCGGATGAAATTTCAAAAACACCCGCTAGCGCCGACTCTTAGCGTTGACGTGACCGATTAACCCGCGCATTAGCCCCGATATGAATCATGATAAACGTATCACAGCGCTGCTCCCTATGAAGGCGCATAGCGCCCGCGTCACATCCAAGAACTTTCGCTCCATAGCGGGCAAACCATTGTTCAGATGGATCCTTGATTCACTCCTTGAGGTGGAGGCCATAGACGCGGTGGTGATTAATACAGACGCTCGTGGACTGCTCGCGGAGAACGGACTGAATGATGGCGACGCCGACGGGCGTGTTCATATTCGTGATCGGAAACCGGAAATCTGCGGCGATTTTGTATCCATGAATCTGGTGCTGGGTGATGATATAGAGAACGTTCCCTCCGATCACTATTTCATGACTCACACGACGAACCCGCTGTTGCGGCCAACGACCATAAACAAAATGATCGATGTCTATTTGAATGGCCTGACCCAGGGCGCCGCAGATTCTTTGTTCACGGTAAATCGGTTGCAGACGCGTTTTTACACCCCTGGCGGCGCGCCCATAAATCACGACCCGAACGAGCTGATCCGAACTCAGGATCTCGACCCTTACTTGGAAGAGAATTCCGTTGGATACCTGTTCTCGCGCGACAGCTTTGCGGGCACCGCTGCGCGTATTGGCAAGTCACCAATTTTGTTTGAAACACCGGTTCTTGAATCCGTCGACATCGACGAGCCGTCCGATTGGTTCATCGCCGAATCCTTGTTGCAGCGTATCGCCAATGGCGAAGCGCTTCCAGAGAGTTAGATCATGTCCCAACCTCGCATCCTGGTAACATGCCCGCCCATGCTCGGTTTGTTCGATGAGTTCGCGGATGATTTTTCGGCGTCTGGCTTGGTCGGTGTAGCCGCTGAAACGACACAAATTTTGTCGGAAGACGAGCTTATTGCAAAACTACCAGATTTCGAAGGTTGGATCATTGGTGATGATCCTGCCTCCTATCGGGTCATCGAAGCGGCACGCGCAGGCAAACTGCGGGCTGCCGTAAAGTGGGGCGTAGGAATCGACAATGTCGATTTCCCGGCGTTCGAGTCCTTGGGAGTGCCGGTGGAAAATACGCCTGGCGTTTTTGGTAACGAGGTCGCTGACGTCGCGCTGACCTACATCTTGGGATTGGCTAGGGAAACATACTGGATTGATCGTCAGGTTCGATCAAAACACACTTGGCCAAAGCCATCTGGGATATCGATGGGTGGACGCACCGTCGCATTGGTCGGGTTCGGCGATATCGGGCAACAAATTGCTAAGCGTGTGATCGCCTGCGGCAGCCGCGTTGTCGTGTATGATCCGTTCTTCGAAAATCCACACAATCTCGGCGTGGAACAGGCGGTTTGGCCTGAAAACTTGGGCGACGCGGATTTCTTGATTTTTGCGTGTCCTCTCACCGATCAAACCACCGGCATGTTTGATTTCAATATACTGCAACATCTGAAATCGGGTGTACGCGTCGTAAACGTTGCGCGCGGGCCCGTGATTGTGGAAGATGCGCTGGTGGAGGCACTAGGTTCCGGGCTTGTCCATTCTGCTGCGCTCGACGTTTTTGAAGTCGAGCCTCTGCCTAAGGACTCCGCTCTGCGTGGGTTTGATAAATGCATCTTTGGAACGCACAATAGTTCCAATTCGAAAGATGCAGTTCGTCGCGTCAGTCGCTTGGCGATCGAGAAGATGGCACGTCTCCTAGCGGCGGTCAGCTAGTGGACGACCCTCACAACTAAAAATGCCACGCTGCGTGCTTGAAGAAAACCGGATCATTGTCGGTCCTGTCAGCGACCGTCAGTTCGAGTCGTAATTCTTCACCGAGAGATATCGGCACAGCGAATTCAAGATGAACTTGATTCTCGCGGATAGCGCACTTGTCGATCAATGGGTGAGGTCCGATTTTCAGCCGACCGACATTTCCGTCCATGGTAAGAAGCAATCCGCGCGCCGGCGATGATTGGTAGTGAACCAGATTGAGTTGGGCATTTCCTGAAATTTCACCATCTGCACGAACGCCGTACATGCGCTGACCGCCGCGTCTCAACCAACGTGTTGTTTTCTCCCGTAGTGCCGCCGGCCAAATCATATCTGCCCCAGCATGGATGGCGAAGGCTTTGAAGATTTTCCGTTTCAGGTCGTCGGGTGTGTATTTTTCGATTAGATCCTTGAGCTCTCGTCGCCGGCCTTTGTTGAAAGAAGCGGATTTCGTGTCGCTGGCCCAAAGAACGCGTGACATAAGCTGGTCGATGAAGCCGAACTTTGCTCCTTCCGTGTAAAGGCGCAACCAGAGATCCCAGTCCATTGTGTAGTGCAATTCGCGTTTGAGACCGCCTACTCGATCGTAAGTTGAGCGACGAAAAAAGCAGGAGGGTTGAGAAATGATGCAGCCTTCAAAAAGCTGATCTCCCGGAGGCTGGACATTAAAATGATACCCGGTCATGCGATCATGTTCGTCGATAATCGAACTATGCCCGTAAACCAAATCCAGCTGCGGATTGCCGGTCAAATACCGACTGACTGTTTCCAGGGATGACGGGAAGAGCGAGTCATCTGCATTGAGCCATCCCAGAAAATCACCGTCGGTATTGTCCCAGCCCTCGATGATCGCATCGGACTGTCCCTTGTCGGGACCATGTCGACGATAATCCAACATGTCATTATATTTATCCGCAAGCGCGGCGACCCGAGGATCCCCAGACGCGTCCAGAAATGCGATAGACGTCTCCGCTTGTTGCGCTTTCAGGCTTTCGAGCGTGTATGGGAGGAAGTCATTCCATGACCCAATTGGAATACTGATCGCAAATTTCATCTTGTTTGTATTGGTCTTTCAGATTTTCGAGGAAGTAAGATGCTGCGCCAATCGCCATTCGAGCATGTATCTAAGGGAGTAGCACACGCAGCACGCCGGCCAAATGGTAAAGCATACTGGCTGGAACAGCACTCGAAACGGGGCGACCAGACGAGTCCAGCTCATCTATCCACCCTCCCAACGGGCCAGTGTTCAAATAACTCGCGTTCAAGTCATTCAACAGCAATTCGGAATGAGGTGGAGGGCGAAGATCGGAGTGGGATAGATGCGCGCGCAGCTTCTCCAGTTGGTGCCAGAGCCGGCTTTTGTCGTCCTTGATTTCCCCATTCACCAGAACAGCGTTCACGGCAAATCTCGCTTGAGACTTGTTGTTGAATAGATCAGCTTTTCTGATCAGCCGTCTTCGCCAGCTCAAGGTGTCATGCCCGGTTCGCTGTTCGAACTCCAGCAGTAATGATGCCCATTCATAATGATGTCCTGGCTCGAACACCGTTTCAGCGGCGCTGTTCGCCGCGCGCCATTCTGCTGTGAAAAACTCCGCCATAACGTCGTCTGCCGGATTGAAAAAACGGTTTTCGAACAGCCTCACAACTTCCGAAGCTCGATCCAGGGCGTTCTCGCATCCGGTGGCGTCATAGTAAGTTAGCATCGCCTCCAGCAAGTGCATGTGCGGATTGGCGCGTCGAGGTAAGGACGAAGGCAATCCCTCTAACCAGCCGCCATGCGCGTCATCTTTCAGTGCTCTATCGATGAACTCAATCGCATCGTCGGCCATCTGACGCGCAGTTTCATCACCGGTAATTAGATAAGTCGTTGCCCCCGCGAGGATGATAAACGCGTGATCGTAAAGGTCGCGACGATCATCGACGGGTGATCCGTCTCGGCGGACCTTGTGCACCCACCCGCCTTCTGGATGGCGCAGACGGATGTTTAGATATTCGATTCCGCAGTCGACCAGCGCGCGCGCGCGATCGGCACCAGGCCAACCCATCTCGATCGCTTTGGCGAAACTGAACACCTGTCTCGCTTGGACGCGGACGCGCCGAGTTGCCTCGAGGTCCGGTTCGCCATCGAGGCTGAGTTGTTCGACAAAGCCACCTTGCTCGGTGTCCCACGCTTTTTCAGACCAAACCTCGAATGCGGTCCAGAGCCAGTCGCGAATATCGTCAACCAAAGTTTGCGGAAGCCCAAGCGCGTGCCGCCGGCTTTGCACGCCCGCACCGAGCGCCTTCACCGCCTGGGCGTCATCCATGGGAGTGATGACAACCTCGTCCTTGGTGGCCACGACGACCAGATTGGAGACGCCGTTCACCGCAACGGTTGGACCTTCCGAGCGGACATACATGCCGTGCGCGTTTCGAAGTAAGACGGGTCCATGCGTGTGATTGTCAGACGCCGTTTCGGTTAGGAGGCCATGCAGAGCAGGGTATCCGCCAACATCGCTCCAGGCCATATTAACAGGTACCGTTTGCACGTTCTCGGCGTGCTCCATCACCGCATAGTCAATCGAGATGCTGGGCGCTTTTGCGAACTCGTTCGGATCAAGCGATTGGGTTTGGCCGCCGCCGCTCGGCATAGCGGCGCGAGTGCCCGCAATCACTCCCGGTGCAAATGCCTCAAGGGCCTCGAGCATCACGTCCGCGCGGAACAGGAAAATCCCTGCATTCCAGTAATATGAACCCTCGTCGAGGTAGGATTGGGCCACAGCGAGATCGGGTTTCTCGACGAATTTTTCGACCGGGACCGGCATGTGCAACTCGTCAGCGCTCGCCGCTTTAATATAGCCATATCCCGTTGCTGGATGGGTCGGCTCGATTCCGAACGTCACGATGGCGCCGCCTTCTGCTGCCTTGGCGGCTGCGGCAATCGCCAAATGAAACGCTGGGACGTCCTGAATCGCATGGTCGGCGGGCAAGATGAGAATGAGATCGTGGGGCTCGCAGGCCAGGCAGGCTGCGGCGACTGCGGGGGCTGAATTTCGGCCAAATGGCTCGAGGATTTTCCGCGCATCGGGCAGGGCCTGCTCCAGCAATTGTCGGTGCTTTACCGAACCAACCACGAGCGGGGCCGAGAAAGACACCGATGGATCATGGCTCAACACGAACCGTTCCGCCGTTTCTTCGATCATGCTTTTGTCAGACGTCAGCGCCTTGAACTGTTTGGGCATTTCAGGCGTTGAAAGCGGCCACAGCCGCGTTCCTGAGCCGCCGCATAAGATAACTGGATGCACAATATGGCTCATGCCAATCCCTACTTGTTCAAGTTCGAAAACACGCCCGTTTGATCTCGTTTGTCGCGTGCCGATTCACTATACTAAACGACACCGATCGCAAGGCAGTCATGTACATGTAAAAGTCCGACAGGGACTTGCTCGGCATTGACGATAAACAGCGCTGTAATCTTGTGCTCGCTGAGCATGGAGAGCGCTTCGGCGGCGAGGCCGTCTTCCTGTATGGTGCGCGGATTGCGGGTCATCAGGTTACCGGCATCCTGCGTCGTCGCATCACCGGCGAGTGCGCGGCGAATGTCGCCATCAGTGATGATTCCGATCAGGCGCTCATTTTCGACCACGCCGCAGCAGCCAAAACCGCCATCGGTGATTGTCGTCACGATGGATGAGAATGGCGTCTCCGGATCGCACAAGGGCATTTGCTTGTGATGCATCAGGTCGGTGACACGTTTCAGCGCTGCGCCGAGCTTGCCGCCCGGGTGGAAGGTGTGGAAATCGCGCTGGCTGAAGCCCTTCTTGCGCAGCAGGGCGACTGACAACGCATCGCCGAGGGCCAGCATCTGGGTCGTTGATGTTGTTGGCGCTTTCGTAATGCCGCACGCTTCCGGAGATTTCGGAACGATGAGGCGAATGTTCGAGGCTTCGGCCAGGGTCGAGTCGGCGCCGGAGGTCATGCCGATGAGCGGAATATCGAATCGGCCGCAATAGCCGATTATGTCGCCAAGTTCTGGCGTTTCGCCGGAATTCGAGAGGGCGATGACCACGTCTTCGTCCTCGATCATGCCGAGATCGCCATGGCTGGCTTCGCCGGGATGGACATAAAGCGCAGATGTGCCGGTGGAGGCCAGCGTCGCAGCGATCTTGCGCGCGACATGGCCGGACTTGCCCATCCCGGTGACAATCGTGCGTCCTTTGGCGTCGAAGATGGTTTGCACGGCTGCGATCATCGCGGTCGCCAAGGGTGTGTCATCGCTTGAGAGCGCATCGATCAGCGCCTCGAGCCCAGCCTTTTCGGTTTCCAGAACTTCGACTGAAATCAGTCTGGCGTCGGACATGTCTTGCATCCCTGGTTTAGGTGCAGACCGGGTCCCGCGTCAGCAATACTGCTCCCAACGGGGCCGGAACCAGTCCGCGAACTGTTCAAGGCCCTCCTTTAATCCGATCTTGGGGGCAAAATCCAGCTCTGCACGTGCACGATCTATGTCGGCCCAGGTCTTCTCAAGGTCCCCAGGCTGCATCGGCTTGTAAATCTTCTCGGCTTCCTGTCCGACACCGGCTTCCGTGAAGCGGATCAGATCCATGAGCTGCTCCGGACGATCATTGCCGAGATTGTAGATCCGATGCGGCACGTCGAGACCAAGTCCGCTTGCCGGGCGGTCGAGCGCGGCCACGGTGCCGGCGACAATATCGTCGATATAGGTGAAGTCCCGGCTCATCTTGCCATGATTGAAGACCTGGATGGGTTCGCCTTTGAGAATCTTCTCGGCGAAAATCCAATAGGCCATGTCAGGACGGCCCCACGGACCATAAACGGTGAAGAAACGCAGGCCAGTCAGCGAAAGTCCATGCAAACGCGCATAGGATTGCGCCATCAGCTCATCGGACTTCTTCGTAGCGCCATAGAATGATACCGGATCGTCGGTCTGATCGGTCTCTGCAAACGGGATCTTGGTGTTGCCGCCATAGATTGAAGACGACGAGGCGTAGACCATGTTCTCAACACCCAGAACGCGCGCCAGTTCCAGCATCGAGAAGTGCCCGTTCAGATTGGCCTGAACATAGGCTGATGGATTTTCCAGGGAGTAACGAACACCCGCTTGAGCGGCGAGGTGCACGATGCGCGTAGGTTTGCGGTCGCCAAGTGCGGTCAGCATGTCTTCAAGTGACGACACGTCGACTTCATGAAAGTCAAAAGTGTCGAACCCGCTCAGCCATTCGAGGCGATCGCGCTTCAGTTTCGGCGTGTAATATGGGTTGAGATTATCAAAGCCGATCACGTGTTCACCGCGCGCCAAAAGGGCTTGCGCCACATGAGCGCCGATAAAGCCTGCTGCGCCGGTTACAAGGATGGTCATCGATTACCCCGAAGCGACAAATACCAAGATTCCGCCGCTCAATTTTGGTTTACGCTGCTCTTCTAGACACGATGTGCCTGAAAATTGGTGAATGCTTCGGCCCTACTTGGTGAGAACCGGTATCGGGTCAAGCAAATTCGCGGCCACATTTGCAGCGCCAGGCCCGCAGCCTGCCGCGACCACTTGGATTTTTGCTGACTTTTCACTAGGAGCAGGAGCAATCCTGAACGTTTTGATCGAGGAGATCGCCTTTGAAGACCCTTATCGTCATCCCATCGCGATATGCGTCTACGCGGTTTCCGCAAAAGCCGCTTCATCTGATTGGCGGCCAGTCGCTGTTGAGCCGCGTTGCTGATATTGCCCGCATTTGCGCCGAGCGCCATGCGAACGTGTCCTATGTGGTTGCGACCGATCATGCGGCCATCGAGTCCCATGCAAGAGAGATTGGTGCGCCTGTGGTGATGACAGACCCAGACCTGCCATCGGGAACCGACCGGGCGCTGGCCGCCGCGAATGCCGTGGCGCCCGAGGCAGAGTTCATCGTCAATCTGCAAGGCGATGCGCCGTTCACGCCGCCAAGCTACATCTCCGCCGTCATCGAGGCGGGCGCCGCCACCGCGCTCGATGCCGTGACCCCGATCGTGCAAATGTCATGGGACGATCTCGACGAGGTGCGCGAGCGCAAGAAGGAAACCCCGTTCTCCGGCACCTCGTGCATCGTCAATGCACAGGACGAAGCTTTGTGGTTCTCCAAGAACATCCTCCCGGCCATCCGAAAAGAGACGCAGCTGCGGGAAACGGCAGCATTGTCCCCGGTCTGGCGGCACATCGGCTTGTACGGCTACAAGCGAGACGCGCTGGAGCGGTTTGTCAGCCTGCCAGAGGGTCATTATGAGCGCCTGGAGGGGCTTGAGCAGCTTCGTTTCCTGGAGAATGGGATGCGCATTCAGGCTGTAAAAGTCGCGGCGTCTGCAAGCGCGATGTGGGGCATTGATACGCCGCAGGACGCCGCCCACGCCGAAGCCCTGATCGCCCAGCATGGCGAACCGCTGGCGGAATATTCCAAATGACGGACCTCTATATCGTCCGCCATGGCAATACGTTTGATAAAGGCGATACCGTAACTCGAGTCGGCGCCCGCACCGACTTGCCGCTGTCGCAATCCGGGCTGGAACAGGCCGCCCAGCTCAGCGAAGATTTTCAGCACGTTGCACCAGATGGGTTCGCACGTGCCTATTGCAGCCCATTGCTCAGAACCCGTCAGACCGCTGATGCCATACTCGCTGGCAGGGATGACGCGCCTGACCTCGAAACGCTCGAATTCCTGCGCGAGGTTGATTACGGCCCGGATGAAAATCAGCCAGAGGAAACCGTCATCGCGCGCATCGGGGCCGACGCGCTGCAGGCCTGGGACGAGGCCGCGATCCCACCGCCCGGTTGGGATCTGGACCCAGAGAAGCTCCGGGCAGCGTGGCGCGACTTGTTTGTTCAGCTGGCGGCCGCAGACCTCTCCCGGCCTGTGTTGATCGTGACGTCGAATGGTATTGCGCGGTTTGCTCTGGACGCGGTGACGGCGTTCAACGTCCAACCGGACTCGATCAAGCTGAAGACCGGCGCTTATGGGCGGTTAAGCCTGGTTGGCCCGCGCATCACGCTCGAATCCTGGAACGTGCGCCCTTAGTTCACAATCTCATGGATTGCCTTCAGCTCGTTGAGCAATGGCCGTGCTGCGTCCAAAGGCAGACAGCTCGGGCCGTCGCAAAGGGCTTTGTCAGGGTCGGTGTGGAACTCGAGGAACACGCCGTCTGCGCCAGCTGCGATTGCCGATTTGGCGATCGTTCCCACGCCCTCACGCCGTCCGCCGGTTGAAGCGCCTGCCGTACGCGGGTCGGCGCCAGGCAGTTGAACCGCGTGGGTCGCGTCGATTGTCACCGGGCAGCCGAGTGCCTGCATCTGCTGAATGCCGAGCATGTCGACGACCAGATTGTTATAGCCAAAGCTCGAACCGCGTTCGCACAGGATAACGCGATCGCCGGGCAGGACCTCGCCGATCTTGGAGACGATATTCTTGGTGTCCCAAGGGGCCAGGAACTGGGCCTTCTTGACCTGGATTGCGCTGCCGCTTTCACCAGCAGCCTTGGCGGTGGCGACCACCAGGTCGGTCTGGCGGCACAGGAAAGCCGGGATCTGGACAATGTCGGCGACTTTGGCGACCGCATCCGCTTGATATGGCTCGTGAAGGTCGGTGCACACGCCGACGCCAAGCTCCTGCTTGATCTCTGCCAGCATTGGCAGGCCCTTTTCGAACCCCGGTCCGCGATACGAGGTGATGGACGACCGGTTCGCCTTGTCGAAGCTCGCCTTGAAAATGTAAGGCAGGCCGAGGTCGGCGCAGACGCTCTTGAGCTCACGTCCCACGGTTACGGCAAGATCGACATCTTCAAGCACATTCAAGCCAGCGATCACGCAAAGCGGTTGGCCCGTGCCGATTTTCCAGTCCTGGGCTTCGATAGCAACTACACTCATGTCTAACCTCTGATCGCTCACCGTTTGCGCAGCTCTTAGTGTCTCGCCTGCGGTTTGGCCAGCCAGCGCCCGCACGTGCGGCATGATCCTTGAATGAGCAATTTGCAAAAGCTGACTGTACAAAACCGCCCTGCATGCTATAGGCCGGGAAAATCATATAAAGGATTGTTGATATGTCTCAGGACTTTGCTGTCGCTGACATCAGCCAGGCCGACTTTGGCCGCATGGAAATCGAGATCGCTGAAACCGAAATGCCGGGCCTGATGGCGGCGCGCGAAGAATATGGCGCCAGCCAACCATTGAAGGGTGCGAAAATCGCCGGATCGCTGCACATGACGATCCAGACGGCCGTGCTCATTCAGACGCTGGAAGCTCTGGGCGCGGAAGTGCGCTGGGCGAGCTGCAATATCTATTCGACCCAGGACCACGCCGCAGCGGCGATTGCCGATGCAGGCACCCCTGTTTTTGCCCACAAGGGCGAAACGCTGGACGAGTACTGGCAGTTTGCTGACCGCATCTTCGAATGGCCGAACGGCGACACCGTCAACCTGATCCTCGATGATGGCGGCGATGCCACCATGTATCTGATCCTCGGCGAAAAAGCCGAAGCGGACCCGTCTGTCCTCGACAATCCGGGATCAGAGGAAGAAGAGGCACTGTTCCGCCAGATCCGCAAGCGTATGGCTGAAACGCCGGGTTGGTTCTCACGCATCAAGGCGGGCATCCGCGGTGTGTCGGAAGAAACCACGACAGGCGTGAACCGCTTGTATCAGCTCGCCAGCAAGAACGAACTGCCCTTCCCAGCGATCAACGTGAACGATTCCGTTACCAAGTCGAAATTCGACAACAAGTATGGCTGTAAGGAATCGCTCGTCGACGCGATCCGCCGCGGCACCGATGTGATGATGGCTGGCAAGACCGCATTTGTTGCCGGCTACGGCGATGTCGGCAAAGGTTCAGCCGCGTCTCTGTCAGGCTCAGGCGCACGTGTGACAGTCTCAGAAGTCGACCCGATCTGCGCCCTGCAGGCAGCTATGGACGGCTATGACGTCCAGACCATCGATACAATGGCGCCGAAAGCCGACATCTTTGTCACCGCCACCGGCAACAAGGACATCCTGACCGTCGACCACATGCGGGCCATGAAAGACATGGCGATCGTTTGTAATATCGGTCACTTCGACAATGAGATTCAGGTCGAAGGTCTGCGCAATTTCAAGTGGACCAATATCAAGCCGCAAGTCGACATGATCACTTTCCCGGATGGGAAGCGAATCATCCTCTTGTCGGAAGGTCGTCTGGTCAATCTCGGCAATGCGACGGGGCACCCAAGCTTCGTCATGTCGGCCTCATTCACCAATCAGACACTGGCTCAGATCGCCCTGCACGAGAACAAAGGCGAGTATGGCAACGAGGTTTACACCCTGCCGAAGCACCTCGACGAAAAAGTCGCGCGCCTACATCTCGAGAAGCTCGGCGTGGAGCTCACCGCTCTGTCAAACGAACAGGCTGATTATATCGGCGTGACGACAGAAGGTCCGTTCAAGCCAGAGCATTATCGCTACTAATCACCCTCTTCAGGAGACTGACCATGCCGCTACAGCATCACGAATTTACCTCCGAAAGTGTTTCCGAGGGACATCCAGACAAGGTCTCAGACCAGATTTCCGACGCGATCGTCGATCTGTTCCTGAGCAAGGACCCGACTGCGAAAGTCGCAGTGGAAACGCTGACCACGACCAATCGCGTGGTGCTGGCAGGCGAGGTTCGCACCAATAATGGTGCGGTCATCACCAAGGATGAAATGAACCAGGCGGCGCGCGACGTGGTCAAAGCCATCGGCTACGAGCAGGACGGCTTCCACTGGGAAAACATGGCGGTTGAGAACCATGTTCACGGCCAGTCGGCTGAGATTGCGCAAGGCGTTGAAGCCGGCCAAGGCCTGCACCAGGAAGAAGGCGCTGGCGATCAGGGCATCATGTTCGGATACGCCACTGACGAGACCCCGGAACTGATGCCGGCGACCCTTGTCTATTCGCACCAGATTCTGCGCAAACTGGCAGAGCTTCGTCACAATGGCACGAATCCGGAGCTCGAACCTGACGCAAAAAGCCAGGTAACGCTTCAATATGATGGCTCCCGCCCAGTTGGGGTGAACGCGATCGTTGTTTCGCACCAGCACAAGGAATCGGCGTCTCTTGAACAATTGCGCGAGATCATCCGGCCGGTGCTGCACGACGTGCTGCCTGAAGGCTGGTTCCCTGACGAGGACAAGTTCTACGTCAACCCAACCGGCCGCTTCGTCATCGGCGGGCCAGACGGCGATGCCGGCCTGACCGGGCGCAAGATCATTGTCGATACATATGGCGGTGCGGCCCCGCATGGCGGCGGCGCATTCTCAGGCAAGGACCCGTCCAAGGTTGACCGCTCTGCTGCTTATGCGACGCGCTACCTCGCGAAGAATGTCGTTGCATCCGGTCTGGCGAAACGCTGCAATATTCAGGTCAGCTATGCGATTGGTGTTGCTCAACCTCTGTCGCTTTATGTTGATACATTCGGCACCGGCGCCGTGGGTGAAGACACGATCGCGAAGAAGCTGCGTGAGCTTGTCGATCTGTCACCTCGTGGCATTCGCAACCACTTAAAGCTGGAAGCACCGATCTATGGCCCGTCCGCTGCGTATGGCCACTTTGGCCGGACACCGAGTGCAGATGGCGGGTTTAGTTGGGAGCGGACGGATCTGGTAAGTGAGCTAAGTTCTCTGGTTCAATAAATATTTTTGGCGGCCCCTTTTTTGGGCAACTATGCTTGAATTTCCTCGTTTCATCTTGAATGGGATGAGGAAATTCAAAAATTACTGTTGTCGCCCGCGCTGCGATGTGCATACCTCCTGAGTTGAATGATTGGAGAGCGATCTTCACCAGAGGGAGTCATTCGTGCGTAAAGTACAACCGTTTTTTTCTGTGTTGATCGTCAATTACAATGCGGGTGATTTGCTCCAGTCGGCGATAGATTCGCTGAAAAATCAGACATTTAAAGATTTCGAACTCGTCATTGTGGACAATGACAGTCAGGATCAATCGGCGGAAGACCTCGATACAGAAGGTTTGCCGCATGTTCGCGTACTACGCGAAAATCAGAATCATGGCTTCGCCCGCGGCAATAATCTGGCCGCGCAGGCGGCAAATGGAAAATGGCTGGCCCTGTTAAATCCTGATGCGACGGCGGATGATAATTGGCTTGAAGAGATTCACGCCGCCACTGAGCGTCATGATTCCTGTCGCGTCTTCGCGTGCAGTCAGATTAATATGGACGAGCCGGAGCTGCTGGACGGGGCGGGGGATGCCTATTTTGCATTTGGTATTCCGTGGCGTGGCGGCTTCGAACACCCGATCTCTGAACTGCCAAGCAAGGACAGCCACTGTTTCAGTCCCTGTGGTGCGAGCGCCATCTATGAACGTGACCTGTTCCTGGAGATTGGTGGTTTTGACGAACGGTTCTTCTGTTATTGCGAAGACATCGATCTCGGCATTCGCTTGCAGTTGAGTGGTGAAAAGTGCGTGTTCCTGCCGGAGGCCGTGATCCACCACAAAGGCAGTGCGACGAGTGGCCGGTACTCCTATTTCACCATGTATCACGGGTTCCGGAATCGGACCTGGGCCTATATCAAGAATATGCCACTAGCGTTCCTGTTATTGACCCTGCCAGGGCACCTGGCGCTGATGGGCTATAACTATCTCAACAATCTTGGAAATGCTGACGTCAAAGGCATGCGCGAAGGCATGTGGGATGGCTTGAAAAAAGGGTGGGCGCTGCGCCGCAATGGCGATTACAGAGTCCGACCAACGCGAAAGACGATATGGAACCTGATGCAGTCCATGTCCTGGAACCCTGCGCGATTGTCATCGCGTAGCGTGCATGTCTGGGCCGTCTAGGCGCTCAGTTCAGGTCCCAGACTTTTTTGTGAAAATTCCAGGCCGACGAGACAATTGTGTCCATATCCGAATGTGCTGGCTCCCAGCCGAGCACAGACTTGGATTTTGACGTGTCGGCATAAAGCGCGATGGCATCTCCCGGGCGTCGCGGGCTGATTTCGACAGGGACGGGTTTGCCGACCGCTTTCTCTACAGCGTCGAGGACCTGTTTGACGGTGAAGCCATTTCCAGTTCCGAGATTGAGCTGCAGACTCTCACCGGTTTTGTCGATATGTTCAGCCGCCAGAATGTGGGCCGCAACAAGGTCTGCGATGTGGATATAGTCGCGAATGCAGGTGCCATCAGGGGTCGGGTAATCGTCGCCGAACAGTTTCATGCCCTGGCCGATGCCGGCAGCAGCTTTCAGTGCGTTCGGTATGAGGTGTGTTTCCGGGTCGTGCTCTTCACCGACCTCGCCATCGAGATCGGCGCCCGCAGCATTGAAGTAGCGTAGTGCCGCATAGCGCAGCCCTTCAGCGCGGGACATGTCTTCGAGAATGGTCTCGACCATCAGTTTGGAGCGGCCGTAAACGCTCACAGGGCGTTTAGGCATTTCTTCGACCAGTGGCAGCTTTTCCGGGTCGCCATAAATGGCGCAGGTCGAAGAGAAGATGAAATTTTGCAAGCCGAGCGCGAGCATGGCACGCAGGACGTTCAGCGTGCCAGCGACATTATTCTCGTAGAAGGTTCCAGGTTCTCTCTCACCTTGTCCGACTTCAATATTGGCCGCGAAATGCATGACCGCATCCGGGCGGACACGGTCGAGTGCCGCACGGATTTCGTCTTCATTGCGGATGTCGCCTTCTATCAGCTCACCCCATTTCACAGCGTGGCGATGACCGCTCGAGAGATTATCGAACACGACCGGCTCACGGCCGCTCATCTTGATCGCTTTGCAGGCATTCGAACCGATATAGCCGGCGCCGCCAATGACGAGTATTTTCTTGATCACAGGCAAGACCCCTTTCTTGAAACTGTGCCAGAACAGAGCTGGATTGATCGCACATGTGTTGTGCAATCAAGCTTCACGCCAAACAAGGCCTATGAGTCGAGCTCTGACTCATCGATCTGACGCGCGCTGCGGTTGTTCTCGAGCTTGTCGCGCGCTTTCTCGGCTTTCGTGCGGCCGTGTTTGATCCGGTTCTCGGCGGCGCGCTGTTGCTTCTCAGCGCGCGCCTTGGCCTTGCGGAACTTGTTGACATTGACCGGCTCAGCCAACCCTAGTCTCCACGATGGGCGTTGCGCCATTGCTCCATGGCGAGAGAGATCGCAAAGGTTTCGCGATATTTCGGGCTGGAGGCCGGTCGCGGCGCCTTGGCAGATGTTAGCGCCATGATCTCGGCAAGCTTGTTGTGCGCGGCGCCAGCCTGGCCTGCGCCGATATAGGCATGCAACTCGACCAATGCGCTGGACAGTGGGTCATTGGCGCGAATAACAAAATAGGGTTCGTCGTCGGCCAGGCGCGGCATGACATCAAATTCGGACGGATTGGCTTTCGAGCCGACGGGCGCTGTGTTCATTTGATGAGTCTTTCCTGATTTTGAACGGCTTTCTGAGCGTATATAGCGCCGATTCGAAATGACGTCAGTTGCCATCGAACAGGCGGGAAAGGGCGCGGGAAATGAGAAATTGCTTGTCGTCGTAAGCGCCTAAAGTTGTGCCCAGCTCGCGAACGTGAATTGCGGCGAGTCGTTCTGTCGCAAGATCTCGTGGGCCGACAGGTGTATCGAGCGTTGGATTCAGGATGGGGGCGCTGGGAAAAGTTCCGGGTTGCGCGAGCGGTGCGACGATAACGACTTTCGACCGTTCGACTCCAGGATAACTAAGAAGAATCACTTCCAGGTCGGGATTGTCTTTCAGGCGATAAAGCGCGTGCCGTTCCATGCCTAGAAAAGCCTGTAACGATCGCACCAGAGTCCATGCTCATCAACGTCTCGTGCTTTTGCCTCAAATACCTCGCGATTGGCGTCCATCCATTCGCTGAAGCGTTTTTCTTTTATCGCGTTTTCGATGGCTTGCCGGGCGATGGCATCTGGATCGAGACCCAGGGTTTCGGCTTCCGCCTGTAAGCGCCGTTCAAAGGCGATGGAGTCTTCTTCGACGCCCGATCTGTCCAGCATCACACCGCCAAATCGACCGGCAATCTTCTTGATTGTCCGACGTTGGGGGATGCGCGGGTAATCCGGGTGCATGTATCGGGTCAGAGTTGACTCGGCCAAACCAGAGGCGCGCGCAATTTCGCTCGGTGTGAGCGATGTGTTTGTTTCAATCTGTTTGATCCAGGCGCGAAAGTCCGAGGCGTTTGTTATTCGCATGAATGCACACTAATGCATGTGCATTGCAAGTCAAATAGAGTCGTGTTTTCCGTCAATCACCCCGGCCCGATCATTTTCTCTGGCCGCACGATTGCATCGAAATCTTCAGCCGGAATGCCATCCTTGATCGCTTCCTCGCGCAGCGTGGTGCCATTCTTGTGCGCTGTCTTGGCAATCTTGGCGGCGCGGTCATAGCCGTATTTCTCTTTCAGCGGCGTCACCAGCATCAGCGAGTTTTCGAGGCCTTGCTGGATGTTCTCCAGACGCGGCTCAATGCCGACCACGCAATTCTCGGTGAATGACACGGCTGCGTCAGCGAGGAGCCGGATCGATTGCAACAGGTTATAGCTCATCATCGGGTTGAAGACGTTCAGCTCAAAATGTCCCTGACTGCCAGCAAAGCCGATGGCGGCATTGTTGCCGTGAATATGGGCGCAGACCTGCGTCATCGCCTCGCACTGGGTTGGGTTCACCTTGCCGGGCATGATCGAGGAGCCGGGTTCATTCTCGGGCAGCGCCAGTTCGCCGAGGCCAGAGCGCGGACCAGAGCCGAGGAAGCGGATATCATTGGCGATCTTGAAGCAGGACATGGCTGCGGTCGTGATCGCGCCATGGGCAAAGACCATGGCATCGTGCGCCGACAGCGCTTCGAACTTGTTCGGCGCGGTGACGAAATTCAGGCCGGTAATCTGGGAGATCTTCTCAGCAACGCCCTCGGCAAAACCGATTGGCGTGGAGAGGCCGGTACCGACGGCCGTGCCACCCTGAGCCAGTTCCAGCAATCCGGGCAGACTTTGTTCGATCCGCTGGATGCCCATCTCGATCATCTTGGTATAGCCGGAGAATTCCTGGCCCAGCGTGACCGGGGTTGCATCCTGGGTATGGGTACGCCCGATCTTGATAATGTCGGTCCAGGCCTGCGCCTTGTCGTTCAGGGCATTGTGCAGCTGCTGCAGGGCTGGAAGCAGGCGATGCGTGACTTCCTCTGCGCAGGCAATGTGCATGGCCGTCGGGAACGTGTCGTTCGAGCTCTGGCTCATATTGCAATGGTCATTGGGATGGACCGGGCTCTTTGAGCCGATCTCGCCGCCCAGGATCTCGATCGCCCGATTGGCGATCACCTCATTGGCATTCATGTTCGATTGCGTGCCAGATCCGGTCTGCCAAACCACCAGTGGGAAATGCTCATCTAGCTTGCCTTCGATCACTTCATTGGCGGCGGTGATGATCGCCTCGCCGAGCTTCGCGTCCAGTTTCCCGAGCGCCATATTGGTCTCAGCGGCGGCACGTTTGACGATCCCGAGGGCGCGAACGATCGGCAGTGGCTGCTTCTCCCAGCCAATCTTGAAATTGCCCAGTGAACGTTGCGCCTGCGCACCCCAATATTTGTCGCCAGGAACCTCAACCGGCCCCATCGTGTCGGTCTCGGTCCGGGGTGCTGTGTCTTTTCCGCCAATCGTGCTCATGCCGCAGTCTCCTTGCAGGCCAAGAAATTATGTGCCCGCGAGGTAGCACGCCGCCACGAATGCGCAAGCGGGCGCGCTTGGTTCAAACAGTCACAGGAGATTAATTGGTTGTGGCGGCCGAGGTTTGCAACGCCGCCGGCGCTTCTTCCCAGACCTGCGTCTGGCAGATCGGGCCGATACAGCCTTTGACCTGAAGGCGCCCATCGCCAAGGCGCTTGAGGCGCGAGGCGTAGGTCTTGTCATTCTCCGGATCGTAGATCGTGCCGCCGCGCCAGTCTTTCTTCTTCTTGTCAAAACCTTGCAGCATGAGCAGGCCGAGCACCGGGTCGCCCGCTTGGGTCAGCGCCGTCTCAGGCGTTTGGCCTGGCTCCATGGCGTTCGGATCGATCCATGAGACACGCCCGCAGGGGCTGCCATCGCCGCAATCTTCAATCGTCACTGTCGAGGTCTTGGCCTGGGTCAGGAAGGTGCCATAGACATTGTGCCCGTCCTCTGCGTGCGCCGCGGCGCCCAATACTGTTGCGCATATTGCCAATCCAACTGTTCTGATCATCCGCCTCTCCCTCTGACCTTGTACGACCGTCTCAATGTTATGGCTGCGTCAGAGATATTTTCCACCTTCACAGACATTAAACCTCGTTTACCTTTGTCAGCATGATTCACATGGTGAAACTCTGTGTCGGTGCGGATGATGCTGCGGATATTGAACGCTGGCAGCAGCGAACCATGAAGACAGTACCGCTGCCGTTTCACCAAACGCGTATGGTCCCGAAGCGAGCGAGCGAGTTGAGCGATGGCGGATCGATGTATTGGGTGACCAAGGGCATTATCCTGGTGCGCCAGCGCATTCTCGAAGTGCGAGAGATTACGGATCGCGGCGGGCGCAAGGCTTGCGAGCTGGTTTTTGATCCTGAGCTGGTCGCGGTGGAACCGACGCCAAAGCGGGCATTTCAGGGCTGGCGCTATCTCAAGCCAGAAGATGCGCCCGCAGATCTCAAACAGGGATCCGGCACGATTGAAATGCCAGCCAAGCTAAGAGCCAAGCTTCGTGATGCGATGGTCTGGTAGCTGCGCCTAGCGCAAATCGGCTGAGGTGCCACTGCCGCTGATCACGCAAGGCGTGGATGGATGTTGACCACTCGATTGCACCCGAGTTGACGCCCGGCGTTGAGCCGCAATCGCAATCCGCTCAGCGTCCGAGAACGTGGCGGCGAGGCGCCGCAAGCTTTCGCGCTGCTCATATGGGTCGTTCGGGGTTTCGAGCGCCATGAGCTGGTCTTCCGATTGTTCCGCCATGCTGCGGAACAGGCAGCTGAGTTCGTGGGAACCATGCGCTGTGTCGATCCAGCGGGCGAGATCGGACGATGTGCGCGCGAAGCGGTAAACGTCGACGGCGTAGGTATCCGATACGTCCAGTGTCTGCCCCTGATCCACAGCGTAAAGTATCTCCGACGTTTCCGCTGACAAACGGCTCGCTTCCAGGCCCCATTGGCGCGCAAGATCGGTGCTCGCCTGAGCGCTGAGAGGCAGCAAGGCCATGGCCAGGCAGGCAAATAGGGGTTTCATCGCGGGACGGCTCCTGACTGTTTCGATTAGGAAACGAGCAAGCCGCGTGCCATGCGTGCTATTTTTTCATGAACGCGGCGATCCGGTCGCGCATGTCCGGGCCGACCCCTTCATTTTCGGTGACTTCCCATTGCAGGCCGGCATCCAGAGGACCGGCATCAGTGGCTTCCAGCAGGCGCTTATTGGCAGCGTGAGAAAAGCTCGAATTTGCAAGAACTTGTTTGGCAAATGCGCGGAGCGCATCTTCGAACTGGTCATCCTCAAACACCGCTTCGCACAGGCCCATTTCGAGCGCTGCATCGGCGCGAACGGTTTCTGCTGTGAACATCAGTCGTTTCGCCGTTGCGATCCCGACCCGGCGCGGCAGTCGCTGGCTCATGCCCCATATTGGGGTCAACGCCCATTTGGCGTGCGTGTCGGCAAACTTCGCAGACTGAGCCGCCAGAATGAAATCTGCGGCCAGGGCCACTTCCAGCGCGCCGGTATAACAATGACCATGCACGGCGGCGATGACGGGCTTGGGCAGTTTTTCGAGCATGCGCAGCGTTTCCGAATGCCAGCCTGGCGAGGGCACTTTTTCACCTTCGGCAATATCGCCGAGGTCGTGCCCGGCAGAAAAGCATTTGCCAGCGCCCCGCAGGATAACGCAGCCCACTGTGTCATCCTTCTTGAGATCGATGACGTGCTGCCGGAGCTCCTTGAACATACCAACGGTCAGCGAGTTCAGCTTGTCCGGCCGGTTGAGGGTCAGCCAGGCCAGACCATCTTCGTCCTGCCGTGTCACCAATGCGCTCATACTATCCTCCCACATGTCTGGTGTCTCAAGGCAGCATGCATGCCTCACCCAAGGTCTGCATAGACCCTATTCCAGATCAGGCCCTAGGCTATCGCGAGGGCAGGCTCTTATGTATGGCTGATATCTATCGCGCAGAGACCGAAAGAAGGAGAGCGCCTCGTGGCTGATACCGAATATACCCCGCCAAAAGTCTGGAAATGGGACCAGGAGAGCGGCGGACGCTTTGCCAATATCAACCGACCGATTGCTGGGCCGACGCATGACAAGGAATTGTCGGTCGGTAAACACCCTCTGCAACTCTACTCTCTGGCGACTCCGAATGGTGTCAAAGTCACGATCATGCTGGAAGAGCTGCTCGCCGCCGGACATTCCGGAGCGGAATATGATGCCTGGCTGATCAATATCCAGAACGGCGATCAATTCGGCTCAGGCTATGTCGACATCAATCCGAACTCCAAGATCCCGGTTCTTGCCGATCATTCAACCGATCCTGTCACGCGCGTGTTCGAGAGCGGGTCGATCCTGGTCTACCTGTCTGAGAAATTCGACGGCGCTTTCATGCCGAGCGACCATAAGGGTCGTACCGAGGCGATGAACTGGCTGTTCTGGCAAATGGGCTCTGCGCCTTATCTTGGCGGCGGGTTCGGTCACTTCTACGCTTACGCCCCGTTCAAGATGGAATATCCGATCAATCGCTTCGCCATGGAAGTGAAGCGCCAGATGGATGTCCTGGATCGCCACCTCGCCGACAATGAGTTCATGGCGGGAAGCGAATACTCAATCGCCGACATGGCCATCATGCCCTGGTACGGGTCCATGGCGAAGGGCATTCTGTATGAGGCGGCCGAATTCCTCGCCGTCCACGAATACAAGAACGTCAATCGCTGGACCGATCAGCTGATGCAGCGCAAAGCGGTGCAACGCGGCCAGATGGTCAACCGTGTCTGGGGCGAGCTTGAGCGCCAATTGCCGGAACGCCATGATGCCAGCGATTTTGAAACCAAGACGATGGACAAGTTGCAGGCCGCAGCGGAGAGCTAAGCCTTAAAGCAAATCCCCACCCGCCGCAGCCGCCGTTGTGCCATCCTTCTTGAACGCGCGGATCACGTTCTTGCCGGTGATCCATTTGTGGACCTCGTCAGGGCCATCGACCAGGCGTTGTGAGCGGATGTGCGTGTACCAGGCCGCGAGCGGTGTATCGGTGGAATAGCCGAGTGCGCCGTGCAGCTGGATCGCGGTGTCGACGACTTTGTGGACCATATTGGCGAGGAAGACTTTGGCGATGCCATTCTCCTGACGGATGTCGAGCCCGTTCTCGGCCTTGTAGGCGATGTGCATCAGCATCAGCCGCGCGATATAGAGCTGGCTGGCGCATTCGGCCAGCATGAACTGGACGCCCTGGCGGTCTTCCAGGCCTTTGCCGAAAGTTGACCGCTCGGTGACATGTGCGGTGGCGAGGTCGAGCGCGCGCTGAGCCATCGCGACATTGTGCATGCCGTGGCGCAGGCGGCCATAAGCCAGCCGGTGCTGGCCCATGGCAAAACCCTGGCCTTCGCCGCCAAGCAGGTTTTCTTCCGGCACGACCAAATTGTCGATCGAGATCTCGCAATGTGCCGCGCCCATTTGCTCGGCAATTTTGCTATGCAATGCCATGGTCGGGATGTTGCGCAGGATCTTGTACCCGGGATTTGGCAGCTCAACGATAAAAGTCGAGAATTGCTGATGGCGCGGAGCGTCGGGATTGGTCTTGGCCATCACGACGGCGATGTCAGCGACATTGGCGGAGGAGGAGAACCATTTCTCGCCATTGAGAACATAATTGCCTTTGCCGTCCCTGACCGCGCTGGTCTGCATGCCAGTGGCATCGGCGCCAGCGGCTTTCTCGGTCATCGAGTAACAGATCCGCTTCTCGCCATTGAAGAGCGGTTTCAGGAATTTCTCTTTCTGGTGATCGGTGCCGTGCGCCAGCAGGGTCAGCATGGTGGCATCATCCGGCCCCTGGCTGTTCATGGACAGTGCGCCGAGATGGCTCTGGCCGAGTTCCATCTGCACCAGCGCGTTTGCGAGCGGGCCGAGGCCCATGCCGCCATGTTCTTCCGGAATGAAAGGCAACCACAGGCCTTGTGCCCGCGCTTTCTTGCGCAGATCGGCTATGACCGTGTCGAGCGCGTCGCCGTCGGCCAGACGTTTCTCGGCTGGAATACATTTGTCCTGAACCCATTGCCGGACCCGCGCGCGGACCTCTTTTGCATCATCTGGAATTACAAAATCGATCGCCATGACAGGCTCCTCCTGGGTTTGTTTAGTTGTCGACAGGGCAGGGGGTTACATTGCCTGCTCGAAGATCCGCTCATAATCGCCTTGCTCGGCCGGGCGGGCATTGCCGCGGTGGGCGAGGTCGGCAAGCGCAAACTCGACAATGCCGGGGCCGTCGGATGATTCAACACCAATGGCCGAGAGCGTTGGCGGAATGCCGAGATCGTCATTCAGTTTCGCAATCGCATCGCCGAGATCAGCATTTGCGGACAGACCCATCGCAAAACGCAGGCGCTCATATTTCTCCGGTGCCGCGCCCTCATTGAAGCGCAGCAGGTGCGGCAGGAAGATCGCGTTCAGCGTGCCGTGGTGGAGCTTTTTCTCTTTCAAGCGCCCGGCCGCGTGGCTGAGCGCATGGACCGATCCGAGGCCCTTGGTGAAAGCAAGGGCGCCCTCGTAGCTCGCCATCATCATGTTCCAGCGCGCATCCTTGTCGGAGCCGTCAGCAACCGCCCGTTTCAGGGCACCTGTCTTGATGGCGCGGTTGAGTCCGTCATAGCCGATGCCTTCTGCCGGCGGGTTCACCGCTGGTGTCAGGACCGCCTCGATACAATGCGTGACCGCATCCATACCGGTCGCCGCGGTGAGCAGGGGCGGCAGGCCAAGCGTCAGGTCCGGATCGCAGATCGCCGTTGCGGGGATGAGGTTCGGGGAGGCGAACGTCTCCTTGCGACCATTATTCATGGTCGTGATCATGCCGACGGAAACCTCAGAGCCGGTGCCGGCCGTTGTCGGCACTGCGATCAGGGGTGGCAGTTTCCCGATATGGCGCGCACCGCCTGTGATCGCGGCATATTTTTCCAGCGGGCCGCCATGTGCGGCGAGCAGCCCGACTGCTTTGGTCAGGTCCATGGCTGACCCCCCGCCCAGGGCGACCAGACCGTCGGCATTGGCGCTGTTATACTGATCTGCAACCGCAATCGCCTGGTCTTCGGTCGGGTTGGCCACCGTATCCGCGAAGACCGCGGCGGGCTCCATGCCGAGATTTTCCAGGACTGTATCGAGAAGGCCCACCGCCTTGATGCCCGGATCGGTGATCACCATCGGGCGCTTGACGTCAAATCCGGTGAGCGTCTGGCCGAGCTGCCCAATCGCGCCATGATCGAATATCGTGGTGGTCAGAAAATTGATTACGGGCATGGCGAACTCTCCGGACTGGTTATTTTGGTTTCGCTGCTTAGAAAGCCCAGACAGGACCGAAGGGCAATCACTCCCCTTGCGGCATCATGACAGGGAGCAAGGATGATGGCTGGACTTGGAATTGGCATTCTCGGCGCCGCGCGGATTACGGAAAAGGCCCTGATCGACCCGGCCAAGGTGATGCCGCAGGTGAGGTTGGAGGCGATTGCTGCGCGTGACCGCAGCCGTGCTGAAGCGTATGCGTCGCGCCATAGTGTGGCGCAGGTGTTTGACGATTATGCAGCTGTGATTGCCTGTCCGGAAGTTGATCTCGTCTATAACCCACTGCCGATCAATCTTCACGCAGAATGGACGATCAAGGCGCTGGAAGCGGGAAAGCACGTGCTCTGCGAAAAGCCGTTCGCGATGAATACGGACGAGGCACGCGCCATGCTCGCGGCGGCGGAGAAGAGCGGCAAACGCCTGATCGAGGCGTTTCACTATCGCTATCATCCAGCCTTCGAAACCTGCATGGATTGGATCGCGGCGGGTGATATCGGTGACATTCGTGAGCTGCATGCGACGTTCAATGTCGCGATCAAGGACAATGGCACCGAGATTCGCCACCGCGTCGAAACCGGCGGAGGCGCAATGATGGACCTCGGCTGTTATCCGCTTCACTGGGCGCTGACAATAATGGGAGAGGCGCCCAGCGATGTCCGCGCGACGGCCAATTTGACCCCGACCGGAGTTGATGAGGAAATGACTGCAGAACTCGGCTTCGCGTCCGGCGCCGTCGCGCGCCTCGAAGCGAGCATGGCAGCTGGCGAGGCGTTTCGGGCGGATATGAGAATAATCGGCACCAAGGGGGAGATCTCGTTCAACAATCCTCTGGCGCCGCACATTGGCGCCCGTCTGACTTTAAGCCGAGGCCCCGCGACCATCTCGCTGGCCGAGATCAGCCCGATCTCGACTTACACCTATCAATTGGCAGAGACCATCGAGGCCCTTGATGCGCACACGCCGATGCCGACAGAGGGCGAGATGATCCTGCGCCAGCAGAGGGTTCTGGACGAAATTTACAGCCAGGCCGGGCTTCACCATTTGCGCTATCTGTAGAACGCAATTGACATGAACGCATCAAATGAGACATAATTGTCTCATGACAAATTCCATACGTCCTTCTACACGAGATGCCATCGTTGAGGCCGCCTTTGCGGTTTTCAGCAAAGATCCGAGTGCTGCGCTCTCGGATGTAGCAACTTTGGCGGGTGTCGGGCGCGCGACGCTGCATCGCCATTTTTCCAGCCGCGACGACCTGATCCGACAGCTTGCGAAGATTGCCAATCAGGAAATGGATGATGCGGTTGATGCTGCTTGCGCCGATGTCGCTTCGTATTCTGAAGCTGTGCGCAAATCTCTGCACGCGCTCATCCCGCTCGGTGATCGATACGGATTTCTCGAACTCGAGCCGATTGATGATGATCCGGAGCTGAAGGCCGCCTTTGAGCGCCAGAAGCGTGAGACCGAAGCAATGGTCGATGCTGCCAAAGGCGAAGGCCTGTTCGATACGGCCATTCCAACCAGCTGGATCGTTCAGGCCTATGACCACCTGCTTTATGCTGGCTGGGAAAGCGTCAAAGCCGGCGGAACAACTCCTGACCAGGCCGCTGACCTCGCCTGGCGCACCCTGACAACTGGACTCGGAACACAAAAACAATGACTGCAGACTCAATCTCCCAATTTGCCACTGATTTCGATGACGTCTTCTTTCTGATTGGCGGCGCGATCCTGGTGATCGAACTTCTCACAGCCTTGTTCTCTGGCAAGTTGCGTGGGCGCGCCGTGCTCGACATGATTGCCAGTGCCTCGACGCAGATTCCGACCCTGTTAGTCGAGATCTTCCTGATGTCCTTCCTTTATGTCGGCATGGTCCTTTTCGCCGACGCGTTCGTGACCTGGCAGATGCCGATTACGATCTGGACGTTTGCTCTTGCCATTCTCGCGTGCGATTTCGCCTATTACTGGGAACATCGGATCGCGCATGAAGTCCGCTTGTTATGGACGCAGCATGCGGTGCACCATTCCTCACGCGAGATGAATGTTTTGGTGGCGGTCCGCTTCGGCCCCTTTGAAGGTTTCGCGTCAGCGGTGTTACACTTCCCTCTCGTTCTGATCGGATTTCCGCCGGCGCTGGTCTTTGCCGGAATCATCATCGTGCTCGGTTACCAGACCTGGATCCACACCGAGCTGATTGGCAAGCTGGGCCCGCTTGAGGGCGTGCTCAATACGCCAGCCAACCACCGCGTACACCATGGCTGCGACGACAAATATATCGACAAGAATTATGGCGGCATCCTGATCATCTGGGACCGCCTGTTCGGCACCTATCAGCGCGAGGAAGAGACCCCGAAATATGGCCTCAAGCGGGACTATGACAGCGTCAATCCGCTTTCAGTCTGGATTTCGGAATGGCCGGGTCTGTTCGCCGATCTGAAAAAATCGAGAAGTTTCGGTGAGGCGTTCATGTACCTGTTCGGCCGCCCGGGCTGGCAGCCGAAAGTGAAGCGTGCGTCCAAGACGCTTTCCGAGCAAGGGCAGACAAGTTAAGCAAGAGCGGTCTGACCTGAAGGAGATTGTCCGATGCGTGTCCCGCTGCTTTTCGCTGCTCTTGCAATCACCTCGGCGTGCCAAATGGCGCCGGTAGAAACCGCTGCGTCCGACGATGTTCGCCACTATGTCAAAGACGCTTATGCGGAGGCGGGCTTTCCGTTCTCCAGTGCCGTGGAGGCAGGTGGATGGGTTTTCCTTGCCGGCGAGCTCGGGACGACGCCAGAGGCAGGTCTGGTGCCGGGCGGTATCGAAGCTGAGACTCGCCAGACCATGGACAATATCGAGGCAACGCTCGCTGCAAACGGTCTAGGTTGGGACCGTGTCGTCAAATGCACGGTCTTCCTCGCAGACATCGCTGAATGGCCGACCTTCAATGACGTGTACAAGACCTATTTCGACGGAGACTATCCGGCCCGAAGCGCCCTCGGCGCGAACGGCCTCGCGCTTGGTGCGCGGGTCGAGATTGAGTGTATCGCCAAACGTTAGGCGGGCGCGGTCAAAGCTGCGAGATGACCGGTTTTGACATAGATCAGGCAGCCTTCATCCGACCATGGATGGTGTTGTGACGCATGCGGGCTGCGCAACCAGGTGCCCGCGGGATAATCGCCATTCTCGTCCTGGAACGTGCCTTCGAGTACGAGGATTTCCTCACCGCCCCAATGCTGATGCGGCCGGAACTTCGTCCCCGGCGCCCAGCGCACCAGCGCCGCGCTTTCCGTACCGTGGCTGTGCAGAGGCAGCACAGAGAGGCCGGGAACCTGCCCGGGTGAGAATGCGGCGGTGTTGGTGTCGATGACTTTCTGCTCGGTGTCGGCCGCGTCGAACTGGTGCAGCTTTACAAAAATGGTGCAGCCATCTTTCGAATGCGGTGTGTGTTTCGAGCCGATCGGATTGCGGACATACGTGCCGGACGGATAGTCGCCATGCTCATCCGAGAAAACGCCGTCTAGCACGAAGAACTCTTCGCCGCCGCCATGCGTGTGCTCGCTGAAATAGGAGTCGGGTGCATAGCGCACGATGGAGGTTGCTCGGGCGACTTCCTCGCCAATACGATCCAGCATCTGCCGATCGACCCCGGCCATCGGTGACGCCACCCAGTTGCGGTCTTCGGGCCGCAGCACCACGCGCTCATTGAAATCGGCGTTCAGTCTCATGGGATACTCCTAATGCGTGCTCGGCGCGGAAAGACGCGCGATAAATGCCGCGGTCGCGCGGTCGAAAGGCGCGGCGCTATCGGCCGCACGTGCGACAAGCTGTGCGCCTTCCATGAGCGCGAGCGTCGCATGCGCTTCGGCTTCGGCATCGGTCAGGCCGGCGACTGAACCGTCGTCAGTAGCGATGCTCAGAACGCGCGTGAGCCATGTGATGCTGTCGGCGTGGAACTGGTTGAGAACCCGCAATACAGGCTCAGGTAGACTGTCGCGCCCAGCGCTGAATGCGACGCACAAGCAAAGCTGCGTCCCATCAACCAGCGCATCCCGGTACAGGGTGTGATAGGCGCGAAGCTTGTCCGCCGCAGAAGAATTTGCGGTGTCGATCTCCGCCAGGTCGTCCATGAAACCGGCGGCGTAGCGTTCGAGCAGCTCAAGAGCGAGGTCAGCCTTCTTCGGAAAATAGTGATGAATGCTGGCTTTTCGGATGCCGACCTCTTGGGCGAGGTCAGCATAAGAGAAGCCGTCATAACCGCGCTGACGGGCAGCGGATTCGGCGGAATTCAAGAGGGCGGTGCGTGTGTTCATGCCACCCTACCTAGTGGTAGGTAGTTTCATTTGCAAGAGGACGCACCTGGTTTCTTGACAATTGCCCGTGCGTGTCGCCCTTTGCGATCAGTGTTTTGAGTAGAGGCTTATCCTGTGACATCTCCAATCCTGACCGTCCGCGACCTGAAAGTAGATTTTGATACGCCGGACGGCGCCGTGCACGCGGTCAAAGGGATCAGTTTCGAAGTCTCTGCCGGAGAGTGTCTCGGCATTGTCGGCGAGTCTGGCTCAGGAAAGAGTCAGACAGTGCTCGCCGCCATGGGCCTGCTCGCCGATAACGGAACGCCAACCGGTTCCGTCATGTTTAACGGCACAGAGATGCTGACCGCTGACGCCAAGACCCTGCGCGATATTCGAGGCGACCGGATGTCGATGATTTTCCAGAATCCGCTGACCAGCCTGACGCCGCACATGACGGTCGGGGCGCAAATGCGCGAAGTCCTGAAATTGCACAAAGGGCTCACCGGCGAAGAGGCGAACAAGGTTTGCGTGGACTGGCTTGAACATGTCCGCATTCCGGAAGCGCGACGCCGCATGGATCAATTCCCGCACGAGCTCTCTGGCGGTATGCGCCAGCGCGTAATGGTGGCAATCGCCATGCTCTGTGGGCCGCAGCTGCTGCTCGCAGACGAACCGACCACAGCGCTTGATGTGACGGTCCAGGCGCAAGTGCTTGATCTGATGGATGATCTGAAGCGCGACACCGGTACTGGCATCGCGCTGATCACGCACGATATGGGCGTTGTTGCCCGGATGTGTGACCGGGTCGTGGTGATGCGCCGGGGCGAGATTGTCGAAACCGGCAGCATTGATGACATCTTTTACAATCCGCAGCACGAGTACACGAAAATGCTGCTCGATGCAGTGCCGCGGATCGACCAGCCAAACCGGCCAGGACGCCCCAGTCTCGGCGCCGCACCTGACGCTGGCGTCGCCCCGATTCTGAGCGCAGATGATTTGAAGGTCCACTTTCCCATCAATGTTGGCGGCGGCCTGTTCGGCAAGACCAAGCCTCTGAAAGCTGTCGATGGTGTCAGTTTTAAGCTGAAACCGGGCGAAACCCTGGGTGTGGTTGGCGAAAGTGGCTGCGGGAAATCGACCCTGGCGCGCGGTGTTTTGAAACTCGTCCCACAAACGGCGGGGACCGTAGCCTGGATGGGGCGCGATATCTCATCAGCAGATCGCAAGACCATGAACGGCCTGCGCGACGATCTTCAGATCGTGTTCCAGGACCCGATGGCGAGCCTTGATCCGCGCATGACGATTGGCAATTCGATCGCCGAACCGCTGACCGTGCATTCCCCGAATCTCGACAAGGCGGCACGCGAAGAGAAAGTCCGCGAGATCATGCCGAAGGTCGGGCTCGACCCGGCGCTGATCAATCGCTATCCGCACGAATTGTCCGGTGGTCAGAACCAGCGTGTCGGCATTGCCCGCGCGATGATCCTGGAACCCAAGCTGGTGGTCTGTGACGAAGCCGTGTCGGCGCTCGATGTCTCGGTTCAGGCGCAGGTCGTCGATCTGCTGATCGAGCTGCAGAAAGAGTTCGGCCTGGCGATGATCTTCATCAGCCATGACCTGTCCGTCGTCCGTGAAATCTCGCACCGGGTCATGGTGCTGTATCTCGGCAAAGTTGTGGAACTGGCTGGCCGAGAAGAAATCTATGAGGATGCACGCCATCCTTACACTCAAGCACTGATCTCGGCCGTCCCCAATCCGGACCCGAAAATGGAGCGCGCCCGCGATCGGGTCAAATTGCAGGGCGACCTGCCAAGCCCGCTCGATAGCCGCGCGCCACTACGCTTCCTCAAATCCGTCATCGTCGATGATGCGAACGCACAGCAATATGCCCCGAAGCTGATCGAAATCGCTCCGGGGCATTTGGTGGCTGAGCACGACCCGTTTGAGGATTCGGGAGGATTACGGGCCTAAGGAAGGCTCAGCCGATCAGGTGACGCCGCTTATTTTGCGCAAAGCACATCTGTGAGATTGCGGCGTCCCCGATCTGCATAGACCGCACGGCCGAGGCCCATTTCACGGCAGAACTGGCTGGCATTGCCGCGTCCGACCGGAACACGATCGCCATAGGCATCGCGCGGACGCGGGAAGAACACAGTATGACGGCCTTCAATGCCCTGATTGTGAGAGCTGTAATCGCCCCGGCCACGGCGGCCATGACCGCGATCTCTGTCACGGCGATGTGAAGCGCGGCGGCCACGCCCGTCGAGGGGGCGCATGGAGCTGATATTGTCATTCATGTGAAAGACGCTGAGATGCGGCGTCGGGCCATCAATCACCGTGCAGCGGCCACGGAAGTCCGGATGCTCACAAACTTCCCACCGTCCACTGACATCAATCGAAGAGACGGTGTCATTGAAGCCGAGCTCGTGAAGATTGTAGACCGGACCATCAAGGGCGAGCGCGTTGCCGCGATATTCAGGGTGAACAAAAATCACCGCCTCGCCGCCTCTGGCGCGATCGCCATAATTGGCTGCAGCGGCTGGCAGTATTGTCGCGGTGGTGACGGTGGCGGCGAGCGCCAGAGCTTTCAAAGCACGAGACATAGAGAAGTCCTTTCAATTGTTGAGAGGACCCTAGAACGGCGAACCTGAACGCGCTGAGAGGCGCGCTTTCAGCTCGCGTTCAGATTATTCGGCAGCTTTCATCAGGCCTTGCATCTGGCTGATCCAGAGGAGCCAGGCCTTGCGGCCATTGGACGTCAGATGCACCCGCGTCTGCGGCCTGCGACCGACGAAACGTTTCTCCTGGCGGACATATCCCGCGTCTTCCAGTTTGCGCAAATGGGTCGAAAGATTGCCATCGGTGGCGCCGACCTTTTCCTTGAGTTCGCCGAAGATGGCCGGGCTTGCCGTCGACAGATAGGCCATGATGCCCAGCCGCAACCGGCCGTGGATCACATCATCAATCTTGGAATGATCGAAAGGGTTTGTGGATTCAGTCATTTTGGCGCTCTCTAAATGACGCTCCTGGGTTCCCGGCGCAACATGATCAGTCCCGGAAGGAAAACCGTGAGAAATGCGCCGAGCGCGGCAACCGCCCAAATCTCCACGCTGCCTTCAAACCAGATCGCCAGCACGATCATCGCCAATGCACCGAGGCCTGCATAGGTTTGCACTTTGGTTTTGCCCATGATTCCGGTGGTGATCAAACCGACACCGTATATCGCGAATACGATTGGCAGCGAGCTTTCGAACCCAGGTGCGGTGACACCGGTTTGAAAGGACTTCACGATCAGGGCGAGGAAATAGGCAAAAAGCGCAAATCCGCCTGCCATCCAGACCGCCGCCTCAGAACGATTGCCGACGGAATTTCCGCCGGGTTTGTTTCTGATCGTGCGCACCATAATCGCCTGCCCGGCAATCCCGAGGACCATGAATGTGCTCCAGATCCAGGCAAACGCCGTGTCGGGCCAACCGAACAGGTTTGCGGCCGTGGCATAGTGCAATCCATAGGCAACGCTTACCAAGGCGCCCCACATGGTGAGGAAGCGACCACCGAGAAGCGGCGCGTGCTCTCCCGCTTCAGCCAGGTCGCGGACATAGGCGAGATCTTCGCTCAACGAGGTCTGGTTCATCTTGAACTCCAATAACTTTGAAACACAAAGTAATGTTCCTTCGCAAAGTGTCAAGGTAGCGGATTCCGTCGCGGCCCCCTTGGCGCGGGCGGCGAGCTTGCTAGTTTACCTGCAAAGACCATCAGACATTGGGGACACGACCTTGCCAGACGCCGCCAATCTGCCGCCATTTCGACCGCTTCCCCAGAAACAGCCGGACATGGAGTGCACGCGCAGACCTGATGGCACGGTCTACCTCAAACAGCGCCACGCGCCGGGCGAGCGACCGCGATCAGTGCCGCATGCTCTGGCCATACGCGCCGAAATGCACCCGGATCGTGACTGGTTAAAGCAGCGCAATCCTGACACGGATGCCTGGGAATCGATCACCTATGGTGACGGCTTGCGGCGTACGCGCGCGCTGGCGCAGGCCTTCCTGGATATGGGCGCCGGCCCGGATGCCCCGGTCATGATCCTGTCCGGAAACTCGATAGAGACGGCCCTGGTCATGGTTGCGGCGATGACGATCGGGGCACCTGCGGCGCCGATTTCTGTGCCCTATTCTTTAATGTCCACCGATTTCGCCAAGCTGAAACACTGCTTTGGCGCGGTTCAGCCCAAGGTGCTGTTCGCGGCGCAATTGCCGCCTTTCGAGCCGGCCATCAATGCGCTCGGCGATCATGGCTGCACCGTCATTACCGCCGATGGGGCGAATGGCGCGGTGTCCTATCATGGCTTGCTGGACACCGCCGTGACCCCGGCCGTCGATGCCGCGCTGGACGCGATCACGGACGATACGATCGGCAAGTACTTGTTCACCTCAGGCTCGACAGGCATGCCGAAACCGGTGCCGACCACGCAAGGCGCCATGTGCTCGATGATCGGCGGCGTCGAAGGCTTGCGCGATGATGCGCGCGATCCGGAATATGATCCGGACCAGGTCGACAATGTGCTCGACTGGCTGCCCTGGAATCACATTTCCGGGTCGAACGTGAACTTCAATGGCGCCCTCTGGACCGGGGCGACCTTCTGGATTGATGGCGGCAAGCCGACCCCGGCTTTGTTCGGGGAGACCATTCGCAACGTGCTGGACTGCAAGCCGTCCACGTTCGGCACCGCACCGATCGCGCTCGCCATGCTGGCGGAAGCGATGGAGGAGGACGACGCTCTGCTCGAGGCTTTCTTCGCCAATATGCGCTCCATCGGCTATGGCGGCGCGACACTGTCTGACGACTTGTATGAACGCATCCAGACCCTCGCCATCAAGGCGACTGGGCGCCGGATCCCCATCATCACCATGTATGGCGCGACCGAGACGCAGGGCATCACTGTCGTGCATTGGGAAGTCGAGCGCGTTGGCCTGATTGGCCTGCCATTACCCGGCCTGACACTGAAACTCGTCCCGACCATGGGCAAGCTCGAGGTGCGAGTAAAAGGTGAAACGGTGATGCCGGGTTATCACAATCTGCCCGAGAAGAACGCTGAGGTGTTCGATGAGGAAGGCTATTATTGCCTGGGCGACGCGGCCAAGTTTGTTGACGAGGACGATCCCAATCAGGGCATCATCTTTGACGGCCGCGTTGGCGAGGATTTCAAGCTTTCCTCCGGCACCTGGGTGAGCGTTGGTGTCTTGCGTCCAGACCTGGTCGCGGCCTGTTCGCCGCTGGTGTTCGATGCGGTGATTTGCGGACAGGACAAGAATTTCATCGGCGCCATGTTCTGGCCGTCGCCCGCAGCGTTTGAGGAATATGCCAAAGCTGCCGACGGCGATCAGATGGCTGCCTTCATGAAACTGAATCAGGATCTCGCCACGAAAGTTGCCGCGTTCAATGCAGCTGAGCCCGGCTCGTCGCGGCGGATAAAACGCTTCCTGGTGATGACCGAGCCACCAAGCATCGACAAAGGTGAGATCACTGACAAAGGCTATGTGAACCAGCGTATGACCCAGGATTGCCGAACCGATCTCGTCGCCAGTCTGTTTGTCGAGGCCCCACCGCCAAATGTGGTGCAGCTTTAGGGGGCAACGATGGCGCTGGCGCCGCAGACAGATACGGGGCTGAAACTCGGACTCATCGTCCTCGCGGTCACGGCGCTGGGATTTGTGGCTCTGTTTCTGCTTGGTCCGTCCGGATCGTCAAAACTCGACGGACCGGAACCGCAATCAGACACGCGGATCGCCGACGTCTTGACGGACACGGGTACACGTGAAGCGATCGAGGCGCTAAAGGCCGTCTCGCCCGCCACTTATGCTGAACTCGACGCGGTTGCGACCCGGACCATTGCTGATGGCGGCGATGCCCAGGCCGTGTCCGAGCTGGTGCTGGCGGCCCTGTATGCGCAATTCAAGGCGCAGGCCGGATCGGTGAAAGCAGCCCGGAGTGCCGATTATCAGACCATCGTCGCCGAACTGGCCGCTGGTCTTCAAGACTTGAAAGCCGCCGACAGTGTCTGGTGCGATGGTGAGACGATCGCCGATTTCCTCGCCCAGAACGAAGCGGAGCTGGTGCCGTCTCTGTTGGCAGAATTTCCATATGGCAGCGCCCAATATGATTGGGCGATGGGGTGGATGACGACGGTGCTGCACGTCGCGAAGCAAGGCCAATTGCAGCCGCAAAGCCATCCGCGCCCGGGATTTCGCGACGAAGCCATTCTGCAGCAGCACGGTCTCGCGCTGGGCTCTGAACAATGGGCGCTCGGTCTGCAAATCGCCGCTTTCGCCAATTCTGAAGGCACCTCTTATGGCGAAATGAAACGCGTGGTCAGTGGTATGAATGTCTGCGACCTCGGAATTGCCGTGGAAACCGTGTCCGGGCGCCTGCCACCGGATGTGCGCGGGCGGATCTGGTCGGACCTGATGCCCGAAATCATGATCGGCAACACGCCTTATGTGATGTACCGGGTGACCGATTATTTCTTCATCGGTTAGCGCCGACAGTCTGCAGTCGATTTTTGCCTTTCTATCGCCCAGCATTCGGCCTTATGGTCACGGCATGGCGATAGACGACACTCTCAAGACCTTCATGGACAAGCTCAAGGTGCCGGACTTTTCCAGCATGGACTGGAAGGGCTCCACCGATGGCTTGCGCAACGCCTTCTACCGCGCCAGTCGCTCCGTCGAGCGTGATCTGCCAGACCTGGCTGAAATGTCGAACCTGGTTGTCGATGGCGCCAACGGACCGCTGAAAGCGCGCCTATATGTGCCGCTGGCAGCCGGAATCGCGCCGGCCCCCGCCATCATTTTCTTTCATGGCGGCGGGTTTGTCCTCGGTGATCTTGATACGCATGACGTGATTTGCCGGCGCCTCGCCGCCAGTTCACGGTGCCGAGTTCTGTCGGTCGATTATCGTCTGGCGCCGGAGCACCGGTTCCCGACTGCCCATGATGATGCGCTGGCGGCGTGGCAATGGGCGACGGATCGACAAAACATTCTCGGATTCGATCCCGATCGCATCGCTGTGGCCGGCGACAGCGCGGGTGGCAATCTGTCCGCCTTTATCGCGCAGGAAACCGCGCGCACGGGCACGTTGATGCCAGCCTTTCAATTGCTGCTTTATCCGCTCGTGCAGTTTGTCGACATTCGCGCCAAGAAGATGACCTTCCAGGAAAGCGGATTTTTCATCTCACCCAACCTGTTCGATTATTTTCGCGATGCCTATGTCGGTAAGGAAACCGACCGAATGGATCCGCGCGTGTCGCCCTTATTTGCGCCCGATGATGATTTTGCCGGGGTCGCGCCAACGCATATGGTTCTGTGCGGCTGGGACCCATTGAAGGATGAAGGCAAGGCGTATGCATCGAAGCTCGCGGCGCATGGCGTTCCGGTCACGACGAAAGAACATCCGGGCATGGTTCACGGGTTCATGAATATGACGGCGGTTTCCAAGCCGGCGCGCAAGGCAATTGAAGAAGCGGGTATTGTGGTGGGAAAAGCATTGGGCGCGCTCGATTGATTTCCCTCGCCATGAGATTGACATATGGTTAAAGTACGCCCGTTCCATCGCGTAGATTAGGGGACGCATTCCATGGCCAGAACAGCAATATGGGTTAAACGCGTTGCACTCACAGCAAGTGCATTGACATTGATCGGGCTTGCCGCCTGTGACCGGCAACAGGAACGGCTCGACCGCGCTGGTGCGCTCGGCGACGCCGTCCTCGGGCAATTGGGCGGCGAGGACGTCACGCAATCAGACTCAGCCCGATATGCAGCCGTTCCGATCGAGGCACGCGCATTCGCAGCCTCAATTCCGGAACAAGCCGAGTCTGGCGCAGCGCGGCCGCGTTTTGTCATCGGGTCGATTGTTGCAAAACCGGCGGCGCTGCCGCCTTCGATCGAATTGTCTGAAGTCATGGCCGAGCCGGAAATGGCACTCGATGTGGTCGTCAATGATCAGGCCGATGCGAAGATTATTGTTCCTGACCAGGACACCCTGGACCGCGCAATTGAGGATCCGGCTGTCATTCGACGAATCGAACTTCCGGCATCGAAGACCCGCTCGATTACGGTCGTCGATCCCGAGAGCCGGACGCAGACCAATCAGGTGATCACGGATGAACCGGCACTGCCCCGGGCACCGTTGAAAGAGACGGTGGATCAGAAACGCTACGATCGCGGCATCACGCGCGAGCCCGTCGTGCGGACGCGATCCCTTGCCATTCAGCTTCCGGCGACACCTGAAGAGCGCATGGCGCAGCTCCCGAAACTCGATCCGAAGGTGGCGCAGCGGGCGCTGATCCAGCCCAATGCCGCGCTGCAGCGCCAATTGGTGGCAGAAGAGCGGATGATTCAAACGGCGACCAAGTTCAAGGTCGCGGCCAGCATCCAGCGCTCGCGTTCCGGTCAGATGGTCATCGAGATTGGCTCCGACGCCCTCAATCCGACCAATTTCACTGAAGCCGTATTGCAACAGGGCCGTATCGCGCTGGAGAATGGCGTCGCGTGTGACGAGGTTGCGGCGCAACAGTCTGACGCAAATCCGCTGGTCGCGATGGAATGCGTGATCGAGGATCTGAAAGCCTCGGGCGAGTTCGAATATGTCGAGAAAGACTGGCTCTATGAGCACCAGATGATCCGGCTGCCAGGCGGCGAGGAGACGCCGTCTCTGATCACGCCAAATGATCCACTGTTCGATTTGCAATGGCATTATAAGAGCCAGGGCAGCGAAGCAGGGCAGTCCGCAGGCGGCGCCGGATTTGTCGATTTCTGGACCGATCAGGCGAGCCAGGGCTCATCGGAAGTGGTGGTTGCGGTGGTTGATACCGGCTTGCAGATGGACCATCCGGACATTCGCGACTCGGTCAATGTCGTCGCCGGCTGGGACATGGTCAGCGATCTCGATGTCGCCAATGACGGCAATGGCCGCGACGCGGATCCGAATGACCCGGGCGATGTCTGTCCCGAGGCGGGCGTCCTGTCCAACACGTTCCACGGCACACATGTCGCCGGCATTATCGGCGCTGCCTCGACCAATAATTCAGATGGCGTTGCGGGCGGGGCCTGGAATGTCAAAGTGGTTCCCGTTCGTGCGCTCGGCAAATGCGGTGGCAAGCTCTCGGATATCAACGACGCGATCCGTTGGGCCGCGGGCACGATCCCCGAGTTCAATGAGCTTGGCGAAGAAGTCTGGAACCAGAACCCGGCTGATATCATCAACTTGTCGCTTGGCCTGTTCAAAACCTGCCCGGCCTCGATGCAGGACGCGATCAATTCGGTGACAGAGCAAGGCGTCGTCGTCGTGGTCGCCGCTGGAAACAAGAGCGTGCCGACCGAATTCTTCGCGCCCGCCGGATGCCAGAATGTTGTGACGGTGGCCGGCGGCGACGCGCGCGGGCATCTTGCGCCTTATTCGAATTATGGCGCCGCGGTGGATGTCCTGGCGCCAGGCGGCGACCTGACCCGCGATGATGATGGTGATGGCAATCCCGATGGCGTGTTGTCGACCAAGACCGCCGAGAATTGCGCCGATCCGCTGACCGGTGAGTCGGTTGCGACCAGTTATTATGCCTATGAGCAAGGCACCAGCATGGCGAGCCCGCATGTGGCGGCGGCGCTGGCGCTGATCAAATCGAAGCGCCCGGACCTGACCTCGGATCAGCTTGTATCGACCTTGCTTTCGGGCGTACGGTCGATTCCGGAGAACCAGTGCACAGGCTTGTGCGCGCAGTTCCCGGGTGCGGTGCCAACGCTGGACGACCCGGACATGTGCCTGCGCCCATGCGGTTCAGGTCTGCTTAATCTGGCAGATGTCACGCTGGGAGATTGATGGGAGAAGAGGGGATTGTGATGGAGAGATCTGAAAACCTGCCGCATTATGGCGGCCATATGGGACTAGCCGCCTTATTGTGTATGTTGAGCCTGACCGGCTGTATGGCGTTTACGCAGACAGCGGACTCTCTCTCATTTTTCCCGCAATGGACCAAAGGTCAGATCGAAGCAGCGCAGCTGGTTCAGGCCCAGGTCACCCCGACACAGGCACCTGCAGCGACATTCATTGTGCGCTTCAATGACGAGCCTGAACTGCAGCAGGTCTGTCGCAATTTCCGCCGAGATGAAGCCGGCACCCGCGCGTCGTTCAACCAGTGGGCGTCCGCGCACCCGCAATTACAGGGCCTGCAGTTGGTCCGCGCCAGCTATTCCGGAGAGCTGATCCTGGCCTTGCCGAAAGGGGACCCGAATGGACGCTCTGCCTCGGACGTGATTGCCGCGCTCGAAACAATTGATAGTCTGGCCTATGCCGAAGTCGACTCGATCGCGTCGACATATGAAGGGAAGTAAGTCATGCGCGCTTTGATCATTCCAGCCATTTGCGGGGTCGCTCTCGCCGCGTGTGAACCGCAAACCGAAGTTTCGTCGCTCGAGGCCGAAACGCCGCCGCCAGCCCCGGCGCAAGTCGAGGCGCAACCCGAGACACCGCCGGCTACAGAGGTCGTGGAAATCACACCGCCTGGCAGTGCGATCGAAACCAAGAAAGCGTCGATTGACTGGAACCAGGCGCGCCAGGATTTTGCCTCTCGCGACTCCGATAATTCCGCGATGGTCCAGGTTGCGAGTGTCGGCTCGCCCGCTGTGCCGGTCCTGTTGCCGGATGAGCCGGTGACAGTGGCCTCGACCGGCGAAAGCAGCCTCGATTTCCGCCCCATGGCCGATGGCTATTTTGCCGTCCGCAAAGGCGAGGTCTATGACATGATCATCAATGGCACCGACCGCCTGGTCGTGCGGCCCGGCGAACAAGGCACAGTGAGTGATTCCGACCTGACGTTCGAAGAAACCATGACCGGCGCGCAGGTTTCGTTCAGCCGCTATGGCGCGTCTTACCTGGTCGAGTTCATGTGCAAGGATCCAGCAACGGCTGTAAAAGGCAGCTGTGTGAGTGAGGAAGAGGCATTGGCCGAAGTAGAGAAGCTACTGATTGCGGGGACAAGATGAATCTCAAGCATTGGGGGCTGATTGCCGTTTCAGCACTGGCCCTGTCAGCCTGTGACGTTGTGCGTTTGCCCGGCGGCGACCACGAGTCGCGACCGACCGTTCCGGATGGCGCGCCAGGACCGCCGCCGCCAACAGAACCTGTCGATGACCCCTGGGGCGAAGGCCCTGTCGATAATGGTGAGGATCCGGCGCCGGTTGAACCAACTGATGATCCCGTTGATCCAATGCCGGCAGACCCTGATCCCGATCCGGTGCCAGCAGACCCAGACGGAGAAACCCTCGATCCCGTGGACCCTGATCCGGGTGATCCTGATCCCGCGCCGACGGACGATCCTGATCCTGTCGACCCTGAGCCAGAGGATCCGGACACCGACGTTCCGGTATCGCCGCCGCCTCCGCCAACCCTGCCGATCAAGTTCGAGTATTACGCACCCGGCGATCTGATCCCGGGCACCGGCACCGGCCAGGGTGATGACACGGTCTATGCGCCGGACATGCTGTTCCCGATCAAGACTGCGCCGACCTGGCCGCAATCCATGGTCTATCGCCTTGGCGGTGCCGTCGGCGGCGACCAGTGCGACCCGGCCAATTACGACATTCCGTGGCGTGACAATTTTTGCGAGAAGCGCTCTTCAACCCGCAACACACCCATGTGCCCGACCAACAAGGTTCACCAGGGCCAGGATATTCGGGTTGGATCTGCTTCAGATTGCAACGCCTTGCGGTCTCAGGCGGCGCGCGATCGCGGCCTGCATGAAGTGGTCGCTGTCGAAGACGGGATCATCCAGCATATCGGCACCTATTCGGTTCAATTGCGCGGCACGGAGTCCGGGAACATCTATTCCTATCTCCACCTCAATATGCGTCGCTTGCGCGTGTCGGCACTGGATTCGGTCAGCGCCGGAGACACGCTCGGCTTTGTTTCGAATGATTTCGGCGGGACACCAACAACGTTCCACCTGCACTTCGAGATCAAGTCCCCGATCGAAGGGCAAGGTATCACTCATGTGCCGCCTTATATGTCTCTGGTGGCCGCCTATGAACGCCGCGAAGGCGGACGCGGTGATCTGGTTGAAGATGACACAGTGGCGATCGCGAGTATTCCGGTTTTCCCGGACGATATCGACATTATCGAATAGCCGTTAACTGTAATTTCCGCATCAGATTCCTGCATAAATTCAGCGCGCGGACTTACTCTTGCCAAACTTTAAGTCTTAAAGACTTGTAAACGGCGCATTTATTGCGTCATGTGGCTCCATCAACACATGTTGCGAGTGAAGTATCCATGACAGCGGCTGAGAAGCTCCCCGTAGAATATATTGAAGCCCAGAACGATGACGGTAAGCCCGTCGTGACGCTGCTTGGCGCTGACATTTCCGAAGCCTATTTAGACGATGCCGAGCCGAGCCCGATGGCGGCAGCCCTCGGTCGTTTCTGGCGCCGCATCATCGGCACCGCCAAGCTGGGGCTCGTCCTGGCGCTGGTCGGCGGATATCCGGCGATGACTGTGCTCAGCCACAAAGTCGACTCCAGCGCGGTTGTGCTGTCCTCCGCAGCACCCTGGTACTCAAACGATACGGGTACAGCGATGACGCTGCTTGGCCGCGAACTCACTGTCGCTGGCTGGGCCGATGACCGGTCCTGGTGGCATCCGCAAGCCCGCCTCACCGCTTTGCCCGCCTGGCAGGAAGGGGTCACAGGCGCGCTTTCTGAGTTTGCATTGATGGCGTCCGGACATGCCGCACGTGAACAAGGTGTACCGGATTCTGATCTCATGGCCGCAGCACGCCTGCTTGTGCCCTCACAGGAAGCCGAAGCTGTGCCGCGCCTCAACGCGGCCGCAGAAGCCCTGCAAAGCTATGAAGGCCGTCTGTCTCGCGGTCTCGCGGCTCAACCCAAGGGGCTGAACGTGATGGTCGACGAGCTCAACCTGTACAAGGGTTGGGCCGTCGAGTCGCAAGAGCGTCTGCGCACGCATGTTGACCGCGCCGAAGCCTGGCCGGCATCGCGCGCCGATATTGAAGCCGTCTACAAGACCCGCGCCTATGCGCAGGTGGCATCGCAGCTGATCATGTCGTCCCTGATTCAGGAACCAGACCTGGTCCGCACACGCGCCGCAGCCGAAGCCCGCGATCGCGCCCTGTTTGCCTGGCGCCGCGCGGCGACGTTCAATCCGATGTTTGTCTCAAGCCAGGCCGGTACGGGGTCCATCCTTGCCGACCATCCGGCGGCGATGATGTACTATCTGACCGAGATCGAAACCGCGACGGCTGACTTCATCTCCGTCCTGCAGGCGCAGGAAGCTGAGACGATGGCGGTGGCAGAAGCGACGTCTTCCGAATAGATCCGCAGCCTGCGATCTTGAAATAGCGCACATTTTGCTCATTTAAGGGGCTGTACCAGGCGGAATGAAAGGCCGATGCGGCCCCATGTTTATTCAGACAGAACCAACCCCGAATCCCGACACGCTGAAATTCCTGCCCGGCCAGCCGGTCACAGGCGGCACCGGGCCGTATGATTTCGCATCAATCGACGAAGCCGGCACCAGCCCTCTGGCGCAAGGCCTGTTTCAGGTGCAGGGCGTGGTGCGCGTGTTCCTGGGCAGTGATTTTATCTCGCTGACCAAGGATGCGGACTCAGACTGGAAACATGTCCGCCCCATGGCGCTGGCCGCAATCATGGATCACTTCGTTGCCGGCCTTCCGGTCATGGCGACGGACGCTGCCGCGATGACCTCCGGCGAGGCAGGTGGGTCGGCTGAGGATTATGAAGGCGAAACAGCTGAGATTGTTGGCGAGATTATCGAGCTGATCGAAACCCGGGTCCGTCCAGCCGTCGCCCAGGATGGCGGCGACATCATCTTCCACCGGTTTGAGCCCGAGTCCGGCATCGTTCACCTGTCCATGCGCGGCGCATGTGCCGGCTGTCCGTCTTCGACCTTCACCTTGAAGCAGGGCATTGAGAACATGCTGAAAGCGTATGTGCCGGAAGTCACAGCCGTCGAAGCGGCGCTTTAGCCGCGCCCCGATCGCTTGACTTCCCTGCCGCCGATGCGCGAGGCGGCTGAATGAGTTCGAGCGCGTTTCCCATTTTTCTTTGCCTGTTGTCCGCAGTGACGGTCGCAGCCACAAACCTGTTTGTGAAGCGCGGCGGAGATGTGCTCTCGACCCGTATGATCGTGTCGATCGCCATGGCGCTCAGCGTTGTGCCATTTGTGCCCTTCGTGCCATTGCCCACGCCAACCGTCTGGGGCGCGCTGGGCATTTCGGTCGTGGTGCACTGGTTCTATCAGTTCGCGATGATACGAGCGCTGCATCGCGGCGATCTGTCTTTGGTGTTTCCGGTCATGCGCGGCCTCGCGCCTTTACTTACCGCTGTCACGGCAACCTTCATCCTGAAGGAAAGCCCCAGCCCGCTCGGATGGCTGGGCCTGTTGATGGCGACGGCGGCGCTGATCGTGTTTGCGATGCCGGAACAGAAAGGTGGAAAACACCCGCCGCTGAAACAGGCCGCCTTGTTCTGGGCCATGGTCACGGCGCTCGGCATCGCCTTCTACTCGGTCGCTGATGCCAATGGCACGCGCCTGTCAGCCGATGCAGCGACGGTGTTCACCTTCGTTGTATGGCTGTTCCTGCTCGACTGGATCGGGATCACAGCGGCGATGTGCTGGATTCGCCGGGGCCGGGTCTGGGCCAATATTGCGCCGCAAATCCGGGACGGAACGATTGGCGGCCTGCTGGGAACCATATCCTACGGCGCAGCGCTCTGGGCGTTCACATTGTCAGAAGCCGCAAATGTCACCGCGATACGCGAGACGTCGGTTGTGTTTGGCGCGATTTTTGGTGCCGTGTTCTTGAAAGAAGCGTTTGGTCCGCGCCGGATTCTTGCTGCCAGTGTGCTCGCAATCGGTCTGATGATGCTGGAATTTGCGCCTTAGTCCTTGACGCTGGCCGCCGGCGCAGCTTTGTGAGCGACACCACGGCATCCAAAGGACGCAGAACTGCGTAGACTGATACATGACTGACCAGAATAATGATCTCGGCACCGCGGCCGACAAGGCCAATCAGATCTGGGCCGACCTGGTTCCCGTGATCGGGTTCATCCTCGTCTATAATGTGATGCGCCGGGTGACGATCAATGACACCTGGGCCAATCCCGACACTGCGCTCTACTGGGCGACGGGCGTGCTGATCATCGCCACGCTTTGGGCCGTCTCCAATTATCTGCGCCGCGGCGAATCTGTGCCACTCTTTCTGGTCTTCACTGCATCGATTGTCGGCGGATTTGGACTGCTCGGCATCATTCTGCAGGAAAAATCCTTCCTGTTCATCAAGCCAACCATTCAGCAACTGTTCCTGGCGGGCGTGATATTCGGCAGTCTCGCCATCGGCCAGAACATCTGGAAAGTCATGTTCGAGAAAGTGTTTGATCTGCCCGACTTTGCCTGGCGAACCCTGGCCATTCGCTGGGGCCTGTTCTTTGTCGTCATGGCGATGTGGAATGAATTCCTGTGGCGCTATTTTGCCCCTGGTTTCGAAGAACCGCTCAAGGTGCTCGGTGCCACAGTCGCGCCGGCTGGGAGTTATGACTTCCTTGGCCTCACCTTCGGCTCACGCGATGCCGAGGATGTCTGGGCCAACTGGAAGCTTGGCAACATGGTAATCACCTTCATCTTCGGCGCCGCGAACGTACCCTACACGATGAAACATTTGCGCGAGCCCAAGGCCGCTTAGCGGGTCAACCCATCGGTTCCCGGCGGATTTGCAAAGGGCGCAAATGCGTTCTGATCGCGCGTTTCAGCAAAATGTGTCAGCGCCCAGACAACCGTCGGGAAGGCCAGCTGCGACCAGGGAATGTCCTTCCACTCGACCAGCTTGACCTCTTCACTCTCCGGCCCGACGCCATAATCACCCTTCAGGCGCGCGCGGAACATGACCTGGACCTGGCCGATGCGCGGGACAGAATAGACCGCGAGCAGTCGGTCAATCTCAATATCAGCGAGCGCTTCTTCCTGGGCTTCGCGCATCGCCGCTTCTTCGACGGACTCGCCAAGTTCCATGAAGCCAGCCGGCAGAGTCCAGAATCCCTTGCGAGGTTCAATGGCGCGCTTGCAAAGAAGGATCTTATCACCTTTCAGGACGACGGCGCCGGCGACGATTTTGGGGTTTTGATAATCTATGAAATCACAGCGCTGGCAGACGCGGCGCTCCTTGTCATCACCAGGCGGAATCTCAAGAGAAAAGTCAGGGCTCGCTTTGACTGTCATTTTTCTGTCAGCCTCTCGCTTTATGGGAGAATTCGATTGATCTGCACACGGTAAGTTTGCTTTTACAGTGCAGTAAGGGCTGAAACAGGAACTAAGGCGGCGGGTATGAGCAAGCAAGAGACGAGTCCGGAATTTACGCTCGCGCGATCCGTCACACACCTATTGCATCGCGCGCAACAAGCTGCGGTGAATGAGTCTGCAAACGCACTTGCAGAAAAAGGCCTGACCATCCGCCAATTTGCTGTGCTTGCGGCGCTGAACGATGAGGATGGGCAAAGTCAGTCCAGCCTCGTCGATGTCACTGGCATCGATCGTTCCACGCTTGCTGATATGGTCTCACGCATGGAAAAAACCGGCATGGTCCAGCGGGTTAAGTCCAAAGAGGACGCTCGCGCAAAGGCGGTCTCCTTGACGGATGCTGGCCGGGCGGCCTTTGAAGGGGCCGCGCCGGATGTGATGACCGCTGATTCGCTGCTCACGGAGGAATTGCGCAAATCAAGACGTGAAAGCCTGCTTCTCTCACTCGCCATTATCTCCGGCGACTATGAGGAAGAGGAAGAAGAGCCGCGCAAATCGAAAAAGAAAAAGAAGAAGAAAAAGAAGAAAAAGAAATAGCGCCTCAGGCGTCGTCTTCTTGTCTCAGCCGTTCCAGGCGCGCTTTCGACAGATGTACTTTTATCAGGCTGAGGCCCGCCATTAGGGCAGGAAGCGCGAGGCCAATTATCGTCACGGACCAGACATAGACGCCCGTATTTCCATAATCCGGCATGGCTAGCGTTCCTCCAGTTTCAAAGCGAGCTGGCGCTCAGCCTGCTGGGTGTAGACCTCAGCTCGCATCAGCATCAAGATCATCGCAGAGGCCAGAAGCGTATGCCCGCCAAAGCCCCATAAGAGCTGCTGCAGATAGACCGGATTCATGCCTTCATCGTCTTCGCGTGGTTCCGAGCCGCCGATTTTCAGGACACTGGATTCCTGGTGAATGGTCGTCGTCTGCCACATGTCGACTGAAACTTTGATGATCGGAACGTTGACGATCCCGACCAGCGCCAGAATGGCGGCTGCGCGAGCTGCTTTCTGGCGAGTTTCCAGGGCCGCCCGGAGCGCGATATAGCCAAGAAACAGGAACAGCATCACCAGGACAGACATCAGGCGACTGTCGCCGAGAATGAGATTGTGCCACCCCGCGCCCCAACCTTTCTGACCCCAGATCGACCCGGTGATGAAGCACAAAGCCGTGTAGCCGGCGCCAATCGGCGCGATCGCACGCGCGGCGACATCAGCAAGTTCGTGACGCCAGATATACCAGACGAAACTGGCTCCAGCGAGCGCCGCATAGAGGCCCATGCTGAGCCAGGCTGATGGCACATGAGTGAACATGGCGCGGATCAGATCGCCGCCCTGTAATGCGTCCGGTGGCACAATGAACAGGCCATTATACAGGCTCCAGCCAATCATCAGTACGCCAAGCGCGAAACAGATCGGCACGGCGAGGCGAGAGAATCGCATGAAGCGTAGAGGGTTGGCGAGATAGGACAGCATGCTGGACAGATAGCCTTCCTCTACTCCGCCGCCAACCGCAAAGCAGCGCCCATGGCAGCGGGTGCGACACCAAGCGCAAACAGCGTGCAGGCGCAAAGGAACAGGAAACTCGGACTGTCGACACCTGCGTCGACCATCTGCACGCCAAAGATCAATGCCGGCACATAGAGCGGCAGCGCGATCAGCGCGATCAGCAGGCCGCCGCGGGCGACACTTGCAGAGAGTGCAGCGGCAACGCCGCCCCAGAGGAAGAAGACCAGGCCACCCATCGCGTATCCCAACATGGCCGGGATCATCTTCTCAGCCGGTACGCCCAACATGAACCCGATGAGCGGGGTCATCAGAACCAACGGAAATCCTGAGACCAGCCAATGCGTCAAAGTTTTGATCGCTGCGACGAGCGAAATCGATCCGGTATCCTGTAGCCAGAGATCAAGCGCGCCGTCTTGCAAGTCGGCCTGAAACACACGTTCCAACGTAACCATGGAAGACAGCGCCAGGGCCAGCCAGAGAATGCCGGGGCCGACGCGGCTGAGCAGATCTGCCTCGCCGCCGAGCGTAAATGGAACCAGGGTCGCGGTCCCGGCAAAGAATCCAAGCGGCAAAAGAAGCCCGGCGCCGGAGGCCCAGGCCTCCGAAAACGCTTGCCGGAACGCGGAGAGGAGCGGGGCGGGTGCCGTCACAGCTCGACCTCACGGGTTGCCTCGATGGGGGCGTCGCCGTGCAAGGCCGCGATCACGCTGCCGCCTGCAGCCCGGTGGGACTCAATCATATTCGCCAGCCGCGCCTGTCCGTCTGTGTCGAGCGCATTGAAGGGCTCATCCAGCAACCACAATTCGCGATCCTGCAAGCGCAGGCGCGACAGCGCGGTGCGCCTTTTCTGCCCGGCCGAGAGCATGCGGCTCGGCACATTAGCGGGCCGTTTCAGGCCCATTTCGGTGAGAATAGCAGCAATATCTGTATCGCCGCCCCAGACTCGCGCCCAATGTCTGAGGTGCGAGCGCGGCGTCTCATGCGCCTTGAGGCCATTGGTGTGCCCGATCCAGTGATGCAGGACCGTTCGCTCAACCGTTCCGGCCTGCGGTTCGGACAGGCCCGCCAATTGCCGGAGCAGGGTCGTCTTGCCAGAGCCATTGGCCCCGCGCAGCAGGATCAGTTCGCCGGGCGCCGCTTCGAGCGAGACGTCTTGAAACAGCACACGTTCACCGCGCACCGCCCCGAGACCGTGGCCGGCAATCAACACTGGATCGCTCAAACTTGATCTCCCGTCGCGGCATCTTGTCCATACGCCGCATCTCCTGCCGATTGCGTCTTTTCCACAGCCGGTATAGGAAGCGGGCGAGACGCGCGACGCCCCGCGTACGCGCCTGAATTCACGCATAAAAGAGAGGTCCGATCGCCCATGCCTTCCCTCGACAGTTTCAAGGCCCGCCAGACGCTTACCGTAAACGGTAAGGATTACACTTACTACTCCCTCAATGCCGCAGCTGAAAACGGCCTCGGGGATGTCTCCAAACTCCCGGCCTCCTTGAAGGTTCTGCTCGAGAACATGCTCCGAAACGAGGATGGCACGACGGTCACCAAGGACGATATCACCGCGTTCAAGACCTGGATCGACAATGGCGGCAAGGTCACACACGAGATCGCGTACCGCCCGGCACGCGTGCTGATGCAGGACTTTACCGGTGTCCCGGCTGTGGTCGATCTCGCAGCGATGCGGGATGCAGCCCAGAATCTCGGCGCCAGCGCGGATGCGATCAACCCGCAAGTGCCTGTGGACTTGGTCATCGATCACTCGGTCATGGTCGACAATTTTGCCGGACCGGACTCGTTCAAGAAGAATGTCGACATTGAATACAAGCGCAATCAGGAGCGCTATGAGTTCCTGCGCTGGGGTTCGACCGCGTTCGAGAATTTCCGCGTTGTCCCTCCGGGCACCGGCATTTGCCACCAGGTCAATCTCGAATATCTCGGCCAGACCGTCTGGACCCGCGATGTTGACGGCGAGACCGTCGCTTATCCGGACACCTGCGTTGGTACGGATTCCCACACGACCATGATCAATGGCCTGTCGGTTCTCGGCTGGGGCGTTGGCGGTATCGAAGCCGAAGCGGCGATGCTTGGGCAACCGGTTTCCATGCTCATCCCGGAAGTCATCGGCTTCAAACTCACTGGAAAACTGCCCGAAGGCGCGACGGCGACCGATCTGGTGTTGACCGTCACCAAGATGATGCGCGATTATGGCGTGGTTGCGAAGTTCACCGAATTCTTCGGCCCGGGCCTGTCAAATCTGACCCTCGAAGATCAGGCGACCCTGTCCAATATGTCCCCGGAATTTGGCTCCACGTGCGCCTTCTTTCCGGTTGATCAGGACACGATCAAATACCTCACCAATACCGGCCGTGACGATGACCGCATCGCGCTCGTCGAAGCCTATGCCAAGGCCCAGGGCTACTGGCGCCCGGACATGGCCGATCCTGTCTTTACCGACACGATCGAACTTGACCTGTCGACCGTGGTGCCAAGCATTTCCGGTCCAAAGCGTCCGCAGGATCAGGTCCTTCTATCAGAGGCCGACACCCGGTTCGCCGAGGCCATGGTCAAGGAATTCGGTACCGCTGCAGACGATGCGACCAGCGTTCAGGTCGAAGGCGAGGATTTCTCCGTCACGCATGGCGATGTCTTCATCGCGGCGATTACGTCCTGCACCAATACATCGAACCCAAGCGTGCTGATCGCGGCTGGCCTCGTCGCTCGCAAGGCGGCTGCGCTCGGCCTTAATCGCAAGCCATGGGTGAAAACCTCGCTCGCGCCGGGATCGCAAGTTGTCACCGACTATCTCGACAAGGCCAACCTGACCGATGACCTCAATGCGCTCGGGTTCAACCTGGTTGGCTATGGCTGCACGACCTGTATCGGTAATTCCGGTCCACTGCAGCCTGAGATTTCGAAAGCCATTGCCGACGGCAACCTCGTGTCCTGCTCGGTCCTGTCGGGCAATCGTAACTTCGAAGGCCGCATCGGTCCTGACATCAAGGCCAACTATCTTGCCTCGCCGCCGCTGGTCGTGGCTTACGCGATTGCGGGCTCGCTGAAGATCAACATCACCACAGAGCCGCTTGGTCAGGACAAGGATGGCAATGATGTCTATCTGAAAGACATCTGGCCAAGCTCGCACGAGATTGCCGAAATCATGGCCGAGTGCGTCACCCCGAAAATGTTTGCCGAACGCTATTCCGACGTCTTCAAGGGCGATGCGATGTGGCAGGATATCGAAGTCTCAGGTGGTCAGACCTATGGTTGGCCGATGGGTTCGACCTATGTTCAGAACCCGCCTTACTTTGACGGCATGACCAAGGATGTGGACGCGCCGGGCGATGTCCATAATGCGCGAGTCCTGGCTCTGTTCGGCGACTCAATCACCACGGACCATATTTCGCCCGCGGGTTCGATCAAGGCGTCCAGCCCGGCAGGTGAGTATCTGCAAGGCAACCAGGTCGGCGTCCTCGACTTCAACTCCTACGGCTCGCGTCGTGGCAATCATGAAGTAATGATGCGCGGCACCTTCGCCAATATCCGAATCAAAAATCAGATGGTGCCAGGTGTTGAGGGCGGTGTGACCGTCCACCATCCAAGCGGTGACCGCATGGCGATCTATGATGCCGCGATGCGCTACATGGACGACAATGTGCCGCTCGTGGTCTTTGCCGGAAATCTCTACGGCAACGGCTCTTCGCGTGACTGGGCCGCCAAAGGCACCGTCCTGCTCGGCGTCAAAGCCGTCGTCGCCGGTTCGTTCGAGCGTATTCACCGCTCCAACCTGATCGGTATGGGCGTCCTGCCGCTCGAATTTGATGAAGGCGTCACCTGGGAATCGCTTGGCCTCAAGGGCGACGAGCAAGTCTCCATCGAAGGCATCAATGACATTCAGCCGCGTCAGCGTGTTGAAGTTCAGATCACCAAGGCGGACGGATCGAAAGTCACGGCCAACACGACGGTGCGCATCGATACCGACAATGAACTCGACTATTATCGCAATGGCGGCATCCTGCATTACGTCCTGCGCAACCTGGCGAATGAGGCGGCCTAACGCAGCCTTCACAGCCTAGTGAATTGATCCTGGGGCGAAGAAACGGTTATGAGACTGTCATGATGCGTTTCTTCGCCCCTGTTTTATTAGCGATTTCCTTGCTGGGATCTGCTGCCGCCGAGGCCGACCGGCCGGTTCTGGTTGAATTGTTTGCCAATCAGAATTGCCCGGCTTGCCCGAAAGCGCACCGCACGATGAAGCAGATGAGCGCCGAACGGGACGATATTTTTGTCCTCACCTGGACCGTCAATTACTGGGATTATCTTGGCGACCCTGATCCAATGGCCCTGCCAGCGGCGAAAGAGCGTCAGATGTCCTATACGGATCGCCTCAGCCTGCGCGCGCCATACACACCGCAATCCTTTTATGATGGCGCCAAGGAATGCCCGGGAACCCGGAAGAAGGACATTCGCCGAAATATCAGCGCTCGGCTGGATGTACGTGATGACGCTGCGCCGAGCCTGTTCTGGGATGGCCAGGACATTCGTGTGCTCGGGGAGTCCTCCGAAGCGTTGGAACTGACCATGGTTGAGTATCTGAGCGGCGATGCCAATCAGACTGGTATGGTCAATCCGGTGACGCGTACGGAGTCTCTGGGTCTGTGGATGGGCAAGGATGAATCCTTCCCGGTGGCCTGCGATCAGACCTGTGCCGTCTTGCTCCACGAACAGGATGTTGGCGAAGTCGTCGCCGTTTTGCCTTTGAACTAAGTCAGAGCTCAGTGCTTGCGCGACAGCGCGTTGAGCTGTTCCTGCATCGCTTCCATTTGCGCGCGTAGCAGTTCCACGGCCTCGTCACTGGCTGACGCAGAACGTCCTTTCTGACCGCGCTTGGATTTGCGTGAGGTGAGACCCGGCGTGAACATGCGCACAGCGTTTTCGAACATTTCCATATTCGCGCGGGTCTGCTTTTCGACCAGCGCGAACGGATTGTTGCCGCCCATCGCCTTGCTCCAGCGTTCCTGGCTTTCGGCAAAACTGTTCATGCTCATTTCGAGCCAGGCCGGCAGCAAGGTTTGAGAGCCGCCGCCATAGAACCCGATCAGCTTGCGCAGAAAGTTCACCGGCAGGGCGCCTTCGCCCTTATTCTCTTTTTCGAAGATAATCTGCGTCAGCACTTGCCGGGTCAGGTCTTCGCCCGACTTGGCGTCGACGACTTCGAAATCGACTTCCCGGCGCACCAGTTCTGACAGGTGGTCGAGCGTGACATAGGATGAGGTGGACGTGTCATAGAGGCGCCGATTGGCGTACTTCTTGATGATCACGGTGTCGCTTGCACCATTCGATTTTGCCATGTCCTGCCCTTTCTTAAGGCATGCGCCAATTTCTTTGCCGCCGATCAGTTCTGAAGGGAGTAAGCCAACCTCCGGGCGAAAGTCCGATTGCGCTTTCTGCCAGATACGTGCTTACATCTGATTGAGCGGTCGCAGCAAATTTTATGCTGCGCAGCATATACGGAGGGAAGATCATGTCCAGAACAGCGCTGGTAACGGGGGGCACGCGCGGCATCGGGCTGGCGATCAGCAAGGGGCTCAAGGCGGCTGGATACAAGGTTGCGGCAAATTATGGCGGCAATGACGAAGCGGCCAAGGCCTGCGAGCAAGAGACCGGGGTCAAATGCTACAAGTTCGATGTCTCCGACTTCGACGCGGTTGGCGCCGGACTGGCGCAAATTGAAAATGATCTCGGACCGATTGATGTGGTCGTCAACAATGCCGGCATCACCTGGGACGGCCCATTTCACAAGATGAGCGCGGAGCAGTGGCGAAAAGTGATCGCGGTCGATCTGGATTCCGCCTTCAATGTCACCCGTCAGGTCTGGGAAGGCATGCGCGAACGCGGATTTGGCCGGGTCATAAACATCTCTTCGATCAATGGCCAGAAGGGACAGTTCGGCCAGGTCAATTACTCTGCGGCCAAGGCGGGCCTGATCGGCTTCACCAAGGCCCTGGCCCAGGAAGGGGCCAAGAAAGGCATCACCGTGAACGTCGTGTGTCCCGGCTATATCGATACCGACATGGTGCGCGCCGTGCCTGAAAAAGTGCTTGAGAGCATCATCGCCACAGTGCCGGTCGGCCGGCTCGGCAAGGCGGAGGAAATCGCGTCCATGTGCACTTATCTCGCAAGCGAGGATGCGGCCTTCATTACCGGTGCAACGATGACCGTGAATGGCGCGCAATATATCGCGGGCTAATCGGCTTCGATCACTTCCAGATGTCTGGGATAGGTCAGGTCCAGTTCCTGATCGGCAATGTATCCGCGCACCAGGACTTTCGTCCCGACGGCCAGGCCGCAGGCGGTCCGCGCGTCATTGCGAATACCGAGTGTCAGGTCAGCGCCTTCCAGGCTGCGGCGGCATGTCGGGGGATAGGGCGTCTCCGGAGGGATCGGAAGCGCGATGCCCAGTTGCGCGCGAACGAGCCTGAATCCGCGCGTTTCGATCGGCACGGCTGCAGCGTCAGTCACACGATAGGTTGGAGTTGACCACAAGCCCGCCTCCGCCTGCCGTGCTTGTGTTTCAAGCGTCAGCAAATCGTCGCCGCGTGCCGCCGTGTCCGGATAAAGCCGCACCCAGGCGCCGCCGCGTTCCAGCATCACCGCATTGAGCCAGACCTCCGGACCCGCGCCGTCAATGGTCACAACATGGGCCAGTGCGCGATCATAGCGGTCTCGCGTGATGCCGGGATAGTAGAGCTGCACCCGGCGACCGAGAGCGAGGTCTTCCAGGATTCGCGCGCTCTCCGCCGCATAAGGGTCTGCGTCTCGCTCGCGGGGATACAGCGCCGGCGCTTCGATCGAGACCAGCCGCACACTCTGGCCCGTATCGAGGACCAGGGCATCGCCGTCTATGACATTGACGACCCGGCCGGTTTCGCCGGGCTGCATGTCCGGCAGGGGCGAGGCGCGGCCACATCCCGCAAATAGAATGACAAATCCCCAGACAGCCCAGCGCGGCATCGATCCTCTGCGATCTGTCCCCTTCGACCAGTCCCCTTAGAAGTTTGCATACTGGCTTAACACATCTGCGTGCGATCAACAGAGGCGGCGTTAAACAGTGTTTAATCGAACCGATGGCATTCTTCCGGCGGGATATATTGGAGAATGAGCAATGTTGCGAGCAACACTGTTGGCGCTGGCTGTTGTCGGCACGAGTTCACTATCAGCCTTTGCAAATGGCCTCACCGCGCAGCAAGTCGTCGAGCGCGCGACCGTGACTGTCGATGCAAACGGCAACGAGGTCCGCACCTACGCGCTCGCGGAGGAGGTCTCTCCTGGCGATGAAGTGCGTTACAGTCTGGCTTATGCGAATAGCGGTGACTCGGCGGCCGAGGCCGTCAGCCTGGTCATGCCGGTTCCTGGTGAGGTGACTTATATCGAAACCTCGGCCACGGGCGGTGCGGGCGCGCTTTCCTTCTCTGCAGATGGCGGCCAGACATTTGCCGCGCGCGGCGCGGTCAAGGCCGCCGATGGTGATCAGGAACGGGTCGCGACATCGGATGAGATCACCCATATCAAATGGGCGTTCTCCGAGCCCATTGCCCCAGCGGCGACCGGGACCGTCAGTTTCAGCGCCGTGCTGAAATAGCGGGCGCGCTTACGCGTAATAGTTGAGTTTCAATCCAGGCTCTGGCCAGGTGCACCTGGCCAGTTTGCCTGTGCCTGAAAGGGTCACCCAGGCCTCGTTCAGACCCTCTTCTCCGAAACAGATATTGGTCACGAACGGGTCCGGGAACGGGATATGACTGTGCGCGCCTTCGGGTGTGATCGTGGTGATGCCGCCATTCAGGATCGTCGCCACGCAGATATTCCCGGATGCGGCGACAGCGAGACTGTCGAAATATTGCAAGTGCGGCATGGTCGCGACGACACGGCCTTTATTGAAAGGGCTCGATGGTACGATCTCTCCAGGCGCTGACAGATCAAAGGCCCAGAGCCGCGCCGTCATCGTATCCGCCATGTACACTGTTTTCTCATCCGGAGAGAGCCCGACCCCGTTTGGCGATGTGTGGTGATGATCAAGCTCTACTGCCTCGCTCGATCCCTTGGCGAGGAAGAAAAGGCCGCCAAAATCGCGGTGGCGCGGATAGGTCTTGCCATGGTCGGTGAAATAGAGATTTCCCTGGCGGTCAAAGACCAGATCGTTCGGACCTTTGAGCGGGAAGCCTTCCACCATGTCGAGAACCCGCTCGACCTTGCCGGTTGAGAGATCGACGCGCTCAATCCGTCCGCCGGAATAATCATCCGGGCAATGACCAGGGATCAGCAGGCCATCGCGCTCGTGATATTTGAAGCCGCCATTATTACAGATCCACAGGGCGCCATCCGGTCCAATCGCCGCGCCATTCGGGCCGCCGCCCGGCGTTGCGATGACCTCGGTCTTGCCGTCTCCCCAGATGCGGGTGATGCAGCCTCTGGAAATCTCGACCAGGATGATGGAACCATCTTCCATCCAGACGGGGCCTTCCGGAAAGCCAAGTCCCTCTGCAACCAGTTCGAAATCCATGCGTGTGCCTCCTCATACTTGAAGAGACTGTGACGCGGCTTAGCGCGCCCGGCAAGATTTACGCGAGGCGATCCAGGATCCGGATGGTGAAGCTGAACTCGTTCTTCTCGTTCGCTTCGACGCGGCGGCTCTCGGTCTCCGTGAAGGCGGCCGCGTCGAACTCAGGAAAGAAGGCGTCGCCATCAATCTTCGTGTCGACATCGGTGATGTAGAGCCGATCGGCAAAGGGCAGGGCGGCGGCATAGATTGCCTCGCCGCCAACGACGAACAGTTCCGGTTTCCCGGCAGCGATGGCCAGCGCGCGGCCCGCCGCGATGGCGGCTGGCATGGACGTGTACACCCGCGCGCCGGGCGCCGCATACTGTCCATCCCGGCTGAGCACGATATTGTCCCGACCGGGCAAGGGTTGGACAGGCAGGCTTTCCCAGGTCTTGCGCCCCATGATGACGGGGCATCCCCTGGTCGTCGTTTTGAAGTGTACGAGGTCGTCCGACAGGCGCCACGGCAGGTTGCCATCCTTGCCGATCGCGCCATTCTCGGCGCGCGCGACAATCAAACAGAGTTTGACGCTGGACATGCTGGGCGCGCTCCGTATGTGTTGACCCCATCGATCTGTTGCGATTAGGCGCGTTCGAGGGGCCATGACAAGAACGGATGTGAGGCTGGTAGGTGTTTCTCGATATTTATAACGGGTTCGTTGGCGCGCTGACCAATGGCAATCCTGATGATCTTCTAATTGTCTGCCTCGGCATGGTGGCGCTGTTTTACCTGATCTGGTCCCTCGGCGGGCGGGCCTGGGCATTTGTCTATGTCGCCATGATCCCGTTCCTGAACTGGTCGTTCGCGGTTGTCCCCAATCTGGAATTCATCAACGGGTTCAACCTGATGTGGCCGGGCCAGGAACGCACGCCTGGCAGTCTGTTGCTGCATCCGATGACCCTGATCACGGGCCTTGTTTTTGTGGTGCGAGATTTCGTTCAGCGCGAAATGCATCAGAAGGTCCTCGTCTGTATGGCGTTCGCGATTGGTTGGTCGTTCTATTATGCTTGGCCGGTGATCGCTCTGGCATCGGGATTGGCTTTCGCCATCTCAGAGTTTTTTGACTGGCTGCTCTTCACCTTCACCTTCACCAAGTATCGTCTGTCGACCCGGATCGTGATTTCGAGCGCCGTTGCCGCGCCGATCGACACCACCGTGTTTCTCTATGGCGCAGGCCTCGCGCGCCACTACAATCTCGGTGAGGCCGTCGGCGACACGTTCAATTTCGCCAATTGGGTCGTGTTCATTATCGGCAAGATGGTTGGCGCGGTGATCGTGTCCTACATGATCCGCCGACGCGAAGACGCGGGGACAATCAGCCCGCACGAAGCCTAGCTTCAGGCGGGATCAAAACTGCCGCTCTGCGCCATTGCCCATTCCTGCGCCAGGTGCGTGGCGACGCCGTTCTCGAGAAGCGCGTTCGGCATCAGCAGTTTGTAAAGATGATCCGCCGGCACTGACTCATCCGCAGCGGTACGGTGCATGATGTGATGCGGCGCCAGCTCATCCGGGTGCTGGCACCCGGCGGCGCCGACCACCTCCATCAAGGCGGCGACGGTGTTCTTGTGGAAGTGGAACACACGATCGGCCTTGTCTGAGACGACCAGTCCGCGCTGCCGGCCAGGGTCTGAAGTTGCAATCCCGGTCGGGCAGGTATTGTTGTGGCAGTGCAAGGACTGCACACAGCCGAGCGCAAACATGAAGCCGCGTGCGGTGTTGATCCAATCAGCCCCGAGCGCCAGCGAGGCGGCCATATTGTAGGCCGAAACCTGCTTGCCGCTGGCACCCAATTTGATGTCGTCTTTCAGGCCGCAGCCCACCAGAGCATTGCGAGCAAAGACCAGACCCTGGCGCAGCGGCGTGCCGACATGGTCGAGAAACTCTGCGGGTGCGGCGCCGGTGCCACCTTCTGCGCCATCGATGACGATGAAGTCAGGGCGCTGTCCGGTCTGGACCATGGCTTTGCAAATGGCCAGGAACTCCCAGCGATTGCCAATACAGAGCTTGAACCCGACCGGCTTTCCGCCGGAGCGCTCGCGCAATTGGTCAAGGAAATCGAGCAGGCCCTTGGGGCTATCAAATGCGGTGTGATGCGGCGGTGAGAAACAGGTCTCGCCGATTGGGATGCCGCGTGCTTCAGCGATTTCAGGTGTCACCTTGGCCCCGGGAAGCACGCCGCCATGGCCTGGCTTGGCGCCCTGGCTCAGCTTCACCTCGATCATCTTGACCTGGTCGAGCTGGGCCGTCTCTTCAAACTGGTCCGGGTCGAAGCTGCCATCCCGCGCGCGACACCCGAAATAGCCAGAGCCAAGCTCCCAGACCAGGTCGCCGCCACCCGCCTTGTGATAACGCGAGACGCCGCCTTCGCCGCTATCATGAAAGAAACCGCCTTTGGCCGCGCCGCGATTGAGCGCTTCGATCGCGTGCGCGCCGAGTGAGCCAAAGCTCATCGCGGAAATATTCAGAATGCTGGCGGAGTAGGGATGTTTGGTGCCGGGCGCACCGATCACGATGCGCGGGTCGGTTTCTTCGGGATGCACCGCCGCGATGGAATGCGAGACCCATTCATGCGGCGGGTGTTCGATGTCGAGATGACTGCCAAACGGTTCGACCGAGGAGACATTCTGCGCCCGCGCATAGACCATGGCGCGCTCTTCATGATTGAACGGCCGTCCTTCGGTCTGGCTTTCCACGGCGTAGGACCTGAAGAAAGGCCGGATGGTTTCGGCCACCCCGCGCAATCGGCCGAGCAAAGGGAAATTGCGCCACAAAGTATGGCGGGTCTGGATCAGGTCACTGAGGCCGATCAGTGTCAGCCCCCCCAGGAGCGCCGCGGGAATCCACAGCCAGTCAACATACAGTGCGCCCCAGAGGCTCAGGCCCAGCAGGATCGCGACGCTCAGAAATGGAATGAATCGAACCAAAAAGGCCCCCCTGATACAGTGTTCATGGGAGCCTAGTCGGGTCTCTCTTTCCGGGTCAATCGCTAAGGATCAGAACCCGTTGAGCTTGGCATAGCGATCGCGGTGATAGGAGGCGCCGCCAAGCAGCGCTTCCTGCACCCGTGCGCGCTTCATATAGAGGCCGCTATCATGCGCATCGGTCATGCCGATACCGCCATGGAACTGCACCGTCTCGTTCGACACGAGATGGATGAGGTCCGATGCACGCGCCTTGGCGAGGCTCGCCAATTCAGCAACATCATTGCGGCCCTCATCCACGCCGGACAGGGCCGCCGCGATGCAGGACCGGGTCAGTTCCAGCTCGGTGAACATTTTCGCGGCGCGGTGCTGCAGACTCTGGAACGAGCCGATCAGCTGCCCGAACTGTTTGCGCGTCTGCAAATATTCCAGCGTCATGTCGAACGCCGCCTGGGCGCTGCCAAGAGCTTCGGCGGCCAGCGCGATGCGACCGCGATCGAGCGCTGGTTCGAGCACTTCCCAACCGGCATCGACGGCGCCGACCACCTGGTCTTCACCCAAGGCGACGTCCTCGAGCGTCAGATGTGCTGCGCCATGCGAGTCGACGGTGGCGAGCGCCTGAACGCTCAGGCCATCGGCATCATTCGGAACGAGGAACAGGCTGATGCCATGCGCCTGGCCAGCTTCGCCAAAGGTCCGTGCCGCTATGATGAACACATCGGCATGATGCCCGTCGGTGACAAAACGCTTGGCGCCGTTGAGCGTATAGCCCTGGCCATTGCGTTCGGCTTCCGTGGCGATGTTCAACGGGGCGTGATGGGTGCCTTCATCGACGGCGACAGCGACCGAGACTTCGCCGCTGGCAATCTTGGGCAACCATTCGGCCTTTTGCGCTTCAGAGCCGCCAAGGATCAGCACACTTGCGCCCATCACGGCCGTCTGCAGCAGCGGCGTGGCCGCGATTGTGCGGCCCTGGGCTTCCATGATCTGGCCCATGGCGACCATGCCGAGGCCGACGCCATCATGCTCTTCCGGCACAAGCACGCCGAAAAAGCCGAGCTCGGCGAGTTTGCCGCGCATCTCGGCATCGACACCATTGGCGCCGCCATCGCGCAGCTCACGCAAATGCGCCACCGGCATTTCATCACGCGCGAACGCCATCGCCGTATCGCGCAACATTTGTTGGTCTTCAGAAAGAACGAAGCTCATTATTGGTGCTCCCGCAGACCGAGGACGCGTTTGGCGACCACGTTGAGGTTGATTTCACTGGTGCCGCCTTCGATCGAATTGCCTTTCGAGCGCAGCCAGCCACGCGTGGCCTTCTTGGCGTCGTCGGCAAAACCGTCACCGTCCCAGCCGAGGCCATCGGTGCCGAGGGCTTCGACAAGCAATTCGCACTTGTCCTGGTTCATCTTGGCCGCGGCATATTTCATGATCGAGGCTGTGTGCCCGACTTCCTGTCCGGCCTTCGCTTCTTCAGTCGAGCGCTGAACGGTCATCTTGAAGGCTTGCGCATACATCAGGTGATCGGTGATGCGGGCGCGCAGGTCGCCATCGGAGACGCGGCCGGTTTCGTCGACGCCGACATGCTGTTTGGCATACTCTTGCGGCGGGAGAATGCCGGAGCCGCCAGTGCCACCAAAGCCACCCGCCGAGATCGAAGAGCGCTCGAACTGCAACAGCCGTTTGGCGATTGTCCAGCCAGCATTGAGTTTTCCGACCAGCTGGTCTTTCGGCACTTTCACGTCGGTGAAGAAGGTTTCGCAGAATGGCGAGGAGCCGGAGATCAGCTTGATCGGGCGCGCTTCGACGCCTTCTGTTTCCATGTCGAAAACCAGGAAACTGATGCCTTCATGTTTGACGCTCTTGTCCGTGCGCACGAGGCAGAAAATCCAGTCGGCCTGGTCGGCATAGGACGTCCAGACCTTCTGGCCGTTGATCAGCCAGTGATCGCCTTTGTCTTCGCACTTGGTTTGCAGGTCCGCGAGGTCCGATCCGGCGCCCGGCTCAGAATAGCCCTGGCACCAGCGTGTCTTGCCTTTGACGATGTCGGGAATGAAGCGCTTTTTCTGCTCATCATTGCCAAATTCCAGCAAGGCGGGCCCGAACATCCACAGACCGAACGAGAACAAAGCCGGGCGGGCGCGAATGCGGCGCAGCTCTTGTTGTAGAACCCGGGCCTGCACCTTGTTGAGGCCGCCGCCGCCATATTCGGCGGGCCATTCCGGCGCGGTCCAGCCTTGCTCACCCATGCGCTCAAGCCAGAGCTTCGACTCCGGGTTCTTGAAGGCCTCGCGCTTGCCGCCCCAGACGATTTCATCATCCTTCATCGGGGTGCGCATGCTGGGCGGGCAGTTTTCCTCGAGCCAGTCGCGCACGCTTGTGCGGAACTCGTCGAGATCTTCAGGGGCATCAAAGGCCATCATTATTCTCCCGTATTGGTGCGATTGCACCTGCTTTTGTTCGCAGATGCAGCACCTTAACGAGCAGGCCCGGCAATGGCCATGTCTGACGCCGGGTTAGATCGGGGCTTTAGAGGGCGTAGGCGAATTCCTCGCGGGAAATCTTGCCAGCTTCATTGACATGATAGGTGGCAATCTCGCGCATCTGCATACGCTCGCCGCTTTCTTTCTGGGTCACGTCTATGTCGAAGATGACGCTGAAGCGATCAGAGCCGTGGACGAAAGGCCCCTCAACCTTGCTGGAATGCAGCTCATGGGCGCTGTACCACCACGCATTCTTCGCCTTGATTGCTTCGAGCCCGGCGGCTTCGGCGCTGCCGGACGGCATCGCAACGGCTTCGACCGAAACGGCATCCTCGGCATAATAAGTGTCTTGCAATTCCTTCTCGTTCCGGTTCGAGCAATGCTCGACCAGGGTTTGTCCGAGTTGCATCAATTCCTGCTGCGTAGGCATAATCTGTCCTCCTTTATGTTATAAGAACATAATGCGAACACGCAAGAGAGAGTCAAGTGACAGTTTTGTAGTTAGAACCGCCCGAACATGCTGTTTTCAGGCCCGGTATCGACGCCGACCAGGTTCATCAGATGCACGACGACCAGGAAGATTCCAAACACGCATCCTATCATGACCAGGCCCCAGGGCACCTGATGCGGGCGCTGGTCCTTCTTGCGCACGGTGCCCATTTTGGATTGCGCGAACACGCCGAGCCCAATCAGGCCGGCAGCAAGGCTCAGGCTAATGATCCAGTCGAGTATAATGGTCCGCGCTCCGCATCGTCAGGATGATGCGGCGTCTTTGCCCAGAAAAACGGCTTGTTCGCAAGCTCCCAAAGCGCGCGATATGCAGCCAGGCTGTGAAGGGGCCAGTAAAAAGGCCGGGTTAGGATGGCGAGGAGCCGCATCCCGCTCCACCGTCCCGGCGCGAGCAGGTCGCCAAGCAGTCCGACAACCAGCCCGGCAATGAGCAATGATAGGCCCACAGTACCAACTTCGAGATGCCCAGACCAGATGGCGAGACTGACCATCACCGCAAAGGGCGCATATGCCAGCGGCGTCAGGATGGCCCCACCGAGCGTCAATTGCATGACCAGGAACTGACTGCCGCCCATCTGGCGCCAGGTTCGCACCGGATTGCGCATCAGAACGAGCCAGGTCTGCAGGAACCCTTTTAGCCAACGACTGCGCTGGGCCAGCCAGATGTCAAACCGGGTTGGCGCTGTCTCATCGGTTGGTGTCGCAATCACCGTCGTAATCAGGCCAGCGCGGGCGATGCGCATGCCAAGGTCGGCATCTTCGGTTACGTTCCAAGCATCCCATCCGCCAAGCGCCAGGAGCGCGTCGCGCCTTATGTGATTGCTGGTGCCGCCGAGCAAGACGGGCATGCGGTAGAGGGCAAGTCCCGGCAGGAGCAATCCAAACTGGACATCATATTCAAGCGCCCATTGCGCTGCGAGCCATCCGGATCGCGCGTTCGTGGCGACTAAAGGGGCTTGCACGCAAACGGTATTTTCGGGAGCCCTGAGAAACGCCTCATAGGCGATGCGTAGCTGGTCAGGATGCGGTCGGTCTTCGACATCATATATCGTCACGTATTGGCCCCGGGCCAAAGACAAGCCGTAACTCAAGGCATTTGGTTTGGTTTTTGGACCGCCTGGCGGAACTCGCACAAGCTGGGTTGTGGCTGGGAAGATCGCAGCGCTGGCGGCGCGCATGGTCTCTTCGTCTTCGGGCTCCAATAAAACGAAAATCTCCAGTTTTTCAGCGGGCCAATCAAGCGTTCGCAGCACGCCCGAAATCTGGCGCATCATGTCGGCTTCCTGATAGGCCGCGACCATGATCGTGAAGGTTGGGAGCTCGGCGTTCGCGCTATTCGCGATTGGGATTTCCGAATACAGTCGCCGCGCGCCGACGCCAGCCAGAATGAGCAGAAGGCGCAGAAGAATGAGCAGGCTGAACACGATCAGCAAACCCCACGAGACACTCACGGCGAAATGCCCCGGGTGAAGGAGTCCAGCGAACCCCATCGCTGTGAGGAGCGAATTCAGAATCGCTTGCTGCCTGGCTGAGACCTGCGTGCGATAGGAATAGGCGGCGAGCGGGGCCGGCAATACCTGCGAACCTGGGGGCGGCGTGGCCTTTTCGGTAAATAAAGAATTTGTATAAGAATCAGCAAAAACAGACGAAATTCGGCCTAATAGATCATCTGTATTATATTTTGGATGGATGTTGTTTGTCACAATTCGATTAAAAGAAGGAACATAAATTTGAATACAAGCACCTTCCGGTTGAAATCCCGGTCGAAGGGGGCGCTTGTGGACAATTCCCATAAAGTGTTCTATATATGTTCCATGAGTGGATTGCATATTCTCTGGTTTCGAAACGATTTGCGGGTGCATGATCATGCGGCGCTGAAGGCGGCATGCCTGGCGGCGGCGCGTGATGGCGGGGCTGTGGTGCCGCTTTATATCCATGCGCCAGAAGCGCTGGAGCACGCGTTCCTGATTGAGAGCCTGAACGACCTCGACGCGGCGCTGGACCCGCGGGGCGCAGCCTTGCATTTCAGGCAAGGCGATCCCGTCACCATCCTGTCTGAGCTGCACCGCGACCATAATATTCTCGGCCTGTATACTCACGAAGCGCCGCGCCCGGTGGCCCGCGACGCAGAGGTGGAAACCTGGTGCCTGCGCGCCGGCGTCGCCTGTCGCACCTTCTCTCAATTCGGACCAGAACACGGACCGGGAGGGCAGGCGTTTGAAGACTTCATGGCGGCGCCGCGTCATGCTGCTCCGCCAGAGATTCCCGCCGCGCAAGTTGGCATCGGCAAACGACCTTTCGCTTCTAACCCGGGCGAGACCGGTGGCCCGAAAGGCGGACGCAAGGCGGCGATTGCGATGCTGAAAACCTTGCTTGGCCGTGTTTCAGACCTCAACCGGATTGCCGCTGAGGCGCCGCCGGGTGAGGCGTCTCTGTTCGAACAGTTGGCGCCATATCTTGAACTGGGCACGATTTCGGTTCGCGAAGTCTGGCAGGCCGCGATCACGGCACGCAACCGGTATCAGGCGGTCGGTCAGGACATCCGCGCCGCCCGGGTGAGTGAACTTATCCGTCAATTGTCAGGGGTCCACCAGCCGCCGGCGCGCCCGCGCAGCCGTCAGAGACCTGTCGGACCGGGTAAAGACGGACAGCTGTCTCTGGATCTGGGCCTGGCGCGCCCTGGCTGAACCGCGCATGTGCCGCCGATGAGCAGGTTTTGCCCATCGCAAAGCCCGGAACGGTTCAGGAATCTGAGGGAATCCGGTGGTTCACTGAAAAAAAATTACCGAAAAACGATATTCACATATTGAAAAACGATAAGGACGATGCTAAGTTCATATTCGTCAGGCAGAACTCAATAGGGTCGCCTGGCCCCGGAAAGACCGGGCCCATAACGATAAGGACTAAAACAATGCAAGCGACTCCCTCCCACGCTACCCCTTCCAGCTTTGATGCTGCTTCCGTCTTTGCCTCGGAATCTTTTGATGAAGACGCAGGCGACTACATCCTCCCGGCTCTCAAGAAAGCCGCCAGTGATGCTGGCCGTGACCATCTGCTCGTACGCCGCCGGCGTCGCGGCGGCCGTCGCAGCGCCCGCTAATCTCCACCGGCTCGGCTTTATCAGAACGCCCCGTGCTCTCCCCGCGGGGCGTTTTCGCATCCGGATTTTCGCTAATCGCGGGTGAAATCCTTGGGTTTCATGAAGTTTTGAAGCTTGAAATGCGCCGGCACGAAGGCGCCGTCTTCGTCGGCTTCGAACATCACCACGCCGCCGGTTGGAAGCTTTGACGAGACGCGGATCGACGCCTGGTGGTCGACGCTGCCAGCTTCACGCAGCAGGCGAACCGCAAGATCATGCAGGCCCGGATTGTGACCGATAATAATCAGCGTGCGGGCGCCATCATGGTCGGATATGATGTCCGCAATCCCGCGCTCTCCCGCCAGATAGAGATCGTCTTCGAGAACCATTTCACAGGCCCCGAACACACGCGACAGATGGCTGCCCGTTTCCCGCGTGCGCCGGGCCGTCGAGAGGATCGCTTTTTCTGGTGACCAGCCTTCGCCTTTCAGCGCCTTGGCCATGATTTCCGCCGCCTCGTTTCCGACCGGGGTCAGCGCGCGTGCAAAATCATCAATCCCTTCCGTCCAGGGCTCGGTTTTTGCGTGACGCATCAGAATTAGGCGTTTCATTCAGCAACCTTTGATACCGTGCAGGAAAACTAAACCTGCGAGTCAGAACTGGGCCGTTGGAACCCTACCGCATAGGCCCCACTTTCGCTGCAGAAATCAAGCCAATTTACAAGGAGAGCTCACATGAGCCTGCTGCTCGGTGACACCGCCCCCGACTTTGAGACCGACACCACGGAGGGTCGCATCCGATTCCATGACTGGATCGGCGATGACTGGGTCGTGTTCTTCTCGCATCCTGCTGATTTTACGCCGGTTTGCACCACGGAGCTCGGCTATACAGCCAAGCTGAAAGACAAGCTCGCGGCGCGCGGCGCCAAGGCGCTGGTCATCTCGGTCGACACAGTCGAGGCACACAAGAAGTGGATCGCGGATATCGAAGATACTCAGGGCGCCCAGGTCAACTTCCCGATCATTGGCGATCCGGAAAAGAAGGTCGCGACGCTGTACAATATGATCCATCCGAATGCCGACGCGAAAGTCACGGTGCGGGCGGTCTATGTCATCGACAATAACAAGAAGATCCGCGCTTCGATCATCTATCCGCCATCGGCGGGCCGTAACTTTGATGAAATCCTGCGCCTGATCGACAGCCTGCAGCTAACCGACAATCACAAGGTCGCCACGCCGGTAAACTGGCAGGATGGCGACGACGTGATCATCGTGCCGAGCGTCAGCAATGAAGAGGCGGATAAGCTCTTCCCGAAAGGCTATAAGGAAATCCGGCCTTATCTGCGCACGACGCCGCAGCCGAACAAATAGGCGCTGCCACCATTTCAGATCACGGCCCCGGCTCAGCGGTTTGAGCCGGGGCTTTTTCTATGCGTGATTCCACCAGGCGACATCGGAATAGGCGCGCAGGTCAAGCTCATGCGTCCAGGCCGAGCGGTGCTGCGTGGCGACATGATAATAGGTCTCGGCCATCTGCGCGGGGATCAACAGCCCATCCTCGGCGCCGCGGGTTTCGCGCAGTTTCTGGAACAGTTCCGGCCCCAGCATCTTGCCCAGCGTGTCAGGCGCATCGACGGCGCCATCGACCAGAATGTGGGTGACGTGAATGCCTTGCGGCGCATATTGCGCGTTCAGCGTCTGGCACAGCATGCGCCGCCCGCCCATCGCCGCGGCGTGTGAGTGCTGGCCTTTGTTTCCGCGCACCGCAGCCGTCGCCGAAGTGACGATAATCTTGCCGCTGCCCCGCTCGGCCATTAGCGGGCACACCGTCTTGGCCAGGCGGAACAGGCCGAACGTGGCAAGACGCCAGCCCATTTCAAAAGCCTTGTAGCTGGTATCTTCCAGGGGCCGGTCGCCAATCTGTGCGCCGAGATTGTAGATCACGACTTCGATCGGGCCGATATTCTGTTCCACATGCGTGACGGCGTTTTCGATCGCATCGTCCTCGATCGCATTAAGCAGGAGGCCGGTCGCTTCGCCGCCGGCGGTCTTGATGCCTTCGACCAATCTGTCGAGGCCGTCCTTGTCGCTGCGCCGACAGAGCACGGCGTGATATCCTTCGCTGGCAAATTTCGCACCGACCGTGCCGCCAATGCCGGCGCCGGCCCCGATGACGAGACAAACTGGTTTCATGGCGAAGCCTCCGCGAGTTCTATTTTGGAACTATGCCTGCGTGCGCCGGCTTTCGTCAATGCAGAACCGGTGGAATTGACGTGTCGAAAAACTAAACTATGCCCCTGCCGGACGGTGGCTCAATCCCACCGCACAGGTGCCGCAGAGATGCTGCACAAGCTTGCAGAGATCGCGCAGAAATGCAGCTGAAACTGGCGGACGCTTAGCGTTTCGCCCACTTACCCCTGCGCCGCTTGCCGCGCGATCAGGGCTTCGACGAAATTGATGTGGCTGCGCAAATGATAGAGCTCGTCATTATAGGAGACCGGAACCTCGACCCGCCCGACCTCGTGTTGCAGGGCGAGAATGTCTGCGAGGACATCGCGCCTGGTCTCGTCATCCTTGGCTTCAAAGCCGCGGCGTTCCAGATCGTGCAGGTCATTGTACCAGACATAGATCTTGCGCCGGATGCGCCAGCGATAGACCGGCGGGGCCATCTGGACCAGCGGGATGAGCAAGGCGACAAGCGGGATCAGGAAGACCCAGGCGCGTTCCAGGAAATTGGCCCAGCCAAAGGAAAAATAGCGCCGCAGGAAAGTCGGGCCATTGCGATAATAGCGCCGGGCTTCTTCTGACAGTGGCAGATCTGTGCGTGTCGCATCCGGGAATGTGTCGGCGCGGGTCAGGATCGAGCCGCCATTGTGAATGCTCTCCGCCGCTTCGAGGAGCACTGACTGCAGGGCCGGGTGCAGGTCCTTGTCGACGCCGAGTTGCGCGATGGCCGAAATCAGCTCGACGTCTCCGGCAGGAATATCCCGGTCCATGTCAACGACGCCATCATACAGTGTCAGCGGCGCGAGCGCGTCATCGCGCATGGACAGGCCCTTGGCCCGGCGCATGCCGATCAGGCGGGCATTTGGATGGGTCAGCAGGGTCTGAACATAGCTGGCATTGACGCTGGCGGTGAAGACGGCCGCCTCGACCTCGCCGGCGAGCAGGGCGGTGGCCGCGTCGCTGCCCGACAGCGGCACAATTTCCAGCCACGTGCCGCCCCATTCGGCTTGCAAACGCTCCGTCATCGCACGGGTGCCAGAGCCTTCGGCGCCACCGGCAATCCGGACTGTTTCCAGATCCCCAAAATCCGAGGACAGGAGCGATAATTGATCGGCGCGGGTAAAAATCCAGAAGGGTTCGGCGAACATGCCGCCCAGCGATTCCAGATTGGCGCGGGACTCATCGTCGGCGAGGCCGCCCTGCAGCAATGCGACATCCGCTTCGCCGGCATTCAACAGCGCATAGTTTTCCATGGTGCCTCTTGTCTCCAGAACCTCGACATCAATGCCGTGTCGGGAGAGCGCGTCGGCATAGCGCTGCGCCAGCGCATAATACTGGCCATCAACCCCGCCGGCTGCGAAGCGCAGCTCCATTGGCGGCGGCGGCGCGACGAATCGCATCGTGATGATCAGGAGAATCAAAATGGCGACCGCCAGCGGGCCGTACACTTTCAAGGCGTCTTTCATCGATTATCCCTCAAAATTTCGGCTCGATTCGCGTGATTCATAGCCATAGGTGAAGCTTATGTCACAGATTGAGATGATTTGAGTCGTTTTCATGAAATCCTTTCCCTATATTATAGGAAAGCGACATCACTAACGTTTGGAACGATCGATGAATATGCGTAATCTCGCGGTCTGGGGGCTGATCGCAGTTCTCCTGCTTGGCCTCCTGGCTGTCATGCAAAGCAATCCGGCGCAGGCCGGGGCTCAGAAAGTCGATATTTCTGAAGTCTATGATCTGGCCGAAAACAAGCAGCTGACCGAGGTGGTGATCACCCCGACCAAGGTCACAGCCGTGACGACCAGCAATGAACGCATCTATGCGCAGAAGAGCCAGGACCTCGGCGCCCTGCGTGAACGGATGATCGAGCTTGATGTTCCCTCGGTTGTCGATGACCCCGATAATGGCTTCAATCTTGGCGACCTGATCATGGGCCTGCTGCCGATTATCTTCATTGTCGCGATCCTGTTCTTCTTCATGCGCCAGATGCAGTCTGGCGGCGGCGGCCGCGGCGCAATGAGCTTTGGCAAGTCGCGGGCCCGCCTGCTGACGGAGAAGCAAGGCCGTGTGACGTTTGACGATGTCGCCGGTGTTGATGAGGCCAAGGAAGAACTGGAAGAGGTTGTCGATTTCCTGAAAGACCCGGCCAAGTTCCAGCGCCTCGGCGGCAAGATCCCCAAGGGCGCACTGCTGGTTGGCCCGCCCGGAACCGGTAAGACCTTGCTGGCGCGCGCCATTGCTGGTGAAGCCGGCGTGCCCTTCTTCACAATTTCAGGCTCTGACTTTGTCGAAATGTTTGTCGGTGTCGGCGCCAGCCGTGTCCGCGACATGTTCGAACAGGCCAAGCGAAATGCGCCCTGCATCATCTTCATTGACGAGATTGATGCCGTCGGTCGCTCGCGCGGCGCCGGTCTTGGCGGCGGCAATGACGAACGCGAACAGACGCTCAACCAGTTGCTGGTAGAGATGGACGGCTTTGAAGCCAATGACGGCATCATCATTGTTGCGGCGACCAACCGCCCGGACGTTCTCGACCCGGCGCTGCTGCGTCCTGGCCGTTTCGATCGTCAGGTCACCGTTGGCAATCCAGATGTGATTGGCCGTGAGAAGATCCTGAAAGTGCACATGCGCAATGTGCCACTGGCCAAAGATGTTGAGCCAAAGATCATTGCCCGCGGAACGCCCGGCTTTTCCGGTGCCGATCTTGCCAACCTGGTCAACGAGGCGGCCTTGCTGGCGGCGCGCCGCGGCAAGCGCGTCGTGTCCATGTCCGAGTTTGAGGATGCCAAGGACAAGGTCCTGATGGGGCCGGAGCGTCGCTCCATGGTGATGAGCCAGGAAGAAAAGGAACTCACCGCCTGGCACGAGGCCGGTCACGCCATTGTTGCGATGAAAGTGCCGAAAGCGGACCCCGTACACAAAGCCACGATCATCCCGCGCGGCCGTGCGCTCGGCATGGTGATGCAGTTGCCGGAAGACGACAAGCTGTCCATGAGCCGGATCGAAATGACCTCACGCCTGGCCATTATCATGGGCGGCCGGGTCGCAGAGGAAGAGAAATTTGGCGACGAAGCTGTGACTGCCGGTGCAGCCTCTGACATTCAGCAGGCCACGCGCCTCGCCCGTGCCATGGTCACCCGCTGGGGTTTGTCGGATGAGATTGGTCCCGTCGATTATGGCGAAGATCAGGGCCAGGTCTTCCTCGGTCAACAATTGGTGCAATCCTCTTCTGTTTCGGAAGAGACCTCCAAGAAGATCGAAGAAGAGGTCCGCAGATTGATCCAGAAAGGCATGGATGACGCACGCGAGATCATGACCAAGTTCCGCGATCAATGGTCGGCGCTGGCGGAAGCCTTGCTGGAGTACGAGACCCTGACGGGCGACGAGATTCGCGGTCTGATCAATGAAGGCAAGCTTCCGGAACGCCCGGATGAGCCGGATGAGCCGCCACGTCCGAACGCCGCTGTGCCGGTGATTGGCAAGCGCCGCAAGGATAAGGGCCCTGACTTTGGCGGCGAGCCGGAGCCTGCATAAGTCTTCGCGCGCGTTTGTTCACTTTTTGTTTGACTCTTGATAGGTGAATACTTTAAATGAGTCGCATGGATACTCGGGCTTTTCGATCAACACTTTCGAATCACGGTCTGGCGCCGGAAGTGTCGGATGCGATTGTCGACCTGGTCGAGGAAAGTCGAGAACCCTTCGTGACCAATGAGAAGCTCGAACTGGAGATGACCAAGCTGCGGTCTGAATTGCGCGGCGAGATGAGCGAGCTTCGCGGCGAGCTGCGCGAAGAAATGAGCGAACTTCGCAGCGAGTTACGCGAAGAGATGAATACGCTTGGAAGCGGCTTGCGTGGCGAGGTGAGCGACTCTAGCGGCGGTCTTCAATTGCAATTTGCGCAGCTTCGCACCGAGTTCGCTGAGCACAAATTGCAGATGACGCGCCTGACCCTGGGCACCAGCGGGGCGCTTGGATTCTTGATGATCATGTTGCGCTTTTTGCCAGCCTAGAGGGACAATCAATCATGGCAATGACAAGAGACACGCTGGAAGGCTTCCTCAGTGAAGCCTTTCCGGAGGCGGAAATCATTCTGACCGATCTCGCCGGTGACAATGATCACTGGCAGGCCGAGATCGTTTCTGAGCAGTTTCGCGGGAAAACCCGCGTTGCGCAGCACCAGATGGTCTATGCTGCCCTGAAGGGCAAAATGGGCGGCGAATTGCACGCCCTGGCGCTCAAAACCCGCGCGCCTTAGCCGTCAATAAAGGCCAGACCTGCGTCGAATTCATCCTGCCAGATAACCCGGGCAAGGCGATTGAGGCCGATGCGGGAGGCTTTCACCGTGACGGTACCCGGCAAGCGACTTTTGCTGCGGAACCGAACCCGCGCGCCGGCATCGCCTGCGTCGAGAATAATGCCTTCACGTACAGCCTGGCGCTGCGCCGTCGTTTCTTTCTCGGACGTCACCACGCACACGCACCATCTCGGGTCACGTTCCGTGGACCGGATTTGACGGCCTCGCCCTGCCGGACGCAGAACGGGAATGTTCGGATTTTCCGGTCTTTGCGGTTTTCGAGTGCCAAACTGGGCTTTCGATAATGGCATAATGGATCCTTCCATCGACTGTCTCTGGAAGGGACTACGCAGGCTGCGTGCCAATTTTGCGTTCTGTAGCAAATATCACGAAACCGCCACAATTCAGCGGGGGAAAATCGACACGTTCGCGCCAAATATTAGGGCAATGACGTGTTGACGTGTCCGAACCCCTTTTTCATCAGGCAAGCGCGTCTAGTTCATGGTTTCCTTAAGGTCCTGCGGCCGGGAAATCGACCGCATGATCATGGTCGGCATCACGGTCATTGTGTATCTCATCGTAACATTAACCGGCTCCATCGCATCGCGTGCGGCACAACTGCCAGAGGTGCCTGTCTGGTTAACACGGCAATCGGGTTCATCACCGGTCACGCTGAAATGGGTCCGGGCGGTGTTCATTTCGCCAGCCACATCGATCCCGGGTTTGTTGAGGCTTTGCGTAATCATCGCGAGACGCCCGTGCGCGCGGCCCAATGTGACGGATGAAATGCCGTTTGGTCCGCCATATGAACCGCGCTCGAAATTCAGCGATCCAGCGCCCCAGTCTGTATAGGTCGCGATCGGGCCGGCGGCATAGCCGCTGGCGATCAGGTGATTGAACGCGTCCTCAGGCGCCATATCGAGACTGACGCCCTCTATCGGGAAGGATTCGAATGTGGCAGCGTCGCGGATGATGGGCGCAGCTTCAGCCGCAAGGGCGATCGAACTGGCGGCAAGAACGGCCGCGAGCAGGCGGGGAAAACGAACCATTTAAGGTCTCCTTTCACGCGCTGATCGGAGTTTCAGTTGTGAGACCGTCCTGCCAGATATTCCCACGGCCTTGGGCCAGATCAGCGTGGACCTGAGCCGGGGTATTATGGCGTCACAATACAGCAAAAGGCGGCATTCTCAAAACCGATGGAAGCCCGTGAATTCGGTCATCTGACCAGTTTGTGCTTTTGTCCCCTAATTCGGGGGCTCGACGTCGATTCGACTCACCCTATGTATCGTAGAATGGGGAGCTCTATTCACCAGACGATTTTCAATCGTATGCCGAATCCAGCGATGATTCTAAACAAGAATCTGGTCTTTGTGGACGCGAACGATGCCTATTGCCGAGCTGTCCAGCGTCACCGGACGGAGATTATCGGGCGCTATGTTTTCGATGTCTTTCCGAACACGCCCGAACGGATTGCGCAGGTGAAGGAGAGCTTCGAGAAGACTCTCTCCGGCGAGACTGTCGCGATCGACCCGCAGGTGCTCGATCTTCGATTTGTCGACAAGAGTCTCGAGAATCGAACTTGGCAGATCACGCAGTTTCGCGTTCATTGCGAAGAGGGCAATGCCGACTATCTGGTCCAGAGATCGGAAGATGTTACCGAGCGCGACCAGTTCAGGAAAGAGCGCGATCTGGTCACAGCTGAGCTTAATCACCGTGTCCGCAACACGCTGGCTGTGGTGCAGTCCATCGCCGATCAGACCGGCCTGGTTTCAGATGACATCGACTCCTTTCTGACGAGCTTTAACGGGCGCCTCGCCGCGATGGGGCGCAATTTTGCGTCGCTCACGGAATCTCATTGGAGCGGGCTCGACTTTGGCGATATCCTGCGCACCGAACTGGAACCCTATGCAGGCCCGACGCTCGATCGCGTTGTGTTGGAGGGCGAGCCTGTCAAATTTTCGGTGCGCGCCAGCAAGTCGGCGTCGATGTTGATCCATGAGCTGGTGACCAATGCCTGCAAACATGGATTTCTGTCTCAGGAGGCCGGCCGGCTGCATGCGCGGTGGTGGATTGAGCAGGAGACCTTCCACGCCGAATGGCTGGAAACCGGGCTGAGCAATGTGAGCGCTCCCGAAAAACACGGCTTCGGATTTCAGCTGTTTGACATGATGCCGAACATAGATGTTCAGCCGAATTTCGCCCCGGATGGACTGAAGCTCAAATTCTCCGTGCCGGTCTCGTTTAGCCTGGCGACGGGCGAGGTGTCGTTTGACTAATCCTGGTCGTCAGACTGTTCGCGGGATTCGGCCTCTTTCAGCCGATCAATCAAAGCTTGCAGGCGGTCCGGGATCGGTTCTTTCTCGATCTCTGCATAATGTTCACGCAACGCATCGCCGAGTTCGACAAGGCGATCGCTGCCGACTTTTGGCAGTCCGGTCTGCTCAGGCAGACTTGATTTGCGACGCTTTGGTGTCAAAAGCTCCCCCGCCTGCGCAGCTGTGCTCCCCCTCGCGACAAAAGTCGAATAATTCGGGTCAGGTCAATGAGGTTTAAGCAGTTGGTTTTGTTCGGAGAAATATGAGATGTGGACAGCCGAACGGATAGAAAAGCTGGTGCCTTATCTGCGTCGCTATGCGCGCGCGGCGACAGGCGACACGGTGAAGGGCGACGCTTGCGTCGAACGTGTCCTGCAGCAGATCATCGATCTGTCCATGGATACCAGTTTCGAGGAAACCGAGTTCGATCGCGAGCGCCTTTTTGCCATGCTCGATCAACAGCTCGACCAACTATCCGGATCAACCGCCGCACGTGCACGACGGGCATTGCTGCTGATTGCGGTTGAAGCCCTGCCGCACGCCGCCGTTCGTCGGATCCTCGGCGTCAGCGATGAAGAGCTTGAGAAAATGCTGATCATCGCGGAGGCCGATTTCACCGCTTCAACCGCGACCCGTATGTTGATCATCGAGGACGAAGTTCTGATTTCGGCGCAGCTCAAACGCCTGGCCGAAGGGCTTGGCCACAAGGTGATTGGGGTCGCGATCACCGCCGACGCCGCGGTGGCGATCAGCAAAGAGCAAACCCCGGATATTGTCCTGTGTGACATTCACCTGGCTGATGGCTCACAGGGCACGGATGCAATCGCGGCGATGCAGCTGCCAGACAGCGTGCCGGTCGTGTTCGTCACGGCCTATCCGGAAAAATACCTGTCGACCACGAATGAAGGTCCATCCTACCTGATCACCAAGCCGTTCGATCCAGAATATCTGAAAGCGGTGATCGGACACGCTTTGATCAATGTGCAATCGGCCTAGGCCGGCGCCCCCGGCTTTTTCTTCTTCTTCCCGCGCAGGCGCGGCCAGATCAGTTTCAGCCAGATCCAGAGGAACAATCCGATCAGCAGGATCCAGGGCAGGCCGATCGCGAAAGCCGTGATCACAGCGGCAATCGCGCCTGACAGGTTGTAGAAGAAATCGCCAAACGCTTCGCCCAACGGGTTCTCCCGCGAGCCGCTAAAGGCAGGCACCTTGGTCTGGTAATTAATGTCCAGGAACGACATGGAGACGCGCAGGCGCAATGTTTTCAGCTGCGCTTCGATACTCTCAATCTGTCCGGTCACCCGCGCCAGTTCGCGCTCTATCTGCAGCAATTCGCCAAGCTCGCCATCGCGCCGCTCGAGCAGCGAGAGCAAGCGCGTCTGCAGGGTTTTCTGAGCCTCGAGCCGGGCGCCAGTATCGATGATCTGGCGCGTCAGGTCCTCGGCGCTGGTCGAGCGTTGTGTTACCTCGCCGCCGAGTTTTTGCGCGTCGCTTTCCACCCCGCCCATGAAGGTCTCGATCCAGGCCGGTGTGGCGCGAATGGAAAGATTGCCGGAGGCATAATCCTCGTCCTGGCTGTAGACATTGGAGTTTACGACAATGCAGGTTGCGGTGCCGGCTTCCCGGCAGGCTTGCGTGTGCAGTGCCATGAGCGGGTCGACCTCGCCTTTCGGCAGGGTCAGGCCGAGGCTGTGGCGATAGGCGATATATTGTTCCGCGCCGGGCTCGCCCGCGCCGGGTTCAGGCGCCGTCTCATCGGCGGCGTTCTGCAATCCGGCAACGGACTTCATGCGCCCCGCGCCGTCAAATTCGACAGCGTCTTCAGCCATCACCGGTGAGGGCGGCGCGGCCGAGCGTTCATAGTCGCCGCCGCCTCCACCGCCGCAGGCTGCAAGGCCCAGCAGGCCAATTCCGAAAATCAATGCGCGTGTAGACATGAGTCCCTCCGTCCCCAGAAACTTGCTGCTTAATCAGGGCGAAATCGGGACGGAAATCAAGGCAAGCTGGCCCTAAACATCCCTGGGTGGTTTCAGGCGGCGCTTGGTGACGTGGCTGTCAATCTTGTCGCCGGTCTGTTTTTCGCCGCGCATATAATGACGCTGCCAACCGGCTTCGACGGCTTCCTTGTCGCCCGAGACCAGCTTTTTGTTGAAATTCCCGCGGCTCTCGGCCCAGCCATGAAACTCTTTCTCCAGGTCAGGATTGGTGCGCAGCAATTTGCGCTCCGGCTCAATCTCTTCCAGCTTTCCATGCTCGATCGGAACGATGAAACAGAATGGCTCGCCTTTCTTGAAGATGACCTCGCCGGGGCGAGTCATTTGCCAGTTCATCGTGAACGGGAAGGGCAGCCAGTCTGTCTCGACGAGGCCGGTCAGCGGCGCGATGCCGTCCTTGAAAAAGTTCGGCGCGCCCATGGTCATCAGGCCCCAGCCGGGCGGCGTGCGGAACAAGTGGCCGGTATGGAAGGTGACAATGCCGCGCTGAAAGTGACTGTCGGCAAAGGATGGAATGGCGCGCGGATCGCCGCGCGTCTTGAAGCTGAGATCATCCTTCCCGGGCCCGCCATTCCAGATGATCTTCAAATCCATCGGGCAGAGGATTTCCCAGCCGGTCGAATTGGCCATGGACAGAGGCAGGCAGCGATAAGGCTGGCGGTCCGGAAACGCATCCATCCAGTCGCGATTGCTGCGGCCCGGAACAATCTCCGGGGCGACATCGTGAATTTTGTAGCATTCAAGCTGCATGAGAGATCCTTCACATCGGTCTTGACCCTGAGCCGATTTCCTGCCCCAAGGCCGTCATGCCTGCAAGCCCATCTGACCTGTTCGCCTATCTTGATGATCTCGGAATCGACCACAATACGGTAGATCACCCAGCCACATTTACCGTCGAGGAGGGGCGCCACCTGAAGGCCTCAATGCCCGGCGGGCACACCAAGAACCTGTTCATGAAGGACAAGGACGGCGTGATCGTCCTGATCTCGGCCTGGGCTGACAGTCAGTTGAAACTCAACCAGCTGCACAAGAAAATCGGCACAAGACGGCTCTCCTTTGCCAGCGCCGAGCTGATGGTTGAATGCCTCGGCGTGGAGCCGGGCTCGGTCACTGCCTTCGCGTTGATGAATGATACCGGCCAGCGCGTGAAATTCATCGCGGACGCCGCCCTGATGGGCTTCGACACGGTTAATTTTCACCCCCTGGTCAACACCGCCACGACTGCAATCAGCCGGGAAGGGTTTCGTCAGTTTGTGGAGGCGACGGGTCATCCTCTGACGGTGGTGGACTTTTCGGATCTGTAAGCGCCGCGAGCGCCTCGGCGCGAACATTGGCGCGATCATCCGGCATTAACGGGATCAGGCCCTTCTCAGCGAGATAGCCATCCGGGCCCCAGGCGTCTTCCTGGGTAAATTCCTCAACAAAAGCGGTGAGACCCGGCACGAGCGGCAGGTGCTCGCGTTTGACGTAGAAATACATGCTACGTGAGACCTGATAGTCTTGGCTGGCAATATTCTCGAAGGTTGGCTGCGTGCCGCCAATGGTTGCGGCTTTGATCCGGTCCAGATTCTGCTCGAGAAAGGAATAACCGACGACGCCGACCGAGTCGTCATTGCGCAGGAGCGTGTTGATGATCGTGCTGTCATTCTCACCGCTATCAATCCAGGCGCCGTCATTGCGGATTTCATGGGCGCGATTGCGGAACGCCTCCGGGTCGGATTGTTCCAGCGCGGCCAGCTCCGGGATTTGCCGCGCGCCGCCCTCCATGGCGATCTCGACGAAAGCGTCTCGGGTGCCAGAGGTCGGTGGCGGGCCAGACACGAGGATGCGAATTTCGGGTAGCGCCGGATCAATGTCGCTCCACAGACGATGCGGGTTCGCGGTCCAGCCGCCCTCGCCATCGGGCAGATTGGCGGCCAGTGCCTGAAAGATCTGCGCCTTGGTCAGGTCCAGCACCGGCCCCGGCTTGCGATTGGCGAGCACGATGCCGTCATACCCGATCTTGACCTCGATCGGATCAACAATGCCGGCGTCGCGACACAGAGCGCGCTCGCCTTCCCGCATCTGGCGCGAGGCGTTCACGATAGACGGCTCTGTCGGGCCGATGGCTCGGCAAAAGGTCTTGAAGCCGCCGCCGGTTCCATTGGTTTCGACGATCGGGGCAGGGTGGGCCGAAATCGCGCCAAACTGTTCGGCTGCCGTGGTCGAGAAGGGCGCGACGGTGGACGAACCGACAATGCGGATCTTCTCCGCTTCGCCAATCGAGAAGACAGGCGGCGCATCGCTCTGTTCCGGAATCTCCGACAGATTGATGGCCGGACCGCAGCCGGCCAGAGTTAAAAGGCTGATCAGAAGGGCTGCAATACGCAAGCGGCGTCTCCTCGTGCGGGTTGGCGCGGGCCGTTCTTACGCGGTTTTTGTGACAATCCGATGAGGGCGGCGGCGGTTTATCCGGTGACCTCGTGCACCATGTCAAAACCGAACCGATGGCACACCTCGACCAGGCGCGCTTGTTGCTCCGGCGCGCTGGACAGCCAGACATGCCCTCCGGGTGCGGACGCGGCAGAGCTTTCAGGCAAGACGCGCAGGGTCTGGCGCGCGATGGCTTCGCCGCTATCGACGAAATTGACCGCGTGCGGGACCGTCGCAGCGAGTTCGCCTCGGATCAGTGGAAAGTGCGTACAGGCGAGCACGATTGTGTCGATCTCGGCGCCGCCATCGGCTTCGAACAAAGGCGCCTGGGCGGCGCGAAACGCCTCCATCGCCACGGCCTGGCCCGATGCGATCTCTTCCGCCATCCGGACAAGTTCGACCGAGCCGTGCAGGATGACCCGGATTTCGCTGGCAAAATCCTCGATCAGTTTCGCGGTATAGGCGCGGCGGACAGTGCCCGGCGTGGCGAGCAGGCCGATCACGCCTGTGCGTGTCAGCGCCGCTGCCGGTTTGATCGCCGGCACCGTGCCGACCACGGGGATGTTGAGCACCGCGCGAACCTCGTTGAGCGCCAGTGTGCTGGCCGTGTTGCAGGCGATGACGAAGACGTCCGGCCGGGCCGCTTCAACCAGGCGCGCGGCAATCTCGGGCAGACGCGCTCGCAGGGCTTCATCGGACTTGTCACCATATGGGAAAAAGCCGCTATCGGCGGCATAATCGACATGCAGGGCCGGGGCGCGCGCCTGGATTTCGCGCGCCACGGTGAGGCCGCCCATGCCGGAGTCGAAGACCAGGACTTTGCCGTGTTTGATCTCAGTCATGCGCTGTGCCTAGCCTGCTTTGGCGGCGGGGCAAATCGACAATGCTTGCTTGCGCCGGTCTGGCTTGTTATTGTGCGCTGCAACATGGCTGGGAGTACCGGATGAAGTCACAGGATTTGCCACAGGATAATTCTCCTCTCTCGCCCTGGGAATATTGGCGTGAAAGCCTGTCCGCGTGGAGCGATTTTTCGCAGCGTGCCGCCCACATCATGACCAGCCAGTTGGGCCAATCTGCGGCAGCGCCGGGTCGATCTGTTGACCCTGACGCCGATACGCTGGCCAGCGAATTACTGCGCTCGCTGTCGGATCTGAACCTGCGTCATTGGCAGAACACGGCGCGCTTGCTGGAGAGTTTTCCAAGCTGGATGAACCTGCCGAACACGCTGACCGGGTCGGCTCTGGTGGATTGGTATGACAATTTCTACCGCGCCGACGGTGCGTCCCCGCTGCAGCCTGCGCATGAAGCGGGTGACGAAGCTGAGACGCTTTCGGCGCCAGCAACATTGATCAAACCGGATGGCAAAGCCGACGATCTGACCCAGATCAAAGGCATCGGCCCGAAGCGCTCAAACCAGTTGAACGCGCTTGGCATCTTTCACTTCAGACAAATCGCTGGCTGGACGGAAGCCGAGACGCGGTGGGTCGATGATTATCTGGCCAGTCCGGGACGTGTGTCGCGCGATGGCTGGGTGCAACAGGCGCGCCTGCTGACCGCCAACGGATCTGCGACGCAGCACTGACGCGGTCAGGCCTGTTTGCGCATCAGTTTCTGAATGTTGGCGATCGCGCTTGGCATGTTCTGGCGGAACGTGTTGAGGATCGCATAAGCCGGGGCATCCGGGTCGGTGACCTCGGCGATGCGCTGACTGAACCCATCCAGCCGTGACCGCATCATCCAGTCCTTGATGGTCGGTGTGCGCGACCAGACATATTGGTTCATCATATTGCTCAGCGCGATCGAGAAGAAATCATGCGGCGTATCCGGCAGCGGCAGCGGGCGGCAAAGCTCGTTCTTTTCAGCGTCGCTGAGGTCCAGTGTCTCGATCAGCCCGATCATGGCGGCACTGAAAGCGGGCTGGCAGGTGCGGACGATTTGCGGCGTGATCGTGCTGTCCTGAAAAATCGGAATTTGCGGATGCCGCGTCACCGCGCTGGCTGAGCAATCAATGTAAAGCGTGTTCTCGGGCATCTCGACCAGGCCGTCATCCATACGCAAGCCTGAATTGGAAATATGCTGAACATGGCCGCGGCGAATGACCCGGTCGATCTGTCGGAGCAGGTCAATCTCGCCCTCGGAGATGATCGCGCAATGATACATTTCCGGCTCAACCGACGGATCGAGGCGCAGCATGACGCCAGCGCGTTCCAAGCGATCAAACAGGTCTTCAGCTGACCGCGCCTCGGCCAGGGCCTGCATCTGCACCGCCTGGGCGCGCATGGTGCTTTCGAAGAACTCAGCGCCCGGCTGCAGCGTTGTGCGGTTCATCAGCCAGGAATCGCGGGGCATCACCCAGGCAATCTGGTCCCCGGGCAGGCCGTTTTCGATGAGATGAACGCCAACATCCATCCCGGTCTTGCCGGCGCCGACAATGCAAACGGATGCGAACCGTTCCGGCTGCTCGGCCCACAGCGCCGAGATCTGGTTCGGTGTGATTAGATGAGTCCCGTCATCACGCCCGAAGGCGGGTGTGTGGTGGGCGGGAATTGTGGTTCCGAAATAGGTCGCATCCACCGTTTTGCGGCGAATATTGAGCTGGGTTTTGGCGCCGGTCTGGCGTGATGTGACGCGGCCTTCACCATGATAATCGCTGCCCGGGAAATAGCGGACCTGCCCGCTGGCCAGCAAGTGATCGCGCATCACATGGTCAAAATAATCGAGCACTTCCTGCCCGCTCGCCATTTCGAAATAGCCGGCATTCCAGCCCGATGCATCGCGGCGGGCGGCGCCGAGCCGCCTGGATTCGACACCATAGAATTCTGAGGGTTGGTGCAGGCGGACGAAATCATAGGCGAAATTCCAATGCCCACCGGGCTGTTCATTGCGGTCGACAATGGCTATAGAGGCGTCTGTCTCGGCGACGAGCACATCCGCCACCGCGAGGCCAACAGCCCCGGCGCCAATGATGAGATAATCAACATCCTGCATATTCGGAATCCCGCCCAGTTCCAATTCGTGCGCTTAAGTGAATAATTGCTGTTTATTAATCGAAGGTATCGACTGAGTGAGTAAAACAGAGATGTTTTATTTGCGCAGAATCTGTGGCCTTGACCGCATGATCAGCGCGCTTAGGGGACGAGTGGACCGTGGACGAGGCTGATGCAGCAAAACCGAACATCGATTGATTGGGCGCTGTTTGCAGCCCTGACCGTGCTGTGGGCATCTGCCTATGCGTTCACCCGGCTGGCGGTCAGTCAGGACGATCCGTCAATGGGGTTCCCGCCGCAATTCATCATTCCGATGCGGATCACGGCTGGCGCGCTCGTGCTGCTTGTCGTCGCCGCGATCACGCGTCAGTCCTGGCCACCGCTGAGTGATTGGAAAAGCTGGCTGATCATGGCGGCGATGGGCACGTTCGGGACCGCGACTCCATTCCTGTTGATTACGACCGCGCAGAAGACCGTCGATTCCAGCCTCGCCGCCTTGTACGTGTCGGCAGCGCCGCTGTTCACCTCCATCCTCGCGCATATCGCGTTTCACGACGATTATATCGATCGGCGCAAGGCGCTGGGATTGATCATCGGGTTTCTCGGCGTCGCCGTCCTGTTCGGGCCAGAGGCGATTGCGTCCTTCGGGTCGGCCAGCGTGATCGCCCAGGCCATGTGCCTGATCGCGACCTTCTTCTATGCCAGCTCGTCCATCATCGCGCGCTATGGCCGCACCATTCCGCCTTTTGTCTTCTCGGCCGGCTTTTTGACCTTCGGGTCGATCGCAACCTGGCCACTCCTGCTCTTCGTCGACGTGCCGGCGCTGACGCCATCGACCAGCGCCATTGCCGGCCTGGTCGGTCTGGCGCTTGGGCCGACGGCGATTGCGTCAGTTGTCTATATGATCCTGATCCAGCGCACGAGCGCGACCTTTGTCTCGCTGACCGGATACATGATCCCGATCCTGTCGGCGGTTATCGGCTTCCTGGCCTTCCGGGAAACGCAGAGCTGGAACGCCTTCCTGGCCTTTGCCCTGATTCTCGGCGGCGTCTGGCTGGCGCAGCGCCAGCAGGCGGGTGTGCCGGTTAAAAGCTGAACGAGCCTTCGATCACGGTGACACTGTGACCGCGCAGCTTGACCCGGTCGCCCGCAAGTTCGACATCGACGAAAGCGCCGCGTCCCGGATAAGCTTGGAAACACTTTGCCTCCGTCTCGCCGGTCAGCATCTGTACCAGCGGTGCCACCATACAGTGCCAGCTGCCAGTGGCCGGGTCTTCGGGAATGCCGCTGCCGGGGGCGAAGAAACGGCTGGTCACGTCGACGCCATCGCCATCGAGCGCCAGGCACCCGAAATTGCCAAGCCCCCATTTGCCGTCGCTGGTGCCCAGCGTCTTCAGCCGTTCGAGGTCAGGCTGCAGCGCGCGAATATCGTCCGCGCTGTCATACAGGCCGACATAGCAGGGGCCGACAAAGGCCTTGTTCGGCGCCTTGCCGAAAGCTGCGGATATCTCCGCATCAACCTCGACCGCTTCGGCCTCCTGGGCCGGGAAATCCATTTCGAGGCGACCATCCGGCAGGCGGGAGACGAACAGTTCACCAGATTGCACGGTTTGGAACGTGATCTGCGCGCCGGTATATCCTGCAATCGCATAGAGATAATGTCCGGCCGCCAGCGTCGCGTGACCACACAGGGGCACTTCGACCGTCGGCGTGAACCAGCGCAGCTGCCACACGCCGTCGCCGTTGGGGACGATGAAGGCGGTTTCCGCGACATTGTTTTCGGCGGCGATCTTCTGCATCACCTCATCGGCCAGGAATGCGTCGAGCGGCATGACGCAGGCCTGATTGCCTTCAAATGTCTGGCTGGCAAAAGCATCAATCTGAGCGAATGGAAGTGTTGGCATGACGCCCTCCTGTCTTGGACAGAAGAGGTCTCACAGGCGCCATCGCAAGACAAACCATGATTTCTAAGCGATCGATCAGCTCTCCTGATCAAGCAATTTCCAATTGTGCGCGACCGGGCCATGACCCTTGCCGAGCCCGGGGGCGTGCCGGATCGCGTCATGCAGATAGGTCCGCGCGGCATCGACCGCATCGGCCATGGACTGGCCCTGCGCGACCAAGGCCGCGCAGGCGCTGGCGAGGGTACATCCGGTGCCGTGCGTGGAGCTTGTCTCGATCCGCTCGCTTTCGAAAATCCACTCGCCGGTCTCGGTTTGCAGGACATCGACCAGGACCTTGCCTGGGATGTGCCCGCCTTTCACCAGCGCGCCTTTGGCGCCGCGTTCGAGCAGCGCTTCAGCGGCGCGGCGCTGGCCATTGATGCCGTCCACGGCCTTGCCGGTGAGGACTTCGGCTTCCGGTGCATTCGGCGTGACCAGAGCGGCGCCTGGGATCATCAGGGACGCAATCGCCGAGATGGCGGGTGCGTCGACCAGGGCGTCGCCGGAGGTCGCGACCATGACGGGATCAACAATGCGCGGCACCGCGCGGGCCTGGGCGTCCAGCCCTTCCGCAACTGTTTCGACCAGGGCCGCGCTGCCCAGCATACCCGTCTTGATGGCATCGGCGCCAATGTCGGTCAGGCAGGCCGCCATCTGTTTCTGGACCGCCTCCAGCGCCACCGGCCAGACACCATGGACGCCGGTTGTGTCCTGCGCGGTGATCGCCGTGATCGCGGTCATTGCATAACCGCCCAGCATGGTGACGGATTTGATATCAGCCTGGATGCCTGCGCCGCCGCCACTGTCTGAACCGGCAACGATCAGCACCCGGCCCTGAGGTTCAGCGGCCTCGCTCATTCGGCGATCGGTGCCACACCCCAGGGTGGGGGCGGGGCCTCAACCGGGGTTGTCAGGTCGAACTCGACCCGGAACAGGCGCTCGGGCCGACTCATCTGGTATGCGAATGTCTCACCCGGCTCGATCTCGACGGTCCAGGTGTTCTGGGTCGAGACTTCAATGTCCTGGGCAATGAAAAGCGTGCGGGTTTCGGCATCGACCGGATAGTCCTGCCGCGCCGCGGTGCCATCGCTGGTGCTGTCGCCGCCATACTGGGTCAGGACATCCTCGTGGCCATCCTCATGCCGGTGATCATGCTTGAGGCGCAGTCCGTCCTGCGTGCGTGTGATGACCCAGGTGCGCGACCGGTCTTCGTCAACCGCGAACGGAATCCGCACCGTCAGCCCGTCACAAGTCGCCGGTCCCATGATCATCGCCGCCGACTTGAAATCGGCATCCACAGCATCATCGCTGACCAGTTTGCCGGCATAGGCCTCGCCATTGCAGAGATTGTTGAGCCGCTCGAAATAAAGCGCTTCAGGGGCCGGATCGGTTGCGCCGCCACCGCAGGCGGCAAGCAGGAAAACGGGGGCAAGGATAAGACGTTGCATCAGAATTTCACCGCGCCGGATTTGATCGTCTCGAACGCGTCGGGCGTCAGCGGTTCGTACTTGCTGGTATCCGGATCGAAATACCAGATTGGGTCGCTGACCTCGTCCGGATCAAAGCCTTCCTTGACCAGTTCCACCTTGCGATACTTGAACGTGCCGGTGGTTTCCGCCTCTTGCTGGATGCGGATGAAGAGCGGGATGGCATATTTCGGCAAATGCTCGCTCATCCAGGCATAGAGATTGTCATACTCGACCTCGCCATCGGTGGTGATCGCGGCCATGCCGGCGCGGCCATCCGTGCCGGGCACGGCGACGCCATAAATGTTCGCGGTGGCGATGCCCGGCGCGCGGGCGACGAATTCTGCCACTTCATTGGTCGAGACATTCTCACCCTTCCAGCGGAACGTGTCGCCAATGCGATCGACAAAGAAGATATAGCCTTCTTCGTCCTTGCGCATCAGGTCGCCGGTGCGGAACCACATGTCGCCCTCTTCGAAGACATTGCGCAGGATCTTCTTCTTGGTCGCTTCTTCGTCATTATAGCCTTCGAACCGGGTGCGGGCATCGTCGCCAACCTTGCCGATCGCCTCGCCGGTCTCATTCGGCGCGGCGTGCACACAGAAGCCGTCTTCGCCGCGCACAGGTTCTTCCTCGACCACGTCGAATTTGACGAAGGCGACATGGCCGAACACGCTTTTAGCAAGATAGCCGGGAATGCGCCCGACGGCGCCGACTTTGCCGTCAAATCCGATAAAGCTGACATTACCTTCGGTCGAGCCGTAGAATTCGCAGACATAGGAAATGTTGAACCGGGTCAGGAACTCTTCCCAGATATCCGGGCGCAAGCCGTTGCCGAACCCGGTGCGGATCTGGTGGGCGCGCTCTTTTGGATGCTCCGGCGAGTTGACGAGATAGCGGCACAGCTCGCCAATATAGACAATCGAAGTGACCCCCTGATCAGCGGCATCATCCCAGAAATGGCTAGCCGAGAATCTTTTGCGCAGGACAATGCTGGCGCCCGTCATCAGGGCCTGGCCGACCCCGCACAGGCCGCCTGTGCCGTGGTAGAGCGGCAGGGTGATGTAGATCCGGTCGCGCGAGGTGATTTTACACGGCGCAATGAAAGACCGCATCATGCCTTGCGTGCGGGCCTGGGTCAGGCGTGCTGCCTTGGGCAGGCCAGTGGTGCCGGACGTGTAGACATACAGGCAGAGATCCTTGCCGCGCAGCGCGGCGCGATGTTCGCGGCTGGGGCGCTGATCCGACGCGCCGGCCAGGGCGGCCTGTAAGTCTTCGCCCTCGCCTCCGCCATAGGACCAGACTTTCGGATCGCCTTCAAACAGGCCATCGGCGCTGCGAATGGCTTCGTCTTGGTCGGCGCCGGTAATGATCAGCTTGGCGTCGGCGATATTGACGCAATGGGCGAGCGCCTTGTCGGTCAGATTGTGATTGATTAGGCCGACCACGACGCCGATCTTGGACAGGCCATACCAGATCGAGACATATTCCGGCCGATTCTCCATGAACAGGGCGACGGCATCGCCGGATTGCAGGCCGAGACCGAGGCCCCAATTCGCCACCTTATTGGCGAGGGCGTCCATCTCGGCATAGGTGGTGAGATTGCCCTCGAAACGCCAGGCGACATTGTTGGGGTACTTATCAACCACGCGCTCGAAATCGTCAGCGACCAGGTTTTCAGAGTCCGGATCGATATCATCGGTCCATTTTTTCATTCTCTGAAGTGTCAGGATCGTCCCGACTTCGCGTTTAATGGTTTGGAGCAACCCCATTCTGAACTCGCCTCTTTGTTTTCGATCCGATGTATTCTTCGCAACACCTAGGTTGCGCCCATCGTCGTTTCCAGTATCTGGCATAGCTGTTACACACTGGGCTTCAATTTTAAATGCGAAAGACCACACGAAATGTCTGATCCTGTTGGCGATTTGCTACACCTCATGGACCTGGAACGCCTGGAGGTGGACCTGTTTCGGGGTCAGAGTCCGGAGAATGAAACCAATCAGCGCGTGTTTGGCGGGCAGGTGATTTCACAATCGCTGGTCGCGGCCTATCGCACTGTTGATACCGATACGCGGACCTGTCATTCGCTGCACGCCTATTTCATGCGACCTGGCGATCCGTCGATCCCGATCATCTACGAAGTCGACCGCTCACGCGATGGCGGAAGCTTCACCACCCGCCGCGTCGTCGCCATTCAGCACGGCAAGCAGATCTTCAACATGGCGGCCTCATTCCACAAGCTGGAAGAGGGCTGGCACCACCAGCACACCAAGCCGGGTGTGCAGATGCCGGAAGAGCTGGATGACCGGATTGCGTGGCGCAAGAAGTTCGCCGAGCGCTTGCCGGAGCGCCATCGCGGGCATTTCCTGCGCCCGCGCCCGATCGAGATTCGCGAGGTTGATCCGCTTGATCCGCTGAAGCCGGAAAAAGTCAGCGATGTGCAGCATCTCTGGTTCCGGGTTCGCCGCGAGATTGATGAACAGCCCTGGCTGCACCATTGCCTGATGGCCTACGCGTCCGACATGTCGCTGCTCGGCACCGGCAATCGCCCGCATGGCGTGTCCTGGATGACGGGCGAGCTGATGTCGGCCAGTCTGGACCATGCCATGTGGTTCCACGCGCCGATCAATTTCAGCGACTGGCACCTCTACACGATGGACAGTCCCTATGCGGGCGGCGCTCGCAGTTTCAATCGCGGCTCGATCTATACGCGCGACGGACAATTGGTGGCCAGCGTCGCACAGGAAGGCCTGATGCGCCCGATCAACCGTAAATAGAATTGATGTCTGATCCCAAAGGTTAAACCGCTGTTAACCCTTCCAGCCCATTTGTCAGGGAAACATTAACCACTCGGATTCCAGCCGTCACAGCAGATGTGACATTTGTGTGCCTCGCAAATCACCCTAGGGCTGGTCGTTCGAAACGGGCCTACGGGGGCTGACCATGAATTTGCTCGAGCTAGTCATCATCGCGCACCGGTGTCGCTCGACCCACCACTTCATCGCCTTTGATGCGCTGCAGCTGCTGGCGGGCGAGGATGCGGGCGACTGGAAGAACCTACTGCTCAAGCATCACACCAATCTGCTCAAGGGTGCGAAAGCGCCGGATACAGATTTCAAGGATTTCCAGAACCACGTCCTGCACGTCGAAGACGGTGAATGGGGCGGTGCGCGCGACGCGGCCATGCAATGGTATGGCAAGGCGGTTGAGGCCCTGCGCGAGAAGAAATGGGGCAAGGCGGCCTACGCACTCGGCGTGCTGACGCATTATTACGCTGACCCGATTCAGCCTTTCCACACCGCGCAAAGCGAGGAAGAAGGCGCCATCCACCGGGCGCTGGAATGGTCGATTGCCAAGTCGCGCGATACGATCAAGGCGTTGATTGATGTGCGCGGCTATCCGCACGTGCATGCTGGGACTGAAACCGGCTTCGTCGCCGACATGGTGCTGGCCGGGGCGAAATATTCCAATCCGCACTATCAGACCTTCATTGACCATTATGACCTGCACAAGGGCGTCGCCAATCCGCCGGAGGGACTGGACCAGACGCTGCTCGACATTCTCGCTGACCTCGTCGCCTATGCGACGGCCGGCGTTGCCGTACTGTTCGAGCGGGCCTTTGCCGAGTCCGGGGTAAAACCACAAAAGGTTGATCTTGACCTGCCCGGCTATTTCGCCGCCCTGGACATTCCGATCCGCCGTATCACCAAGCGCATGGCCGATGCGCGCGATCGCAAACAGGTCGAGGCGATGTATGAGGAATTCGTCGAGACCGGAAAAGTCGTCAAAACCCTGCCTGCTGACGACAAGAAGATTCGCGCCCTGCATTGCAAGCAGATCCTGCGCCAGCCGGTGGAGTGGCTCGACATGATGCCGATCCGGCCGATCGGCACCAAACATGTGCCACTGCCTGAACATCCGAAGCCGGTGGAATACCAGTTGCGTGTTGTGCCGGTGCCGGTGGACGGCGGCGAGATAGAGACCGCGCGCACGCCAACCGTGTCGCCTGATCCGGAAGTCTTTGACGCGGAGGAAACAGCGCCAGCGATTGTCGATGAACCAATCATCGAGGCCGAACCGGAGATTGAAGCCGAGGAAGATCCCATTGTGGAGACGGCCGAGATCATAGAGCTGGAAACGCGCAATCCCGAACCTGAAATTGTAGACGAACCAGTCGTCGAGACAGAGCCTGTGGCGGATACCGAAGAAGCAACGGCTGCGGACGCCATGCTGGCGGAACTCGAGGCGGTGGAAGACCCAGAGCCCGTCCAGGAAACCGTTGCTGAGACGCCGATCGAGACTGCGCCGGAGACTGATCAGTCAGACACTGATGACGCCGCAGATGATGAAGAAACGCGCGACTATATCACGCTGGAATCGCCGGTCGTCGATGCGCCCTCCATCGGGCCGAAAACCGCGTCCCGGCTTGAAAAAGTCGATATCTGGACAATTGGTGACTTGCTCAATGCGGACCCGGCCGAGACCGCTGCGGCGCTGAATGTGCGCTATATCAAGACCGATACATTGCTGGACTGGCAGGACCAGACCCGCCTGATGGTCGAAGCGCCGGGATTGCGCGTCCTGGACAGTCAGATCCTGGTTGGCGCGGGCATTCGCAGCGCCGATGACCTCGCCAAGGCGTCAGCGACCAAGGTGCTAAAGGCCGCCACTGGCTTCCTCGACACCCCGAAAGGCGCGCGCGTGCTGTGGGGCGGCGAGAACAATGTCGACAAGAACGAGGTCGAGCATTGGATTGGCCTCGCCAAATCGGCGCAGGGCTGACGGCCTAGCCTCGCTTTTCGAGGATGGCGCCGATCACATTGGTATAATCGTCGCTCCACGGGCGGCCGCCATCGCTGGTCAGGACCGTCCAGTCCGGGTCTGCGTCGAGCGCGGCGAGGGCCGCCTCTGACCGCGCCAGCACAACCACCTGGCTGGCATGTGCGTCTTCGAGCTTGGCCTCATCCGGCGTTGGATTGAAATATTGATAGCGCGCCGGGATACCCAGCGAGCCTGCGACCCGGGCGACGACTTGCGGCAGATCCATGTGATTGTTGGACACGTGCATGACCAGCAATCCGTTTTCACTGAGGCGCGACACGTATAGGCTCACCGCCTCGCGGGTCAGCAAGTGTGTCGGTACGGAGCTTGAGCTGAACGCGTCGATCAAGAGCAGGTTGAAGTGGTTTTCCGGTTCATTGGCGAGGCTCAACCGACCATCGCCGAGCACGATATTCGGGTTCGGCGTGCAGGTGGACAGATAAGAAAAGTGCTGCGGATCGCTGGCAATGTCGGCGACCAGTGGGTCGATTTCGTAATAGACATAATCCTGACCCGGCTGTGCGTAACAGGCGACCGAGCCGGTGCCGAGACCAACCACGCCCACAGCCCCCGGGGCGTTATTGGCCGCGAACAGGCGTCCGATTGGGGTCGGCGGCGCATAATAGGTGGTCGGCATCAGGGCCTTGTTCGGGGTCATGAACTGGGTGCCATGCACGGTGCCGCTATGCATCATATGGCGGATGTCACCGCGCTCGATGAGCTTGACCACGCCGAAGAAACTGCGGTCAGAGACGCCGCCAGCGATCGGGTTCGTGACGGCGCCAACGCCCCAGGCGCAAAGGGCAGCGATGACTGGGCCGAGCTTGCTGTTCCAGCTCATCGCCACGCCCAACGCGGCCAGAAGCAGAAAGATGCGAGCTGCCAGTACGCTTTGCCCCTCGGGGCCCTGCGTCCAGGCCATGACGCTGGCCGCAGCGAGCGTGATCAGTGCTGCAACCAGCCAGACGCGCGTGCGACCTTTGCCGATCAGGCGCAGTCCCGGCCGGATGGCGAGGATGGCGACGAGCAGGAGCGGGTATTCGATGACGGATGTGAAAAGGACTGGCACCAGCAAGGCGTTGAACGCCCCGCCCAGGACACCGCCCAGCGACATGATGAGATAGAATTCGGTCAATCGATTCGCCGCCGGTCGGCTCGCCGCCATCGTCCCGTGCCCGACCAGCGCGGCCACGAACAGCGCCAGGACGTGAATGGCGACCGAGAAGGTCACCGGGATGACGGTGATCGGTGCAAGCGCAAAAAAGGCCAATGCGACCGTCATGGGGAGCAGGCGATTGGACGTGTCCAATGTGATCGCTGGCTGCTTGGCGAACACGATCACGAAACTGGAAATATACAGCGCCAGAGGCAACGCCCAGAGGAACGGAACACTGGCAATCTCGGTCGCAATATGGGTGGTCGATCCGACCAGAAGGCTGGACGGAATGAAGGCACAGACCAGCCACCAGAGGCGCTGCTGCCACAGGTTGGTGGCGGCATCGTCGATCTTGAACGAGCTATCCGCGACCACTGCCGGGTGCGCGCCCCGTCCGGTCATGAAGGCGAGAAGGCCGCAGCCGACCAGAAGCAGGGCGAGGCAGAGATAACCCACGGTCCAGGCGCTGGTTTGCGCCAGCACAGGCAGAAACGGTTCGAACAAAAGCGGATAGGCAGCAAGGCCGAGCAGGGAGCCGACATTGCTGGCGGCATACAAGTGATACGGATCGTGTGCATCGGCGCGCCCGGAGCGGCTGTACCAGCTCTGGATCAGCGGGGCGGTCGCCGAGATGACCGCGAAAGGTGGTGCGATTGAAATCGCGAACACGCCAATCAGCCAAAAGGTTGGCTGGACCGGATCTGGCGGCCCAAGCGCGGTCGATAATTGAAACGGCAGGACCAGGGCTGCGAGCGCCAGAAGCGCCGCGTGAACACCGATTTGCGCGCGAAGCGAATCCACAAAACGCGTCAGCAGATGGGCATAGGCATAGCCGAGCAGGAGCGCGGCCTGAAAACAGACGAGCGAGACATTCCAGACGTTCGGGGCGCCGCCGAGCAGGGGCGTTGCCATCTTGGCGAAGATCGGCTGGACCAGGAAAACCAGCGCCGCCGAGAGGAAGATGGTTGCGATATAAGGAGACGCTCCGACGCGCATGGCAAACGAACGATTTGCGCTTTGCTGCGCTATGGCACCTGTATTCATAATAACATCCCCAATGATTAGAGACAGTTATCGCAAATCGCAGTGAACGCTCCGTTGATCGAAAGGGCAAAGCTTGCCATGTCACGTAAAGTTGATTCTGCCCCGAGGAGTTGGAATTGCGGGAATTCCTGACCATTCTGCTTGCAGTTGCGGGACTGGCCGCTTGCCAGCCGCAGAGCGACCAAAATCAGGACGTTTCAGAGGAAAACCGCGCGCCGTGCCAGACCGTCGTGCATGACGGGGATGGCTATACGGTCTGCACCTTCGACACCGCAGAGCATGATATTCGCCTGTTCCACAGCGATGCCGAGGGCGTACCGTATCTGCAGTTCGATACACTTGAGCGCGAGCTTGACGAGCAAGGCGAGGTACTCGTCTTCGCGATGAATGGCGGTATGTACCATGAAGATCGCCGCCCGGTCGGCTTCTATCGCGATGCATTTGGCGATCAGGCCAGCGTTAACACCAATGATGGCCCTGGCAATTTTCATCTCAAGCCAAACGGGGTGTTCTGGCTGAACGGGCCAGACGCGGGGATCACGGAAAGCGCGGCCTATCGCGAGGCTGGGCTGGACCCGGTCTATGCGACGCAATCGGGCCCGATGCTGGTGATTGATGGCGACTTGCATCCTGGCCTCAATCCGGAAGGCACCTCGCATCGCCGCCGCAATGGCGTCGGCGTCGGTGCCGACGGGCGGACGGTGTATTTTGCGATTTCGGATTCAGCCGTGACTTTCCACGAATTTGCGACCTTGTTTCGCGATGTGATTGAGGTCCCGAACGCGCTGTTTCTGGATGGGCAAGTAAGCCGGATCTACGCCCCGTCGATCAATCGCAATGAGATCGGCACCGACCTTGGTCCAATGATCGGCGTGGTCGAGTAATCACTCGATCTGGACGCGGTAGCGGATTGTGAAGTTCGGATTGGCGCCGCCCGAATTGCCATTCATGGCGCCGTCAAACTGCAATTGAAATGCCGCGATGACAGGATCGAAACCAGCGCTTGGCGTGATACTTGTGCCGGAGCCATTGAGGAACGTGACGCCGTCACCGCCATCGCCGAGACTGCCAAAGTTCAGGCTGACACCGCTCGCCTCAGCGCCGCTGCCATCGATGAACTCAAATGGCGACCCGAGGCCATCAAAATCGCCAGCGAACAGGCTGGTATTGGTATCGATGACATCTCCGATCGCTACGGTGCCGGCATCGGCGGAGCCGAGCCCGTTATTGGTCACCTGAATGGAATAGATCGCCCAGGCACCCGGAATGCCGAGCGGATTGCTGGTGCCGTTGATCGGGTCCTGCTCGATCACCACAGACTTGCTGACTGAAAAATCCGGCTGCGCGCGATTGAAGCAGAGATCGTCGACATGCCAGTAATCAAAGTCGCTGCCGCTGGCGCCGGGATAGACAAATCGGACCTGGAAATTGGCATGCCAGGCGGAAACAGGCATCGCATAAGTGCGGGCGAAGATCTCGCCCTGCGTGCCGGTGCCAGGAAACGTCTCGAGCGTGACCCAGGTGCTGGCCGCGTTGAGATATTGGAATGTCAGGTCCTCGCCAGCGTCCGGATTTTCACTGAACGTGTCCGAGCCCCGGCGAATCCAGACCTCGGTCTCGGCAAGGTTGTCAGAGTCAAAGCTGATCGATGTCGCTGTCACCGTGTCATGGCGCAGGAACATGGAATTGCTGGATGACTGGAACGTATCGCCATTGATGCCGGCACGGGTGCCATTGGTTGCGGTCCAGTTTCCGAAACCGCTTTCGAACCGTTCGCACTGTCCCACGCCCATCCCGGATGGCAAAGGCGGCGGGGGTGCAACGCCGGTCTCGATCAGGAGGACATCGTCAATGTGCCAATAATCATAGCCAATGCCACCATTGGCGGGCGGGCCGCCGCTGCCGCCGGTCTGGCGGAAGCGCAATTGAAAGCCCGCGTGCAGCGCCCCGGCCGGCAGGTCGAGGCTGACATTGGTAATCTCGCCATTCGTACCCGCGCCCAGCAGTGTCTGGATCGGCACCCAGGTGGCGGTCGCGTCGAGATATTCGAATACGAAATCTTCGCCGGCATCGACGTCTTCACTGAACGTATCGAGCCCTTGCCGGAGCCAGGCCGTCAGGGTCGCGCCGGTCACGGCGGAGAGGTCAATGACCGGGCCGGTCATGGTCACCACATCGCCGCGCGTGAAGGCCGAGCAATTGCCGGAATTGGACGTCTGCGTCGATGTTGCCGAGAGGTTTGTGTCTGAGACCGTCCACAGCGGAGAGAGCGTGTCACAGGCCGCGCCATCATCAAAATCATCAAACAGGAGTGTGTCGCCGGGCGCGGCATAAGCCGGCATAGCAAAACACGCCCACGCTGCGCCCGCCGCGAGCAGATATGGCATTCCCCGAACCATAGGTTGGCAATAGCGCCTACGCCTTTACACTCTCTGAACGACTGAATCGCCCGAGGAGGGAACATGTTGCGTTTTCTGGCTTTTTTCTGGATTCTGGGCGCGCTTGCACCGTTCGCCAGCGCCCATCCGGACACCCCGACCCAAACCACTTATCTTGGCAATGAAGGCATCATGGTCAGTGATGGTCACACCACCATCCTGTTCGACCCGCTCTATCCAAACGGCTTCGGCACCTATCAGATGGTGCCTGAGGCGATGCGTCAGGACCTGATGGCGGGCGCGGCGCCGTATGACAATGTCGATGCGATTTTCATCAGCCACATGCATCCGGACCACTTTTCCGTCGATGAAGTCATCACCTATCTCCAGACCCATCCGGACGTGCGCCTGTTCGCGCCCGCGCAAGCGGTGGAGTGGATGCGGGAAGAGACCGAGGATGAGGCCATATTCGAGCGTGTCACAGGCGTAGGCCTCGAGCGCCTGGATGCGCCGCTCAGCTTCCAGGAAGGCGATCTGACCATTGATGTCGTCCGCATTCCGCATGCCGGCTGGCCGGGGCGCGCGGATGTCTCCAATCTCGTCTGGCGGGTGACGCTCAGCGATGGCATCACCGTCATGCATCTCGGCGATGCCGATCCGCGCGACGAGCATTATGCGCCGCATGATGAGCACTGGATGGTGACGCGCACCGACAATGCCTATCCGCCCTACTGGTTCTTCTCCATGGGCGATGGCCCGCAAATCCTGTCGACGCGGCTGAATACGCTGAAATCCACCGGCATTCATGTGCCAATTGAATTGCCGACGGAGCTGTTCGTCTCGGGTGAGGATTTCTTTCACACGCCAGGCGAGACGCGGCTGATCGAAAAGATAGGCGAAGACTGAGCAGGCGATTTTGGAGCGCTGAACATCATGAAACAGATCACTTTGGCGCCGGACCGGCGCGAGCGCCTCGTCGGCCAATTGCAAACCCTGTTTGCAGCCGAGTTTGATGAAACACTGTCGGAGTTTCGCGCCGAACAAGTCCTCGACCTGATGCTGACCACACTCGGACCCGGCATCTATAACCAGGCGGTGCAGGATGTCCGCGCGCACTTGCAGACAAAGCTCGACGATCTCGATGGCGAGGTCTATGTCGACGACAAGACCTAGACCTGATTGACGGAGCCTGCATGTCCCTCACCCTGTTCGGCCTGAAAAATTGCGACACGTGCAAGAAAGCGCTGAAGGCGCTCGATACTGCGGGCTCTGCGGTTCAATTCGTCGACATTCGCGCAGAGGCTGATCTTGAAACGCTGCTGCCGGGATGGCTCCAAGCGGCCGGCGCGGATGTGCTGATCAACCGGCGCTCAACGACCTGGCGCAATCTGTCAGATGCCGAGCGGGCGCGTGATCCGCAAGCGCTGCTCACCGACCATCCGACGCTGATCAAGCGTCCTGTGATCGATGCGGGCGGCACGATCCATGTCGGCTGGACCAAGCCTGTCCAGGGCGCGCTTTTATAGCCAAACCTCCTGTCCGAGGGTTTCAAAACCCAGCTACGCTCTTGGGTAAGGCCCAGCGAAATGGTATCGCCAGACCTGTAATGCTCTCATCAGAGGGGCAGGGGAATATTGGATGCAAGAAGCCGAAGCGAAATGGATCGAATCGACCCTGCGCGCATTTCCGCCGGAGGACTTGTCGCCGATTCTGGACATAGGCAGCCAGACGCTGGCGTTTCGCACCACGGAAAAACCCTACATCCATGACGATCTGTTCGCGCCGCTGCTGGCGCGCGGCGTGTCCATCATCTATTCCGATCTGCAGGAAGGCGAAGGAATCGATATTTCAGCCAATCTGCTGGAGGAGGACGGATTTGATCAGATAAAAGCGACGGCGCCGCGCACGATCTTCTGCAACAATGTGCTCGAGCATGTGCTTGATCCGGCGGAATTTGCCAGTCGCTGCTACGCGCTGCTTCCGCCTGGCGGCCGGCTGGTGATCACGGTGCCGAAAAGTTATCCGCATCACCGTGATCCCATCGACACCATGTTCCGGCCGAGCCCGGACGAGATCTGTGCGTTGATTGACGCCCCGGTTGAGGTACTCGCTTCGCAAATCATCGACACTGGGTCCTACCGGGACAATCTCAGAAAGCGTCCCTGGATCATCTATCGACAGCTCGTGCGTCTGCCCTTCCCGTTCCTCGGCTGGACCAAGTGGAAGCGGTCGATGAAAAAATTCTACTGGATGATCTGGCCTTATCGCCAATCCTGCGTGGTGCTGCAGAAGCCGCTTAGTTCCGTGAGCGCGGATTCAGGTACAGAGCTTCCTCATCATGATCGAGATCCGGCTCAACCTTCCCCCGGAACACCTGCTCAGCCATAGCGCGGACATGTTTGCGTCCGGCGCGATTGAATTTCAGCACCGCGCAAAACATTTCCAGTACGGCCTCAAGTTTGCGATCCTGATATTCAGGATCGATCCGCACCATCCAGGCGCCGCCGAGATTGACCAGTTGGTGATCGAGTTTGCCGATCTTGCGGCCCTTCTGGTTGTAGATGCTGTAATCGGCGCCGAGGCCGAACCAGTGGCGGCGAATGGTGTAGAATTCCGACCGCGTCTTGCCCTGGATGAAGAAACTGAATTTCTCCGGCTGGAAGGGCCAGTGCATGGCCGAACGTTCAAGCTGGATCAGCTGCTTGTGACGCGCCAGGTTGATGGCAAAGGACTGAACCGGGCGGCCACCTGCCGCCAGGGTCAGCTGTGTCGACCGGCCGAGCAGCATCTCGGCTGTGCCCCGCCATGACAGGGTTTCAGAGAAGAGCTTGATGACCAGGCGGCGCTCAAATCCCTCGCTGCCATCCCAGAGCTCCTGACGATAGCCGATCAGGCCCTGGCGTTTGCCGTCAATCACGGTCTGGCCATAGAGCTCCATATCCTTGGTGAACTGGTCTGAAGCCGCCTCGTTCTGCGTGCGCTTCATGATGCCGAGTTCAGCCGTGTTGAGATCGGTGGCCCAGAAATCCACTTTCACCTTGCGGCGTTTGGTTTTCGCTTTCGCGCGCTTTGCCGGCTTCACATCAGCGGCATCCGCCGCGAGCGCCATTCCGTCTGCCATGTCCATCTCCGAGAATTCAAGAATCGCTTTGCTGGCAATCTCGTCTCGAGTGGTCAGGATTTGGTTAACAGCGCTGCGGCGTCTGTTAACGCATCAGGCTTGCAGATCGGCGAGCAATTGCGCCAGCAGCTCCATGCCCGCGCCCCAGCCTTTGCCGAGATTGTCGACGGCATTTGCGAAACAGGCAATTTCGGCCGCGCTCGCCTCGTGCGGCGACCATTCCAGTCGCATCCTGGTGCGCCCGCCCAGGTCTTCGAAGGTGACGACGGTGAGCAGCGTGGCGGGCCAGTCCGGCATCATCGGATTGGAGGCGAGGTTCCAGTCGGCATCTGTGTTCGACATCAGCATGACCAGCCGCTCTGGCGCTGAGACTTCCGTATAGACCGATTTCGAATACCCCGACCGTTCGCTCATCCGCATTTCATTCAGCCAGACTCCGCCGGGCGTGACGTTGAGCTCATGGATCACGGTCTCGACGCCGGGGCCATACCAGTGGGCGAGATGCTCGGCCTCGGTCCAGGTCTTCCAGACGAGTTCGCGCGGGGCTTCGAATTCGCGCTCCATGACAAAGACAGGCAAATCACTCATTGCCGGGTTCCTTCTTGTTTGATTGTGTCGAGTAAATCGTCGAGTTGGTCGAATGAGTTGGTCCAACCACCCAGCGCACCGGCGCGGCCAGCCTCGAAGGAGGCACGCTCGGCCTCATTGGCGTCAACCGGGGTCCATAGGAAGACCATTCTTGTTTCTGTGTCGGACGCGGCAGCGAACCAGACTTCACAGCGCAATATTTCGGGCCAGTCTGGATTTGCGGGATGGCGGATGAGATTTCCTTCGGCATCCGCAAATCCGTGGCGCCAACTCAGGTAGTTCGGCTCTTCGATCGTTTCGTAGAAATACTTGCCATACATGGGTGGCGCATCGCCGAACCGCATCTGGTAGAACGACGTGCCGCCAGGGGCCAGGGTGAAGTCGAGTATCTGTGTCTCGCATCCTTTCGGACCAAACCACTGGTCCATAAGCACCGGGTCGGTCCAAGCCTGCCAGACCAGCTCGATCGGCGCGCGGAAGACGCGTTCCATTTTGAACTCCTGGACCTCACTCATTGCTCCCTCCCGGTTTATCGCGTTGCAGATCAGCCAGCAGCACATCCAAATTATCAAAGCTGCCCGCCCAGAATTCGCGGAATTCCTCGAGCCAGGCGACCGCGTCCTTCATCGGTGCAGCGTTGAGGCGGGCCGGGCGGCGCTGTTGGTCGACCGCGCGGGTGACGAGGCCCGCACGTTCCAGCACTTTCAGATGTTTCGACACCGCCGGCTGACTCATCTCGAACGGCGATGCGATTTCGTTCACGGACGCCTCGCCGGCCGACAATTGCGCCAGGATGGCTCGCCGCGTCGGGTCCGCGAGCGCGGCAAAGACGGCGTCGAGATTTGTGCTTGGTTGCGTTGCAATTCCTATATTCATAACCGAATGGTTATATTATGAATCAGGCGGCGTCAAGCGTGCTCTCAAATCGCTGTTCAGGCCGGGAGGGCGCGGGCCTTGGTGATGGTCCGCCCATTCAGAATGTCGACAAAGATGTGCACCGCAATCGCTGGCCAGATCGATCCGGACAGGACGAAGATCAGGGTAACCGCGGCACCGATAAGGAACACGCCGGGCAGATTCTTGAAGCCCTGATAGAGATGCAGCGCAGTAAACACGACGAGCGAAGCGAGCGCCGCCGCCCAGAGCGGCAGATAGAGCCCGAAGGCCCAGATCAGAAACCCGCGAAAGATGATTTCCTCGTTGATCCCGGCGGTCATGCTGAGCAGATTATACAAGTGCCGCTCTTCAGGTGTTTGCGGCATAAACCCGGACATCACTGCATCGGTGGACAGGCTTTCGCGGATTTGCTCACGAACCTTCTCCGACGCGGAGACCAGCAGGAATTGATAGATAAAATAGGCCATCACCAGCGCCGCCAGCAGCCATCCGCTGAGCGGCATCAGACCTGTCTCGATCTGAAATCCAAGCGCGCCCCAATCACGCCCACTCACCGCCCAGAGAACGAGGATAGGCAATCCGAGGCCCCAGAGCAGCATGATCGTGCTGGTATAATGTTTGACCCGCACACCGGGCGCACCGGAGGCCAGGTCGGACCTCGTTTTCCTGAGATTGAGCAGCGTTTCCAAGGGCAGGCCGACGACAATCACGGCCAGCATGAAACTATCCACAAGAGATAGGCTTTCAGCGCTGAGAAATGGCATTTTTTGCTCCGATACGACTTCACTTATGGAATGACATATACTAAAATTGAATATGAATTCAAGTTCAATTTCGGAAAAACCATGCCCAAACCAACCCCTGCATCGCCTGAGAGACCCAAGCAGGCGCGCGCCCTTCGCACGCGGCGCAAGCTGATCGAAGCTTTGGAACGCCTGCTGCGAACGGCGGAATTCGAGATGATCTCGGTGCAGGATATTGCCCGGGAAGCGGGCGTCGCGGTCGGGTCGGTCTATTCACATTTCAAGGACAAGAACGCGTTTCTGGAAGCGCTTTTGGTTTACTGGCGTGAGCAGGTCGAGGCGCAGCTGGAGATTGCAGAAACCCAGGATTCCGCCGCCGCCCTGGCCGCGCTCGGATCCTTGCGGACAGCCCTGTTCGAAGCGGTGAAATCGGTGCACCGACAGACCAGGGAGAATGGCCACATCCTGCGCGCGGTGTATACGTATACGCGCCTGAACCCTGACATGGGTGACGAGGACTGGCAGGCGCTTGTGGTGCGCAGTTTCGAGCCGATTGGTGGGCTTTTCACGGCCTATGCGGATGAGATCACCGTCACCGACGCGGACCTCGCCACCCGCATACTTGGTTTCTTTTTCAACACCATCTTCCTTCGCTCTGCCCTGATGCCGCAGGACACGCTGCTCGAAGCGGCCCAGCTGGATGATGACACACTGATCCGGGAAGCGACGGATATGGTGTATGCCTATCTGTCGCGGCCGCTCAAACAGGACGCAACATGATGTTTGTCTGGCGCATACCCGGGTTGAGTGACTGGCGTCTTGCGCTCGTCTGCATCATCGCGTTTTCAGCGATCAGTGCGGGATTTGGCCTGGCGACTGGACTGTTCGTGTTCTCTGAAATGCCAGTGCCCGCTGAGTTGCTCAGGGTGGCGCTGATCGCCTTCTTCTTGCCCGCTGTGTTTGAAGAGCTGGTATTCAGGGGGCCCTTGCTGTGGCTTCAAAAAAAATCCGGTGCTGTTTCACGCGTTGCGATTGCCGTTTCATTGGCCGCGTTCGTAGCCTGGCATCCGATCAATGCCCACACGTTCATGCCGCAAGCGGCTGACGTGTTCCTGGATTTTCGCTTTCTGTTTATCGCCGCTCTTCTTGGGATTGCAACGACATTTCTGGCATTAAGGACACGATCCTTGTGGCCGCCGATCTTGTTACATTGGTTTGCCGTGATTGGCTGGAAAGCGTGTCTCGGTGCGCCCGGGTTTTTGTGAACCAGGCACCAAAATAATCGGCTAGCCAAAAACGCTTGCGCAGCCTAAGTTGCCCGCATCCGAGGGGCGCGTCAGGAAGCGCTGAGATCACTCTGTCTGCCGAGTGAGCACCCTTAGAACCTGATCCGGCTAGCAATCCAGCGAACCGGCGTAGGAACGGAGAACGCTCTTGGCGACGATCGCCGCATTGCCATCCCCACCGCCCGACGTGGCCGCCGCTCTGGACGCGTGCCCGCGCGCTGCTCGTGCGTCCGCGGCTGCATTGCGTGCGCTGATTTTCGAGACCGCTGCCAGCCTGCCAGAGGTCGGCCCGCTCACCGAAACGCTGAAATGGGGCCAGCCCGCCTATCTCACTGCGCAGAGCAAAAGCGGCACCACGATCCGCCTTGGCTGGGATGCGGATGGCGGCGCGATCCGCCTGTTCGTGCATTGCCAGACCAGCCTCGTCGACGCCTGGCGCCAGCGCTATGGCGATGAGCTGACCTTTGTCGGCAATCGCGAGATTTCCATTCCAACCGACACCGACCTGCCCCGCGCACCGCTGCAACACTGCATCGCCATGGCGCTCACCTATCATTCGAGGAAGGGCGCATGACGGATCCAGCACACTCGACAGACATGATGGACGCTTTCATCGACGAAGACGAGTTTGTCCTGTGGCGCAGTCGTCCCATAGATCGGCTTCGGCGGATCGTGGATGCACGTCCTAAGCGATTTATGGTCTTATTCTCGTGGTTGTACTTTCTGGGACTTGGCGTAGTGATTTTGCTTGTCGCCTGGATTTTCGCGCAGCTTGAGTTTCCAGGCCATTTGTTCATCGCAACTGTTCTGGCGGCTGTGTCGGTCATCGCGATTGCTAGCGCGTTGATCGTGCCAGTACTCGAATATTGGACGCGTGGCGATGTAGAATCTCCCCATGAGAACTACATTCTCACGAGTCATCGTTTCCTGATTGTCCGCGCAGACGGAACGTCGATCAGCATATATCCTGATGCAATTGTCTCAATCGAAAGCCGACGCGTTTCTGCCGGCTATCACGTTGTGATGCATTTGTTGAGCGGACAGGGGCCGTTTCAGGATGAACTAACACTTTCGCGTTTCCAACTGGCTCAGTCCGAGGCCCTCGAGAAACGCCTAATCACATGGAAAAACCAATCGCAGGGAATTGAGCATCATGAACAAACCCATTGACCAAGCAGAATTCGAGACTCCGGAAGTCACCACCGGGCCGCTGCCGTCCAGCCGCAAGGTGTTCACCCATCCCAAGGCTGATCCGAGCCTCAGCGTGCCGCGCCGGATGATCGATCTGCATCCGACCGCGAACGAGCCGCCAGTGCCGGTCTATGACACGTCGGGGCCTTATTCGGACCCGAGCGTCACCATTGATGTCGAAAAGGGGCTTGCCCGCGAACGCACTGACTGGGTACTCGAACGGGGCCATGTCGAGGCCTATGAGGGCCGCGATGTGAAGCCGGAGGATAATGGCGGCGCCAGCGGCAAATATCTCGCTCGCGAATTCCCGGTAAAGCACCAGCCTCTGCGCGGCACCGGCAGCGGCCCGTTGACCCAGTTCGAATATGCCAAGGCCGGGATCATCACCAAGGAGATGATCTATGTCGCCGAGCGCGAAAATCTCGGGCGTCAGGAACAGCTCGAAAATGCCGAGGCCCAGATCGAACAGGGCGAAAGTTTCGGCGCCGAGATCCCGGCATTCATCACCCCGGAATTTGTCCGCGACGAGATTGCCCGCGGCCGCGCTGTGATCCCGTCAAACATCAACCATCCGGAGCTGGAGCCGCAAATCATCGGCCGCAATTTCCTGGTCAAGATCAACGCCAATATCGGCAACTCCGCGGTTGCTTCCTCGGTCGAGGAAGAGGTCGAGAAAATGGTCTGGGCGACGCGCTGGGGCGCCGACAATGTCATGGACCTGTCCACCGGCCGCAATATTCACAACACGCGCGAATGGATCATCCGCAACGCGCCAGTGCCGATTGGGACGGTGCCGATCTATCAGGCGTTGGAAAAGGTCAATGGCGTCGCCGAAGACCTGACCTGGGAAGTCTATCGCGACACGCTGATCGAACAGTGCGAGCAGGGCGTCGACTATTTCACCATCCATGCCGGTGTGCGGCTGGCTTACATTCACCTCACCGCCGACCGCGTCACCGGAATTGTCTCGCGCGGCGGGTCGATCATGGCCAAATGGTGCCTGGCGCATCATGAGGAGAGCTTCCTCTACACCAGGTTCGCCGAGATTTGCGACATCATGCGCACCTATGACGTCACCTTCAGCCTCGGCGATGGCCTGCGTCCGGGTTCGATCGCGGATGCCAATGATGCGGCGCAATTTGCTGAGCTGGAAACGCTCGGCGAACTGACCAAGATTGCGCATGCGCGCGGTTGCCAGGTGATGATTGAAGGCCCCGGCCATGTGCCGATGCACAAGATCAAGGTGAATATGGACAAGCAGCTGACAGAGTGCGGCGAGGCGCCGTTCTACACGCTCGGACCGCTGACCACCGATATTGCACCTGGCTATGACCATATCACCTCCGGCATTGGCGCCGCGATGATTGGCTGGTTCGGAACCGCCATGCTCTGCTATGTCACGCCGAAGGAGCACTTGGGTCTGCCTGATCGCGACGATGTCAAAGTCGGCGTCATCACCTACAAGCTCGCCGCGCATGCGGCCGATCTCGCCAAGGGCCATCCGGCGGCGCAAATCCGCGACGACGCCCTGTCACGCGCCCGGTTCGAGTTCCGCTGGGAAGACCAGTTCAACTTGTCTCTCGACCCGGAAACGGCGCGCGATTATCATGACCAGACTCTGCCGAAGGAGGCCCACAAGGTCGCCCATTTCTGCTCCATGTGCGGCCCGAAATTCTGCTCGATGAAGATCACCGCAGAAGTGCGCGATTATGCGGATGGACTGTCGGACAATGAAAAGGCCGACTTGCAGCGCCAGGCCGACGAGGCCCGCGCGGGAATGGAAGAGAAAAGCCGCGAGTTCAAGACGAAGGGGTCGCAGATTTATTTGGATGCTGAGTGAGGGGCGCTCCCAGCCATCTCTCCCGCCATCTCCTCTAGCGCTCCCCACGGCTTGACTCTTTTGCCACGCGCCTCGCCCACGCCCCCCAACCTGGACCCCATCCCGCCTTCGTCCTACACTCGCCCCGCGCTGGGGGGCGCAGGGAAAGGGACGCATGATGAAACTCAAACTATTGGCCATCGCCGCTCTGAGCGCGAGCGGCGCTGCGGCGGCGCAGGACATTCCGCAACAATTGCCGCAGGTTGAGCTGCCGCAGGAAATCCAGGTGCCGACGGGCAAACAGCCGGTGCTCGACGACCTCGTCCGGGCCCGGACCGCGCGCGCTGTCGGCTGTGTGCAGCATCAGGTCTATAATATTCAGGGCCTCAGCCGGATCGCGACCATGTTCGTGCTGAACACGTCATCTGGCAATCAGCGCTTCAACTTTGAGGCCGATGCCATCCGCCATATTCCGGATGGTGCGCCGGTGCCGATTGCGAGTACAGGTGAGACCAATCGCTGGGACCGCGTCCTGACCACGCTGGAACGTGCGGCGGCGGCGGACAAGCCGATCCTGATCGATTACAATCTGCCCGGTCGCGATGTCTATGCGATGAATATCCAGTGGTCGGGAAATTGCGCGTCTTAACAGGGCGATCGATGCCGCAAAAGAAAACCCCCACGCCGTTCTGACGCGGGGGTGATCCGTCTTCGAAGAGATGGCGAGACTAGAATTTCACGCCAACGCCAATGGTGAAGGCATCGGCCTCAACATCTTCAATATCGTAGCGCGTATAGTCGCCGCGAATGTAGATGTTTTCAGCCACGTCGACCGTGCCGCCAACGCCGTAACCGGCACCGGTTTCGCTGTCAGAGGCAGACCCAAGACCGGTCACTTCGGCTTCGATCTCGGCATTGACGATCCCGGCACGGGCAAAAAGGTTGATGTTTTCAGCAACCGGAATTTGCGCCTTGCCGTAGGCGCCGACCAGATAGTTCAGGCCGAGTGATGCAGTGACCGCGCCTTGCGTGGCACTTTCATCATTCACACCAAAAGCCAGTTCGCCTTCAACGGCGAAGTTTGGATTGATGTCATATCCGACGCGACCAGAAATCGCGCCGAGATCAATGTCAGCAGAGCCAGCGCCCGTGTCGACATCGGTCGTCACGTGCGTGTAACCGCCATCCGCATACCAGCCTTCTGCCAGAGCTGCGGGCGACACTGCAATCGCTGCAGCAAGGGTAAGGACGGGAAGAAACGTTTTCATTTTTTTACTCTCCTGTTTGCGCATCAGGCGCGGGGGCGAAATCGACCTGAAATGTGACCAGAATGTGATTTGAATCCTGTTAGACCGCCGACACAAAAGCGAGTGTGATAATTCAGCTACAGCGCTGTTAATGAAGCATTTTTAATGAAGTCGCGAGGCGGCAAACAAACTGCATAACTGGCAAGGGATTAGCGCCAAAACCTGATGTGCTGGCGGCGCTGAAACACGCTGAAAACGAATCCTCGCGCGTATTTTTTTCAGTTGGCGCGTCAGTCTTCGCCGGCTTTATTCGTCAGAATGGAACACGGGTTATTTCACCCGCGCCCAAGGAGACAATCATGAATATCCAATCCGCACTCTCTGCCGTGCTGACAACCGCCTGCCTCGGCCAGATTGCGGTTGCCGAAGAGACCCCAGTTGAGGCCTTTACGGGGTTCGGGTCGTGGAGTGGTCCGTGCGATGCCTGGGGTGTGCAAGCGATCTGCACCGCAACCTGGCGCACCGGCCTGAGCCCCGTCCTGGTGGTTCAGGAATACGCGATTGTCCGCACCGAAGACCAGGCGCCGATCTTTGCCGGTCGAGGTCTTTACCGTATCGTCGACGGCGAGGTGGACGGTGTCTGGGAAGACTCGCGCGGTGTGATTCAAGACCTGTCCGGTTCGTATCAGCACGGCGTGTTGCGGGTCATCTGGGGCGAGGCGCAAACCGAGATTGGTCGCTCGGTCTATGCCTGGCAAGACGGCGCTCTGGAGGCCAGGGATTCGGTTCTGACCGATGATGGTTGGCGAGACTTCATGACCATAAGATATCCGGCGCCATAGCGGCGTCTGAATGCGCGGTTCGACCCCGACCGTTTGTCATCAGATGACAAGAACTGCAGCAGTCGCTACAGTTTCGCGAATGCCGCCATTTCATCTCGCTTTTCCTGTCCATGATCTTGCCGCCGCGCGCGCGTTCTATGGCGACCTGCTCGGATGTCTGGAGGGGCGATCAAGTGAACAATGGGTCGATTTCGATTTCTTCGGGCATCAGATCGTCGCGCATCTGGCGCCGGACGAATGCGCCGAGGCGCAGCGCGGCGACGTCGATGGCAAACAGGTTCCGGTGCGCCATTTCGGGCTCGTTCTGGACATGCCAACCTGGACGCGCATGGCTGAGCGTCTGACGGGCCAGGTCGAATTCGTGATCGAACCCTATACGCGGTTTGAAGGCGAACCCGGGGAACAGGCGACCATGTTCTTTCGCGACCCGTCAGGAAATGCGATCGAGCTGAAAGCCTTCGCGGACATGGGACAGCTTTTCGCGACATGACATTCGGCTGGGGGAGGGCAGAATGGAGATATTCGAACGGTTTTACGGAGACCTGCTAACGCGGAGCGCGGAATGGGAGTTGATCGGGCTGCAGGTCTTTCTGGGCGTGCTGTCCATTGCCGTCCTGTTCGCGCTGTTTCGACATGAAGCCCGCGCCATTGTGTTCGGCACACTTCTCGGCATAGGGATGACGATTGTGATCTATGGCCAGTTTGGCTTCACCCGGATTCTCGGTGTCGGGTCCATCCTGTTCTGGACGCCGACCTTGTTCTATATGGCGTCTTTGCAAGGCACATCAGCCGTCGCCAAGACCTGGTTCGGGCGCTGGTTGTGGCTGGCAATACTGGTCATGGGGGCGACGCTGGCGCTCGATTATTACGACCTGGCGCGCTATCTGATGGGCGAGCGCGGCATCATTGCGCTGATCGCCTCTAGTTGAACATCTCCCAGTGGACCAGCCAGGCGCCGTCGACCCGTTTCCAGACGATCACGGACTGTCCGCCACCGATCGGGTCGCCTTCTGAAAAGGTCTGATAGAAATCATGTGAGATGATCGTGTCAGGTCCGGCGAAGAGGACTGTTTTCTCGTCAATGCTGAGGCCGTCCATGGTTTCGAACGCGGTTTCCCAATAGGTGCGATGCGCGGCTGCGCCTTCAACATTGGCGCGGCCTGGACGGAAGATCGCGTAGTCATCGGTGTGCAGGGCGATGAGGCCGTCAACATCCTGCGCCGCGACCAATTCTTCGTAATAGGTGTTGCGCGCCTGAACGATCGCCATCGCCTCGATGTCGCTGGGCTGAACGTTGACCCGCGCCGTGACGTCCGTGGCATTGACGGTGACACATGCGGACAAGGACATGGCGAGGACGCCACCTGCAATAAATCTCATGCCAAATTCCCTCCAGTTTCTCGGAGGAGCAGTGATCACGCCTTATGGCGCAGCCGTCAATGTGTATGATCCGGTCGTAACCGGACAGCAGGCCTAGTCGCCTTCGCCCGGATTGGGGCTGAAGAATTCCGCCAGCTTATTGGTCTTCTGCGCGAATTCCTCGCGATCCGCAGGCGGTTCTTTCATGCGGGTGATATTCGGCCAGACCTTTGAATAGTCGGTGTTCAGTTTCAGCCACTTGGCGTCCGGATCATCCTCGGTGTCAGGCTTGATCGCCTCGACCGGGCATTCCGGTTCGCAGACGCCGCAATCAATGCACTCATCCGGGTGAATGACGAGCATGTTCTCGCCTTCATAGAAGCAGTCTACCGGGCAAACTTCGACGCAGTCCATGTATTTGCAACGGATGCAGGCATCCAACACGATATAGGTCATTGATGAGCTCTGTATTCTTAAGTGCAGCGCAGCACATGGCTTCGGTGACGACACAAGTCAATGCACATCACTGTCACGGAGCGTTTAGTTCTGCTCTCTTCTTCGCATGTGCGCGTGTCACGTCATCTATATGCAAGAGACTGGCCACATGCCGGACGAAAGATTCTTCGTATTTACAAGCCTCTCCATCCGCGAACGAGACGCGGTACAGGCCTTCGATAATGCCGGCGCGTTCCGCTTGCGGGAGGGTTTTGACGTGCCGGGTCAGGGCGTGCGTATCGGTCGCTTCCTCGGCCAGCAATTCGCCATGCTGTAACACTTCATCGGCGCGGTCGGCGCTCATCGCAAAACTCGTGACCAATATTTCGGCGATCATGTCGCTTTCGAGATTGGCATACACGCCGTCAACCAGTGCCGCTTCGACCAGCAAGGCGGCTGCGGCTTCATAGGGATCGAGGTCGCGCACCGGAGGTTCTGGCCGCGAGCTACCGAACAATCGAGAAAAAAATCCTGCCATGACCAGCCTTATGCGCCGGCCTCGATGCGTCTGTAAAGAGTTTGCGCTTCCGCAGCGGGACCGCGGCGCTCCCCGACCTGCAAAACTTCCACGGTTTCAATGGCTTTTGCCTTGTAGAAGGTCAGGACATCGCCGGCGCCGATGCGCAGGCCAGCCTTGTCCGATTTTCGCGTCTGTCCGTGCCGCGTAATCCGGATGCCTTTGCGGCTGACATAGTCCGTCGCCAGGGCGCGCGTCTTGAAGAAGCGGGCGCGCCATAGCCAGATATCGACGCGCACGTCTTCATTGTTTGCTTCACTCATTCGCAGGCTTGCCGTCGTCCGTGGCCGCTTCTGGAGCGGGCGTGTCGGCAGGCGCTGCGGCTGCGTCTGCCGGCTTTGGAGCAGGCTTCGATTTGCGCGGTTTGCGTTTCTTGGGCGCGGGTTTCTGCTTTTCAGGCAGCAGCGCTGCCAGGGCCGCAAATGGACTGTCCGGGTCGGGTTCGCGGCGTTTCGGCCCGCGATTCTGTCCTGAGTGGCGCGGTTTTCCGGAGCCACGATCAGGCTTCTTGCGGCCGCCGCCTTTGCGTTGACTATTGCGCGCATCCTTGCGGGCAGCGCGGCGCTGTTCCTGCGCCTCGACATGCGCCTTGGACTGGAACCGCCACAGCGTTACGGCGCCGGTTTCCGGGTCCTTCTCTGCCGGGGCAATGCGAAAGCCCTTGAGTACATTGTGAAAATCTTCCAGCGGGCAAGAGACCATGGAGGCGAGTTCCGGCGGGATCGCAAACTTGGCCTGGTCGGCTTCCTTGCGACGCTTCGACAATTCCCAGCCGAGGCGCTCAGCGAGGTCAGCGCGAACGGCGCGCTTGCCAAACCGCAAATAGCCCTGCGCGGCAAGATCTTCGTCCGGCCAGCTGCCATCGAGCTCAAAACTGCCTGCGCCTTCCGGCGCCGTGTTGCGCGCGCGACCGTCGGACAGTGTCAGCAAGAGAGAAATCAGTCGCTGCCCCGCCGGTTTCTGCGCATCCGGGACATGCGCGGCGATCCGGCCGGAGCGGATGCCGGCCTCTTTCAGCTTGGCGCGATCTTCCGGACCTGGCAGGAGCGCGCGGTCTTCGCCCCGCAGATCGCAGGCGGCACCGCTCTCGACCAGGCGGAAAGCGAGCCCCCGCGCAAGTCCGTCCAGGCCGGAATCCTCGGTCGAGAATTTGAGCTTGAAATGCGTCGGCAGACGTTTCGCGATTTCCGCGCCCAGCCATTCATTGACGCGCGTCGTCGCGGCGTCCTGCTGGTGTTGCTCGGCATCCTGTCCGCCGATCAGTTTCGCCGTCGGCGCCAGCCAATGCGGACCTGCCACCAATTGCGCAATTGGCGCGTCATTCCAGACGATCTGGGCGGCCTCATTGATCGACAAGGCGGCCTCAGGTGCGCCGGCAATGGCTTTCAGGCGCTCGGCGATGACCGGTTCGAGCGCTTGGACCGCGGCGCTGCGCAGGGTTTTGCCCTCCAGTTCAGACCCGCTGGTATCGGGTTCAAAGGTCAGGCCCACCAGTTTGCCGACCACGTGGCCTTCAATGGTTACTTCTCCGGATTCGGAAACGTCGGTGCTCAAGAGGTCTTCCCTTTTCAGCCCTGCAATCAGGGCGGTTGTTCGGCGATCCACAAATCGCTGCGTCAGCGCGTCGTGTAGCGCATCTGACAGGCGGTCTTCAATATCCCGCGTTCTTTCGCGCCAATAGGCCGGATTTTCAAGCCAGTCACTCCTGAAACTTGCGTAAGTCCAGGTGCGGATCATCGCCAATCGCTGTTGAAGCAGGCCAATATTGCCCACCGTCACGTCGAGCGCGTCCATGCGCGCCTCCATGGCCGGGTCACCCAGCCGGGCATCCGGGTCAGCAAGCGTTTCGGCCAGGCCGAGGACGAGCCGGCCATGACCTTCATGCCCGGCCTTGCGGAAGTCAGGCAGCCGCGCGAGGTCCCACAGGCGGCGGACCTGGCGCGCGCCGCGCACCTCTGGTCCAATGGCGCCGTCTTCGGCCATGCGCCGCAACACCCACTCGTCCAGACCATGCGGGTTCTGTCGCAAACAGGGCCGCGGGCTGGGGCGCGCCAGGCTGGCGATCAGCGTCTTGATCGAGCGATAATCGAGCTCGCTATTGCGCCAGGACAGATCTGCGACCGGCTCATAGCGGTGATCCTCAATGGCCCGCACCAGGTCGTCTTCGAACGGCGGACAGTCATTGGTCTCACCAAACTCGCCATTGTCACGAAAACGTCCGGCGCGGCCGGCAATCTGACCCATCTCCGCATTGCTGAGCCAGCGATGACGGCGGCCATCAAACTTGGCGCGGCCCGCAAACGCGATCCGGTCAACATCAAGATTGAGCCCCATGCCGATCGCATCCGTGGCCACGAGATAGTCGACCTCGCCCGACTGGTAGAGCTCGACCTGGGCATTGCGGGTGCGCGGACTGAGCCCGCCCATGACCACGGCGCAGCCGCCTTTCTGGCGCCTCAGGACTTCGGCGATCGCATAGAGCTTGTCGGCACTGAACGCGACGATGGCCGAGCGTTTTGGCAGTTTGGTGATTTTCTTCTGACCGGCATAAGACAGCGTCGAAAAGCGTTCGCGAACATCTGTCGAGATGTCGAATTCCAGCTCGCGCAACACCTCCCGCATGGTCTCGGCGCCGAGCAGCAGGGTCTCCTGCGTGCCGCGCGCGTTGAGAATGCGATCGGTAAACACGTGCCCGCGATCGTCGTCCTCAGCGATCTGGATTTCATCGACTGCAAGGAATTCGACCGAAACATCTGTCGGCATCGCCTCCACGGTGCAGACCCAGTACCGGGCCTGGTCCGGGACGATGCGTTCTTCGCCAGTGACCAGAGCGACCGCGCGCGGCCCTTTCTCGTCCACGACACGGTCATAGACCTCCCGCGCCAACAGACGCAGTGGCAGGCCGATCATGCCGGTCGTGTGGCCCATCATACGCTCCAGCGCATAATGGGTCTTGCCGGTATTGGTGGGGCCGAGAATGGCTTTCAGGATGGCCATGATGCAAGTCTAACTGGGGGCTGGGGAGGCAGAAAACTAGCCCTTAGTGCAAGGGGCGGGGCGATCAATATGACGATCGACCAGGTTTCCGTCTTCATCTTCGGTTTTGAACGCCTGTGTCCATTCGGTGGTGCGCGGTAGCGGGTCGTAGTCGCTGACCAGATAAAGCCGCAGCTCGCGCTGGATCGGGCAGCCATTCGACCGGTGCCCCAGATCCACCGAGATCGCGCCTTCAGGTTGCCAGGTAGCGAAATCGGCCTGGATCGGCGGGCGCAGGTTCGAGCGATAACTCGCGACCAGCACGCGGCTATGATCCAGCTGGGCGAGGTCGACGCCTTCGGCATAGCTCTTCGGGCCGGGATTGTAGCGCCACATGATCAGCGGCGTCTCGAGCGTGTCCTTGAGATAGTAATCGATGCCATGCCAGACCTCGCGCTCATCCACGAGGATGGCGGTCGGCTGAAGCCGATCGATTTCTGATTGCAATTGTCGAGAAAGGTCGTTCCAACCGCGCACGCGTTTCAAGTCATTGTCTCGTCCGATGGCTGCGGTCCAGCTTGGCGGGCCGAGCGCGACCACCGTTGCCAGTACGCCGACCGCACCCTGAAAGGCGAGCCCTGACCAGAACGCGATGCGCCAGCCTTTGGCGCGAATGAGAAAACCACCGATCCAGACACTCGCGGCTGGATACGCGGTGGCTGCCCAATTGGCGTGGGCGCGGGACAGCACCGCCTGGAACGCGATGATCAGCAGGACGGGGACGATGAAACATGCCAGCCAGTTTTCCTTGGTGCGCTGCGCATGCGCCGCGTCGCCAAGGTCGGCAAGCTCCCCACGCGGGCGAACAAAGGTCAGGCCTGCCAACAGAGCGATGAAACTTACCGGTCCGAACACGCCTAACTGATCGCCGAGGAATTTCGGGAAGTTCTCCAGGTTGAAGAGCTGTCCGCCAAGGTTGGCATTGTCGACCGTATGGCTGACCGTCTTGAACTCATTGGCAGCATTCCACAGCATGTGCGGCGCAAACACCGCTGCGGCGATGAGGAGCGCGACCACGCCTTTCTGGCTCAGCACAGCGGCCCGCGTGTCGCGATCGATCAGGCTGGTCAGCGCAATTCCGATGGCGAAGTAGAGCATTGCATATTTGGACAAGAACCCGGCACCCATTGCGATGCCCAAAGCGGCGACGCCGAGCCATCCAAGATCGTTCTCACGCAGCCGCCAGAACAGGTAGAGCGCGGTGCACCAGAACGGGAACAGGACGCCGTCGGTTGAGATCACACCGGAGGACAGCACGATGCCGGGCATGAACAGATAGGCGACGGTTGTGAACAGGCCTGCCATCGGCCCGAACATGCGCCGCGATAGCAACAATAGGACAAAGGCCGAAACCGCGTGGAAGAGCGGTGCGAAGATCCGAATGGCCGCTTCCGAATCGCCAAACAGCGTGGTCGAGACGTGGATCATCCAGGCAATCATTGGCGGTTTGGAGTAATATCCCCATTCCAGGCTCTGTCCCCAGCGCCAATATTGCGCTTCATCCGCATAGAGTTCGAGCGGCGACCAGAGCACGAGCAATACGCGCATCGCCAGAAGGCCTGCAATTATTGCGATTGCAAGCTTGCTCAGCGTGTCGGAAAAGAGAGAATTCGGCGCCATGATCTTCCCTTAAGCCGCCCGGGGAAAGACATAAACCCTTCGCCGCATGTGTGGCTTATTTGCAATGCCAACCGTTAGAGTCAGCAATGTCACAGGAGTCTAACAGGACTGTCACATTTCTGTAATATCGCAACCATAGTGGGACGCTCAGTAGTGTACTGAGCGCTGGCTCAGCCTGCTTTGGTGACAAATTGAGAGGGAAACTCATGTCCAACTGGAAACTCCTATCAGGTGTGGCCGCCGCGTCGATCATGACCGCAGCAATTGTTGCTCCGGCTGAAGCGCAGGTCACGACCTCTAGTATTCGTGGTAATGTCACGACGGACACGGGGGCCGTTGTACCAAATGCTGACGTTGCGATCACACACACGCCTTCGGGTACGGTCTCGATGGCCACGACGAATGCAAGCGGCGCATTCTCGGCGCGCGGTCTGCGCGTTGGTGGTCCGTACACAGTATCTATCAGCGGCGGTGAATTCGCGCCGGTTGAAATTACCGATGTCTATCTGACACTGGACAACACGCTGAACCTGCCCGTGACGGTGACAGGCGCGCGAACCATGGACACAGTTGTCGTAACCGGCACACGTGCCTTGGCAGGGTTCTCCAATGAAGGTCTCAGCACCAGCCTTGGTCTGGAAGCGCTCAATGAGATCACGTCTATCGACCGTGACATTACGGATGCTGCGCAACTCGACCCGTTCGCCAGCGTCAACGTTCAGTCTGGCGGCGCCAAAGAGCTGAATATTGCTGGTGCGAACAACCGCTTTAACTCTTTGACGATCGACGGTGTCGCGCTGAACGACCGTTTCGGACTGAACGCCAACGGATATCCGACACAGCGTTCACCGATTTCGTACGACGCGATTGAATCACTCTCGATTCAGACCGCACCATACGATGTCGAGTTTAACGGCTTTACTGGCGGTACAATTAACGCCGTGACCAAGTCCGGCACTAACGAATTCCATGGTTCGCTGGCTTACTACAAGACAGACGATTCACTGATCGGCGACAAGAACCAGGACGACGAGTTTGACTTCACATTTGAAGAAGAAACCTTCGTCGCAACGCTTGGTGGTCCAATCATCAAGGACAAGCTGTTCTTCTTTGTCGCTTACGACAAATATGAAGAAGTTGCGCCACTGCTCACCGGGCCAGCCGGATCAGGCGCGCTGAACACGTTCGACGACATTTTGCAGTCTGATGTCGATCAAGTCAGCCAAATCGTTCAGAATGTTTGGGGCTTCGACATTGGTGGGTTTACCAAGGGTCCGGCGGAAGATGAGAAGGTTCTCGTCAATTTCGACTGGAATATCAATGATGACCACCGTGCGAAATTTACCTATATCCGCACGGAAGGTAATACGATCCGTGAGCAGAACGGTAACAATTTCCTGGCGTCTGATAATCGCCTCGGTGCTTCGTCTGCTTGGTACGACCGTTCAGAGAAAATCGAGAGCTATATCGGCCACGTATTCTCTGACTGGACGCCAAATCTTTCGACCCAGTTCAAGATTGCGAGCACGACTCAAGCGACTGGCCAGAACTCGTTGAACGGTGCCGAGTTTCCTTCCTTCGCCGTGTTTTTGCGGACCGGCGCGGACGGTGACGACAACTATCTCGTGATCGGCCCGGACCGGTTCCGTCACGGAAACGAGCTGGATCAAGATTTTTTCCAGATCAAAGGCGTCGCCGAATACACACATGGCGATCACTTGATCAAAGTTGGTTTCGAACGCGAAGAAGTTGATGTCGACAACCTGTTTGCTCAAAACTCTGAAGGTTCCTACGTCTTTGACAGCGTGACAGACCTTCAAAACGCAACAGCGTCTGGCCTGCTTTACAACAACGCTGTGACCAATGACGAAAACGATCTGCGTGCTATCTGGGGTTATGATTACACCTCGATCTACATTCAGGACACATGGTCTGCTGGGCCAAATCTGACCTTTGATGCTGGTCTTCGCTACGATGTGTACGGCTCGACCGGTGAAATCCGCGAGAATCAGAATTTCGTGAATCGTTACGGCTTCTCAAATACCGGCGACATTGACGGCCTGGACGTCATCCTGCCACGCCTTTCGTTCGATTGGCAGCCAACCGATGATCTCACCGTTCGCGGTGGCGTCGGTCGCTTCTCCGGCGGATCGCCAGGCGTTTGGATCTCTAACAGCTACTCGAATGATGGTGTGATTTCGGACAGCTCGAATGCGTTTGGTGTTGTGAACGTACCAACCATGCCGGACTCGGCGACGGGTCAGTACATTCCAGCAGGCGTTCTTTCGGCTCTGGCCAGCAACGCTCCAGACGGATCGGTCAATGCCCTGGCACCAGACTTTGAGATCCCAACAACTTGGAAGTTCAGCCTCGGTGCAGCTTACAGCGCAGACATCCCGTATCTCGGCGACGACTGGTTGCTGTCTGTCGACTTCCTCCACAACCAGCTGGACAATTCGAGCTACTGGTACAACCAGACCTGTGAGAACCCGGTTGCTGTCGCTCCAGACGGACGCGGCGTCTATGATTGTGGCCGTCCTGAAGCGATTGTCCTCGGTTCGTCGACAGCTGACGCTGACAGCACTTTGCTGGCGGTGTCCGCATCCAAGGACTGGGAAACCAATTGGGGCGATATCGACTTCTTCACCAGCTACACCCATGCGGATGTGAACGACATCGGCTACGGCACCTCGTCTACAGCGACGTCGAACTATTCTGACTTCGCTGCATTTGATCGCCAAATGCCAACGATCGGAACGTCGAGATACCAGGTCGAGCATCTGTTCAAGTTGCGTGCGAACTGGGAGAAAGACTTCTTCGAAGGATATGCGACAAAAGCCTCGATCTTCGCGACCCGTCGTTCAGGCCAACCGTACAGCTACACATTCAGCGAGAACAATCGGTGTGTGTTCGACTTGGATTCCGATCCGACCGACGCCTATCTGACCGGTGATCGTTGTGCACGGGAAAGCCGCAACGATGACGCAGGTCACCTGCTCTATGTGCCATCTGGTCCAAGCGATCCATTGTTCGCAATGACATCGTTCGGTGGTGACGCAGCTCAGCAGCAAGCGTTCTTCGACTATATCAACAGCTCTGAGCTGGCTCAGTACGCTGGTGGTATCGCACCGCGCAATGGTGACAATTCGCGTTGGTCGACAATTATTGACCTTCGCCTGCAGCAGGAACTGCCAGGCATTCTGGAAGACCACCGGACCTTTGTGTTCCTCGACATTGAGAACCTGGGTAACCTGCTCAATTCTGATTGGGGTCGCATCGAGCGGACCCGTTATGAGTACGAGCGCGATGTGGTTGGCGCACGGATCACCAATAATGGTCAGTACGAGTACACCAATCTCAACAGCGATGGCAGCATCAAGAACCTTGAAGTGCTGTCTCAGTCGGTCTGGCAAGTTCAGTTTGGAATCAAGTACGAATTCTAAGCGATCGACGCTTACATATCAGGAAGGGCGGCTCCGTGTGAGCCGCCCTTTTTCTTTGAGCTTTGTCCGCAGCTATGGCAAAGGCGCCGCGATGGGTATGGATCGCACATATGTCCCGCCTGAATGGGCGCCGCAGTCTTCCGTATGGGTGGGCTGGCCGCACCTGCGTGGGGAATGGGGGGATGCGTTCGACGGCGCGCGCGTCGAGATTGCCGGTTTCATTCGTGCGCTGTCTCAGGTCACACCTGTCCGCATGGCCTGTGGGTCACGTGAGGCCTATACCAGCGCCTGGCTCGCCATGGATGACTTGATCGAGGCGGGCCGCCTGCAATTGCACACAGTGATGGCGGGCGATATCTGGCTGCGAGATACAGGGCCGATCCTGGCGCGGCGCGGTGCGGCGGACACGGCGCTTCGATTCCAGTTCAATGGCTGGGGCGGAAAATACGTGATGCCCGGTGATACGATGACGGCGCAGGCCATTGCATCCGTCGAACGGGTTCAGGTCTCGCCATTTCCGTTCGTGCTGGAAGGCGGCGCGGTCGACCTGGACGGTGCCGGGCGATTGCTGACGACGCGCCAATGCGTGCTCAACGCAAATCGAAATCCCGGTTGGACCGAAGCCGACGCGAAACAGGCGCTGAAGCACGCCTTCGGGGTCGAGCAGGTGATCTGGCTGGACGCAGGTCTGCTGAATGATCACACGGATGGACACGTGGACAATGTCGCCCGCTTCATCGGACCGGGGCGGGTCCTCTGCCAATCGCCGTCTGGTCCGTCAGATCCGAACGCGCAGACCCTGCGCCGCATTCACGAAAGCCTGTTGGAGGCCGGCCTGGACGTCGTGACGGTGCCCTCACCTGGCTTGATCACGGATGCAGATGGCACGCCCGTTCCCGCCAGTCACGCGAATTTCCTGATCAGCAATCAGACCATTTTCCTGCCGACCTATGAATCAGAGTTCGCCCCCGCAGCGGCGGCTGCTCTGGAGCAGGCCATGCCGGGCTACAAAGTGGTTGCACTGCCGGCGCGCAATATTCTATCTGGCGGCGGCGCCTTCCACTGCATGACCCAGCAGGTCCCGAACTTAGAGGAGCTTCAGACATGAGCCGCACCGTGAGCGTCGCAGCCTTGCAGCTATCCTTTGCCAAAGGCGACATGGCCGAGAATATCGCGCGGGTCAGCCAGCATGTCCGCGACGCTGCGGCGCAGGGCGCGGACGTGGTCCTGCCGCCGGAATTGTTCTGCGATCACTATTTCTGCAAGACCCAGGAAGAGCAGCATTTCGCCGCCGCTTATGCCTGGCCGGATCATCCCGCTGTCACTGCGATGCAGGCCCTGGCGCGCGAGCTCGGTGTGGTCATCCCTGTGTCCATCTTCGAAAAGGACGGCCCGGAATATTACAACTCAGTGGTCATGGTGGACGCCGATGGCGCGGCGCTGGGCGTGTATCGCAAGAGCCATATTCCGGATGGCCCCGGCTATCAGGAGAAGTTCTACTTCCGCCCCGGCGATACCGGCTTCAAGGTCTGGGCGACGCAGCGCGGCAAGATCGGGGTCGGCATCTGTTGGGATCAGTGGTTCCCGGAAGCCGCGCGCACGATGGCACTGCAAGGTGCTGACCTTCTGCTCTACCCCACCGCGATCGGCGCCGAACCCCAGGACGAAACGCTGGATACAGCGGCGCGTTGGCGGCGGGCCATGCAAGGCCATGCGGTCAGCAATGTCATTCCGGTTGTCGCGGCCAATCGCGTCGGCGACGAGGATGGGCAACTATTCTACGGCACCAGCTTCATTTGCGATCATGTCGGCGAGGTTGTGGCAGACCTCGACCGCACGGAACAGGGCATTATCACGGCGTCCTTCGACCTGGACGAGATTGAACGCGAACGGGCGGCCTGGGGATTCTTCAGGGATCGCAGACCGGACCTTTACGATCAGCTGGTCTGAGGCGAAAAAATCGGGTGCATCGCTGCGCGGGATGGAATAGGGCGGAGATATGGAACAATTACTCCTCACGCCGGTGACCTCACTCCTCATTGCGGGGAATGTGATCGCCAGCCTGATTGCGCTCTCCAATCCGCCCTTCATGGAGCGAAACCTGTTTCATGTCGGTCCGATCCTGGAGCGGCGGGAATGGCATCGTATGGTGACCAGCGGTTTCCTGCATGGCGGCTTCCTGCACCTGTTTGTGAACATGTACGTGCTCTTCATGTTTGGCGGCTTCGTCGAACGCGTGGTCGGGCCGGTCTCTTATCTGATCATATATTTTGCAGCGCTGCTCGGCGGCAATCTCTGGGCCTTGCTCGAGAACCGGGCGAAACCGTCCTATCGCGCGCTCGGCGCGTCCGGCGCGACATCGGGTATCGTCATGAGTTTCATCCTGTTCCGACCGTTTGAGCCCTTGATGATCTTTCCGATCCCGTTCTTCATGCCGGCCGTGGTGCTCGGCATCCTGTTTGTTGTCGGCAGCGCCATCCTGGCCCAGCGCGACAATAAGACGATCGGTCATGAGGCGCATCTTGGCGGCGCCCTGGCGGGTATTCTGGCCACCATTGCGGTGCAGCCTGTGGCGCTGTCGAATTTCTCCAGGCAGATCGCCGAAGCCCTGGGAGGCGCCTGAGCGTGGGGGCGGTCTCGACGACTCTTCAGGCGCGCATCGATGCAGGTGCGCTGAGCCGCGACCCGGCGCAGATCGAGGCGGCGGAGAAGCTGGACGACCTGCTTGATCGCTTGCAACGCGCTGGCAAGGGTGGCTGGTTCTCTAAACCCAAACCGGCCCGCGGGCTCTACCTCTGGGGCGGCGTCGGGCGCGGCAAGTCGATGCTGATGGATCTGTTTTACGCCGAAGCACCGGTCAAGGCGATGCGGGTGCATTTTCATGAGTTCATGGGCCGGGTGCAGGACCGGCTCAACACCGCGCGCAAACGCAAGGACGTGTCCAATCCGATCTTCCCGGTGGCCAAGCAGTTCGCATCCGAGGCCCAGCTGATCTGCTTCGACGAGTTCCAGGTCACCCAGATCGCCGATGCGATGATCCTGGCCGGCTTGTTCGAAGACCTGTTCAAGCGCGGCGTCACCGTCGTGGCGACGTCCAACCGCCACCCGGACGAACTCTACAAGGATGGCCTGAACCGTCATCTCTTCCTGCCTTTCATCGATCTTCTGAAGCAACAGAATGAGGTCTTCGAGCTGGCCTCCGATCGCGATTACCGCCTCGAGCGCCTGACCGAGGCGCCGGTCTGGTATGGCACCTCAGATGGCGCCGCTGCGCTCGACCAGGCGTTTGAACGCCTGACGCTCGGCGCCGCGCCGCAAAGCTGCATGCTGACCATCAAAGGCCGCAAACTGCCAGTGACGCGCGAGGCGGCAGGCGTCGCGCGGTTCACCTTTGACGAGCTTTGTGCCCGGCCCCTATGGGCCGAGGATTATCGCGCCATCGCGGCGATGTTTCATACCATTCTTCTGGAGAACATCCCGACACTCAGCCCCGCAAAACGCAATGAAGCGGCGCGGTTCGTGACGCTGATCGACACGCTTTATGAAGCGAAGGTCAAATTGCTTGCCAGCGCGGCGGCGGAGCCTGAGCAACTCTATCCGAAAGGCGATGGCAGTTTCGAGTTTCAGCGCACGGCGAGCCGGCTGCACGAAATGCGGTCCATCGAATATATGGCCGAAGCGCATATTATTCCGATGGACCAGAAGTGAGCCGCTGAGGACAGCGAATACTGGGAGGGAGGAAACGTATCATCCGACCTCTGCGACAAGAGATTGCTCTCTCAACTAGGCTTACGTGCACTTAATCCGATCGGATCAATCTTTTTTTCTGGCGAAATCAAGTGTCAGCCCCAAAATGCGAAACAGACGCGTTTTTTGGAGAAAAATTATGGGCGACACTGTTTCTTTCATGCTGAAATCAGCCACCGGACAAATTCTGCCGGCGATGGCGAGTACGCTAAAAAAGGGGCGGGCGTTTGCAATCGACAAAGGCGTCGATGAATCGGTCATTCTCTCGTCGCGGCTCTATCCGGACATGCTGCCCTTGCTGAACCAGTATCAGATGGCGTCAGAAACACCGGCGCGCGCGGCGGCCCGCATCGCTGGCCTGGAAATGCCGAACCTTCCGGATACCGAGACCACAGTCGACGAATTGCTGGAGCGCATCGAGAAGTGCAACCAGTTCGTTCAGGACATTGATGATGAAGACCTCAATGCCAATGAGCGCACGATGATGGAAATCCCGCTCGGGCAGATGACCGTGAATTGGGAAGGCCGCCAATATCTGTCGACCTTCGTCATCCCGAACATGCATTTCCATGCATCGATCGCCTTCGCTCTGCTGCGCCATCAAGGCGTCGAGATTGGCAAACGCGATTTCCTGATGGCATAGTCTCCCGAACGATTTGCCGGACGCGCGAATCCGCGTCTGGGAACGGTCTTGAGGAGAAAAAATGGCCCACTTCAAATTCGCCGTGAGTGCTGCATTCGCGGTCAGCCTGGCAGCATGTGCAACCGATAACGGATACCAGACGGAACATTTTGAAGCTGAGCCCGCCATTGCCTTGCTCCAGGCGCTGAGCGCCGATGACATGAAAGGCCGCAAGGTCGGCACTCCGGAAAATGCCCGGGCGCGGGCGATGATTGTCGAGCGGTTCGAAGCGCTTGGCATCGCGCCGGGCAGCGACGGTTACGAACTGCCCTTCACCTATGGCACATTTGCGGACCCGAAGACGGGCGCCGATGCGCAACCTGAAAGCAGCGGGGTCAACGTGCTCGGGCGTATTGAGGGCACGGCTGACCGCGACATCGCCATGATCATCACCGCGCATTATGATCATGTCGGCGAGATTGATGGCGAGATTTACAATGGCGCCGACGATAATGCCTCTGGCGTTATTGGCCTGCTGGCCGCGGCCGAATATTTCGCAGCCAATCCCCCACAGCACGATGTCCTGTTGCTCGCCTTCGACGCTGAAGAAGACCGGCTTGGCGGCTCCATTGCCTTTGTCGCCGACCCACCAGCGCCGCTCGACAATGTCGCGCTCAACCTGAATTTTGACATGCTGTCGCGCGGCGACAATGGCAAGCTCTGGGCTTCCGGCACCGCGCACTGGCCCGAGATGAAGCCGATCGTGGCGTCGGTGGCTGCTGAAGCGCCGGTGCAGATCGAGATGGGGTTTGATGAAGGCGAGAGCCGCGATGACTGGACCCTGCTATCAGACCATGCCGCCTTCTTCCGGGCTGGCATTCCGCACCTGTATCTGGGGGTTGAGGATCATCCCGACTATCACAAGCCGACCGATGATTTCGACAAGGTCGATCAGGACTGGTTCCTGCGGTCTGTCGACAGCGTCGTGATGGTGGCGATCGAAATGGATGACCGGCTCGGCGACATTTACACGATGCGCCAAACCGCGAGCGATTAGCAGGTTTCGAACCTAGCCCGCAGATTTCATTGAGATAATGGCGGACCGGCGCGTGCGACTGATTTTCAGTCGCCTTGCAAATGCCTCGCACTTTCATAGACAATTGTTTTTATTGTGTTTTTTCTTGAAAAATGCCGACTCAATGCTATCTTGCACACATAGGTAGTTTTACGGAGTAGTCCCCATGAAAGGCGACGCAAAAGTCATCGAGTTTCTCAATCAGGCGCTCAAGAATGAGCTGACCGCGATCAACCAGTATTTCCTGCATTCGCGCATGCTGAAGGATTGGGGCGTCAGCAAGTTGGGCGAGTATGAGTACAAGGAATCGATCGAGGAAATGAATCATGCCGACTGGCTGATTGAACGGATCCTGTTTCTTGGCGGGCTTCCAAACCTTCAGGACCTCGGCAAGCTGCGCATCGGCGAGAACGTCAAGGAAATTCTGGAATGCGATCTCAAACTCGAACAGGACGCCATCCCGCTCCTGCGCGACGCGATGGAGCATTGTGAAAGCATCCGCGACTATGTCAGCCGCGACCTGTTCGGCAAGATCCTCCACAATGAGGAAGAGCATGTCGACTATATCGAAACACAGTTCGACCTGATCGAGCGCATGGGAATCGAGAATTACATCGCGCTGCAATCGGAGGCCAACGCGCACTGATCTTTAAATCACCAGGGAGGCCGTCATGGGCAAAACCACGATCTTTGAATATTCGGGTGAGGCGCAAACCGTCACCTGGGATCGACGATTGTGCATTCATGTCGGCGAATGCGGCCGGGCCAAGGGCGATCTGTTCGTCACGGGCCGCGATCCCTGGTGCGACCCAAACCTGTCCGACCAGGACGGGATCGAGGACATTGTCGCCCGCTGCCCGACGGGGGCGCTCGCCGTCAAAGGATCGGATGGCGCGTTTTTGACCGAGCAAGCCGCCGGTGAAAATGAGGTCCACGTGTCCAATGACGGGCCGCTTTATGCCTCCGGCAATCTGTCGGTCGATGGCGCCAGCGCCGATATGCATTCGGTCAGTCGCCGGGCCGCCCTGTGCCGATGCGGCGCGTCGAAGAACAAGCCATTTTGCGACAACTCCCATCGCGACATCAGCTTTCACGATGCCGGCGCGATCGGCGATACCGGACTTGCTGAAATCGAAAGTGGCGGTCCACTCGAGGTCAAGCGCATTCCAGATGGGCCGCTCGAAGTGTCCGGCAATTTCACTTTGCGGGCGGGTTCTGGACGACCCGCCTGGTCCGGGCGCAAGGCTTACCTGTGTCGCTGTGGTCAGTCCAGGAACAAGCCATTCTGCGATGGCGGCCACAAAGACGCTGGCTTCAAGGCGGACTAGATTCCCGCGCGCTCAAGCATGCGGTCAAAGCCGGCCCAGTATTCGGCGCGCTTGTCCGGCTTTTCCATCAGGATTTCGTGCATCGCACCTTCGACAGTGACATGTTCGCAATTCGGCAAGTGACTGGCGACGTGCGCGTGTGAGCGATTGTCGACCAGTTTCTCGTCGGCGGCGCTGGCGACAAACACTGGAATGTCGATGGCGCGCAGGGTCTCCGGCTTGTTCATCCGGCCGAAAATATCCAGCGAGGCGCCGAGCCAGCCCCAGGTCACCGGGCCGAGCGAAAGCTCTGGCGCCGCGTCGGTCAGGTCCTTGTTCATCTGCCAGTGCGGCTCGTCATAGGTGACGACATTGTCTTCAAACCGTTCGGCAGGTCCCGGCTTCTGGGCGAAATCGTCAGAGCGTCCCATGACCCGCATGGCCCAGATGAAGTAGCGTTGGACACGCCCGAGCGGCAGGCCCCACATCGGTGCGCAGAACGCGGCCGCTTCGACTTTGACCAGGCCCTGGCCGATCGCAGCAAGGGCGATGGCGCCGCCCATGGAGTGGGCGAGCGAGACATAAGGCTTCGGCAATTCTTCAAACGCGTCGAGCCCATTGCGCAGCGCGCCCATGAAGGTCTCGAACCGGTCGATATGGCCTTTCTGGGGGTCGTCGAGCAGGCGCTGCGACAGGCCCTGGCCAGGCCAGTCAATGATCAGGACGGCAAAGCCGCGGTCCTGTAGCTCGCGCGCCACCTCGAAATATTTCTCGATGAACTCGGTGCGGCCCGGGCAGACAATACAGGTGCCGCGTGGTGTGTCGGCGGTGGCCGGCGCCAGGCACGCGCGCAGCTTGCGGCCGCCAACGCCTTCGAACCAGACGATGCGGGCGCCATCAGGGCGCGGATTGCCGGGCACGTCGACAATGCGGTCTGTCATTTTTTCGTCCATCGGTCCTGTCCACACCTAAGAGAAAGCCTCATCCCGCGTTTAAGCCGGATGAGGCTCTCGATCAAATCAATGAGGCTTCAAGCTTAAGAGAGCTTGCTCATGATGCTTTGCAGCTGCATGGCCACAGACATGTCGCCGAGCACTTTCAGTTTGCCCTGCATGAACGCCATGGTTGGGTCCATCTGACCAGCGGCCAGCTTGCCGAAGTCTTCCCAGTCGACTTTTACAGTCGCGTCAGCTTCTGCGTCGTCATTATTGGCAACGCCTGCGGCGCCGTCGATGAACAGTCTGCCGACATCACCGAAGTCGAACTTAACTTTTTTGGCGAAACCGCTATCGCCACCAGCAACAGCTGCTGCGGCTTTGGTTGTGAGTTCTGCGAGATCCATGTGGAAGCCTCCCTGTAAAAATGCTCCTGGCGTTGATAAAGCAGGCGAAACGGTTCGCGGCAAGGGTGCCGCTTACGTAAACTGCATCAAGTTGAATACCCCTTCTAATCACGCGGGAGATTTTTGCCTTGACCGGTCGCTGCGTAAGGTTTCGAAACAGTGCCTATGTCGTGGGAAAAATCGATCGAAGAATTGCGCCGGCGTGAACGCCTGGCCGAGGAAATGGGGGGCGACGAGCCAGTCTCGCGTCAGAAGGGACGGGGCAAGCTGACCGTTCGCGAGCGGGTCGCCTTTCTGGCCGACCCCGGAAGCTTTCACGAGATTGGCAAGATTGCCGGTCTCGCGCGCTATGACGAGAATGAAGAGCTTGAGCATTTCATGGCCTCCAACTCGGTCATTGGCCGGGCGACCCTGAATGGCCGTCCGGCCTTCCTGCTCGGCGATGACTTCACGGTGCGCGGCGGCGCGGCGGATGCCTCCATTCGCGGCAAGCTCCTGCTCGCCTTGAAGCAGAGCCAGGAATACCGCATGCCGCTGGTCCAGCTGATTGACGGCACCGGCGGCGGTGGCTCGATCAAGATGTTCGAGAAGGACCCGCGCACCTACATTCCCGAAACGCCGGGCTGGGAGTATATCGTCTCCGGCATGGCGGAAGTTCCTTATGTCTCGCTCGGTCTCGGTCCCTGCGCCGGCATGGGCGCCGGACGGCTCGCAGCGAGCCATTTCTCCGTGCTGGTCAAGGAACTGTCCCAGGTCTTCGTCGCCGGACCGCCGGTGACCCGCGCGCTCGGCGAAGACGTCACCAAGGAAGAGCTGGGCGGCTGGGAAATCCAGGCCCGCAATGGCACCGTCGATGCCGTCGTCGATTCCGAAGCCGATGCGTTCGAAGCGGCGCGCCAATTCCTGTCCTACCTGCCCTCCTCGGTGCACGAGCTGCCGCCGGTCACGCAACCGACCGACGACCCGAAGCGCCGGGAAGAGGACCTCCTCTCCATCGTCCCGACCGATGGCAAGACGCCGTACAAGCCGCGCAAGATCATTGATGCCGCGGTCGACACTGGCAGCTTCTTCGAGATTGGCGAGCAATGGGGACGCGGCATCGTCACCGGCTTTGCCCGCATAGATGGCCGCCCGGTCGGCATTCTCGCCGGCGACCCCTTCTTCCTGGATGGCGCCTGGACGGCGGATGTCTGTGACAAGGTCACCCGGCATATGGACCTGTGCTCGACCTTCCACCTGCCCGTCGTGCACTTTGTCGACTGCCCGGGCTTCGCCTGCGGCGTGCGGCATGAGACCGAGGGCGTCACCCGCAAGGGCGTCCGGGCCATGGCGGCGGTGTACCAGGCCACGGTGCCGGTTTGCGCGGTTGTCATCCGCAAGGCCTATGGCCTTGCCGGGTCGGCCATGTTCAATCCGAGCAAGGCCAAATGGCGCTATTGTTGGCCGAGCGGCGACTGGGGCTCGCTGCCCATGGCGGGCGGCATTGAAGCGGCCTATCGCAAGGAGATTCTAGAAGCCGAGGACAAGGAGGCCTATCTGAAGAGCCTGTACAAGCGGTTCGACGCCATTGCCTCGCCTTTCCGGACAGCAGAAGCCTTCTTCGCGGAGGAGATCATCGACCCGCGCGACACGCGGCCTTTGCTGGTCGACTTCGTCCACCATGCCTGGCGCGTTCTGGAGACCGGCCGCACCAGTTTCGGTCCGCGACCATAGGGAATGTGATGCGGCTGAAGTCTCTCCTCATCGCCGCGTTCCTCGCCTGCAGCGCTGCCTGTTCGGCGCCGCAGCCTGCATCTGAGCGCGCCTCAGGCGCCGTGCTCTGGCCCGGCCTGACCGAGGCCGCGCACGAGCATGTCAATCACCGCCTCGACCAGATCGAGACGCTCCCCATCCTGCAGGGCGGCGTCCTGTTCGTCGGCGACAGCATTACCGAAGCTGCGCCGCTCGAGACCATGTTCCCGGGCGTCGAGACGGCCAATCAGGGCATAGGATGGGACACGGCAGACGGCGTCCTGCTGCGCCTCGGCCAGATCACCCGCCACCAGCCGGATCGAGTGTTCCTGCTGATCGGCACCAATGACACCAATTATACGGACGATCCGGCGCGCATTGCAGGCAATATTCTGGAGATTGCCGCGCGCCTGAACGATGCCCTGCCAGACAGCGAGCTCTACGTGCTCTCCGTCCTGCCCCGCGGCGCCCCGCACAATCAGACCGTGACCGGTATCAATGAATTCATTTCAGCCGCGGGCGGATCAGGCGACTATGTCTATCTCGACCTTGCCAGCGCCCTGCGCGCCGACAATGGCGAACTGCCGCCCGCCCTCAGCGACGACAACCTGCACCTCAACGCTTCGGGCTATGCCATCTGGGCCGAGCAGCTGGACACGTGCGTCCGGCGCGGGTGTCCGGAAGGCCTGCCCGGCTAAGACGATTTATTCGAAGGGCGCTCAGTCGGAGAGCGCATCAAGCCAGAAATCAGACATGTCTCTCTTGAACAGAGCGGGCTGATCCCCTTGTCCGCCAAGCGACGCCCCCGTGACCCCAAAGCCGGCTTTGAGGCCGTATATCATCAGGTCACGATCCGTTGCCGCCGCATCCTCAACACCCGACACCGGGTGAATCATCGCGCCTGAATCGGAGAGGTAGATGGTCGGCGCATGTGGGGCGACGGCGGCGTCAGGGGTGGTTTCGATCGGCGGCTGACGGTCGAAGCTGTGCTCGGCCTCTGCGAACAATCGAAACGACACATCACCGCCGGCCAGGCGGATGGCTTGCGCATAGCCTTGCGCCTGTTGCGGCGAACACCAATTGTCGCGTTCGCCAATCACGATCCGCACTTTTGTGTCGCCGATGTCCGGGCTCAGAAATTGATGACCGCACCAGGGATAGACGGAATAGACGGCTTTCAGATCTACGCCGGTCGTCGGATGCGCCTCTGAGAATTTGCGCATGCCCGCCGCGAGCACCGCCGATCCGCCGCGACTGTGGCCCTGGGCGCCGATGCGGGTGGCATCGATGCCAGGAATCCCGGAGACGAATATTAGCGCGGCGAGCACGTCATAGGCGCTCGCGGCAAAAGAGAACTGAGTCTGGTTCGCGACCGTTGAAGACACTTGCCGCGCCGAACGGATCGATGACGAAAGCGGCGATCCCCAAGTCCGTGAGGGTTTCAGCATGCGACAGGTGGGAGACGGCGACGCCAACGCTGCCGGGCACGACAATGACCAATGGTGTCGGTGTTGCGATGGGCTGAGGCGGCAGGAACAGTTTGCCATCAATCTCGAGTTTCCGGTCATGCCCGGTGCCCGCAATCACATCGGCATAATTGACCGGATTGGCGCTTTCAAACGCCATGGTTTTGCCGATCGCGCCATTCGCAAATTCTATGTGCTGATCTCCAAATCGCTCACTCATGCCGGATGCTCCCTCTCTGGCATTTCTGATAAGCGAAGGCGGCGTGCTCGGGAAGGCGAACCTCGGGTCAGGCTGCCGCGGAGAGGCGCTGGCCGAGATGGGGAATGCACTCTGCCGCAGGGAGCGGTTTGAAGAACAGGTAGCCCTGCACAAACTTACAGCCCTGGCGCATTGCCTCTGTGAGCTGACCAGGGGTTTCAACGCCTTCGGCAACGACATCGGCGCCAAGCGCGCGCGCCAGCTGGATGCTGGACCTGAACACACCGGCATATTTTCTGTCCTGCTCGATATTCCAGACAATCGACTTGTCGATCTTGACCCTTTGTATGGGCAGTTCTGCCAGGCGCTGAATGTTGGAATATCCAACACCATAATCGTCGAGCGCGATCCGCACACCCGCTGCGCTGAGCGCTTCCAGATTTTCTCGGACCGTTGCGCGACTGGTCAGGCGCTCTGTTTCCGTCACCTCGATCCAGACCTGGGCTGTGTTGACATTATACGTCGCGAACTGCTCGAACAACGCATTGGCAAACCCCTGCGTGGCCAGGTCGACAGGCGAGATATTGATCGAGATACTCTCGACCGACCCGGCGTTCAGGGATGGTGCCATTTGCTCCAGGGCCAGGGCGCGGATGCGCGTTTCAATCTTGTCGCCGAGACCACATTCCCGGGCGATGGCCAGGAACAGTTCCGGATTGAGAGATCCAAGCTCGGAATGTTGCCAACGGGCGAGGACTTCAACGGATTTGATGGTTTGACTCGACAGTTCAACAATGGGCTGGAAACAGACCGACAGATTCTGCTCATATTCTCCAGACAGGAGCGCTGACTGTATGATGCGCTTCTGGCGCACGATTTCGTCGATTCTGGAATCATAAATAGATATGCTTGCGCGGCCTGATTTCTTGGCATCCAGCAGGGCCGCTGAGGCGTTGCGGCGAAGGTCAATCAGATTGGCTGCATCATGTGGATAGCGCGAGACCCCGACCGATCCGGAGACGTCGATCACCAGCCCATTGTGTTCGATGGGCCGGTAGACATAGTCCATGCACTCGCGCACATCAGCCGTGATTCCGTCTGGGGAGAATGAGTTCTCCCAGTTGGAGTTATCAACCAGCAGCGCGAACTCATCTCCGCCGACGCGGGCTGTCGAAACCAGGTTCGGCAGCCGGGCAAGGCGTTCGCCGATTGTTTTCAGAACCGCGTCTCCGGTGATGTGCCCGTGGCGGTCATTGATGCCTTTGAAATCGTCGAGGTCGAGCAAGACAAGCGTGACCGATTGCACCTCATGATCGCGGTCAGACATGGCCTCGGCCATGTCACGTTCAAACCCGGCGCGATTTCTGAGGCGGGTCAGCGGATCGGTCTCGGCCATGGCGCGCAGCTTCTCAAAACCGCGTCGGACCAGTCGCTGCGCTGGCAGAAAGATGAACAGCGCTTCTAATATGATCACCGCCGCCGCGATCAGGAGTGTGATCTCCTGCAGTCGATGCACCCACTGCGCCTGTTTCTGCGCCCGGGCATCATAGGCGACGACGGCTTCATCCAGACGCTCAAGCACGATCCCCGTGCCCTTGAATTCCAATTCATCGAACAGAGCTTCAGGGTAGGGCGATGTCGGAATGGCCCGGGCGATGGAGACGAAATTAACGACGATCTCATCTGTCGAAGGTGTTCGCGCCAGATAGAGCCCGCCTAGGCTTTCCTCGCGCGCCGCGTCCTGCATCAGATTCTGGTGAGCACGCTCAAACTCATCAACCGTATCGGAAAGCTGTCTTTCGTCTTCAGGCTCATTATCGATGATGAAGGCTTGCGCATGAAGCACGATCTTCTGGGACAACATGCGTTGTTTGGCGCTGAGATTGATCACTTCTGCATCGGCCTGGGCTTTGCGGATCGCGTGCGACTCGATGAAATGACTGGTTGTGAGCACAGCCAGAATCAGGATCAACGCAGTGCCATAGCGTTTCCAAAGAGTTCCGGTCCGTTGGTTCATTACAGTCGAACAATCATTTGCCTAATCTTGTCCGCGTCAAATACCACCTAAAGTAGAAATACTGATGAATATTTGGCCCTAATTATGAATGGATGGGTAGCATCTTGTTAGGGTTTCCCGCTGCGGAGCCTTGCGGCGACCATTCTTCATTTGCCGCAAAGTCATCCCTTGCGTTCTGCCTCCGCCTGCGCCATATGCGCCGTGGGCCAGCCTTCCCCAACGAGGGCCAGCCTATCTGTAAGGATAGGAGTACAAACAGATGACTGACGTCGCCAAGCCGGACGTGCGCCCTGCATGCCCGCACTTTTCTTCCGGACCCACGGCCAAGCGCCCCGGATTTTCTCTCGAAAAACTACAATCTGCTGCGCTCGGACGTTCGCATCGCTCTGCGACTGCGAAAGCCAAGCTGAAACAGGCTATTGAACGCACCAAGGATATTCTCGGCCTGCCTGAGGATTACCGCGTCGCGATCGTGCCGGCTTCCGATACGGGCGCGGTCGAGATGTGCATGTGGTCGATGCTCGGCCAGCGCGCGGTTGACGTGTTTGCCTGGGAAAGTTTCGGCAAGGACTGGGTCACCGATGCCGTCAACGAGCTGAAGCTCGACGATTGCAACATTCATGTCGGCGACTATGGCGTGCTGCCTCCGTTCGAGCAGGCGCGCGACGATGCTGATATTGTGTTTACCTGGAACGGCACGACGTCTGGCGTGCGGGTTCTCAATGCTGACTGGATCAAGCCGAACCCGGACCGGGTGGTGATCTGTGACGCGACCTCGGCTGTGTTCGCGCAGGACATGGAGTGGGACAAACTCGATGTCGTCACCTATAGCTGGCAGAAAGTGCTGGGCGGGGAAGCGGCTCATGGCATGCTCATCCTGTCGCCAAACGCGGTGCGCCGCCTTGAGAGCTACAAGCCGGACCGGCCATTGCCGAAACTGTTCCGGATGACCAAAGGCGGAAAGCTGAACGAGGCGCTGTTCGAAGGCAATACGATCAACACGCCGTCGCTTCTGTGTACGGAAGATTACCTCCAGGCGCTCGACTGGGCCGAGGAATGCGGCGGCTATCAGGGCCTCAAAGCCCGCTCTGATCGCTCGCTTGAAATTCTCGAGGATTGGGTCACCAAGACCGATTGGGTCGAGTTTCTGTGCGCCGATGATGCGGTGCGGTCCAACTCCGGTGTGACCCTGTCCATCGTGCATCCGACCTTTGTCAAAATGGACGAACCGACGCAGCGCGATTTCATCAAGCGGATGATGAAACGCCTCGAGGACGAAGATGCCTGTTTCGACGCCAACGGCTATGCCAAGGCGCCTCCGGGACTGCGCATTTGGTGCGGAGCGACGGTCGAGCCGGATGATGTTGCGAAACTGACGCCATGGCTCGACTGGACCTTCGCCGAAGAGCTCGCCGCGCTGTAATCGATCCGGGCTTCGGCCATGACGCTCACGCTCCGACTCGCCACGCTTGCAGACGTGCCGCATCTGAAGAGATGGGACCGGCAACCGCATGTCATCGCTGCCACCAGCGATGACCCGAACGCGGATGTCGCTTTCGCCGATGCAGAATGGGCCGACGAGGTGAGCGGCGCCGATCCGGCCAGTGCCTATTATATCGCTGAACTTGATGGCCGCCCGATTGGCGCCATGCAGATCATCGATCCGGCGCTGGAACGCACGCATTATTGGGGTACGGATTGTCCGCCCAATCTGCGTGCCATGGACATCTGGATCGGCGAGCCTGATTGCCTCGGGCAGGGGCATGGCACGGTGATGATGACGCTCGCCATCACCCGCGCTTTCGCCGAGCCTCACGTCGAAGCCATCCTGATCGATCCTTTGAATTCCAATACGGACGCCCATCGCTTCTATGAGCGCCTGGGCTTCCGACCGATTGGTCGTCGTCTGTTTGATGAAGACGATGACTGCCTTGTTCACAGACTAGATCGCGCCGACTGGCGCCCTGGAGACACAGATGCCTAAAGTTCTGATAGCAGACAAACTCGCCCCGGCGGCGGTGGAGATCTTCCACAATCGCGGCCTGGAAACTGAAACCGCAGTTGGCCTCAGCAAGGATGAGCTGATCGCCAAGATCCCTGAATTTGACGGCCTGGTCGTTCGTTCGGCCTGCAAGCCAGACGCCGACGTGATCGCCGCTGCCGACAATCTCAAAGTCATTGGCCGGGCCGGGATCGGCGTTGACAATATCGACATCAAGGCGGCGACCTCGAAGGGCGTCGTGGTCATGAACACGCCGTTCGGCAATGCCGTCACCACCGCCGAGCATGCCATCGCGATGATGTTCGCGGCGGCCCGTCAGATCCCAGCGGCGAATGCCGGGACGCAGGCGGGTGACTGGCCGAAGAAGGCCTTCATGGGCACCGAGCTTTCTTACAAGACGCTCGGCATGATTGGTTGCGGGAACATCGGCGCCCGCGTTGCTGAACGGGCCAAGGGCCTGCAGATGAAAGTGCTCGCTTATGATCCCTTCCTGACTGAAGAGCGCGCGATCGAACTCGGCGTGGAGAAAGCCGAGGACCTGGGTGCGATGCTGACCCGCGCCGATGCGATCACGCTGCACACACCGCTGACCGATCAGACGCGCAACATCCTTTCGGCTGAAGCCCTGGCCAAGACCAAGCCTGGGGTGATCCTGGTCAACTGCGCGCGTGGCGGTCTCGTTGATGAAGCCGCCGTCGCCGAGCTTCTGACCTCCGGTCATATCGCCGCCGCGGCCTTCGACGTGTTCGCTGAGGAGCCTGCCAAGGACAATGTCCTGTTCGGGGCGCCGAACTTCATCGCGACGCCGCACCTGGGCGCGGCGACCTCGGAAGCGCAGGAGAATGTCGCCCTGCAAGTGGCGGAACAGATGAGCGATTATCTTCTCACTGGCGCGGTTACCAATGCGCTCAACATGCCATCGATCACAGCCGACGAGGCGCCGCGGCTCAAGCCGTTTGCGGCGCTTGCTGAAAAGCTCGGCCTGTTTGCCGGACAGATCAGCGATTACGGGTTTGAGGAAGTCGTCATCGAATATGAAGGCGAAGTCAGCGAGCTCAATCGCAAGCCGCTCACCGCTGCAGCTCTGGCCGGGCTGTTGCGCGCCTCGCGCGGCGATGTGAACATGGTCTCGGCGCCAGCGATCCTGCACGATACGGGTGTCAAACTGGCAGAGTCGAAAACAGAGGACAGCCCGGTCTATGACAGCCTGATCCGCATCAAGGTGCTGACCAAGCGAACCGAGAATGATCCCAATCCGGGCTGGCGTTCGCTCGCCGGGACCCTGATTGCCGGACAGCCTCGCATCGTCGAAGTCAAAGGCATGGCACTGGAAGGCGATTTCAGTCCGAAGGTTCTTTACGTCAACAATCTCGACAAGCCCGGCTTTATCGGTTCTCTCGGTGTGCTGCTGGGCAAGGAAGACATCAACATCGCGACCTTCCATCTCGGTCGCACCGATGCGGGCGGCGAAGCAATTGCCCTGATCGGCATTGATAGCGAGCCGTCCACTGACCTGGTCAAACAGCTCAAGGCATTGCCGCACGTTCGCTATGCGAGAGTCCTGAGTTTCTAAGGGCAAATACGGATTGAAGTTGGGCGACCGTCATGGTCGCCCTGCTTCACCAAGGAGACCGTAACGCCATGACCTATCGCGTACGCAGCGCCGAGCAGCGCCGCGCTGAAATCCAGGCCCGTGCTGCGGCGATGGGGATTGATGAGGCCTTCATCTCAAATCTGGTCGAGACCTTCTATACCCGCGTGCGGGCGCATGACCGGCTCGGTCCGATCTTCGGACAGGCGATCGAAGACTGGGACGAACACTTGCCGAAGATGAAGGACTTCTGGTCCTCGGTGGCGATGAATACGGGCCGCTATTCCGGCAAGCCGGTTCCGGCGCATCAGAAACTCTCTGGCGTTGCGAAGGAAGACTTCGCCGTCTGGCTCGGCCTGTTCGAAGAGACGGTGCGGGACCTGGCGCCGTCCGAAGATGTGATTCCCTATTTCATGGAGCGGGCGCAGCGCATCGCGGAAAGCCTGAAACTGGCCATGTTCTCCATTCCCAGCCTTCAGAAATCCGGGCTGTCTTAAAATTTTCTCTGGACTCTTTACGCGAGTCGCAAATCGGATTCTGATTCGCTTACCAAACGAAATGAGGTGAGCGATATGGCGATGACACAAAGACAGGCTCTGGATCTTTGGCGTTGCGCACTGACGGACTATGTCCGCTCCGATGAGTCCGATATGACGGCCCGCCAACAGGCTGTCCTGATGACTGTCGCGCTGACCCCGGGACCGCACACCGTGCGCGGCCTGTCGGGACATCTCAATATTGCCAAACCGGCGGTCACCCGCGCGCTGGATGTGCTCGAGAAGAACCATTTCATTCGCCGCATTCCGGACGAGAATGACCTGCGCAGCGTTCACATTGAACGCACGACGGAAGGCATGGACTGGCTGCGCGCCTTTGGCGGGCGTATCCAGTCGGCCGAGGCCGGTGAGCTGGACGCCGGAGCGCCGACCGAGATTGGCCGCGCCGTCGCCTAAACAATTCCTTGGTTTTCGGCCTATAAGATCTGGTCTGAAACAGATCGGAGCCTGCCATGCCTGCCTTTGATGATTCCCGGCTGACCCTGCCTGCGGGCGGTGACGGCTTGCGGCTGCAGGTCACGGGCGGGATCGCGGCCCTGCACAAGGAGCCTCGCGATGGCGCCGTTCAGGTCAGCCAGCTTCTGCACGGCGAGACCCTGACCATGCATCATGAGGAGAAGGGCTTCGCGCTGGTTCAGAATGAGACCGATCGCTATGTCGGCTGGGCCAGGGTCGGCAAGCTGGCCGCTTCGGTGATCGAGCCCACGCACCGGGTCAAGGTCACGCGCCTCCACGCCTATTCGGCGCCGCATATTCAGGCGACGCCGAATGCTCTGCTCGGCATGGGCGCGCGACTGACCAGCGCGGGTGAAGAGGAGGGCGCCTATCATCGCTTCGAACGGGTCGGCTGGATCGCCAAACATCTCGTCGCGCCAATTGAGTCGGTTGAAGACGACCCTGCTGCGGTCGCCGAACAGTTTCTCGGCACGCCCTATTTGTGGGGCGGGCGCGATTGCTACGGCATTGATTGTTCCGGCCTGGTCCAGATTGCCTTTGGTGCCTGCGGCGTGATCTGCCCGCGCGACAGCGACATGCAGCGCGACTGGCTGGGGGAGCCGGTCACGGACTGGGACACGCCGGGTGCTCTTCAGCGCGGCGACCTGATCTTCTGGAAAGGGCATGTCGGCATCATGCTCGATGCCGAGTCTTTCCTGCATTCGAATGGCACCTTCATGACCACGATGGCCGAGCCTCTGGTGCCGGCGATTGAGCGGATCGCAAAAGAATACGGCGAGCCACTTGGGGCCCGCCGTATCAATCTCTCTGAAGCTGTCGGCGTAGCGCCGGACTGGCTTACTGCTCAGGCGTAGCCTCTTCGACAGCCTCTTCTACCGTATCAGCGGCATCTGGGGCCGCGTCGGTCACGGCGTCTTCGGCAGCTGCAGCGGCATCGGCAATCGCGTCGGTGCCGGCATTGGCAGCTTCTTCGATGGCCTGGTCAGCCGCCGCTTCGGCTTCGATCGCGGCGTTTTCAGCTTGCTCAGCCGCATCCGGATCGGCGCCATCAATGACCGTCTGATCGGTTTCGTCGAGTTCTCCGGCGGCTTCTTCAGCGTCACCTTCAGCGGCGACTTCCGGCAGCGGCTCAGGCTGAACCGGTGCGTCCGGGCTGTAAGAGGCGAGATAGGCGAGGACACTGGCGCGCTCGTCGTCGCGCTTCACGCCAGCAAAGGCCATGCTGGTGCCGCGGGCATAAGAGCCTGGGTTTTTGATCCAGGCATCCATGTTTTCCCAGCTCCAGTCGCCCTCGGTATTGGACAGGGCGCCAGAATAATTGAAGCCATCGTGGCTCTGCTTGGCGGCGCCGAGGGTCGCGTACAGGTTCGGACCTGTACCGTCGCTGCCGCCTTGATCAATCGTGTGGCACGAGGCGCATTTGGCTTTGAAGCTGCGCTCGCCGCGCGAGATGTCAGCGGCCGCCAGAAGCGCGCCGAGATCGTACACTTCTTCAATGACCGGACCGCTGCCGCCGGTCTCAGCGATATCGATGCGATAGCCGTGGAAGTTTTCCTCGGCCCATTGGTTGAGTGATTCGTATTCATGGTGACCGTGATGTCCGCCGCCGAACACGACGCTCGACACTTCCTTCAGGCCCAGCACCACTAGGCCTACGGCCAGAAGCGCTCCAAAAATCTTGTTCAGTCCGAGCTCGCCCATCAGGTGATCCCTCAAATTTCAAGTCTTGCGCGCGCCTTCTGGCACGCTATTCCCTTGCGATCAATATACACAGATGTGGCAGATCGCGCGTACCGGTTTTTCAGCGGCGAAAGCGCGCAGTCTGGGTAACCGGATATTCACTTCGAATTGGTTGTCGCTAAGGCGTAAACCAAAGCAAAAGAGGGCGCAGACCAGATGGCGCAAGGCAAGATCGCATACCAGGGAGAGCGCGGCTCGAATTCGCACATCGCCTGCCGTGAAGTGTATCCACAATATGATGCCGTGGCCTGCCGCACCTTTGAAGACGTCATCGCCATGGTCGAGAGCGGCGAGGCGCAGCTGGCAATGATCCCGGTCGAGAACACGATTGCTGGCCGGGTCGGCGACATTCACCACCTGCTGCCGGCGACGACCCTGCACATGATTGGCGAACATTTCATGCGCATCAAGTTCCAGTTGATGGGCCTGCCGGGTTCGAAGGTTGAAGAGATTGAGCGCGCCTATAGCCATGTCATGGCCCTCGGCCAGTGCCGCAATTATCTGCGCAAGAACAATATCACTGCCGTCACCGCAGCTGATACAGCGGGCGCCGCGCGCCGCGTGGCTGAGAAGCAGGATGCCAAGACCGCCGCGATCGCGCCGGCGCTGGCGGCGCAGGAATATGGCCTCGAAATCCTCGCCTGGGACATTGAGGATGCCAGCCATAACACGACCCGCTTTGTCATCATGGCGCCGGAGCCAACCGATATCAGCCATGAAGATGGGCCGGCAGTCACCGCCTTCCTGTTCCAGGTCCGCAACATTCCGTCGTCGCTGTACAAGGCGATGGGCGGGTTCGCGACCAATGGCGTCAACATGACCAAGCTGGAAAGCTATCAGATCGAAGGCTCGTTCAGCGCCACGCAATTCTATGCCGAGATTGAAGGCCACCCCGATCAGCGCTCGGTTCAGCTGGCGCTGGAAGAGCTTGGTTTCTTCTCGAGCTCGCTGAAAATTCTCGGCGTCTATCCCCGCCATCCGGCGCGTGAGGGCTATACCGGCGCTTAACCGGACCCGTAAAATTCCCCTCGCGTGACCCTTGCCAAGCGGCGAGGTTCGGCCATCCTGTCTTGAAATATAAAAAGACTTCGGAGGAGGCCCGTCATGGCAGGCAAGCATGTGATCATTATTGGCGCGGGGCTGGGCGGTATCTGCGCGGCGATCAAGCTGCACGAGGCCGGCCACAGCTTCACCATGGTCGAGAAGCTCGACAAGGTCGGCGGCACCTGGGCCCAGAACACCTATCCGGGCGTTGCCTGCGATGTGCCGGTGGCGCTTTATCAATACAGTTTCGCGCTGTCGGTGAACTGGAGCCGGGCCTATCCTCAAGGGGGCGAAATCCAGGCCTATGCAGAGGAAATTGTCGACCGCTACCAGCTGCGCCCGAACGTGCATCTCGGCGATGAAGCGGTCTCGGCGGTCTGGGACGAAGACGCCCGGACCTGGACCGTCACCACGGCCAGCGGCGCCAGCTTTACCGGCGACGCGGTGATCGGCGCGCTCGGCCAGCTCAACCGCCCGAACTGGCCGTCTATTCCCGGCAAGGACGCGTTCAAGGGCGCGATCACGCACACCGCGGAATGGGATCATTCGATCGACATGAAAGGCAAGCGCGTCGGCATCATTGGCTGCGCCGCGAGCGCTGTGCAGGTCATCCCGGAGCTGGCCGAAGAGGTTGAGGAACTGGTCGTCTTCCAGCGCAGCCCGAACTGGGTCATCCCGCGCAATGATGTCAGCATGAGCGCCGAGGAAGGCGCGCTTCTGGGGACGGATCCGGAGCTCGCCATGAAGATTGGCGCACTCAACCGCCAGATCATTTATGAGCAGGCCGACACCTTTTTCTGGCAAGCCTTCAAATGGACCCCGGAAGGCCGCGCCGCCTATCACAAGATCGCCATGAACCAGCTCGAAAAGCAGGTCGAGGATCCGGACCTGCGGGCCAGGCTGACGCCGGACTATCCGATTGGCTGTCGCCGCATCCTGATCTCGGACGATTATTTCCCGGCTTTGACCAGGGACAATGTCACGCTCGAAACCGATGGCATTGAGGCGATTGATGCGACCGGCATTCAGACCAGCTCCGGCACGCATCATGATCTCGACGCGATTGCCTATGCGACCGGGTTCGAGACCACGGGCTGGCGCTGGTCGGTCGATGTTCAGGGCCGCGATGGCAAGCATCTCAATGAGGTCTGGAGCGATTATCCGGAAGCCTATCTCGGCATCACCGTCGCCGATTTCCCCAACCTGTTCGTCCTCTACGGCCCGAACACCAATCTCGGCCACAATGCGATTACCTTCATGCTTGAACGCCAGGTCGAATATGCCGTGAAAGCGCTGGATGGCCTTGGCGCAGCGGGCAAGGCCGCCATGGTTCCGACTCAGGCGGCCCAGGACCGGTTCAATGCCGAGGTTCAGGCCGATCTGGGCAATACGGTCTGGGCCGACCCGGCCTGCAATAGCTGGTACAAGAACGAACATGGCAAGATCACCCAGAACTGGTCCTCCCACACCCGCGACTATGCCGCCGCCGTCGCCGAGGTGAAGCTCGAGGATTATGAACTGATCTAGGGGGCGGTCGGATTCACTCGCCCGAAGTGACCGAAGACCCCTGCGCAGGCAGGGGTCCAAGGACAGACCTTTGCCAGACGGACACGCGGCCTTTTCCGTCCATGGATACCTGCCTGCGCAGGTATCGTCGGATGTTTCTGGAGAGTCTCACGTCCGGGACAGTCGGGCGGGTGGAAGCGTCTCGCGCTCTAATCCACCTTGTTCATATACCCCGGCAACCAGCCTTCATGAGCCTCGCGGAGGCGGGAGAGGGATGTTCCGCCATAAGTTCCAAAAATGATGAGGTCTCGTGCATCTGGCTCGTTGCACTGGCCCACAATGTCCATCTCGATATTGGCCGCCGCCGACTTGCTGACAAAATCAGCCGTTTTGTCTTTGTCTATTGCAAGCATGGTTCGCCCAGCGTCTTCTGCAAACAACCAGGCGCGGTTGTCTATTCCTGATTTAACTGTCGGGTCGAAGATTACTCCCACACCACTCGCCAACGCCATCTCCGCCGTCGCGCAGGCAATCCCGCCATCGCTGACATCGTGCACCGCGTTCACAAGCCCTTGCTCAACCAGTTCGCGGACAAAATCCGCGTTCCTCTGTTCCGTCTCCAAATCCACCGGCGGCGGCGGCCCGGCGTCTTCGCCATCGAGCCCCAGGATCTCGCGCGCATAGAGTGACGCGCCAAGGTGGCCCTTGGTTTCGCCGATCAGGATGAGCACGTCGCCTTCCTGCGCCCCTTTCAGGGTCGCCACCTTGGTGAGGTCCTCGATCAGACCAACACCGCCCACCACAGGCGTCGGTGGGATCGCAATCCCGTCGGTCTCATTGTACAGGCTGACATTGCCGGACACGACCGGGAAATCCAGGGTCCGGCAGGCTTCGGCCATACCTTCGATGGCCTTGACGATATAGCCCATCGTCTCCGGCTTTTCCGGGTTGCCGAAATTCAGATTGTCGGTGATCGCAATCGGCTTGGCGCCGACAGCGGACAAGTTGCGATAGGCCTCGGCGACGGCCTGCTTGCCGCCTTCATACGGGTCGGCGGCGACATAGCGCGGGGTGCAATCGGAGGTGATGGCGAGGGCTTTATTGGTGCCGTGAATGCGGACAATGGCGGCATTGCCCTGGCTCTGCGAACTGTCCACGGTGTCGCCCATGACGTGGCGATCATATTGCTCCCAGATCCAGCGCTTGGAGGCCATGTCCGGGCAGGACATCAGCTTCAGCAGCACCTCACCATAATCCTGCGGCTCGGGATATTTCGAAATATCGAGCGGCGCGCGTTTCTTCGGTTCGACCCAGGGGCGGTCATAGTTCGGGGCGTCTTCGGCGAGCGGCGCGACCGGGATGTCGCAGACAGTTTCGCCAAACTGTTTCAGCACCATGCGGCCGCTGTCAGTGGTCATGCCGATCACCTCGGCATCGAGGTCATATTTCTCGAACACTTTCTTGGCCACGTCGATCTTGTCCGGGTAGAGCACCATCAGCATGCGCTCCTGGCTTTCCGACAACATGATCTCATAGGCGCTCATGCCGGTTTCGCGTTGCGGGACCTTGTCCAGGTCCATCTCGACGCCGATGCCTTCGCCATTCTCGCCGCCGCTATCGGCCATCTCGACGGACGAGGAGGTGAGGCCGGCTGCGCCCATGTCCTGGATTGCCTGGATGGCGTCGGTGGCCATCAATTCGAGACAGGCTTCGATCAGCAGTTTCTCGGTGAACGGGTCGCCGACCTGAACCGTCGGGCGATTGTCCTCATCGCCCTCGGAGAATTCGGCTGAGGCCATGGTCGCGCCGTGAATGCCGTCGCGCCCGGTCTTGGAGCCGACATAGAAGATCGGGTTGCCGGGCGTCGCGCCGCGGGCATAGAAGATCTTGTCCTGATCAGCCAGGCCAACCGCCATCGCATTGACCAGGATGTTGCCATTATAGCCAGAGTGGAATTCGGTCTCGCCGGCCACGGTCGGCACGCCGACGCAATTGCCATAACCGCCAATGCCGGCGACCACGCCCGCCACCAGGCTGCGCGTCTTGGGATGGCTCGGATCACCGAAGCGCAGCGCATTGACCAGCGCAATCGGGCGCGCGCCCATGGTGAAGACATCGCGCAGAATGCCGCCCACCCCGGTCGCGGCGCCTTGATAGGGCTCGATATAGGACGGGTGGTTGTGGCTCTCCATCTTGAAGACCGCCGCCTGGCCGTCGCCAATATCGATCACCCCGGCATTCTCACCCGGGCCCTGAATGACATGCTTGTTCTTGGTCGGGAACTTGGACAAGTGCCGGCGCGAAGATTTGTACGAGCAATGCTCTGACCACATCACCGAATAGATGCCGAGTTCAACCAGGTTCGGCTTGCGGTTCAGGCGGGTGATGAGGCGATGCCATTCCTCAGCATTGATGCCGTGTCCGGCGGCATCGGTCTCGGTCTGCTCAGCCTGCATGGCGGCGATGATCGCGGATGTATCAGTCATGCGCGGCCTTTAGCGTGGGATGCGGGGATTCGCTAGAGCCTTCCTTCGCTCAATCGCGACTAAAATCAGTCGCATAGACTTTCTGGCGATGAAAGGATGGCGCGTTCGGGTCAAGCGGGTAGGTCTCCGGGGCGCCGACATAGAGTTCATAGGAGACCCGGCTGTCCTCGGCGGTCTGAGTGTCCATTCTGGTTGCGGCCTCAATCGGGAACACAAAACAATGGTCGAGCGGGCAGGCATCGTCGTCCAGTGTTTCAGCCTCGAACGCGGTTGTGTCGGCGCGCCAGTCATCATTGCTCCAGCTTAGCAAATCGACCTCATTCTGCTTGAGCAGCGTTGCGCGCAACGGGCCGGCCGGATTGGATTTGCTATGGCTGGCCAGCATGGTGACCAGGCGGCCATCATCCATCCGCCCATTGACCCGGTAGAGCTCGGTCACCCCGTCCGGCAATTGGACGCGCTGTATCTGGCGATGCTGGAACATGGCCGGAAAGGCGCCGGTGCCATCGGCTTTGACAGGCTGAAACCGCACCCAGTTCCCGCGTATCGGCTTGTACTTGTAGCCTTTCTCGTTCAGGCGAAATTGCCAGACGACATCATGTAAGTGCGGCCGCAGCGCCGACCACATGCTCGTCTCGTTCCAGTTGCCGGCCTGCTCATTCAGAATGGACATGGTGGCCTCAACCTGGGTCTGCCAATCGGCGCCATACAGGGTCTGCAAGAGGGCCAGCAACTGGTCATAGGCGTATTTCTCCCCCGCCCGGGCATTGGCCAGTTCCGCAGCGCCATGCGCACCAATCAGCATCTGCATGAAATGTGGTGCATAGGCGCCGCGTATGGCGCGGATGGCCGGGTGATTGGCGTCGCATGCCGCCGATGCCATGGCGTCTGCCGCTTGCATGCGGCGATCTGCCAACAGGGTCTGCAGGCGGGCGACGCGCTCTTCGGCCTCCATCGTGTTGTCAAACTTGATGGCGCGAAACTCCGGAGCCTTGTTCTGCATGTCAAACACCGAGTCTTCGACCAGGCGGACTTCGTAATAATGCAGCAGGTTACACCGCTCGTTCAATTGCTCCGCGTGCAGCCAGCCATCCAGGGCCGCGGAGTTCGGGTCGCGCGGCTGGTCGGCCGGTTGCGCTGTTGCCGACAACACCGCTACGGCTGCGGCCAGGCTGGCGGTGATAAAATATTTGACCAATTGAGTCCCCTTCAATTCGTTCAGCATGCCGCTATCGCGCCCCCCAATATGTAAATCCGCGCAGCAAATATTCCAGCGGGCCGCGTTTGAATCGTACCCGCCAGAGGCTGGTAAAGGCGATCGAGAACACAGCCACCACAGCCGCGATGCCGATGACGCTTGCGGCCCCAAGCTTGGCATAGAGGCCGAGCGCGAAGCCGTAGAAAACCAGCGTGAACAACATGTTCTGCATCAGATAAGCGGTCAGCGAGGCCGTGCCGCCGCGGGCGAAGAAGGTCTTGATCGGGCCGTCCGCGGCGAGGGACCATTTGACGATGAAGCCGAGATACCCCGCGGTCGAGAACGGGCTGCCCAACGTGATCAGGCCCGTGCCGAGCATCATCATCGGGTCCATCATGCTGGTCGCCTGAGCCATGCACCAGGCGCCGGCCGCTCCGATGATGAGGCCGATCGGCAAATAGATGCGGCGGCTGGTTTCCCAGAATCTGGCGTTCGGTTTGGCAATCGTGTCATTGCGCACGGCGGCAAGGCCGAACAGGAAGAAGGATAGCGCGCCCCAGCCCTGTATCAGAAACAGGAAGAAAATGCTGTTCGCCCATTCCGTGGTGCGGGCGATGACGGTTTCGGTAAAGGTGCCAGCGCTGTAAACCGCGTACATTTCCGCGCCCTTTTCCGCCATTTGCGCGGCCCCCGCCGCCATCTCCTCCGGGGCAAAGGCCTGGCCCATGGCCATGAAGCCCGCAAAGGCGAATATCAGCAGGATCTGAACAATGTAGAATGCCACCGCCCAGCGGATCAGGATTTTTGAGCTCGACTTGCGAAACAGGAATAACAGGCTGCCGAGGACGCCGTATATGAACAGGATGTCGCCCTGAAAGAACAGCGTGATATTGATCGCGGCAAAGAAGAACAGGCCGATAATGCGGCGCCAGTAGCGGCCGGCAAAGCCGGTTCCGGCCCGCTCAGCGGAACTCATCTGATACGCAAATCCGACACCAAACATGAAAGAAAACAGCGTGTAGGATTTCATCGTGAACAGCGCATTGACGCCGAAGAAGGCCGCCTGGTCTATCCCGGTTTCGAGCGCGCCGCCGGCATAGCCGCCTTTCATCATCGGCCAGGCAAAGATGGCGACATTGACGAGGGCGATCCCAAACAAAGCCCAGGCTCGCGCCAGGTCCGGGAAGACATGACGCCCGGCATCCCGTGTTTCCTGGAGATAGGACATGACTTACCCCTCGCTGCGACCCGAGCTTATCATAGTGGCAGTGGGGGAGGATTGAAAAGCGGGCCGGGTCCAGTCGGGTCTGGTCGGGCTCAGGCGGCCGTCATCAGGCTTTCGAACATGGCAACGCCGTCGGTGCCGCCTTCGTGCCCACCTATGGCGCGCTCCGGATGCGGCATCATGCCGAGCACGCGGCCATTCTCGCTGATCACACCGGCAATGTCGCGGGCCGAGCCGTTGGGGTTGCCGACATAGCGGAAGGCCACGCGGCCTTCACCTTCGAGCGTGTCGAGCGTCGCTTCGTCGGCAACATAATTGCCGTCATGATGGGCGATTGGAATCGAAATCTCCGACGTTCTGCCATAGGCGCTGGTAAAAGCGCTATTGCTTGTCTCGATCTTCAATTTCTGCGGCTTGCAGACAAAGTTGAGGCTGGTATTGCGCATCAGCGCGCCGGGCAACAGGCCGGTCTCGCAGAGGATCTGGAAGCCATTGCAGACGCCGAGAATGTAGCCGCCGCGCTCCGCATGGGCATGCAGCTGGGCGATGACCGGGCTGTTCGCCGCCATCGCGCCGCAGCGCAGATAGTCGCCATAGGAGAAACCGCCGGGAACCATGACCAGATCCGTGCCATCCGGGATGGTGCCATCCTTGTGCCAGACCATGGCCGGGTCCTGCCCGCTGGCCTGGCGCAGAGCCATTTCAGCGTCGCGGTCGCAATTCGATCCCGGGAAGACAATCACAGCGGTTTTCATGGTCGCTCCTGTTCTTGCGCCCGCCTTTAGCAGGGAGTCGGGGCAAAAGGGAATATCTCTCTGTGGTATTTCTTGATTGACCTTGGCGCTCAGCTTGGCCACACCGCCCGACATGGCAGATCAGCATCTCTATCGTGGCAATGCGCCGGTCCGGGTCAATAAGTGGATGGCCGAGCTTGGCCTGTGCTCACGCCGGGAAGCCGAAGCCCTGATCGAAGGCGGCGGCGTGATGGTGGACGAAGAACTGATCGAGCGGCCTGGCCACAAGATCGAGCCGGGCCAGACCCTCACTCTGACTGAGGCGGCGCAGCGGGCGATCGAGGGCAAGTTCACCGCCGTGCTCAACAAGCCGGTCGACTATGTCTCGGCCCAGCCGGAAGACGGCCAGGTGCCAGCGGTGCGTCTGCTCAAGACCAACAACGCCACCGATGGTAGCCAGGGTCCGGGCAAGACGGCCAGCCTGGCGCCGCTCGGCCGGCTCGACCAGGACTCGCATGGCCTGTTGCTGCTGTCCGAGGACGGTGTTCTCGCCAAGGCGATTATCGGGCCGCAGCACAGTCTCGAGAAGGAATATCTCGTCACCGTCAAAGGTGAGCTCAAGGAGGGACGACTGACGCTCCTGCGCAACGGGCTCAGCCTCGACAATCGGCGCCTCAAGCCGGCCAAGGTCACGCGCGAAGAAGGTCAGACGCTGCGCTTCATCCTCAAGGAGGGTCGCAAGCGGCAAATCCGGCGCATGTGCGATCTGGTCGGGTTGCGGGTGACGGACTTGCAACGCATTCGGATTGGCCCTTTGCAGCTGGGCGACTTGCCGTCTGGCAAGTGGCGGACCCTGAAAGCCAAGGAGCGGGCGGCGCTGATCTCTGCGTCACTGCCGCCGCGGCCGAAACGGGTCACGGACGAGGATGGCAAGCCGATCCGTAAGGGACGAAGCTTTGTTGGGCGCGGTGGGCCAAAACCCAATCGCGACAAGTCTCGTGAGATTGAAGGTTATCGCAAACGCAAATCGCGCGGCGATACGCGCGACTAGCTGCCGGCGTCCGTCGCGGCTTCAGCAGCAGCCTCTGCGGCAAACGCATCGGCTTTGGCGCTTGGCGCTGGTGGTGGCAGCGCGGTGCGGCTTGGCTCGAGAATGACCGGAGCCTTTGGTGCGGCTGGCTTGGCGACGGTTTTCACGACCGGCTCAGCGGGTTGCGCGAATGCGGTGGCCTTGACCGGTGGTGGCGGGCCAGGCGCCACAGCTGGCGCCGCCGGGGCGCTGGCGTTCAGGGCCAGGGTTTCCTTCACCGGCGCGGGTGGGGCTTCGGCAATGACGGGTTCAACGGGTGCTTCGGCAACAGGCGCCTCGACTCGCGGGGCCGGTTTCATCACAGCGGAAATCCGGGTCTCCGAAGTGCCGAGCAATTCCGGCATGGTCTTTGGCGCGGCGGCTTCAGCGCCCATCAGCTCTTCGGCTTCGGCAGGCGCTGGCTGGTAGCCTTCCGGCACTTTCACCTGATAGCGCATTTCCGGTTCCATGCGCAGCGATTCCGACATGCCGGAAACCGCGCCGGGGCGGTACGACGCTGTGCCCGGGTTGGCCTTCAGCTCGCAACGCGCTTCAGCGGAATAGGCGGGTGGCGTCAGTGTCCAGGCGACGCAGCGTGCATCCTTGTGACAGGCGTCGGCGCAAGCCTCGACCGAGGTGCCAGGGTCTGAGCGCAAGAGGTCGCCGAACCGATATGTATGTTCCTGAATGACCAGCGGTGCACCCGCAAGCTCAAGGTCTTCCGGCGCCGTCGGCGGCGAGTCCGGAGTCGGTTTGGTCGCACCCGCCGGCAAAGCGAGGCAGCTCAAGGCGATCAGAACAGGGACAAAGCGCATGCGTTTGGTTCCACTTCACACAAGGGTTTGGCGGGCAATATGCCATGGCTGGCCTTAATAGAGTGTGTGCGGCCGTCTTGCCGCTTTGGTCTGGCGGTCATACGCTTCGCCAAAACCTGGAGGAAAACGCCATGTCTCTCAGACGCGGAATGACCCAATCGCTGTTCGCCCTGTTCCTGATTGGCGGATGCGTTTCGCAGGTCACGGCGCAGGAAGACGCGCCAGAGCGCAGTCCGCCGCGCTGTGACTATGGCAGCCCGCACCCGGAAGCGCCGCCTGAACTGGAGCAGTTTGCGTTCCTGATCGGTGATTTCGAGATTACCAGCCATATCATGATGGGCGACACCTGGTCGCCACCGCGGCCCGGGCCGCGCGCCCGCTGGAACGGCTGGTACAGCATGGACGGGATGATGATCACGGACGAGTGGTACGATCCGGACCCAGGCCTCGACCCAAACAGCCCACGCGGCGTCAATGTTCGCATGTATGACCCGGACTCGGCTGAATGGAAGATGATGTGGGTCTCGACCACGGGCACTCAGGTCTTGGATCTGCGGGCGGGTATGCGGGACGGCAAGCTGACCATGTGGCAGGTCTACCCGACCGAGATCGAGCTGTTGGCCGATTTTGTCGTCGAGGATGCCGATCATTGGCACCGCGTCAGCTATATCCAGGACGATGCCGGGGAATGGGTGCCGCAATATAAATTGCGGGCAAGCCGAATTGCCTGCGACTAGACCTGCAGCGCGGAATTCGGCTTCGGAGAGGCACCCTCTTCTGGCGGCCCGCAGGCGCACAGGGCCTCGCGCGCGAAGAAATTGAGATTGTGCAAGGCGGTCTGCAAGGGCGCGCCCTTTCGCCTCTGCCGGGCATCAGCACAAGGACTGGTCCCCGGGCGCAGCGGCAGGCGACGTGACGTGCGAAAGCTGCGCTGAAGACGCCGGCGCATGCGGGCAATGTGGCGCTCAGTATGCGCAATCACGTCCTGCAAGGCCTGCGCGCGGCGTTGCAGGCGCGCGGCCGCTTGCGGGGTTATGGGAGTGAGGCTTACGGGCGCCGGGGGCGCGGTCTGGCCTGAAACAGTCCAGGGCCGCAGCCAGATATCCGCTTCGGGCTTTAAAGGCGCGGGCGCGAAAGACAGGCCGATGTCCATACCGGGATAGGGGTCGTCGAGGCGAAACACCGGCGGGCGGGCAGACGCTCGCGCGGTCGGCGGCGGGGGATTGCCGGGTCGATTGGGAGGTGTCGCCGTTTTCTTTCGCAGGCGCAGCGTCTGGCACGCTTTCAGAACCAACCAGCGCCGCACCAGACTTTCCGCCAACCGCGTCCGCCGCAAGGCGCCGAGATGCTCCGCCCGGGGCAGCACCGCCGCACTCGCCAGCAGCGTGCCGAGCGTCGCCATCAGCTGCACAATCAGCGGCCAGGTCTTCTGCAGGCAGATGGTGGCATGGTCGGTCATGCCGGAAAAGGTAGCGGCAAGGGGAACTGGGTCGGATTGAGGCGGGGATTGCGGGGGGATGGTCGCGATGCCATTAATCGGCAATGAAATACATCCTGCTGGCAATTGCATGCGCCCCGCTGTCGAACAACGCGCTGGCGCAACGCTCACCTAACCTGGACGACAACTCCATCTCGATGGAATGCGCATTGGCGATTGGCGCAACGGTCGAAGACCTCAAAGCGCGCCTGGGCGCAGAAATTGTCAGCGCATTCGGTGGTGTGAAATGCGTCGACACGTTTGAAGACAAGATCATCGTCTGGGTTCAACCTGCCAGCGTTTTTACGCGGGGTGGTGGATACTTGTATGAAATCGAGCGCGAAACGCAGCAGATAATCGCCAGGAAACCGCAACGGTGAATCGCAGCGAAGGATTGATTTTTTGTTTTCGGGGACGAAGAGAAGGGCGGAGTCCTCCGCAATCTTCGTTAAACCTGATCGACGATTTTGGCTTGTTCGCTTACCGTTTATTGTACTGAAGCATGCATGATCTGATCGAGGGTAGTGAAAGCAGAGCGCATGTTTGGATTTTTGAAAAAGAAACAGGACCAACCCGCGGGAGAATTCGTCATCGCGCGATTAAATGCACGCGTTCAGCCGATCGACCGTGGAGAGTGTTATGAAGATCCGCTCGATGAGCTTCTCAAGCGTCTGAACCTTGGTGAGGTCACAGGCGGTGGCACCCAACTGGCCGATGAGCCAGCTGGTATCGAGTTTTGCGACGTCGAAATTCATGTGACCGAAGCGAACCAGGAAATCGTGCAGAGTATTGTCGAGCAGCTCGAATCCTTAGGCGTCCCGAAGGGATCGCGGCTGATCGTTGAACGCGATGGCTCTGAATTGCCCATGGGCACACAAGAAGGTCTCGGCCTGTTTCTAAATGGCACTGACCTTCCAGATCAGGTTTATGCAGAGAGTGACGTGAACCACGTGATTGCCGAATGCGATCGTCTGATGGCCAGTGGTGGAAACTTCCGGGGGTATTGGGAGGGGTCGAGCGAGACCGCTCTGTACTTTTACGGAGAGTCATTTGCCGAGATGAAAGCGGCAATCGCGCCTTTTGTCTCAAACTATGCGCTTTGCCAAAAGGCCAGGTTTGAACAGATCGCGTAATTGTCCGCTTTCGGCGTTGGAGGGGACTCCCCATTCAGTCTGTGGTACGGTCCCCGCATAGCCCCAAAACACGACATTCGACCCTCTTATGATCGACGACGCCTACCCAGAACACCCGAAGGCTTACGCCTCTGACGATGAAAGGGAAATCGATTGTGCGGACTTGTTCAACGAGTGGCGATGCAAACTCGAAGAGCGCATCAAGAAGCAAGTGCAAAGGCTAGGTTGGAGATATGTCGTAGGCGCAACATCGCTCAGTAGGACGGCGAATTTCGAGATTATCTTTCGAGCGAAGGTTGAGTATATTGTTGAGGGCGAATCCCACGAATATGTCGAATTGCTTTGGCAAGACGAACAAGGTCTCTGTGGAGGACTCAGCGCCCCGATTGAAGCACTGTCACATGAGCCTCCGCAAAAATTCTCTTTTTGTGGGTCTTCTAGATTTCTTCTCGATGAACCAGATCATGAAGAGATTTGGGTTGAGGTGGCCATCGCGAACGATCAAGAAACGTAAAGTCCGCTTTCGGCGTCAAAGCGGTCATTGGCGCGAAACCGCCCCCTTGAGCCTCATCCTGAGCGAATCCTGCCCTCGACGCGATCGGGGGTCGAAGGACGAGTCGGGCTCACCGCAAGCGCCCGGAAGCACGGCCCTTTAT